>WQWY01000004.1 GCA_009785115.1 Micrococcales bacterium
CCGGTCCGAGACACCCTCAGCCATGTACGCGGCCATCGCGGCCTTCACGTCCTGGTCCCGCCGGGCCAACGCCGCCTCCAGCTGAGACGCCACCCGCTCGAAGCTCGCCTGCGCCGCCTGCGACGACGCGATGCTGTAGTCGTTACGACCCATCTGGTTCATCGACACGATACGTTCCCTCTCTCAGGCTCTGGGGGCGAAACGAGACGCATCAGCCCCAGCGAAGTCCGCAGAGCCCTCCGCAGAGCGGTGCGCGTCGGCGCCTTCCATCGCGGCGGTCTGGAACGCCCTGTCCTGACCGGCGATCGCACCACAGATACCCACCAACGCGTTGTTCAGCACCACCGCGACCTCGTCGGTGCGCTCCTTGAACGACACGAACCGAGCCTTCGCAGTCCCGTTGAACGTGCCTTCCAACGGCTCAGCAGCCTCCCGCAGCCGGCGCACCAGAGCCCCCAGGTCATCAGACTCAGCCCCGCTCTTACGGCCCAGCACCGACAGGGCATCAGCCTCCATCGCGAACTTCACAACGACCCACCTCCCGCTTCACGACTGACAGTCAGATGGCTCACGCTACATCACCAACCGACACGATCCAGCCCATACCAGACAACCCGCCACCGACACCCAGCATCAGAGAGGGGCCCTACGAGCACCATCACACCCGTCCCACCTGGGCATCTACGATGCCAGGCGACGAGAGTCCCCAGCGTGTCGAAGGGGCTCTTGTGCGAGCAGGCTCAGGTCTGTCAGGCGGTGAGGGGGGCCTCGGCCAGCGTCCGGAGGGCGGCGATCTCGGCAGCCGGGTCGGCGGAGCCGAAGACGGCTGAGCCGGCGACGAAGACATCCGCACCCGCCTGAGCCAAGGCGCTGATCGTGGAGCGTGAGACGCCGCCGTCTACCTGGATGCGGAGCGGGCCGGTGCCGACCAGCTGGCGCAGCCGACGGACCTTGGGCAGGGTGCCCTCGATGAACGACTGGCCGCCGAAACCGGGCTCGACGGTCATGATCAAGACCATGTCGAACTCGGAGAGCAGGTCGAGCAGAGGTTCGACCGGGGTGGCCGGGCGCACCGCGACCGCGGCACGGACCCCGCCGGCACGTAGCTCGCGGGCCAGGCGCACGGGGGCCTGCGCAGCCTCGAGGTGGAAGGTCACCGACGCCGCACCGGCCTCGGCGTACTGGGGAGCCCAGCGGTCCGCGTCCTCGATCATCAGGTGCACGTCCAGCGGGAGCGGGGACACCTCGGCGATCCGCGTCACCACCGGCAGCCCCATGGTGAGGTTCGGCACGAAGTGGTTGTCCATGACGTCGACGTGCACCGCGTCGGCGTCCTGGATGCGGACGAGCTCGGCGGCCAGGTTCACCTGGTCCGCCGAGAGGATGCTGGGATGTATCTGCACCGACATAGCGCGCTCAGCCTAGACCCTGCGCGGTGGGAGGCGCGCCAGGAGCCCGCTCCGCCTCTCTCACCACTCGGCGCCTCTCCACCACTCACCCTGCTGACCCCTCAGCCCTTCAGCACCTCAGGGCAGGGGCGACCGGGCTCAGGCCAGGCGTCGCAGCAGCGTCAGCGACATGGCGTCGGTGCCGTGCAGGTGCGGCCAGAGCTGGACGGTACCGGCCGGGGTCAGCGCGTCAGCATGGTCGGCGTCGGTGACCTGGCGCAACGTCGGGGCCGGGTCGATCACCTCGACCTCGACCCCGGCCTTGCGTGCTGCTCTGTGCGCGTCGGTGACCACGAGGGTCGTCTCGGCCAGGTGCGGGGAGCACGTGACATAGCCGACCACCCCGCCGACGCGCACCGCGCGCAGGGCGGAGCCCAGCAGGTCGCGCTGGAGCCCGCCCAGCGACGTCAGGTCTGCCGGGGTGCGCCGCCAACGGGCCTCGGGGCGACGCCGCAGGGCACCGAGCCCGGTGCACGGGGCATCGACGAGCACCCGGTCGTAGCGACCCGGCTCCTCCTCCCCCGTCTCGCGACCGTCGCCGGTGCGCACCTCGACGGTGCCCGGGGCCAGCGCGCGCACCGCCTGGGTCACCAGGTCGGCGCGGTGGGGCGTGACGTCGTTGGCCACGACGTGCGCACCCCGACCCGCAGCCAGCGCGCCGAGCAGCGCCGTCTTGCCGCCGGGGCCCGCGCACAGGTCGAGCCAGGCCGCGTCGGGGCCGTCGAGCGGTGCCGCCGCGAGCAGCAGGGCGACCAGCTGGCTGCCCTCGTCCTGCACGCCTGCCGCACCGTCACGCACCGCGGGCAGGGCACGCGGGTCACCACCGGGCAGGACGACCGCTGTGGGAGCCAGCTGCCCGGCGCGTGCCTCCGGGCCTGCTTGTCGCAGGGTCTCCTCGGTCTCGACCAGCCCCGGCCGGGCGACCAGGGTGACGCGAGGCGGTTCGTCGTCGGCCGCCAACAACGCGGCCAGCTCTTCGGCGGGGCGTCCGTGGCCGACCAGCGCCTCGCGCAGGGCGCGGACCATCCACGCCGGGTGGCTCCACCGCACCGCCAGCCGCTGGTCAGGATCTGAGCCTGCCGCCTGCTCGGCGCGCTCCAGCCAGGTCTCGGTGTCGTCGGCGGCGATCTTGCGCAGCACCGCGTTGACCAGCTGGGCGGGCCCGGCACCGATGCGTTCCCGAGCGAGCCCGACCGTCTGGGAGACGGCGGCATGAGCGGGCACCCTCATGCCCAACAGCTGGTGCGTCCCCAGCCGCAGCACGTCCAGCACGCGCGGGTCCAGCTGGTCCAGCGCCCGGTCGACCACCAGGCTCAGCACGGCGTCATAGCGCCCGCGCATCCGCAGGGTGCCGTAGGCCAGCTCGGTGGCGAACGCGGCGTCACGACCCGCGAGCCCACGTGCGGCCAGCAGCCGGGGGGCGACGAGGTTGGCGTAGGCGTCGGCGTCGCTCACCTCCCGCAGCACGTCGAACGCGGCGGCTCGCGCCGGGTCGCAGGTGCGGGCACGTGCTGACGGGGCTTGCGCGGTACGGCCTGAACGACCCTCCGCCCGGGCCACGCCTCGCTGATGGCCACGGCCGTCGCGGCGCTGCCCTCTCGGGTCGTCTCCTGCTCTGCTCACCGCTGTGCCGTCCGCTCTCTCGTCAGGTGTGGTCTGGTGCGGTTCATCGCGCCGTGCCCAGCACCGTCCCAGGTTCCAGCCTGGCACCGCGGGCCCAGTCCGTGGCGGGCATGGCCTTGCGGCCGGCGGGCACCACGGTGCTCAGCCGCACGGGGTCGGTCGCCGTGCCGACCAGCACCTCCCGGCGGCGTACCAGGATCTCCCCTGGCGCCAGAGGCTGGTCGAGGGCTACCTCGGCAGGCCTCACAGGCGTCACCGGCCCGAGGCCCAGACGCACCCCGTCGACCGTCGTCCACGCACCCGGGGCCGGCGTGCAGGCGCGCGCACGGCGGTCCACCGCCATGGCCGGGTGCTCCCAGCGCACGCGGGCGTCCTCACTGGTGAGCTTCGGGGCGTGGCTGACCCCGTCGGCTGGCTGCGGCACAGGGACCAGGACGCCGTCGGCGATCCCGTCGAGGGTGCGCACCAGCAGCTCCGCCCCGCTCAGGGCCAGCCGGTCGAGCAGCGCGCCCGAGGTGTCGGTGGGCCGGATGGTCTCGGTGACCATGCCGAAGGTCGGCCCGGTGTCCAGGCCCTCCTCGATGCGGAACGTCGTCGCACCGGTCACCGGGTCTCCGGCCAGCACCGCGTTCTGCACCGGGGCAGCGCCCCGCCAGGCAGGCAGCACAGAGAAGTGCACGTTGATCCAGCCGTGCACCGGCACATCGAGCACCGAGGCCGGGAGCAGCGCCCCGTAGGCCACGACGGGGGCGGCGTCGACACCGAGCTCAGCGAGCCGCTGCACGAGCTCCGGTTCAGACGGCTTGCGCGGCGTGAGCACCTCGAGACCGGCCTCCCGTGCGACCGCTGCGACAGGGCTCGGCCTCAGAGACCGGCCCCGCCCGGCGGGCGCGTCGGGCCGGGTCAGCACCGCGACCACCTCGTGACGGGAGGCCATCAGGGCCTCGAGGGCGACGACCGCGGGCGCGGGCGACCCGGCGAAGAGCAGACGCATGGCTCGATCCTAGGGTGCGGCGGTTCGGGCGACCGCCGGGTGTCGCCGGCTCCGCTGCCTGCTGACACCCCGGAGCACCTCATCAGCACCGCGCCCGACGCGGCGATGGTCAGCGCAGGTCGGCCGGGTCGACGCGGACACGCACGGTGCCCGGTTCGCGCTTGGCGCTGCGGGTGCTGAGGGAGGCGCTGAGAGCGGCGGTCAGAGCAGGGCCCTGGCGCAGGGGCGCGCGCAGCAGCACCCGTACCTCGTCGTCGTCCACCGGGACCGGGCCGAGGCGAGACACCCCGGGGACGTCCACCCGGTCGACGAGGGTCGCGACCGCGCTGCGGGTGCCGGTCACGGTGACCACCCGCACGGCGGGCGGCAGCCCGAGCTCGGCCCGCTCAGCCAGGTCGAGGCTGGCGAGCCAGGCAGGGTCCCAGCGCACGAGGGCCTGGGTCGGCCGGGGCGGGCCGTCGCCCACCACCAGCACCTCGCCGTCGGCGCGTACCAGCCCGGCCGCTGCCATCCAACGTCGCAGGGTCTCCGTCTCGTCACGCAGCCCCGCACCGACCTGGGCGTCCAGCAGCACCGCCGCGGCGAACCCACCGTCGGCCACCGGTTCGGCACCAGGGGTGGCGACCACCAGCGCGGGACGGGACGACACCTGGTTCAGCACCCCACCGGTGGCCCCGGCCCCGGAGACCCGGACAGGGACCCCGGGGAAGGCTCGGCCCAGCTCTTCGGCCGTGCGCTCAGAGCCGATCCGCACCGCACGCAGCCCCTCTGCCCCGCACTCCGCGCAGCGCCACCCTCCGAGCAGCTGTCCGCACCAGGTGCACCGGGGGGTCTGGCGCGCCCCGTCGAGCGCGACGGGGCCATGACAGTCGTGGCAGGTGGCAGCCTCACGGCACCGTGCGCAGGCGACGACGGGAAGGTAGCCCGCGCGGGGCACCTGGACCAGCACCGGGCCGTCCGCCAGCCGCTCGCGCACCGCACGCCACGCGGGCCCAGGCAGACGGGCCGCCGCGGCGGGGCCCTCGCGGGCCAGCTCGACGCTGGTCAGGGCACGTACCCGTGGGGTGCGGTCACGCAGCACCGGACGGTCTGCCGCCACGGCCTGCGCCCAGCCTCGCTCGACGAGACCTTGAGCCGGCACCGAGCGTCCGAAGGCTCCGAGCAGCAGCGCGCAACCCTCGCGCTCGGCACGCAGAGCCAGCACCTCCCGCACGTGCGGGTAGGGTGCCCGGGGCTCGGCGTGCAGGTCGTCACCGTCGTCCCAGCACACGGCCAGGCCGAGGTCACGCACCGGTGCGAACGCCGCCGCCCGGGTGCCGACCACCACGTCAGCCCGCCCGCGCAGAGCGGCCAGGAAGGCCCGGTAGCGCCGTGCCGGCCCGACGCTGGCCTCCAGACGGACCGTGCCGCCGCTCGTCCCGGGCTGGTGCAGCGGCAGGCCGACCTCGGTGAGTGCCGCGACCACCCTGGCCACGTCACGGGCGTCGGGGACCACGACCAGCGCACCGCGACCTCCGAGCACACAGGCGGCGACAGACTGGGCGACGGTCGTCGTCCAGTCTCCCGTGGCATCTGCGCCCGCTCCTGTGCTCTTGCTCGGCAGGGCTGACCACACCGCGCGCGGCGCTCCCCCGTCACGCAGGTGACGCACGAAGGCTGGGCCGCCCCGGTAGTCGGCCCACTCCTGCGCGCCCGGCTGGGGTGGTGGCAGCGATGCCCTGATCTCGTCCGGCTCAGCCTCGACCCGTGCGTGACGGGCGGGCACCGCCAGACGGAGCACGTCAGCGAGCGTCCCCGCGTAACGGTCGGCGACCGCCCTGGCGAGGTCAGCGACCTGCGGGGCGAGCACCTGCTCGGGCGAGACGACGCGCCGCAGCGGGCTCAGCCGTCCCCCGTGCTCCGGGGTGTCGACGCGCTCGAGGAGCCAGCCGGCGACCTCGCGCCCGGCGAAACGCACCTTGACCCGCACGCCCGGCTGCGCGGCGTCGTCCATCTCGGCCGGGACGAGGTACTCGAAAAGGCGGTCGAGATGGTGCGGGAGCACGTCCACGCACACCCGGGCGACAGGACGCCGCTCCGCGAGAGGTCGCTGCTCCGCCGCGACGCCGCTGCCGTGAGTGGCCACGGCGCGGTTCTCAGCCGACGGCGGCGCGCAGCGCGTCCACCCGGGAGGTCTGCTCCCAGGTGAACCGCTCGTCGGCGCGGCCGAAGTGCCCGTAGGCGGCCGTCGGGGAGTAGATCGGGCGCAGCAGGTCCAGGTCAGCGATGATCGCCGCTGGACGCAGGTCGAACACGTCGCTGATCGCCGCGGCGAGCCGGTCGTCAGGCACCTGCCCGGTGCCGAACGTGTCGACGTAGAGCCCGACCGGGTGAGCGCGGCCGATCGCGTAGGCGACCTGCACCTCGCACCGCGACGCGAGCCCGGCGGCGACCACGTTCTTGGCCACCCAGCGCAGGGCGTACGAGGCCGACCGGTCGACCTTCGAGGGGTCTTTGCCGGAGAACGCACCACCGCCGTGGCGGGCGGAGCCGCCGTAGGTGTCCACGATGATCTTGCGACCGGTCAGCCCGGCGTCGCCTCGCGGGCCGCCGATCACGAACGAACCGGTCGGGTTGACGAACAGGTCGAAGCCCGAGGTGTCCAGGTCGAGCCCCTCCAGCACCGGGGCCACCACCAGGTCGCGCACCGCCGGGGCCAGCTGGGTGCTCAGCTCCACGTCCGGGTCGTGCTGGGTAGACACCACGACCGCGGACACCCGCACCGGCCGGTTCTGCGAGTACTCGACAGTCACCTGGGTCTTTCCGTCCGGGCGCAGGCCCGGCACCTCGCCGGAGCGGCGCACCTGCGCGAGCCGCTCGGCCAGCCGGTGGGCGGTCCAGATCGGCAGCGGCATCAGGTCGGGGGTCTCGTCGCAGGCGTAGCCGAACATCAGGCCCTGGTCGCCCGCGCCCTGCAGGTCGTAGGGGTCGAGGTCGCCCGCGTCCTGCCGGGCCTCGAGCGCCTTGTCCACGCCCTGGGCGATGTCTGGCGACTGCTGCCCGATCGACACCGACACCCCGCAGGAGTCCCCGTCGAAACCGATGCGCGAGGAGGTGTAGCCGATCTTGCGGACCACCTCGCGCACGATCTGCGGGATCTCGACGTAGGCGCTGGTCGTCACCTCACCGGCCACGTGCACCAGACCGGTGGTGACCATGGTCTCCACGGCCACGCGCGCGGCCGGGTCTTGGGCGAGCATCGCGTCGAGGATGGCGTCGGAGATCTGGTCGCAGACCTTGTCCGGGTGACCCTCGGTGACCGACTCTGACGTGAACAGACGCGACGAGACCATAGGCCTACCTTAAGACCGACGCAGGAGCGCGACGACCGCGTCCCACACCGTGTGCGCCACCGAGTCCTTCGACCCTGTCGCCTCGGCCACGACCTGCCCGGCCGCGTCCAGCACGGTGACCTCGTTGTCCGGGGTGCCGAACCCGCGCCCGTCGTCGACCCTGTTGACCACCAGCAGGTCCGCACCCTTGCGCAGAGCCTTGGCCCGGCCGTGGTCGAGCACCGACCCGTGCTCGTCGCCGGTCTCGGCGGCGAACCCGACGACGACCTGACCAGGACGGGCCCGGTGCGCGGCGAGCCCGGCGAGCACGTCCGGGTTCTCCACCAGCTCGATCACCGGTGGAGCCTGGGAAGGTGTCTTCTTGATCTTCGTCCCAGCTGGGTCCGCCGGGCGGAAGTCGGCCACCGCGGCGGCCATCACGACCACGTCAGCGTCAGCGGCGGCGATCGTCATCGCCTCGCGCAGCTGTGACGCGGTGCCCACCTCACGGACCTCGATCCCGTCAGGTACCGGCACCGTGACGTTGGCGGCGACGAGCACGACGCTCGCGCCCCGGTCACGAGCGGCCAGGGCCAGGGCCACCCCCTGGCGTCCGGTCGAGCGGTTGCCGAGAAAACGCACCGGGTCCACAGGTTCTTGGGTGCCCCCGGCGGAGATCACGACACGTCGTCCAGCCAGGTCGCCGGGAGCCACGAGAGCGAGGGCGGCCGCGACGATCGCCGCGGGTTCGGGCAGCCGTCCCGGGCCGGAGTCGGTGCCGGTGAGACGGCCGTCGTCGGGGTCGAGCACGTGCACGCCCCGAGCACGCAGCGTGGCGACGTTGGCCACGGTGGCCGGGTGCTGCCACATCTGGGTGTGCATCGCCGGGGCCATGAGCACCGGACAGGTCGCGGTCAGCAGCGTGGCGGTCAGCAGGTCGTCGGCACGGCCGGACGCGGCCCGGGCGAGCAGGTCCGCCGTCGCCGGGGCCACGACCACCAGGTCAGCGGTGCGGGCGACCTCGACGTGGGCGACGTTCTCGACGTCGTCGAACAGGTCGGCCGTGACCGGCTCTCCGGACAGGGCCTCCCAGGTGGGGGCGCCGACGAAGCGCAGCGCCGAGCTCGTCGGCACCACACGGACGGCGTGGCCCGCCTCGCGCAGCAGACGCAGCAGCGAGGCAGCCTTGTATGCGGCGATCCCGCCGGCGACGCCGAGGACGACGCGCACGCGTGCCTCAGTCGGCCAGGGGCTCGCTGGTCAGCAGGCCTGCGTCGATCTCGCGCATCGCGATCGACAGCGGCTTCTCCTGCGGGCGGCTCTCGACCAGCGGGCCGACATACTCCAGCAGGCCCTCGTTGAGCTGGGAGTAGTAGGCGTTGATCTGGCGCGCGCGCTTGGCGGCGAACAGGACCAGGGCGTACTTGCTCTCGGCTCGCTCGAGAAGCTGGTCGATCGGCGGGTCCGTGATCCCGGTCGGGGTCGCGACGGTTCCAGCCACAGCAGGGCTCCTCAGGTCTGATAGGGATCGGTACACGTGCAAGAGGACGGCGTGAACCGTCCAGACCGGCGTCCAGTCTACCCGGCGTGGGCCTGACCGTCGGCCGGACCCACCGGCACGCCCATGAGGGCGACGATCTCGTCGGTCGCCCGACGCACGTCGTCGTTGACCACGACGTGGTCGAACTCCCGCTCGGCGGCCATCTCGACACGGGCGGTGGCGAGCCGACGCTCTCGCTCGGCGGCGTCCTCCGTCCCGCGCCCCACCAGCCGGCTGACCAGCTCGTCCCAGGACGGCGGGGCCAGGAACACGAGACGAGCGTCAGGCATCTTCTCGCGCACCTGCCGCGCCCCCTGGAGCTCGATCTCCAGCAGGACGGGCACGCCACGGGCCAGCTGAGCGTCGACCGGACCGCGCGGCGTCCCATAACGATGCTGACCGTGGACGAGGGCCCACTCCAGCATCTCGCCGTCAGCCACCATCGCGTCGAAACGCTCAGGGCTGACGAACATGTAGTGGACGCCGTCCACCTCGCCGGGCCGGGCTGGGCGGGTGGTCGCGGACAGCGAGAACCACACCGAGGGGTAGCGCTGGCGGATGTCCGCCGAGACGGTGCCCTTGCCGACCGCGGTCGGCCCGGCGAGAACGGTCAGCCGGGCAGGCCCGGTCACGTCACCCGTACAGGTCGATGAGGGCCTTGACCTGGTGCGGGCCGAGGCCGCGCACGCGACGGGTCTCCGAGATGCCGATGTCGGCCATGACCTTCTTGGCCTTGACCTTGCCGACGCCGGGCAGGGACTCGAGCAGGGAGACGACCTTCAGCTTGCCGATGGTCTCGTCCTGCTGCCCCTGCGCGATCACCTCAGAGAGCTTGCCCTGGGAGTACTTGAGGCGGTTCTTCACCTCGGCACGCTTCTGTCGAGCGGCGGCGGCCTTCTTCAGAGCCTCGGCACGTTGTTCGGGAGTCAGCGGGGGAAGAGCCACGCGGGTCACCTTCTCGTCGATCGGTCGGGTATAAGCTCACGCCAGAGGCGGATCGTCCGTCGAACCTATCATCACCAGCCGGGCTGGCAACATCACCGTGCGTCCCCTGACAACACCGAGCCCGGCGGGGTGTCATCGCCCGAGCGCCGTGGCGGCCTGCTCGGCGGCCCGAGCGGCCGCACCGGCCAGCGCGCCGTGGCTCGGC
This sequence comes from Micrococcales bacterium, assembly GCA_009785115.1. GTDB lineage: Bacteria > Actinomycetota > Actinomycetes > Actinomycetales > Cellulomonadaceae > Cellulomonas. The sequence goes on from WQWY01000004.1 coordinate 10,067, forward strand.
CCGGCGCCCAGGACGGCGCGCGAGGACGAGGCCAGCACCGCGCTCCGAGCCTCGCCGAAGACCTCGGCCAGCTCCGGAGCCTCCGCGCCCTGCGCCCCCACGCCCGGGGCCAGCAGAGGGCCGCGCACCTCGGCCAGGTCCAGCCCCAGCCTGGCCGGGGCGTCGCCCACCGTGGCACCGACGACCAGGCCGACAGGACCGAGCCTCGACGTGCCGGCCGCCGCTCTGTTGACCTCGGCGGCCGCTCGGGCCACGCCGACCGCCACGGGGACCCCGTCGGGGCCGACGGCGTGCTGCACCCCGGGCCCCTCAGGGTTGGAGGTCAGCGCGAGGACGAAGACCCCGCGCCCGCTGGCCACCGCGGCGTCGACCGCCGGGCGCAAGGAGCCGAAACCCAGGTAGGGCGACAAGGTCACCGCGTCACCGGCGAGCGGCGAGCCGTCACGCAGGTAGGCGTCGGCGTAGCCGGCCATGGTCGAGCCGATGTCGCCCCGCTTGGCGTCGACCACCACGAGGGTGCCCGCCTCCCGGGCCGCGGCGATGACCTCTTCGAGCACCGCGACCCCGGCCGAGCCGTGGCGCTCGAAGAGCGCGGACTGCGGCTTGAGGGCGGCGACCCGCCCTCCCAGGGCCTCCACGACGCCCACGGAGAAGCGTCGCAGCCCCTCGAGGTCGTCAGCCAGGCCCCAGGCCGCCAGCAGGCTCGGGTGCGGGTCGATACCGACCGCCAGCGGCCCGTGGGTGGCCGTCGCCGCCGCCAGGCGGTCGCCGAAGCCCGGGGCCGCCGGGCTCGCTCCGCGCCCCACGGTCATCGGACGCGCTCCGCGCGACGGGCGGCCGTGGCGGCGGCGTGGTCCTGGAGGCTGGTCACCTGGAACGGGCCGGAGCGGACGGCCTCGATGGCCTGCACCGCGGCGTCGAGCTCTTGCACCGTCGTGATGATCGCCTTGTCGGCGGCGGTCGTCGCGGCACGGATCTCGTAGCCGTCAGCCCGAGCGCCCTGCCCTGAGGGGGTGTTGACCACCATGTCGACCTCACCGGCCATGATGAGGTCCACGACGGTGGGCTCGCCGGAGGCCGAGCGGCCGGAGGAGTACTTGCGGACGACCTTTGAGCTGATCCCCGAGCGCTGCAGCACCAGCGAGGTGCCCTCGGTGGCCAGCACCGTGAACCCCAGCTCGGACAGCCGGCGCACCGGCAGCACGATGGCGCGCTTGTCCCGGTCGGCCACCGAGACGAACACGGTGCCAGAGGTCGGCAGACCGCCGAAGGCACCCGCCTGAGACTTGGCGAAGGCCGTCGGGAAGTCCGTGTCCAGGCCCATGACCTCGCCGGTGGAACGCATCTCGGGACCGAGCACGGTGTCCACCAGGTGACCACGCTTGGTGCGGAAGCGCTTGAACGGCAGCACCGCCTCCTTGACGGCGATGGGCGCGGCCAGGTCGAGCACCGCCGCGTCCTCGGCGGGCAGGAGGCCGGTCTGTCGCAGGTCGGCGATGGTGTGCCCGGCCATCACCAGCGCGGCCGCCTTGGCCAGCGGCACCCCGGTGGCCTTGGAGACGAACGGCGCGGTGCGCGACGCGCGCGGGTTGGCCTCGAGCACGTACAGCACGTCTGACAGCAGGGCGAGCTGGATGTTCAGCAGCCCGCGCACCCCCACACCCTTGGCGATGGCCTCGGTGGTGGCACGGATGCGAGACAGCATCGACGCCGAGAGGGTCACCGGGGGCAGCGCGCACGCGGAGTCGCCGGAGTGGATGCCGGCCTCCTCGATGTGCTCCATCACCCCGCCCAGGTACAGCTCGGTGCCGTCGTAGAGGGCGTCCACGTCGATCTCGATCGCGTCGTCCAGGAAGCGGTCGATCAGCAGCGGCGGCATGGCACCAGCCCGGGAGGGGTCGCCAGCGGTCAGGGCGCGCTCGACGTACTCGGTGAGCGCGTCGTCGCCGTAGACGATCTCCATGCCTCGCCCGCCCAGCACGTAGCTGGGCCGCACCAGCACCGGGAAGCCGACCCTGTGCGCGATCTCGCGGGCGGCGGCCAGGGTGGTCGCGGTACCGAAGGCCGGGGCCGGCAGCCCGGCCGCGTCGAGCACCGCGCCGAAACGGCCCCGGTCCTCGGCGGCGTCGATGGCCTCGGGCGGGGTGCCCAAGATCGGGAGCCCCGCGTCGGCCAGACGCTGGGCCAGCGACAGCGGCGTCTGGCCGCCGAGCGTGACGATCAGCCCGGCGACCGGCCCGGCGGCCTTCTCGGCCTCGTAGACCTCGAGCACGTCCTCGAAGGTCAGCGGCTCGAAGTAGAGCCGGTCAGAGGTCTCGTAGTCGGTGGAGACCGTCTCGGGGTTGCAGTTGATCATCACGGTCTCGTACTCGTCGCGCAGCGCCAGCGCGGCGTGCACGCACGAGTAGTCGAACTCGATGCCCTGCCCGATCCGGTTGGGACCAGAGCCGAGGATGATGACCGCCGGACGCTCCCGGGGCGCCACCTCGGTCTCCTCGTCGTAGGACGAGTAGCAGTACGGGACGCGGGCGGCGACCTCGGCAGCACAGGTGTCCACCGTCTTGTACACCGGCCGCACACCCAGAGCCCAGCGGTACGAGCGCACCGTGTCTTCGGTGACCCCCCGCAAGGAGGCGATCTGCGCGTCGGACAGGCCGTGCCGCTTGGCGCGCGTCAGCACCTCGGCGGTCAGCGTCGGCGCGACGCGGGTCTCCTCGGCGACCTCGTTGATCTGCTGGATCTGGTCGAGGAACCACGGGTCGATCCACGTCACCTCGTAGACCCGCTCGATCGACGCCCCTGCCCGCAACGCCTGCTGCACGTCCACGAAGCGGGGCTCGGTCGGCACCCGCAGCGACTCCACCAGCTGGTCCAGCGCCTCACCGGTCAGCGGTTCGCCGTCCCAGTGGAAGCTGGCGCCCTTCTTGTCGATCGAGCGCAGCGCCTTGCCCAGGGCCTCAGGGAAGCTGCGACCCAAGGACATCGCCTCACCGACGGACTTCATGGTCGTCGTCAAGGTCGGGTCGGCCGAGGGGAACTTCTCGAACGCGAACCGGGGCACCTTGACCACCACGTAGTCCAGGGCTGGTTCGACCAGGGCCGAGGTGGTCCCGGTCATGTCGTTGGTGATCTCGTCCAAGGTGTAGCCGATGGCCACACGGGCGGCGATCTTCGCGATCGGGTAACCGGTCGCCTTCGACGCCAGCGCCGACGACCGGGACACCCGGGGGTTCATCTCGATGACGATGATCCGCCCGGTCAGAGGGTCGATGGCGAACTGGATGTTGCAGCCACCGGTCTTCACGCCGACCTCGCGGATGATCGCGATGCCGAGATCGCACATCCGCTGGTACTCGGAGTCGGTGAGGGTCAGCGCGGGAGCGACGGTGATCGAGTCCCCTGTGTGCACCCCGACCGGGTCGACGTTCTCGATCGCACAGACCACGATGACGTTGTCGTCCCTGTCGCGCATCAGCTCGAGCTCGAGCTCTTTCCAGCCGATGATCGACTCTTCGAGCAGCACCTCGGTGACGGGCGAGTAGTGCAGACCAGCACCTGCGATCTCGCGCAGGTCGTCGGGGGTGTAGGCGATCCCCGACCCGAGCCCGCCCATGGTGAACGACGGTCGCACCACCAGCGGGTAGCCGAGGTCCTCGGCGGCCGCGAAGCACTCGTCCAGGGTGTGGGCGATGGCTGAGCGGGCGTTCTCGCCGCCGCACCGGGTGACGACCTCCTTGAACTCCTCGCGGTTCTCCGCCTTGCGGATCGCGGGGATGTCGGCGCCGATCAGCTCGACGCCGTACTCGGCCAGCACACCGGCCTCGTGCAGCGCGATGGCCGCGTTGAGGGCGGTCTGCCCGCCCAGGGTGGGCAGCAGGGCGTCAGGGCGTTCTCTGGCGATCACCGAGGTGAGCACCTCGGTGTTGATCGGCTCGACGTAGGTGGCGTCGGCGAAGTCCGGGTCGGTCATGATCGTCGCCGGGTTGGAGTTCACCAGGATGACGCGCATGCCCTCGGCCTTGAGCACCCGGCACGCCTGGGTGCCGGAGTAGTCGAACTCGCAGGCCTGCCCGATGACGATGGGGCCAGAGCCGATGACCATGACGGAGCTGATGTCGGTGCGGCGCGACGTCGTGGACACGGCGCCCTGGTCGAGCCGAGCGGCCTGCGCCTCGGACGGCCCCGGTGTCGACACCTCCTCCACCGGGCTCGTCGTCGGTGCGGTCCGGACCCGGGCGAGCAGGTCGGCGTCGGTGCGGCCAGCCAGCGCGTCACCGGAGAAGACGCCAGCCCGCATCACCCCCTGCTCGCGCAGGTGGTGGGTGAGCGCCCGGGTGTCGATCCCGCTGATCCCCACGACCTGCCCGGCGGCCAGGTCGTCGTCCAGGCTGCGTTCGGCGCGCCAGCTCGAGGCCCGTCGGGCAGGGTCACGCACCACGCACCCGGCCGCCCAGATCCGGTCTGAGCGTGCGTCCTCGTCGTTCATCCCCGTGTTCCCGATGTGCGGGGTCGTCATCACCACGATCTGGCCGCGACGAGAGGGGTCTGTGAGCGTCTCCTGGTAGCCGGTCATCACGGTCGTGAAGACGATCTCACCGACCGTCTCCCCCACCGCACCGTAGGCCTCGCCCCGGAACGTCCGGCCGTCTTCCAACATCAGGACCGCGGGTGTCATCTGGACTCCTTGTTCTCAAAAGTACGATTGTTCTCAGGGGTGCGATCGTTCTCACGAGCGCGGTCGTCGTCGAGATCGCTGTCACGCAGGAGCGTGTCCACCGCGGCGATCAGCGCCTCCTGGTCCGCGGAGCGGCGCATCCTCAACGCGCTGGCCAGCGGTCCTCTGGTCTCCCCTGTCCCGTCGTCAGGCGCCGAGGGAGCCCACTCCAGGACGACGAGCGCGTCGGGGTCTCGCAGCATCTTCCCTGCCTGCCCGGCGCTGGTGGCCACGGAGCGCAGGTGCTCCGGGTCGAGGAACAGCCGCACGCCGGCCCGGTCCACGAGCACGCCGGTGGTGAACACCCGCACCGTCGCCGACGCCTGGAGGCCCAGGCCGTGGGCGACCACCCGGTCGAGCCGGTCGCCAGCGCTCACCGTGGAGACGTAGACCGCGTCCAGCGGCCGCGTGAGCGGCTCGCCCAGGTCGTCAGGCACCTGCGGGAGCGCGGGCAGCAGCGCCTCGGAGCGTCGCGCCCGGCCGGCCCAGCCCGAGCGCATGCCCACCAGGACGAGCACCAGCACCGCGGCGACGAGCGTCCCCGCGATCGCCCAGCCCATCAGCGGCCCTCGACCAGACGCCCGTCCAGCACGGTGGGCCGGCCGTGCAAGAACGTCGCGACCACGCGCCCGGGCAGCTCCATCCCGCCGAACGGGGAGTTCATCGAGGCGGTGGCCTGCTCCTGCGGGACCACGACGCGGCGGGCGTCGGGGTCGACGAGGGTCAGGTTCGCCGGCTCCCCCACCGCGATCGGTCGGCCCTGGTCGGCCACCCGTCCGATGCGGGCGGGCTCGAAGGACATGACCCGGGCCACGTCCGCCCAGGTCATGCGGCCGGTCTCCACCATGGCGGCCTGGACCACGCTCAGCGCGGTCTCCAGCCCCGTCATCCCGAACGCCGCGGCCGCCCACTCGCAGTCCTTGTCCTCGCGCGGGTGCGGGGCGTGGTCGGTGCCGACCACGTCGATGGTCCCGTCGGCCAGCCCGGCGCGGACCGCCTCGACGTCGGCCTCGGTGCGCAGCGGCGGGTTGACCTTGAACACCGGGTCGTAGCTGCGGACCAGCTCGTCGGTGAGGTACAGGTGGTGCGGCGTGGCCTCGGCGGTCACGTCGATGCCACGCGTCTTGGCCCAGCGCACGATCTCGACCGAGCCCGCGGTGGACAGGTGCAGCACGTGCAGCCGGGAGCCGACGTGCTCGGCGAGCAGCACGTCGCGGGCGATGATCGCCTCCTCGGCCACGGCGGGCCAACCGGCCAGGCCGAGCTCGGCGCTGACCACGCCCTCGTGCATCTGGGCGGTGGCCGTCAGGCGGGGCTCCTGGGCGTGCTGGGCGATCACCGCGTCGAACGCCTTGGCGTACTCCAGCGCCCGGCGCATCACCACCGGGTCGGCCACGCACCTGCCGTCGTCGGAGAACACCCGCACCGCGGCGGCCGACTGGGCCATCGCCCCGAGCTCGGCCAGCTGCTCGCCGGCCAGGCCCACGGTGACCGCCCCGACAGGGCGCACGTCGGCGTAGCCGGCGTCGCGACCCAGCCGCCAGACCTGCTCGACCACACCGGCGGTGTCAGCCACCGGCGAGGTGTTCGCCATGGCGTGCACGCAGGTGAAGCCCCCGAGGGCCGCGGCCCGGGTGCCGGAGGCGACCGTCTCGGCGTCCTCACGACCGGGCTCGCGCAGGTGGGTGTGCAGGTCGACCAGGCCGGGCAGCAGCACCAGCCCCTCCGCCTCGATGCGCTGGGCGTCACGAGCGGCGTCGGCAGCCTCAGCCCCCTGTGTCAGGTCAGAACCCAGCGCGGCGATCTTCCCGTCGGCGATCAGCACGTCGGTCGGTGCCTCACCCAAGACGCGGGCACCGGTCAGCAGGTAGGTGGTCATCAGGCGGCTCCTTCGATCGGCGCGGGGTTCTCGGCATGTCCGGGCGGTGACGCATCGCCAGCCCCGGCGAGCAGGAGGTAGAGCGCGGCCATCCGGACCGCGACCCCGTTGCCGACCTGCTCCACGATCACCGACCGCGGGCTGTCGGCGGCGTCGGCGGAGATCTCCAGGCCACGGTTCATCGGGCCGGGGTGCATGACGATCGCGTGGTCGGGCAGCCGGGCGAACCTCCGGGCGTCCAGCCCATAGCTGCGGCTGTACTCGAGCGCGCTGGGGAAGAAGCCTCCGCCGCCCATCCGCTCGCGCTGGACGCGCAGCATCATCACCGCGTCTGGCTCGGTGTCGAGCACCTGGTCGAAGTCGTAGGAGACCTCGCAGGTCCACGGCTCGACCCCCACGGGCACGAGCGTCGGCGGGGCCACCAGCGTGACCCGCGCGCCGAGGGTGTGCAGCAGCTCCACGTTGGAGCGGGCCACCCGGGAGTGCAGGATGTCGCCGACGATGACCACGTGCTGGCCGTCCAGGCCGTGCCCGACCGGGTCGACACCGCCGCGCAGACCGACGAGGTGGCGGCGCAGCGTGTAGGCGTCCAGCAGCGCCTGGGTGGGGTGCTGGTGGGTGCCGTCGCCGGCGTTGAGCACCGCCCCCGTCATCCAGCCGGAGCGCGCCAGGACGTGCGGCGCCCCCGAGGCGGAGTGGCGGATGACGACCGCGTCGGCACCCATCGCCTGCAGGGTCAGGGCGGTGTCCTTCAGGGACTCCCCCTTGGAGACGCTGGAGCCGCGCGCGGAGAAGTTGATGACGTCGGCGGACAGCCGCTTGGCCGCCGTCTCGAAGGAGATGCGGGTGCGGGTCGAGTCCTCGAAGAACAGGTTCACCACGGTGCGCCCGCGCAGGGTCGGGAGCTTCTTGATCTCACGCTCCTGCGTGGCCGCCATGGCGGCGGTCGTGTCCAGGATCGTCACGGCCTCAGAGCGGCTGAGGTCTCCGGCCGAGAGCAGGTGCTTCATCGCACGTCTCCGTTCAGCAGCACGGCGTCGCGGCCGTCGATCTCGTCCAGGAGCACCCGGACCCTCTCGGCGGACGACGTGGGGAGGTTCTTGCCGACGTAGTCGGCACGGATCGGCAGCTCACGGTGCCCACGGTCGACCAGGACGGCGAGCTGGACGGCACGCGGGCGGCCCAGGTCGTTGAGGGCGTCGAGCGCGGCACGGATGGTGCGCCCGGAGTAGAGCACGTCGTCGACGAGCACCACCACCTTGCCGTCGATGCCTCCTGGTGGCAGCGACGTGGCGCCGATGGTGCGGACGGGCTGGCGGGCGAGATCGTCGCGGTGCATCGTGACGTCGAGGTCACCGACCACCGCGTCGGCGTCGACGTCTGCCTCGACGCGGGCGATCGTCCGCGCCAGGCGGCGTGCCAGCGGGACGCCGCGGGTCGGGATGCCGAGCAGCACGACGTCTGCCGCTCCGTGGTTGCGTTCGAGGATCTCGTGGCCGATCCGGACCAGAGCCCGGGCCATGTCACCGGGATCGAAGATCTCCGTGGTCCGGCCGCCATCGGCCAGACCGTCCGTGGGCACAGACATGCTGCTGACTCCCTTCCCCGCCTCTCTGGACGGTCCTTAAAGGTGCTGTCGCGCCGCATCCTACCCGCTGCGTGAAGCGTCTCGGAAGCACCTGACGCCCCGGAGAGAGGCGGCCGACCTCGACCGCGCTGCTCACGCGGCGGGGAGGTCTACCATGTGTCCGGCCACGAGGGCCGCTGTGTCGAGCCGGAGGATCTGCGTCCGATGTCCAAGGTGACCTACTTCTCTGGTGAGACGTTCCCGCTGGAGATGCACAAGGTGCGCATCATCCAGAAGCTCACCCTCCTGCCGGTCGAGGAGCGCCTGCGAGCCATCGACGAGGCCGGCTACAACACCTTCCTGCTCCAGAACGCCGACGTCTTCCTCGACATGCTGACGGACTCTGGCGTCAACGCCATGTCCGACCGTCAGCAGGCCGCCATGCTCCAGGCCGACGACGCCTACGCCGGGTCGGCCACGTTCACCAGGCTGCACGACAAGCTCCGGGAGGTCTTCGGCAAGAAGTACTTCCTGCCCGCTCACCAGGGCCGTGCCGCCGAGCACATCCTGAGCGTGGCCTTCGTCAAGCCCGGCATGGTCGTGCCGATGAACTACCACTTCACGACGATGAAGCAGCACATCACCGCGCTCGGCGGCCAGGTCGTGGAGCTGATCCCGCCGGAGGGCGTGGCCGTCACCAGCGACAACCCGTTCAAGGGCAACGTCGACCTCGCGCACGTCGAGCGGCTGATCGCCGAGCACGGGCCTGAGAACATCGCCTTCTTCCGGATGGAGGCGGGGACGAACCTCATCGGGGGCCAGCCTTTCTCCCTGGCCAACCTGCGAGCCGTCTCCCACCTGTGCCGCAAGGAGGGCGTCAGGCTCGTGCTCGACGCCTCCCTGCTGGCCGACAACCTCCACTTCATCAAGAACCGCGAGCCGGAGTGCGCCGACTGGTCGATCGCCCAGATCGCGGCGGCGATGGCCGACTGTGCCGACATCATCTACTTCTCGGCCCGCAAGCTCGGTTTCGGCCGTGGCGGCGGCATCGTCATCGACGACGACGCCCTCTACAGAGACCTGCGCGCCTGGGTGCCGATGTACGAGGGGTTCCTGACCTACGGCGGCATGTCCGTACGCGAGATGGAAGCCATCACGATCGGCCTCGACGAGACCCTCGACGAGGACATGATCAACCAGGGTCCGGTGTTCATCGCCCACTTCGTCAACGAGATGGAGCGTCGCGGCATCCCCGTCATCACCCCGCCCGGCGGTCTGGGTGCGCACGTCGACGCGGCCCGCTTCCTCGACCACGTCGACCAGCGCCAGTACCCGTCTGGCGCGCTGGCGGCGGCCGTCTACCTCGCCTCGGGTGTGCGCGGCATGGAGCGCGGCACCATGTCGGAGCAGCGCGAGCCCGACGGCACCGAGCCGTTGTCTCACATGGAGCTGCTGCGCCTGGCCCTGCCCCGTCGCGTCTTCACGCTCTCCCAGGTCAACTACGCCGTCGACCGCATCCACTGGTTGCACGCCAACCGCCGCATCGTCGGCGGCCTGCGATGGACGGAAGAGCCGGAGATCCTGCGCTTCTTCTACGGCCGCCTCGCCCCCATCGGCGACTGGCAGCACGCCCTGGTGGCGAAGTTCCGTGAGGACTTCGGCCCCAGCCTGTGACCCCCCGGCCAGCCCCGCCACGTCGTCGGCGGCGCTGACGTCAGGCCACGGGTCCGCGTCAGGCCAGGAGGGTGGGCTTCAGGTCGATCAGACGGCCCAGGAGGCCGTTGACGAAGCCCGGGGACTCGTCGGTGGAGAGGTCACGGACCATCTCGACGGCCTCGTCCGCGGCGACAGCGTCGGGCACGTCGTCGTTCCAGAGGATCTCCCACGTGCCCAGACGCAAGACGCAGCGGTCGACCGCGGGCATCCGGTCGAGCGTCCAGCCCTGGGCGTAGGTGGTGAGCAGCTCGTCGATCCGCTCGCGATGCGTCAGCACGCCCTCGACCATGTCTGCCGCGTACCGGGGCAACGAGGACGAGTGCGTGCCGGGGTCGGTGACCCGCTCAGCGAGCAGCGTGGCGGGGTCGACACCGCGCTGCTCGGCCTCGAACAAGACGTCCAGGGCTCTGCGGCGAGCCTTGCTGCGCGAGCCGAGAGTGCTCATCAGTCGTTGACGCGGCCCAGGTAGCTGCCGTCGCGGGTGTCCACCTTGACCTTGGTGCCCTGGTTGAGGAACAGCGGGACCTGGATCTCGTACCCGGTCTCGAGCGTGGCGGGCTTGGTGCCGGCCGAGGAGCGGTCACCCTGGAGGCCCGGCTCGGTGTAGGTGATCTCCAGCACCACCGAGGCGGGCAGCTCGACGTACAGCGGGTTGCCGTCGTTGAGCGCGACGATCGCGGTCTGGTTCTCCAGCATGAAGTGCGCGGCGTCACCGACGATGGCCTCAGACAGGTGCATCTGGTCGTAGTCGGTCATGTCCATGAACACGAAGTCCGACCCGTCCTTGTACAGGTACTGCATCTCGCGCTTGTCGACGTTGGCCGTCTCGACCTTCACCCCGGCGTTGAAGGTGCGGTCCAGCACCTTGCCAGACAGGACGTTCTTCAGGGTGGTGCGCACGAAGGCGCCACCCTTGCCGGGCTTGACGTGCTGAAACTGCACGACGGTCCACAGCTGGCCGTCGATGCGCAGCACCATGCCGTTCTTCAGGTCGTTGGTGGTCGCCACAGGCTCGTTCTCTCGTCGCAGGGGTGTTCGGGCCGCAGGCCATCGTAGCGGGGGTCGAGGGCGTGCTGCGCAGGGACCTGCATGACGCGCTCTTGGCCCGGCCACGGTCTGGCCCGGCAGGGCGCCAGCCCTCAGGCGGTGTCGGCCGGTGCCGCGATCTCCGCGTAAGCGGCGGCCAGCAGGGTCGGGTCGGGTCCCTCGAGACGGCTCGGTCGCGCCACCTCGTCCAGGAGCACGAAGCGCAGCAGCGAGCCCCGGGCCTTCTTGTCTCGGCGCATCACCGGCAGCAGCTGCTCCCAGCGGTCGCCACGGTAGGTCGTGGGCAGCCCGAGCGTGGTGAGCACCTGGCGGTGACGGTCCACGAGCGCCTCGTCGGCCCGGCCGGCCAGGCGCGACAGCTCGGCCGCGTAGACCATGCCGACAGACACCGCTGCCCCGTGACGCCAGCGGTAGCGCTCGACCTGCTCGATCGCGTGGCCGAAGGTGTGCCCGTAGTTGAGGATCTCCCGCAGGCCCGACTCGCGCAGGTCGGCCGAGACCACGTCCGCCTTCACCGCGACCGCCCGCTCCACCAGCTCGCGCAGCACGGGCGAGCCGGGGTCTGTCGCGCCCTCCGGATCTGCCTCGATCAGGTCGAGGATCACCGGGTCCGCGATGAACCCGCACTTGACCACCTCGGCCATGCCGGCCACCAGGTCGTGCCGGGGCAGGGACTCCAACGTCGCCAGGTCGCAGATCACCCCGGCCGGCGGGTGGAAGGCCCCGACGAGGTTCTTGCCCTCGGCCGTGTTGATCCCCGTCTTGCCGCCGACCGCCGCGTCCACCATGCCGAGCAGCGTGGTGGGCACCTGGATCACGCGGACCCCACGTAGCCAGGTGGCCGCGACGAACCCGGCCAGATCGGTCGTCGCACCGCCGCCCAGCCCCACCACGACGTCGGAACGGGTGAACCCGGCCTGCCCCAGCACCTGCCAGCAGAACGAGGCGACCTGCGCGGTCTTGGAGTCCTCGGCGTCGGGAACCTCAGCGAGCACCACACGCCGCCCGTTCGCCTCCAGGTCGGCGCGCACCGCGTCGGCCGTGACGGCCAGCGTCGGCGGGTGGATCACGAGCACCGAGGTCCCTGGAGGCCCGACGAGGGCGTCGATCTCCCCCAGCAGGTGCTCACCGACGACGACCTCGTAGGGCGCCTCACCGCGGACGGCCAGGCGGGTGGGTGTCGTCACGGTACCTCCGGGAGCAGGTGGGCTGCGGCAGCGGTGCGAGTCTCCCTCAGACGGTGCTCGATCTGCTCCGCGATCTCGTCAGGCGTCATCGCGTCGGTGAGCACCCACAGCGTGGAGACCTGCTCGTAGACCGGGCGCCGGGTGGTCACCAGGTCTGCCCAGCGACGCTCGGGGTCGTCGACGAGCAGAGGCCGGGAGGCGGCCTCGCCCACCCGCGCCACAGCGACGTCGGCGCTGACGTCGAGGAACACGACGATGCCACCGCCGGCCACGTACCGGGCCAGGGCGTCCTGGGTCAGCGGGTGCGTCACCGCTCCCCCGCCCAGAGCCAGCACGCCGTCGTGCTCGCGGAGGGCGCGGCGCACCGTCTCCTGCTCGATCTCGCGAAAACGCGGCTCGCCGTCGGTGTCGAAGATGTCGCAGACCGTGCGCCGCTGGTCGGTCTCGATGTCGATGTCGGTGTCACGCAGGTTCAGGTGCCAGCGCCGCGCCAGCGCGCGCCCGACGCTCGTCTTTCCCGAACCCATCGGCCCGCACAGCACGACGGCAGGGCCCCAGGCCGGCCGGGACGTTCCCATGCACGTCACCCTAGCCGGGGGCCCCGAGGACGGCTCGGCGTGCCCGGAGGTGTCGAAGCCTGTCTCGTCGTCTCTCGGTGCGACCGGGCTCATGTGCTCGAGCCCGCCGCGCCGTCAGGGACGCTCAGCGCCGCGTGGACCAGATCGAGCACACCGCGCAGCGCGACCGCGTCGACCTGGCCGGGGGCCGAGGCCCTCGAGACCATGCCGAAGGTCGCCGCCGAGCCGAACACCTCTCCCGCGAGCCGTGTCACCACACCCAGCCCACCCATGGCCATGGTGATGATCGGCTGCTCGATCCGCACGGAGGCCTCCGCGGTGGCGGCCAGCAGCGTCAGCACGTCCTCGGCCGAGGTGGGCATGACGGCCATCTTGCACAGGTCGGCACCGCAGGCCGCCATCGCGTGCAGCCGGGCGACGATCTCCTCGCTCGAGGGGGTCCGGTCGATCTCGTGCGCCGAGGCCACCACGACGACAGACGCCGCGTGCGCCGTCGCCACCATCTCGGTGACCACCGCCTCGCCCCGCCCGATCTCCACGTCGACCGCACCGACCAGCCGCTCGGCCACCAGCGCCCGGTACAGCTCGAGGTAGCCCATCGGGTCGATCTCGCGCTCGCCACCCTCGGCGGCGGTCCGGAAAGTCGCGAGCACCGGGACATCGACCGCCTCGGCCAGTGCTCGGCCCGCACGGACCACCGCGGCCGGGGTCACGTCGGCCAGATGGTCCAGCCGCCACTCCAGCACGTCCGGAGCCGCGTCGAGCACCGTGCCGGCCTGGGCGACCAGGCTGGCGGCGTCCCGGGCGCAGACGGGGACCACGAGGGCCGGCACCCCGGTGCCGATCTCGACCTCACCGAGGGTCACGATCACCGCGCTGCCGCCTTCCCCGCACCGTCCGCCGTCGCTGTGCTGTCCAGCGTCACCGTGCTGTCCAGCGCCTCGGCCACAGCAGCGGCCAACCGGTCGGTGTCCTGGTCACCGACCGGGACGGTCAGCGTGCTCACCTCGTCGAGCAGAGCGTGACGACGCTCGTACATCGCCCGCCAGGAGGCGCGCAGCGGGCCGAGAGCCGTCGCCCCGGCCATGCCCAGCCCGATCCGTCGTGCGGACTCCGACCAGGGCAGGTCGAGCAAGACGACAGCCCCGGCCATGGTGCGCAGGGCCTCGCGGACGCTCGCGATCTCGACGGCGCCCGAGCCGAGCGCCACCACCCCGGGGCCGGCCTGGAGCAGAGCGAGGGCCGCCCGCTCCTGGTGCTGGCGCAGCTCGGCCTCCCCCACGTCGAGAAGCAGGTCGGCCACCGAGGTGCCGGCTTGCTCCGCGACCACGGCGTCGGCGTCCCGGGCCTCCACGCCCAGCAGGGCGGCCAGCGCGAGCGCCACAGCCGCGACGTCGACCCCCGGGGGCGCGACCAGCGCGACCGGCGTCACCGCAGCCGCTCGGGGATCGACGCGAGGTATGCCTCCAGGTTGCGCCGCACCTCGGCCAGCGAGTCTCCCCCGGTCTTGTCCAGCAGCGCCTGGGCGAGCACCAGCGCCACCATCGCCTCGGCGACGACGGCGGCGGGAGGCACCGCGCACACGTCGGAACGCTGGTGCTGCGCCTTCGCGGGCTCCCCGGTCGCGACGTCGACGGTGTCCAGGGCACGGGGCACCGTCGAGATCGGCTTCATGGCCGCGCGCAGCCGGATCGTCTCCCCGTCCGACATGCCGCCCTCGATGCCGCCAGCCCTGTTGGTGCGCCGTGCCAGATGCCCGTCCAGACCTCGCACGATCTCGTCGTGCGCGACCGAGCCACGACGGCGCGCGGTGGCGAAACCGTCACCGATCTCCACACCCTTGATCCCCTGGACGCCCATCATCTCTTGCGCCAGCCGGGCGTCGAGACGCCGGTCGGCGTGCACATAGCTGCCCAGCCCAGACGGCACCCCGTAGGCGAGCACCTCCACCACACCGCCCAGCGTGTCCCCGTCGGCGCGGCAGGCGTCGATCTCCGCGACCATCGCCGCCGAGGTGTCCGGGTCGAAGCACCGCACCGGGTCGGCGTCGAGCGCCGCGACGTCGTCAGCACCAGGCGGCACGACATCGTCGGGCACCTCGACCGAACCGATCGCCACCACGTGGGAGACCAGCCGGACGCCGGCGGCCTGCTCGAGGAGGCGTGCGGCCACGGTCCCCAGCGCCACCCGCATCGCGGTCTCCCGGGCGCTGGCCCGCTCCAGGACGGCGCGGGCGTCGTCGAAGCCGTACTTGCGCATGCCGACGAGGTCGGCGTGACCGGGTCGCGGCCGGGTCAGCGGCGCGTTGCGCGCCCGGGACAGCGCCTGGTCGTCAGCGACCGGGTCGGCCGACATGACCTGCTCCCACTTGGGCCACTCGGTGTTGGCGACCTCGACCGCCACCGGCCCACCCTGGGTCAGCCCGTGACGCACGCCACCGACCAGACGCACCTGGTCCTGCTCGAACGACATCCGTGCCCCGCGCCCGTAGCCCAGGCGGCGCCGGGCCAGCGCCTCGTCGATGTCAGACGTGACGAGACCGACCCCGGCGGGCATCCCTTCCAGGATGCCGACCAGGGCCGGTCCGTGAGACTCCCCCGCGGTCAGCCAGCGCAGCATGGAGATGATCCTGCCATGCCCGGCGAGGCGGGGCTCCGGTCAGCCTGGCGAGAGCTGGCTGCCGGTGATCGCCGACGGCGGGGTCTGGTCCGTGACCGGGGCGACCGGGGGCTGGACGAAGATGTAGCCCGTCACGAGCACTCTCATGTCGCCGCGGCTGGTTCCCGGCCACCCGCCCTGGGGCCCCTCGTCCCGGGTGCCCCTGCCGTCGATCGCGGTGACCAGGAACAGCCGGTGGTCCACACCCTGGATCCAGCCGACGGTGGCGAGCACCGCGTCCTTGGAGCCCACCATGTCGATGGTGACCGGGATGGCCATCCCCGACGACGCGGCGACCGGTGCGGCGCCGACGGTCGCGTCGACGTCCGAGCCTTCGGCAGGCGCGGCCGCGGGCTCTGCCGCGAGGCTTCCCAGAGAGACGGCCGGCTGGAGCCCGAGAGAACCGATGAACACGCCGTTCGCGGTCGCCACGTTGCCGAGCTGGGCGAAGAAGGTGTCCTGGGAGATCGTGTTCGGGATCTGGTCGTTGAGCCGAGCCAGCTCGGCCTTCAACGTGTCGATCTGCTCGTACTGCCTTCTCAGGGTGGTGTTCTGAGCCGTCAGCGCCCGGTTCTGGCTCTCGACCTGCTCGGTCCGCGCAGCGGTCTCGGAGACCGCCTCGAACCCCGGGCCCACAGCGAGCAGCCATCCGGCACCGAGCACCGCGAGGACGGCGAAGACCGTGCCACCGATCCACAGGTTGGTCTTGTTCTGCATGTCAGCCCTCACCGTCACCGAAGGGGTCGTCCCGCATCGCGTCAGCGGTGAGCTGGACGGTGAGGGTGATCCGGTAGAACACGCCGTCGTCGGCGTCGTCGACGATGTCCACGCTCGAGGCGCGCGCGTCCGAGAATCCCTGGACCGAGCTCAGCGCCTTCACGAGCGCACCCGCGTCCGGCACCGTGAGGGAGCGCGCGGTGATCGTCAGCTGACCGATGCCCGCTTCTCCCAGGGCGTCGAGCGCGGAGACCGGCGCCGTCAGCGGCGTGGACAACCCGGCTTGGATCCTCTCGATGCCCGTGTTCTCGGGCAGCACGGCCAGCATCCCCGAGATGTACAGCGGCCAGCTGACGTCGGTGGAGAAGGCGACGGTACGGGTGGCCCTCAGCGAGCTCTGCTGCGCGAGCACCTGAGGTACCTCGGCGTAGCGAGCCTGCTCGCTGATCAGCCGTGCGGTCTGCGCCTGCGCGTCGGTGAGGCGCGAGGTGGCCTCGTTCTGCGCCCACAGGGCGAGGCCATAGCCGGCGGCGACCACCAGCGCCGCCGCGATCACCGCGGCGACAGCACCCCGCTTGATGCCGTCGACCTTGCGGGCGGCGTACACGTCCGGGGGCAGCAGGTTGACCTGCGGCACCGGCATGCTCGGCAGCACCAGGGAGCCGGCACCCTTGCCCTTCTTGCTCTTGCTCGGTCCGAGCGGCTTCGTGGCCGTGCTCATGCGGCGCTCCTCAGGGCGAGACCGGTCGCGATGGTGAACTCGTGCTGACGTGCGAGCCGGGACGGGTCGAGACCGGCGCGCGACGAGGCACGCAGGCCGTCGAAGGGCTGGCCGATGACGACCGGGAGGCGGCTCGCGTTGGACAGGTACTGGCCGAACCCGAGCAGGCTCACCCCGCCACCGGTCATGACCACGTTGGTGACACCCTGGCCGGGGTTGGCCGCCCCGTAGTAGACGAAGGTGTTGCGGATCGACTCCACGACGTTGCGGGTGACCGTGCCGATGATGTCGGCGGCCTGGGCCGTCTCGGGGGTGCTGCCCTGCCCGAACCCGACACGGCGCTTGAGCCCCTCGGCCTCGCTGGCGGAGATCGCGAGGGAGTCCGTGAGGGTGTCGGTCACGTCCTGGCCGCCGGCCGCGATCAGCCGCACCACCCTCGGGACGCCGAAGGCGGAGATGAGCACCGTGGTCACCCGAGCGCCGACGTCGACGAAGGCCACCACCTGGTGAGCCATCTCGGGGCGCATCAGCGCACGGGTCTGGGCGAAGGCGGCCAGGTCGACGGCGACCGGGTTGAGCTTGGCCATCTGGACGGCACGGACGTTCGCCATCACGGTGTCCTTGGTGGCCGCGACGAGGAGGCCTCCGAGCACCTGGCCCTGCTCGCCACCCTCGCGCTGGGTGAGCGGCATGTAGTCCAGCAGCGCGTCCTCCACGGCCACCGGGAGCATGTCACCGACCTGGAACGGCAGCGCCGCCTTGAGCTGGGCCTGCGGCATCGACGGCATCTCCAGGTCGCGCACGATGACGCGCTGGTTGCCCACGCCGAGCACGACGTCGGTGGTGGAGAACCTCGAACGGCTCCACAGCTGCCTCACGGTGGTGGCGACGGTGTGCGGCTCGGCCACCTCGCCGTCGCGCACCGCACCGGGAGGCAGGTCGGCCTCGGCGACGCGGGTCACGGTCCCTCGGGAGTCCCCACGGCCCCGTGCGATCTCGACGGCCCGTACGTGACCGGTCCCGATGTCAAGGCCGATGATCTTCGACGCGCTCACGACGCGCTCCCCTCAGCTCGCACCACTGTCGGCCTATCGGGACCCGTGGGCCCACCTTGAGCAGTTCGGCCAGGCTGTGTCGTCCTGTCGCGAGGACGGCGCCTCAGGGTGCTCTCTCAGCTCCAGGTCGCGGTGTAGGCGGTCCACAGGCTCTCGCCCCAGGCGATGCCGATCGCGGCGCCGACCAGCATGGACGGGCCGAACGGCACCTTGGACTTGCGCCCGGCCCGCCGGGCGAGCATCAGCCCGACCGACAGCAGCCCGCCGACGAGGAACGCGGCGAAGGCTCCCACCGCGAAGGTGCCCCACCCGAGCCAGGCGGTCGCCAGGCCGAGCACCCCGGCGAGCTTGACGTCGCCATAGCCCATGCCCCCGAAGAACCACAGCGCGAAGTAGAAGGCGAAGAGCGCCGCCGCCCCGATCGCGCCGCGCAGCAGCGCCGGCCAGTCCGAGGCTCCGCCAGGGTTCGCGCTGGCCAGGATCAGCAGCGCACCCACCACCAGGTAGGAGGGCAGCACCAGCACGTCGGGCAGCCGCTGGTGGTCCAGGTCGATCAGCGCGAGCGCGATGGCGACGGCCGCCAGGTACAGGTAGGCCAGCACCGGCCAAGCGACCCCGAACCGGAGCGCGACCAGCACGAACATCGCCGCTGTCCCGACCTCGACCAGCGGGTAGCGCACCGAGATCGAGGCCTCGCAGTCTCGGCAGCGCCCGCGCAGCAGCACCCAGGAGAGCACCGGCACGTTGTCCCGGGCGCGGACGGCGTGCCCGCAGGCAGGGCAGGCGCTGGGCGGCGACACCACGGACCGACCCTGCGGCACCCGCCAGACGACGACGTTGAGGAACGACCCGACGCCGAGCCCCAGGAGCCCGACCAGGACGAGCAGGACGGGCGTCGCGTCCGCGAGACCGACGTCTGTCACCGGGCGTTGCCGTCCGCGTCGAAGGCTGCGGGAACCTCCGCGAACTGGCTCGCCAGGAAGGTCGTGATCGTCGTCTTCAAGAACTTGGGCGGGGAGATCGTCTGGAACCTCGCGTCGTAGTGGTAGGCCTTGTCGTAACCGCTGACCTGCGTGCCGTCGGCATAACCCGTGCCGACCGGACCACGATACTTCTGCGCGATCGACCCGTAGACGTAGAGCGTACCGATCGGTACCCCGTGCTCGTAGTTCTGCACGGTGAAGGTCCCGGTGACCGACAGGATCGCGGCCCTGATCGTGCGGTCGTGGTTGGGCAGCAGGTTCGCGTTGCCCGCCCTGACGGGGTGCCACACGGTGACGGAGGACTGCCCGACCAGCCCCAGGATGGCGTCGCCCTCGGCGTAGGTGAGGTTGTCGACGACCCAGACGTTCTTCTCCGCCGCGACGGTCGTGTGCCCGTTGAGCACACCGGAGACGAACACGTCACCGACCGTGCAGCCGTAGGTCCCGATCGCGGCGACCTCGTTGGCCACCGGGTAGCCGATCCCGTTCATGGACTCGTTCGACGCGCCGCACAGCGCCTGCTTGTTCGCCGCGGTCTGCGCGGTGTAGTTGACGTCGGTGGTCGACGAGGGGACGTCCTGCACGAACGCGAGGCTCCCCTCGATCACCGGGACCCTGGCACCGTCAGGGCTGCCGAGCTGCCCGGGCGCGGTGCCGGGCGTGCCGCACCGTGAGGCGTCGTTCCTGCCGCTCGTCGCTCCCGTGCCCGCGACCTGCGTGAACTTGGTCCACGGCGAGCGGACCTGCATGTAGCCGTCGGCGGTGAACCTGATCGACGTCGGCCCGGTGTACAGGCACCCGGGGTTCGGCACGTCGATGGGCAGGTCGTAGCGGGTCTCCCGCTTCATCTCCGCGTTGGTCGGCGGCAGGTCGACCCTGGCGTCGGGGGTCTGCGGGCTCCCCGCGACGGCGAACCTCGGGGCCCCGCAGCCCGCGGGCGTGACGAACTTCGGGTTCATCGTCGTCATCGTGAACACGACGTCGTTGAACTGGGCCCCGCAGATCCTCAGGTGGTCGTTGGAGTACAGCGGCCCGTCGATGATGTCCCTCGACGCGAACTGGATGGGCGGGCACTGGGTCTCGTTACGACCCTCGTAGAAGTACTTCAACCGGTTGAGCGTGTTGTCCCAGTTGTTGTTCCGGCAGGTGGCCTGGGCGACCGTCAGCGACGACACCTCGTAGTCGGTCCAGTACAGGAACTTGATGAACCCCTCCTGGGTGATCGAGGCGACCACCGACCGCGTGTGCTGCCCCACCAGCCCGGTGGAGCGCACGCGGATCAGACCGTTGCGCAGGTAGGTCGAGGTGTCCACCTCGTAGCGGAAGCGTGCGACCCCCTCGCTGCCCTGGACCTCCGCCCAGGTGCCCCCCGGGCCCAGACCGAGGGCAGGGTTCTCCGTCGGGGGCATCGTCACCGTCGCCGCGCTGCCGGAGAGGACGGTGAACGGTGCGGCCGGGTTGCCGTAGCGCCAGTAGGTGGAGTCGCTGGTCACGCGCGAGCGGTACTCCTCCACCCCGGCGTAGGCGGCGGCGCGCGCGGCGTCCCAGTCCGCGGTCCGTGCGCCGTGCTGCTGAGAGTTCAGCGCGACCGCGGTCCCGGCGATCAGCAGCGTGGCCATGATGGCCGCGACGGCGATCACCATCACCAGGCCCATCCCCCGGTCGTCACGGGCGCGGTCGTCACCGGCCAGGCGTCGGCGCAGCAGTCGTGTCATCTCAGGAGCTCCCTTCCGGGAGGTTGCGCAGCCCGACGGTGCTGGTCAGCGTGGTCGGCGCGGCACGCCCACCGGGGAAGGTCTGGACCTGGGCGTTCACACGGACGGCGCCGATCGTCCCGGTGCGTTGGGCGGGGGTCAGCGCACCGCCGGGGCCCGCGCCGACGATCGGCGTGGCCTGGTCGCTGCGCAGGTAGACGAACAAGGGGTTGCCGGGGGTCGCCGTCAGGCCGTGGGCGACGACCCGGCTCGAGCTCGGGGGGCCGGCGGCTGAGGCGAACGTCCAGAACGGCGGCGTGGAGGTCGCGTCGGGCAGCCAGCGCATCTCGAGCAGGTTGCCCTCGGGGGTGACCTCGAAGCGCACCAGCATGGGCCTCGTCGTGGCGGGCTCGGTGTCGACCACCGTGTAGAAGGCCACGGCGGTGGGGCCGGCCTCGACGAAGGCCGGGGTGTTGATGGGCTGGTTCCTGACCTGCAGGTTGACCGCCCCGCGCAGCATGCGGGCGGTCGCGTTGACGGCCGCTGTCGCCTCGTTGGTGTTGACGTTCATCACCTGGGAGTCCGCCACCTTGCGAGACACCGTGGTCGTGAAGGAGAGCACCAGGGCGCTCAGCAGGCCCATGAGCATGATGACGACCATCATCTCGGCCAGGCCGAGACCGGCCTCGTCACGGGTGCGGCGCGTCATGGCAGCCTCGGATCGAAGGTCACCACGTTGGTGGCGGGGTTGACGGTGGTCTGCGCCGGGATGCCGATCGGGGTCATCTGGGCCGCGGTCACCACGGTGCCTCCCAGCCGCAGCTGCCACGACCCGTAGGGCAGGGCGACGGCGACGGTGCTGTTGGCCGGGAGGGTGTAGCCCGAGGCGGTGCCGAAGGTGTAGGACGTGCCTGAGGGCAGGTTGCCGCACCCTGGGTCGCCCGGCACGGTCAAGGCGGCCGGGGCCGCCGGGGTGGCGACCAGCTCTCTGGCCGCTCCCGAAGGCGTCGTGACCAGCACCACGCCCATGGGCACGGGCACCTCGACGGTCTCGCCGCCGACGGTGCCGACAGGTTCGGGGACCTCGCCCCCCCACGCCTCGGGGTTCGAGGAGGTGCACGCACCGGCGTAGACGGAGTAGCCCGAGGAGAACGGGTGCAGGCCGAGCTGCTGGGTCATCGCGGTGGTCGCGGACGGCGGGACCACGACGGTGCTCCCGTAGGAGTTGGCGAAGGTCACCGGCAGGTTGGCGATGGTGCGCACCTGGACGGCGGGCGCGGCCAGGGCGTAGCCCGGCGCGTAGCGCGTCACGAAGGTGGCCCTGAGGTCGTACTGGAACTGCACCGAGGCCGTCGCCCCGGCCTCGACGTATGCCGACGACGCCGGAGACGGCTGTTGGTCCTGGTCGACGAAGCTGGCCCTCGACACCCTGACGGTGTAGTGCCCGGGGTTGACCCTCAGCAGATAGGCGCAGCCCTGGTTGTCCGTGGTGGCGCTCGCCGTCGGGGCCCCGGGGGCGGTCGCGGTCACGGTGACGCCCGCACGGCCGGTGCCGTCGGCGCCGAGCACGGTGACCAGGATGGTGCTCCTGGTCTCGTCGACCACAGGGCTGCGGGGGTTGAGGAGCGTGTTCGACGTCACCGGTGGCGTCGTGGGACGCATCCCGTCCCAGGTCACCCTCACGGTGACCTCTTTGAAGCGCAGGTTTCCCCCGCCGGAGCCGCAGGAGTCGCCGGTGACGCCACCGCCGGCCGTGACCCAGGAGGAGGTGCGCTGCATGCGGAACCGCGTGCCGTTCTGCACCGTCTCGACGGTGTTGTCGACGACCTCGAGCACGTCGCTGAAGGAGCGGACGTTGTCGATCTCCTGCGCGGCGATGTTCGCCGCGACCTGCCGGTTGCGGGCGTCGCCGGTGATCTGGAGCATCGTGACGGTCGCGTGGATCGTGCCGACCGACATCAGCGCGAAGATCAGCAGAGCCACCAGCACCTCGGCGATGGTGAAGCCCTCGTCGTCGCGGCGACGCAGCTGCTCGCGCAACGCCCGCATGCCCGCTCCTCACGGTCGTCGGTGGATAGAACTTCTCTCGCAGACCCGACGGTGCCGGTGAGGAGTGGCCCTCACCGGCACCGTCGGTGATCAGCGACCTACGATCACGGGTTGCGCTCGATCACACCGGTCGTGGAGTCGTACGTCCACGTGGTGGTGCCCATGTTCGCGTGGACACCGACCAGCTCGAACTCGGTGTCGCTGGCCCTCGGCACGAAAGTGATGGTCACGTCAGGCGTGGCGGTCACTCCTCCCGCTGCCCAGTTGGTGGCGACCACGGGAGGCGTGGCGTTGGTCCAGAGGGGGCTTTCCAGGCCAGCGTACGAACCACCGTTGTCGACCGAGTACGCCTCGGCGGCGGTGGCCGCGTTCCTCAGCGCGGACTGGACCTGGGCGCCCCAGGCGCGCTCGCGCTGACGGAGGAACGCCGGGATGGCGATCGCGGCCAGGATGCCGATGATGACGACGACGACGAGCAGCTCGATCAGGGTGAAGCCGTGCTCCCCGCGCTGCCGCTTCTCGATCACCCGGCGGATGTATGCGTTCATGGTGCCTACCTTCAGTGTCAGTGTCAGGTGTTCGGCCGTGAGCGAAGCTCGCGTCCGCCGAGTCCATCGGTCGACGATTGCGGACCTTGAGACCGTTCAGACCGTTCGCGACCGAGACGACCCTTTCGGAGCAGGGGGCCGGTCACTGGACGAGATCCATGATCGAGAAGATCGGCAGATACAGAGAGACGATCATCCCGCCGACCACCACGCCGAGGAAGGCGATCATCATCGGCTCGATCAGGCTGGTGAGCTGGGCCGTGGTGGCCTCGACCTCGGCGTCGTAGAAGTCCGAGATCTTCGCCAGCATCGAGTCCAGGGAGCCCGAGTCCTCACCGGTGGCGACCATCTGCACCACCATCGGCGGGAACACCGCGTGCTTCGCCAGCGGGCCGGCCAGGGACTTCCCCTCGCGCACCGACTCCTTGACGTCACGTACCGCGACCTCGACCGACCACTGTCCCGAGGTCTCCCCCACGATGTCCAGCGCCTGGAGTATCGGCACACCTGAGCTGATCATGGTGCCGAGGTTTCGGGTGAACCGCGAGATGGCGATCTTCTTCAGCAGCCCGCCGAACACCGGGATGCGCAGCGTGAACGGTTGATACACCGAGCGGACCGCGTCGGAGTTCTTGTTCTTGCCCCACCACCAGGCGAACACGAGGATGGCGACGACCAGCACCGGCAGCACGATCGGCATGGCTTCTGACATGGTGACGAGCATCTGGGTCGGGCCCGGGAGCTCACCGCCCATCTCGGTGAACATGTCTTTGAAGATCGGCACGATGAAGATCAGCATGCCGATCACCGCGACGATCGCCATGATGAAGACGATCAGCGGGTAGGTCATCGCGGACTTCACCTGACCGCGCAGCTTCACCTCGGACTCGAAGTTCGAGGCCACCGAGACGAGCGCGTCTTCCAAGAACCCGCCGACCTCGCCGGCCCGGATCATGTTGATCATCAGCGGCGGGAAGACGTCCTTGTGCGCGGCGACCGAGGACGAGAGCGACTGCCCGGACTCCACGTCGCCGCGCACCTGACCGAGCACCTTGGCCAGGGTCGGGTTCTCGGACTGCTCGGCGACGATCGTCAGCGTCCGCAGCAGCGACAGCCCCGCGCCGATCATGGTGGCGATCTGCCGGGTGACCACCGCGAGGTCCTTGAGCTTGACCTTGCCCCCGCCGATGCCCGGGATGCGGACCTCGGCGTTCAGGCCGGTGGTCGACACCTCCTTGATCGACAACGGTGCCACGCCCAGGCTGCGCAGCCGGCTGGCGACCGCGGCCTGGTTGTGGGCCTCGATCTTGCCCTTGGTGACGCTGCCGTCCGCCTCGCGGACCTCGTACTCGAAGACGCGTGCCTCGGCCATCAGCCGCCTCCCAACCGTCCGGAGGCCGCGTCCTGCATCGAGCTGGCGCCCTGCTTCATGCGCACGTCGCGGCCGGTGAGCTTGTTGAAGTCGTCGATGTGGTGGGCCTTCTCCAGACCGGTCTCATAGGTGATCCGGCCAGAACGGACCAGCTCGGCCAGCTGCTGGTCCATGGTGTGCATGCCCATCTCCGCACCGGCCTGCATGGCGGTGTAGATCTGGTGGGTCTTGCCCTCGCGGATCAGGTTGCGGATGCCCGGGGTGGCGATCATGACCTCTGTGGCCACGATGCGCCCCATCCCGTTGGCCCGCTTGGCCAGCGCCTGGCAGACCACGCCCTGGAGCGCCGAGGCCAGCTGGGTGCGCACCTGCGCCTGCTGGGCCGCGGGGAACACGTCGATGAACCGGTCGATGGTCTGCGCCGCGTCCTGGGTGTGCAGCGTGGCGAACACCAGGTGGCCGGTCTCGGCCGCGGTCAGCGCCACCGCCATGGTCTCCAGGTCGCGCAGCTCCCCGACGAGGATGATGTCGGGGTCCTCACGCAGCGAGCTCTTGATCGCGTTGGCGAACGACTGGGTGTCCTCGCCGACCTCACGCTGGTTGACCAGGCACTTCTTGTGAGGGTGCAAGAACTCGATCGGGTCTTCCACGGTGATGATGTGGTCAGACCGGGTCTGGTTCGCCAGGTCGATGATCGAGGCCAGCGTCGTGGACTTGCCCGACCCGGTGGGCCCGGTGACCAGCACCATGCCTCGGGGCATCGCGGCGAAGCTCGAGACGATCTTCGGCATCCCGAGCTCAGAGAGCGGCTTGATGTCGTTGGGGATCAGACGGAACGCGGCCCCCACGGACCCCCGCTGCAGGTACATGTTGACGCGGAACCGGCCCACGTCGCGCACCGTGTAGGAGAAGTCGAGCTCGAGGTCTGCCTCGAACTTCTCACGCTGGGCCTGGGTGAGGATCGCGTACAGCACCCGGCGCAGCGGCTCGGCGCTCATCACCCCGAGCTCGGTCAACGGGTGCAGACCTCCGGAGACACGGATCATCGGCGGGGCGCCGACGGTCAGGTGCAGGTCAGAGCCCCCCGAGCTGGCCAGCGCGGACGTCGCGGCCGTCAGGTCCAGGTCGTCAGACCTGACCTGGGCGAAGTTGCCGAGCCGGTCGCGCGGTGCCCCCTCGGGCCGCTCCGAGACCGGGACAGGACGCGTCTCGGGGTTCCCCCCACGTGCCGAGGCCGGCTGCGGTGCGGCGGGTTGCGGAGGAGCGTACGGCTGCGCCTGGGGCTGCGGACGTGCCTGCGGCGGAGCCTGTGCGGGAGCACCTGCCTGCCCGTAGCCCGGTGCCTGCGACTGAGCCGCAGGGTGCTGTGCTTGAGCACCGAGGTGCTGTGGTTGGCCGGCAGGACGCTGCGGCATCGGCTGCCCACCCTGCGACGGGTAGGGCCCGCCAGCCTGGGTCTGCGGCGGGGCGGGCTGCCCCGGCGGGCGGGTGGGCGCCGGCTGCCGTGGCTGCGGGACAGGGGACGGCTGGTATGAGCTCACGCGACCACCCTCATGATCTCCTCGATCGACGTACGGCCGGCCATGACCTTGGCCCAGCCGTCGTTGCGCAGGTCGACCATCCCCTGCTCCAGCGCGACATGGCCGATCTCGGCGGCCGAGGCGTGAGCGACCGCGAGACGCTCGATCTCCTCGGTCACCGGCATGACCTCGTGCAGCGCGACCCGCCCCCGGTAGCCGGTCCGTGAGCACGTCACGCACCCGGTCGGGCGGTACAGCGTCGGCAGCGGCTGCCCCTCGACCCACGGGAACCTCGCGGCCTTGAGCTCGAGCTGGTCCGGCTGGTAGGGCTCGCAGCACTTGCTGCACAGCTTGCGCGCCAGACGCTGGGCGACGACGCAGTCCAGCGCCGAGCCGACCAAGAACGGCTCGATGCCCATCTCGGTCAGCCGGGTGACGGCCGACGGGGCGTCGTTCGTGTGCAGCGTCGACAGCACCAGGTGACCGGTGAGCGCCGCCTCGATCGCGATCTGCGCGGTCTCGTGGTCGCGGATCTCACCGAGCAGCACCACGTCAGGGTCCGAGCGCAGGATCGACCGCAGCGCCCCGGCGAAGGTCAGGCCCGCCTTGGGGTTCACCTGCACCTGGTTGATGCCGGGCAGGCGGTACTCGACCGGGTCTTCCACGGTGATGACGTTGATCTCGGGCCGCGTCACCGCGTTGAGGGTCGCGTACAGCGTGGTCGACTTCCCCGACCCGGTGGGGCCGGTGACGAGGATCATCCCGTAGGGCTTGGTGAACGACTGCCGGTAGGTCTCGTAGTTCTCGTCCCCGAAGGACAGGTCTCGCAGGTCCAGGCTGGCCGTGGAGTTGTCCAGGATGCGCATGACGATCTTCTCGCCCCACACGGTGGGCAGCGTCGCCACGCGCAGGTCGATCTTGCGCCCCGAGTGCACCACGGACATGCGGCCGTCCTGCGGCTTGCGCCGCTCGGCGATGTCGATGTCGGAGAGGATCTTCACCCGGGAGATCACGGCGTTCTGCATGTGCTTGGGCGAGCAGTGCACCTCGTGCAGCACACCGTCGATGCGGTAGCGCACACCCAGGCCGCTCTCGCTGGGCTCGATGTGGATGTCCGAGGCCCGGTCGGTGATCGCCTGGGTGACCAGCAGGTTCACGAACTTCACGATCGGTGCGTCGTCGTCACCGACCTCGCTGACCTGCTGCGACAGGTCGGTGAGCGTGGGCCCCTCGTCCTCGAACGCCGAGGTGAGGTTCTCCATCTCGTCGTCGGCACGGCAGTACCGGTCGATCGCCCGCACCAGGTTGTCGTGGGTGGCGATCACCGGGCGCACCGGGTAGCCGGAGACGGCGCGCGTGTCGTCCACCGCGACGACGTTGCTCGGGTCGGCCGTGGCGAGCATCAGGTAGCCGTCAGCGAAACCGACCGGCAGCACGGTGTAGCGCCGGCACAGCGCCGCCGGCACGGTGGAGACCGCCGAGCGGTCCACCGGGTACTCGTCCAGGTCGAGGAAGGACATCCCCACCTGCGCCGCCAGCGCCCGGACCAGCTGGTCCTCGGTGAGCATGCCGAGCTCGACCAGGGTACGCCCCAGCGACTGACCACGAGCGGCCTGCTCGTCCACCGCAGCCATCAGCTGGTTCTGCGTCACCAGGCCTTCGTCGAGCAGAACCTCCGCCAGCTGTTTCACCCATCGCCTCCCACGCCGCGGCCGCACAACATCCAGACGGCCCATCGGCAGCGGTGGGGCTGGATGTGAGGGGTGTGAGACGGGAGCCGGGCAGGGAGCCAGACCCCGGGCGATCAGGACGCGGCGAGGGCCTCGGTGAGGGCTCGGTCCATGGCGTCCAGCGGGGCCGTGCGGCCGGTCATCAGCCGCACCTGCTCGGCCGCCTGGTGCAGCAGCATCCGCTCCCCACCGACAGCGAGCCCGCCCGCCCGCCGCCACGCCAGGCTCAGCGGGGTGGGGCGCTGGTCGTACCGGACGTCGAGCAGCGCCCCAGACACACGATCGAGGGCGGTCTCGAGCTCGTCGGTCCCCCCGGGCACGGTGGAGACCACCACGTCGACGCCTGCCACGTGCGACGGTGCCGTCGACAGCCGACGCAGGCTGACGTCGAGGCCCATCCGCGCGCCCAGCGGCATCAGGCGTCCGGCCCGGGCCACAGAGCGCACGAGGACCACCGGCGCTCGTACCCCCAGCTCACCGAGCGCCGCCAGCGCCGACGCGGCCGTCGCGCCCCCGCCGATGACGGCACCGCTGGTCGCGGAGGTCACACCGGCCTCGCGGAAGGCCGCGACGATCCCGTGCACGTCGGTGTTGACCGCGACACGCCCACCCGGGCCGAGCAGCAGCGTGTTCGCCGCACCGACCGCACCGGCCAGAGGCTCGACGTGGTCGGCCAGGTCGAGCACGACCCGCTTGAGCGGCATGGTCAGCGACAGGCCCGCCCAGCTCGGGTCCAGCCCGTCCAGGAAACCGGCGAGGCCGTCCTCGTCCACGTCGTGGCGCTCGTAGACCCAGCCGTCCAGACCCAGCGCCGCATACGCCGCGCCGTGCAGCGCGGGCGACAGCGAGTGAGAGACCGGGTGGCCGAGGACCGCGGCGCGTCTCACGGCGCCGGCGACGCGGTGGCCGCCCGCTGCTCCGCCACCCAGGCCCTCAGCTCCTCGATGTACTGCTGGTGCTCGGCGAGGGTGGTCGCGAACTTGGTCTCCTTGGTCGCCGGGTTGACCGTGACCCAGTACAGCCAGTCGCCCTGAGCCGGGGAGAGCACCGCGTCGATCGAGGCGGCCCCCGGTGAGGCGATCGGCCCCGGCGGCAGCCCTCGGTGCAGGTAGGTGTTGTACAGGTTCGACGGGTCGGAGCGGGCTGCCACCCACTCCTGAGGGGTCATCTGCGCCACCGTGCGGCCGGCCCCGTACTCCACCGTCGCGTCGATCTGCAGCACCATGTCTCGTGCCAACCGGTTCTCGATCGCTCGGGCCATCGGCGCCCTGTCGACGTCCCGGCCGGCCTCCCGCTCGATCATCGAGGCCTTGATCAGCACGGTCTGCCACCGGCTCTCGGGCACGTCTCGAGACCTCAAGACCTCGACGGTCTTGGCCGTCATCTGGCTCAGCACCGAGACGGCCGTCGCGTCAGGCTCGATGTCGTAGGTCGCCGGGAACAGCCAGCCCTCGACGATCCCGCCAGCCTGCTCCGGGAGCCCGATCGACGCCGGGTCGGCCACCGCGGCTTGCAGGTCGGCCAGGGAGATCGGGGTCCGCTCGGAGATCAGCTGCAAGATCTGCGCCTCGTTCCTGCCCTCCGGGATGGTCACCCGCAGCGTCGCGCGCCGGTTCGGGTCGAGCAGCCAGGCGAGCGCCACAGCAGCAGACATCTGCGTGTTCATGTTGTAGGTGCCGGGCTGGATCGACGTCGCGCTCGGGTTCGCCTTGTACGCGCTGACGAACGCGTTCTCGGTCGCGACGACGTCAGCCTCGACGAGCACCTTGGCGATCGCTGTGCCGGTCGCGCCGCGAGGCACCACCACCTGGACCAGCGGCCCCTTGCCCTCGCCGGTGTAGTCGCTCACCCTCGCCCCGCCACCGGGGAAGAAGGGCAGCCCGACGTTGTAGGCGACGACGCCGATACCGACGAGCATGGCGAGCACCACCGTGACCACGACGGCTGAGCGTGCACGGTGCGGCCGTGCCGGGTGCGACTCTGGGCGGCTCGAGGGCTCTCGACCAGACGGCCTGGTGGACCCCGAACCCTTCCGGCCCCTCGCACGTCCTGGGGTCTCGGCGCGTCTCGGAGACTTGGCGCCCCCGCTGGCCTTGGTCTTCTTCGACGACGACCTGGCGCCCCGGGCGGTCTCGGCACCCGTGGGAGGTTCGACACCTGTCGACGGTTCGGCACCCGTGACGAGCTCGGAGAAATCAGGAGCACGCGTCGCGACGCTCGGTGCCGCGAGGGCTGGAGGGAGAGCCTTGGCGGTGGGAGCGGGCGTCGCCGCAGGGGCAGCTCCTCGCTGCGGCTGCGCGTCCGCGCGACGGTCCCGGCCCACGCTGGTCGACGGCCAGGACGGTCGGATGCCGGTCGGCGGCCACGCCGGAGCCTTCTCCGGGTCACGCGTCGGGGCGACCTGCGGCCGCGAGACAGGGCTCTCGTGCTGAGGGGCGAGAGCGCTCGAGGTGAGACCGCTCGAGGAGAGAGAGCTCCGTGAGAAGGGGCCTGACGAGAAAGGGTCCGACGAGAAAGGGCTCTGCGCGGTCATGCCCTGCCCGGCAGCGCCTCGGGGCTCCGTGCTGGCCCCCCGGGGAGGTGTCGCCAGGTCAGGGAGGGCCCTGCTCTGCCCGAAGGGGCTCGCACCTCGCGACGGGGCCACCACCGCACCGGGGTCTGTCCCGCCCTGTCCCCAGGGGGTTGCCCCTCGCGTCGGCACGGCCGGGCTGGACGGGGCTGGCGCGAGGGGGCGAGCGACCGGGGCAGCGGGACGGTAGCCCTGGGGCGTCGAGCCCTCGGGGGCACGGTGCGGGGTCGGCGCACCCACGGGACGGGACGGTGAGGCGGCAGCGGGGCGCGGACGGTAGCCGGTCGGTTCTGGCACGTGCTGCTGGGAGGCAGCGGGGCGTGGGGAGGTCGCAGGCGAGGACTCCCACGACGCACGGGTCACGGGCGGTTCCACGGCGGGCGGGACCTCGGGGGCATGACGGGTCGTCTCGCGCAGCTCGCGGCGCGAGCGCCGGAGCGGCGGAGCGGCGTCGTCATGCGACCGACCGGCCTGTGTCGACCGGTCAGCGTCACGCAGACCGTCGTCGGCCCACCGCTGGGTTCGTCGTTCGCTCACTTGTCTCCTGCGTCAGCCCTGCAGTCTTCGTGCCCCCCTGGGTCTGGCTCGGGAGCGAGGTGAACCTCGATCCCCGGTCGTCGACCTGTGCTCCGTTCCACCTCCAGCGCGTCCTGCAAGATGACGACGGCAGCCGCCTGGTCGATGACCTTCCGGTGGTCACGAGACGACCGGCCGGCCGCACGCAACGCCTGATGAGCCACTGTCGTGGACAACCTCTCGTCGAGCAAGCGCACAGGGACCGGTGCGACAGCACGTGCCAACGTCTCAGCGTACGCGCGTGCGACGCCCGCCGAAGCTCCTTCAACGCCAGAAAGGTGACGTGGGAGCCCGACATACACACAACCTGCACCCCGCTCACGAGTCTCCGCCACGATCTGGTCGACCGACGTCGCCCGTGGCAGGGTCGCGACAGGGGTCGCCAAGATCCCGTCGGGGTCGCTCGCCGCGAGCCCGACCCGGACCGCACCGACGTCGACCCCCAGGCGAGGCAGCCTCTCGAGCGAGACGGACGCGGCGTCGCCGGTCAGGAGGCCACCTCACGGGTCACCGCGGCGAGGGCGTCGGCCAGACGGACGGTGTCCGTGCCACCACCCTGGGCGACGTCGTCTCGTCCCCCGCCTCCGCCGCCCAGCACCGCCGACGCCTCCTTGACCAGCGCACCAGCCCGGACACCCGCGGCTCGCGCCGCGGCGTTCGTGGCCACCGCCACCATGGCCCGGTCCTTGACCAGGCCACCGACCGCGACCACGGTCGGGGCGGACTCCCCCAGCCGGTCGCGCACGTCGACGGCCAGGGTGCGCAGATCGTCGCCGCGGGCCACCTCGCCCACGTCGTGGGTGACCAGACGGACCTCTCCGACCGTCGCGGCGGCGTCCGCGAGACCCTGCGCCGACTGACGCAGCCTCTCCGCGCGCAGGGCACCGAGCTCACGCTCGGCACTCTTGAGCCTGGACAGCAGCCCGGACACCCGGTCGGCCAGGTCGTCAGGACGCGCCCCGAGCAGACCTGACAGCTGGCCGACGAGCACCCGCTCACGGGCGTGCTGCCCGTAGGCACCCTCACCGACGAGCGCGTCGATGCGGCGCACCCCGGAGCCGATGGAGGCCTCACCCAGCACCGTGACCAGGCCGAGCTCGCCGGAGCGCTGGACGTGCGTGCCCGCGCAGAGCTCGAGCGACCAGTCACCACCGATGGACACGACGCGGACCTCGTCGCCGTACTTCTCGCCGAACAGCGCCATCGCCCCGAGCTCGCGCGCCCTGGCCAGCGACATGACCGCGTCGGTCACCTCGAGGTCTTCCTGGAGGCGCAGGTTCACCCGTTCCTCGATCTCGCTCATCGCTGACGCGGGCACGGCCGCGCCGCGCCGGAAGTCGAAGCGAAGCCTGCTGGGCGCGTTCTCCGACCCCGCCTGGGTGGCGTCGCGGCCCAGCGACTCCTGGAGCGCCTTGTGCAGCAGGTGCGTGGCGGTGTGCGCCTTGGCGATCCGTCCGCGACGCTCGGTGTCGATCGCGGCCAGGCCGCTCTCTCCCACGGTCACCGTGCCGTCGACCAAGCGGCCACGGTGCACGTTCATGCCCTTGATCGGGGCCTGGACGTCGTCGACCTCGATGCGCGCACCGCCCTCGAGCATGATCGTGCCCTGGTCGGCCAGCTGGCCACCGGCCTCGGCGTAGAACGGCGTGGCGTCCAGGATCACCTCGACGTCGGCCGGGGCGGTCGCCGTGGGCACGGGGACGCCGTCGGCCAGCAGGGCCACGACGCTGGCCCGCGCGCTGAGCTCGGTGTACCCCAGGAACCTCACCGGCTCGGCCAGGCCCGCACGGGCCTGCTCATAGGCGCCGAGGTCGCCGTGGCCCGTCTTCTTCGCCAGCGCGTCGGCCCGGGCACGGGCCTTCTGCTCGGCCATCAGGCGACGGAACTCCACCTCGTCCACGTCGACACCCTGCTCTGCGGCCATCTCCAGGGTCAGGTCGATGGGGAAGCCGTAGGTGTCGTGCAGGGCGAACGCCTTGTCCCCCGGCAGCATCACCTCGCCCTCGCCCTCGCCCTCGGCGGCGGCGCGAGCGTCGCGCACGGCGACGTCGAGGATCGTCGTCCCGGCGGCGAGGGTGCGCAGGAAGGACTCCTCCTCGGCGTAGGCCACCTGGCTGATCCGGGCGAAGCCCTCGGCCACCTCCGGGTACGACAGGCTCATCGCGTCGCGGCTGGCCGGCAGCAGGTGGGGCATCACCGGCTCCTCCACACCGAGCAGGCGCATCGAGCGCACGGCCCGGCGCACCAGGCGGCGCAGCACGTAGCCGCGACCCTCGTTGCCCGGGATCACCCCGTCCCCGATGAGCATGAGCGCCGACCGCACGTGGTCGGCCACGACGCGGAACCGCACGTCGTCGTCGGCGTCCGCCCCGTAGCGCCGCCCGGTGACCTCCTGCGCGGTGGCGATGACACCGAACACCTCGTCGATCTCGTACATGTTCTGCTTGCCCTGGAGCAAGAAGGCGATGCGCTCCAGCCCGGCGCCGGTGTCGATGGACTTGGAGTCCAGCTCGCGCAGCAGCGGGTAGTCCTTGCCGGCGCCCTCCCCGCGCAGGTACTGGTCGAACACCAGGTTCCAGTACTCCAGGTACCGGTCACCCCCGGGGTCTACCGTGCCCCCCTCGGCCTCGGGGCCGTAGTCCGGACCACGGTCGTAGTGGAATTCCGCGCACGGGCCGGCGGGGCCGGGCTGACCGGTGTCCCAGAAGATCTCCTCGCGCGGCAGGCGCACGATCTGGCTGGGGTGCACCCCGACACGTCGCAGCGCGTCGGCGGACTCGGCGTCCTGGTCCCAGATGGTCACCCAGATCTTCTCGCCGTCGAGACCGTACCCGCCCTCGGCCAGCGGTGTGGTGCTCAGCTCCCAGGCGTACTCGATGGCACCGGTCTTGAAGTAGTCGCCGAACGAGAAGTTCCCGTTCATCTGGAAGAACGTGCCGTGCCGGGTGGTCTTGCCGACGTTGTCGATGTCGTTGGTGCGGATGCACTTCTGCACGCTCGCCGCCCGTGGCCAGGGCGCGGTCTGGGTGCCCAGGATGTACGGGATGAAGGGGACCATGCCGGCGATCGTGAACAGGATCGACGGGTCCGGGGAGATCAGCGGCACGGACGGCACGATCTCGTGGTCCTTGGCCGCGAAGTAGTCCAGCCAGCGCTGGCGGATGTCGGCGGTGCGCATGATGCCCTATCTGTGGATAGCGCCCCTCGGTGAGCGGGGTCCCTCGGTGGCGCGGGTCGAGGTCAGAAGGAGTAGGTGGCGTCGTCAGGGTCCTCGGTGGGCGCGTCGGCCCAGTCCTGGGCGATCCGAGCCTCGGTGCGGTGCCGGTCTCGGTCGCGAAGGTTCTTGGCGAGCCGCTCGCGACGCTCTGGCGCGGTGGCCCTCAGCTGGTCGACGTCGCGGTCTCCGATCAGCGCCGCCATCAGCTCGGCCTCCTTCTCGTCACGCCCGGCTCTGAACTCTTCCAAGGCGTGACGCAAGCCACGAGAGACCGCGATCGCGGTGTCCACGGCGCCGGAGGCCGGTTCCGGCACCATCGTGGCGTACCAGGAGCGACCCTTGCGGATCACGAGCACCGTCAGGCCGACACCTGCCCCGACGCCGACACCGACCCAGAACAGCCGGCGCATCAGCGCCCCTGACCGAACGCGCGTCGCACCCCGGCGGTGAACGCGGCCACCTTCAGCAGGGGCCGCCCCACAGTGGCCGAGAACAGCGCGGTCAGCGCGGCGACGTCCTGAGAGACCTCGGCGGTCGACGTCGTGATGGTGTCCACCTTGGCGACCTGCGCGTTCGACTGGGCGACCAGGGTGGCGGCCTCGTCGATCACCGGCAGGGTGTGCTCGGTGACCTGGGCCAGCGAGACCCGGGTCTCATCGAGAACCCTGCCCAGCTTGATCAGCGGGACCGCCAGCGCCCCGACCAGCAGGACGAAGGCGACAGCGGCGATCAGACCAGCGACGTCGCCGACAGACATCGGTCCCTCCCTAGAGCCTCATCGACGTCACGACGACGCCGAAGGCCCACCCTACAAGCAGGTTGTCGGGTGGGCCGGGCGGTGTCGCACGTCGGTGCGGACGACGATCAGCGGGCGTAGAACTCCACGACCATCTGCACGTCGCAGGTGATCGGCACCTCGGCGCGCTTCGGGCGGCGGGTCAGCTGCGCCGAGAGCTTCTCGATCTGGACGTCCAGGTACCCGGGCACGGCGGGCAGCACGTCACGGTGAGCCCCGGCGGCAGCGATCTGGAAGGGCACCGTCGCCTGGCTCTTCGGCTTGACCTGGATGGTCTGGCCCTCCTTCACGCGGTAGGAGGGGCGGTCCACGATCTTGCCGTCCACCAGCACGTGGCGGTGGCCGACGACCTGGCGGGCCTGGAGGATGGTCCGGGCGAACCCGGCGCGCAGCACCAGCGCGTCCAGCCGGGTCTCGAGGTCCTCGACCAGGGCCTCACCGGTCAGGCCCGGCGCCTTGCGGGCGTTCTCGTAGGCCTTGGCGAGCTGCTTCTCGCGCAGCGCGTACTGGGCGCGCAGCCGCTGCTTCTCGCGCAGCCGCACGGCGTAGTCGCTCTCGGTGCGGCGACGGGCACGGCCGTGCTCACCGGGCGGGTAGGGGCGCTTCTCGAAGTGCTTGACGGCCTTGGGGGTCAGGGCCAGGCCGAGCGCACGGCTGAGGCGGACCTGACGGCGCGAACGCTTCACAGCGGTCATCGTGGGGTTCTTCCTGTCGTTGGGACGTCACACCCGCAGCGGGCACGGTGCCCGGCAGGCGTGGGGCCGACCGTGGTGCGCGCCTGATGATGCGGTGGCGTGCTGGCTGAGACCCCAGGGTGGTGCTCGTCAGCAGACCAAGGCTGGACGAGCAGCCGTGGCATCTTAGCCGATCCTCGACCCGCCGGCCGACTCGGGGCCGAGGTGCTCGCGGATGCGTGTCAGCCGCTCGCTCACCTGACGCTCGTAGCCACGGTCGGTCGGCTCGTAGTAGCGGGCGCCGGCCAGCGTGTCAGGCAGGTACTGCTGCGCGGCGATCCCGTGCGGCTCGTCGTGGGCGTAGCGGTAGCCCGCGCCGTGGCCCAGGCGCTCGGCTCCCCCACGGCTGCCGTCGCGCAGGTGCATCGGCACCACGCCCGCCCGTCCGGCGCGCACGTCGGCCAGAGCCTGGTCGATCCCGAGGTAGGCGGCGTTCGACTTCGGTGCGGTGGCCAGGTGCACCACCGCCTCGGCCAGGATAATCCGGCCCTCCGGCATCCCGATGAACGCCACCGCCTGGGCCGCCGCCACCGCCGTCTGCAAGGCTGACGGGTCGGCCATGCCGACGTCCTCGGCCGCGGCGATGACGATGCGGCGGGCGATGAAGCGCGGGTCCTCCCCCGCGGCGATCATGCGGGCCAGGTAGTGCAGCGACGCGTCGACGTCCGAGCCACGCATCGACTTGATGAACGCGGAGATCACGTCGTAGTGCTGGTCTCCGGCGCGGTCGTAGCGCACCGCCGCGACGTCGACGGCACGCTCGACGTCGGCCACGCTCACACGCGCCTCGTCGGTCTGGAGCGCGGCCCCGGCGGCGGCCTCCAGGATGGTCAGCGCCCGCCGGGCGTCGCCGCTCGCCAGCCGGACGATCTGGCCCAGGGCCTCGTCGTCCAGCGTGATCGCGTCAGCGAGCCCGCGCTCGTCGCTCACCGCTCGACGCACCAGCCCCGCCAGGTCGTCGTCGGTCAGGGGACGCAGGGTCAGCAGCAGAGACCGAGACAGCAACGGCGAGACCACCGAGAACGACGGGTTCTCCGTGGTCGCCGCGACCAGGGTGACCCAGCGGTTCTCCACCGCTGGTAGCAGCACGTCCTGCTGGGCGCGGCTGAAGCGGTGCACCTCGTCGATGAACAGCACCGTCTCGGTGCCCGTGGCGGCCAGCACCCGGCGGGAGTCGTCCAGCGCCGCCCGCACGTCCTTCACCCCCGCGGTCACCGCGGACAGCTCGACGAACCGCCGTCCCGACCCGCTCGCCACGAGGTAGGCCAGCGTCGTCTTGCCCGTCCCCGGCGGGCCCCACAGCAGCAGCGAGGCCGGCGGGGTCGTGCCCGTGTCGGCCTCGAGCAGGCGACGCAGCGGAGAACCGACGGTCAGCAGATGACCCTGGCCGGCGACCTCCTCGACCGTGGCCGGACGCATCCGTACCGCCAGCGGCGCGGAGGCCACGTCGCCACCCGGACGCACCTGGCCGAACAGGCCCTCGGAGTCGAACAGATCCACGACAAGAGCCTACGCACCCGCGGTATGTCCCAGCACGGGGCACCTCGACGTGGGACGATGCCGCTCGTGTTCACACGTCTGGGTCGTCTCACCGCCCACCGCCCGTGGTGGATCATCACGGTCTGGGTGATGCTCGTCGGCGCTGGTTACAGCCTTGCCGTGGCGGGTGTGCACGGGGAGAACCTCTTCGACAGGCTGAGCACCGGTGCCCCCGACGTGGCCGGCTCGCAGAGCGCGGAGGGCCAGAGGCTGCTCGACAGCTCCCGAGACTCCGGGCCGTCCACCACGCTCGCGCTGACCGGTGTGGACCCGACCGCGGAGGGGGTGGCCGAGGCGATGGAGCCGGTGCGCGCCCGGCTCGCGGCCATCGACGGTGTCGTCTCCGTCGTCGACCCCTTGATCCTGCCCGCGCTGCCGGACGGCAGGGCGAACCCCGCCGCGGCCGCGCTCATCGCGGTCGACGGCCAGGGGTTCCTCGTGGTCGTGGAGCTCTCTCCCGACCTGTCCGACGCCGCGCAGGAGCGCGCCTCGGCGGCCGTCGTGCGCGCTCTGCACGAGGTGCCCGGCACGCTGCGAGACGTCGCACCGAAGGCCGACGGCGCGATCGGCTCCAACGCCCTGATCGTCAAGGCGATCACCGACCAGGTCCAGGAGGACCTGCGCGTCGGGGAAGTCATCGCCCTGCCGATCGCGCTGCTGGTCATGATCGCCGTGTTCGGCGGCTTCATGGCCGCCGGCATCCCGATCATCGGTGCGCTCGCCTCGATCGGCAGCGGCCTGGCCGCCCTGCTCGGGGTGACCTACCTCATGGAGGTCGAGGCCTCCGCCGTCAACGTGGTGACGGTGCTCGGGCTGGGTCTGTCCATCGACTACGGCCTGCTCATCGTGTCGCGCTACCGCGAAGAGCTGCACCGGCTGCTCGAGGCACCCGACGACGGGCACCGGTCGCGGCGCCTGAGAGGCGAGCCTCGCAGCCGTCGTTCCGACGGCGTGGTCACCATGGCGCTGGAGAACACGATGGCCACCGCCGGCCGGACGGTCGCGTTCTCGGCGCTCACGATCGCGGTGTCCATCGCCGGGCTCCTCGTGTTCCGCCCCGCCGTCCTGCGGGCCATCGGGGTCGCCGCGTCGGCCGTCGTGCTGATCGCCCTGGCCACCGCCCTGACGCTGGTCCCAGCGCTGCTGCGCCTGTCACGTCGGCGGCTGCACCGCCGGTCGCTGCTGGCTCGGGTGCCGGGCCTGAGGGCCCTCCTCGCTCGGACGGCGGACGTGGCGTCCGACTCCGGCTTCTTCTCCCGCCTGGCCACCCGCGTCCAACGCCACCCGTGGCTGTGGCTGCTCGGCGCGGTCGGCATCCTCGTCGTCCTGGCGCTGCCGGTGCGCGGCCTCGAGCTGCGCACCTCGGGCGTCGAGCTGCTCCCGTCGGGCACCGACCAGCGCCAGTTCGTCGAGCTGCTCGCCGACCAGTACCCGGCGACCCAAGAGGCCGCCATCACCGTCGTGGCCGAGACCTCGCTGGACAAGGCCGCCACCCTGGCGACCAGGATCGGGCGCCTCGACAACGTCGCCTCCGTCGACCCTCCGACCCCGGTGGGCTCCCTGGTCACCTTCGGGGTACGCCTGGCCACAGGTGATTCCGGTGGTGCGGACGCGACCGCGACGGTGCGCGAGATACGCGCGCTGAACCCGACGTTCCAGACGTGGACCGTCGGCCAGGCCGCCAGCCAGCTCGACTTCGTCGACGCCGTCCGTGCCGGGCTGCCGTGGGCGGTCGCGGTGGTGGCGCTGGCCACGCTGGCGCTGCTGTTCCTGATGACCGGGAGCCTGGTGCTCGGGATCAAGGCGCTGCTCACGAACGTGCTGTCGCTGGCAGCCGCGCTCGGGGTGCTGGTCTGGGCCTTCCAGTACGGCCACCTAGAGTCGGTGCTCGGGTTCACCTCCCCCGGAGGGCTCGAGAGCTATGTCGTCGTCATGGTCGTCGCGTTCGCCTTCGGGCTGGCGATGGACTACGAGGTGTTCCTGCTCTCCCGCGTCACCGAGCTGCACCGCCAAGGCATGGACACCGCGACGGCCGTGCGGCTGGGCCTCCAACGCTCCGCGCGCATCATCACCTCGGCGGCAGCCGTCATCATCGTGGTCTTCGCCGGTCTGGTCGCCGGGAGCCTGCTCATCATCAAGGAGGTCGGTTTCGCGCTCGCCGTCGCCGTGCTCATCGACGCCACGCTGGTGCGGATGATCCTGGTGCCGGCCACGATGTCCCTGCTCGGCCGGTGGAACTGGTGGTCACCGGCACCCTTGCGCCGGGTCCACGAGCGGATGTCCCTCATCCACTGAGCCCGGCCGCGCTGTCTCCCCGCTGACGGCAGGCGAGGGAGCCCTCTACGGTGACGGCTTGGCCGTCGCGTCGACGCCGGCCTCCTTGCGCTGCTGGGGCGTGATCGGGGCCGGGGCGCCGGTGAGCGGGTCGTAGCCGCCGCCGGACTTCGGGAACGCGATGACGTCACGGATCGACTCGGCCCGGGTGAGCAGGGCGACGATGCGGTCCCAGCCGAAGGCGATCCCGCCGTGCGGCGGGGCGCCGTACTGGAAGGCGTCGAGCAGGAACCCGAACTTCTCCTCCGCCTGCTCCGGGCTGATGCCCATCACGGAGAACACGCGCTCCTGCACGTCGCGCCGGTGGATACGGATGGAACCGCCACCGATCTCGTTGCCGTTGCACACCAGGTCGTAGCCGTAGGACAACGCCGCGCCCGGGTCCTGCTCGAAACGGTCGATCCACTCCGGCGTGGGCGAGGTGAAAGCGTGGTGCACCGCGGTCCAGGCGCCGCCGCCCACGGCGACGTCGTCGTCCTCACCGGTCGGCTTGAACAGGGGCGCGTCCACGATCCACACGAACGACCAGGCGTCCTCGTCGATCAGCCCACCACGTCGGCCGATCTCCAGGCGGGCCGCGCCCAGCAGCGCACGGGCCTGCGACGGGGCACCGGCGGCGAAGAACACCGCGTCGCCCGGAGCCGCGCCCACCGCGGCGACCAGACCGTCACGCTCGGCGTCCGACAGGTTCTTGGCGACCGGGCCGGCCAGGGTTCCGTCGTCGGCCACAGTGACGTAGGCCAGGCCCTTGGCGCCGCGCTGCTTGGCCCACTCCTGCCAGGCGTCGAAGCCACGCCGAGGCGTCGCCGCACCGCCGGGCTGGACCACGGCGCCGACGTAGGGGGCCTGGAACACCCGGAACGGGGTGTCGGCGAAGTACGACGTGAGGTCCACCAGCTCCAGGCCGAAACGCAGGTCGGGCTTGTCGGTGCCGTAGCGGGCCATCGCGTCGGCAAAGGCCATGCGCGGCACCGGGGTGGTGATCTCGTGGCCGATGAGGCGCCACAGCGCCGACACGACACGCTCCCCCACGCCGATCACGTCCTCCTGGTCCACGAAGCTCATCTCGATGTCGAGCTGGGTGAACTCCGGCTGCCGGTCGGCCCGGAAGTCCTCGTCGCGGTAGCACCGGGCGATCTGGTAGTAGCGCTCCAGCCCGGCCACCATGAGCAGCTGCTTGAACAGCTGCGGGCTCTGCGGCAGCGCGTACCACGACCCCGGGGCCAGCCGGGCGGGCACGATGAAGTCCCGTGCGCCCTCCGGGGTGGAGCGGGTCAGGGTCGGGGTCTCCACCTCCACGAAGTCCTCCGCGTCGAGCACCGCCCGGGCGGCGGCGTTGACCTTCGCCCGCAGACGGATCGCGTGGGCCGGGCCCTGGCGGCGCAGGTCGAGGTAGCGGTGACGCAGCCGGGCCTCCTCACCGACCGGCTCGTCGGCGGCGGCCGAGACCTGGAACGGCAGCGGCGCGGCCTCGTTGAGCACGACGACCCGCTCGGCGATCACCTCGATCTGGCCGGTCGGCAGCTGCGGGTTCTCGTTGCCCTCGGGCCTGCGAGCCACCGCACCGGTGACCTGGAGCACGTACTCGGCCCGCAGCTCGTGCGCCACGGCCTCGTCGCGGATCACCACCTGGGCGATCCCCGACGCGTCGCGCAGGTCGGCGAAGGCCACACCACCGTGGTCGCGGCGACGATCCACCCACCCGGTCAGGGTGACGGTGGTACCGATGTTCGCGGCACGCAGGGAGCCTGCGGTGTGGGAGCGCAGCACGAGGGGTCCTTCGCTGGTCGACGGGAAGACCCCGCTGAGGGGCCGGTGTCGATCCTAGTGCCGGGAGGGAGCGCGCACCGTGCTCAACCAGCCATGCTCAGCTGGCGGTGCCCGGCACCACCCGGGGCCAGCGGTCTTCTTCCGGTGGCGCCCAGGTCGCCGGGTCGGCGGCCTGCTGCTCTCCCGAGCGGATGTCCTTGACCTCGTGCTGCTCGCCGCAGAACCACACGTACGGGATGCCCCGACGGTCGGCGTGCTGGATCTGCTTGCCGAACCTCGCCGCGCTCGGCGCGACCTCCACCGGGACGCCGCGCGCCCGCAGGGCGGCGGCGACCTCGTCGGACGCCGCTCGGTGCTCCTCGTCGGCCACGGCGACCAGGACCGCGCTGGGCACCGAGCGCGTCGCCGTCACCAGGTCAGCACCGAGCAGCCGGGACACCAGGCGGGTCACCCCGATCGACAGGCCCACGCCGGGGAAGGTTCGCGCACCGTCGGAAGCGAGCGTGTCGTAGCGGCCACCCGAGCAGACCGAGCCCAGCGACTCGTGACCGACCAGCACCGTCTCGTACACCGACCCGGTGTAGTAGTCCAGGCCTCGGGCGATCTTCAGGTCTGCCACGACCGTCCCGGGGGCCTGCCGTGCGGCCGCGCCGATCAGCGCGGCGAGCTCGGCCAGGCCCTCGTCCAGCAGGGCGTCGTCAGCACCGTGACGGCGCGCCAGCGCGGCAGCGGCGTCCACCACAGACTCGTCCTCGCCGCTCAGCCCGACCAGCTCCATCACCGCGCTCGCCAGGGCAGGGTCGGCCCCGGTCTCGACACGCAGCAGCTCGGCGACCGCGTCGGGCCCGATCTTGTCCAGCTTGTCCACCGCGCGCAGCACCGGCTCGACGTCGTCCAGGCCCAGGCAACGACAGAAGCCCTCGACGACCTTGCGGTTGTTGACCATGATCCGCACCGGCGGCACGCCCACGTCGCGCAGCGCCGCGAACGCGTCGGCGATCACCAGCGGCAGCTCCACCTCGACGTGATACGGCAACGTGTCGGCGCCCACGACGTCGATGTCGGCCTGGGTGAACTCGCGGAAGCGGCCGTCCTGCGGCCGCTCGCCTCGCCACACCTTCTGGATCTGGTAGCGGCGGAACGGGAAGCTCAGGTGCCCGGCGTTCTCCAGCACGTACCGGGCGAACGGCACGGTGAGGTCGAAGTGCAGCCCGAGCCCCTTCTCGGGCTCTCGCGCGGACGCCTCGTCCTCGCTCTCCTGGAGGCGCCGCAGCACGTACACCTCTTTCGAGGTCTCCCCCTTGCGCAACAGCTGGTCCAGCGGCTCGACAGCCCTGGTCTCGATGCTGGCGAACCCGTGCAGCTCGAACGTGCGCCGCAGCACGTCGAGCACGTGCTGCTCGACCAGACGGCCAGCGGGGAGC
Organism: Micrococcales bacterium; assembly: GCA_009785115.1. Classification (GTDB taxonomy): domain Bacteria; phylum Actinomycetota; class Actinomycetes; order Actinomycetales; family Cellulomonadaceae; genus Cellulomonas. The sequence goes on from WQWY01000004.1 coordinate 52,761, forward strand.
CATTCGGGGAAGCCAGAGAGCGGACGCGGACGAGCCATAGACCCGATCTTCCCATCCCGACGAGCACGCTCGTCACCTGAGGGCGAGGCACGACGCGTCGCGACAGGCCGGAAGAGCGCACGCTCTCGGCTCTCCGTGGCTCACGAGCGGGACGGACGCCCTAGACTGTCTCGGGCTGGTGGACACCGTGAGCACCGAGGAGAACGGTTGGGGAGCAAGACCCGTGAGCGGGCGTACGAACGCCGCCGCCACACCAAGCACATGGCGCGCCTGGCCAAGGCTCAGCAGCGACGACGCCGCACCCAGGTGGTCGCTCTGATCGCCGTCGGCGCCCTGGCGGTCGGCGGCACGGTCACCGGGCTCCTCCTCGGTGACGGCCTCCTCCCCTCCGACCCCTCGACGCAGGCCGGCGACACCGCTGCCTCCGACGTCACGCCGACCACCGGGACCGCTCCCGACCCCGCGCTGGCGGAGGGGCGCACCTGGACAGGGACGATGGCGCTGTCGGCCGGGACGCTCGGGATCGAGCTGGACGGCGCGGCCGCGCCGCAGGCGGTCGCGAGCTTCACCCAGCTGGCGGCGGCCGGTTTCTTCGACGGCCTGACCTGCCACCGCCTGAGCACCGCCATCACGATCTTGCAGTGCGGCGACCCGTACGGTGACGGGACCGGCGGCCCTGGCTACGCCTTCGGCCCGGTCGAGAACGCACCCGCCGACGACGTCTACCCCGCGGGCACCATCGCGATGGCCCGGGTGTCCGGCGACCCCTTCTCCATGGGTTCGCAGTTCTTCATCGTCTACGCCGACACGTCGATCCCCTCCGACGTCGCTGGGGGCTATACCGTCTTCGGTCAGGTCACCTCTGGCCTGGACGTCGTGCAGCGGATCGCCGACGCGGGAACCCGCAGCGGCAGCGAGGCGCCGGCCGAGACCGTCACGATCGAGAAGGTGGAGATCCAGTGAGCCAGACGCCCCCACCCACGCAAGACGCCTCCCCGGCGCCGGTCGAGGAACCCGTGCGGACAGAAGAACCGACACAGGTCGTGGAACCGCTTCCCGCCCCTGAGGTCGAGACTCCCGCACCAGAGGCCACAGAGGCCACAGAGGCTGAGGCTCCCGCACCGACGGTGGAGCCCTCGCCTCCCGCCAAGCCTCGGCCCTCGCCCGCGGCCCTCGCCGCCAAGCCGGGCCCACGGCCCGGCCCGCGACCGGGACCGCGCCCCACCGCTGCCGCCCCGGCACCTCCGGTCGACCCGGAGGCCCATGCCAGAGCCGCCGCGTTCGGTCGGGTCGACACCGACGGCACGGTGTTCGTCGTCGAGACGGCCGGCGAGCGTGCGGTCGGCCAGGTCCCTGGCTCGACCGGAGACGACGCGCTGGCGCTGTACGTGCGCCGCTTCCTCGACCTGGAGGCGAAGGTCACCCTGTTCGCGGCCCGTCTGAGCACGTCGGACCTGTCGCTGAAAGAGATCGACCAGACCCTGGTCGCCCTGACCGACGAGGTGGCCGAGCCCGCCGCCGTCGGCGACCTCGACGGGCTGCGCGCCCGTCTGGACGAGCTGCGCGAGGTCGCGGCGACCCGCAAGCAGGCCGTGGAGGCCGAGCGTGCCGCCGCCCGTGAGCGTGCCCTGGGCGAGCGCACCGCCATCGTGGAGCAGGCCGAGAAGATCGCCAGCACCGACCCCGAGCGCATCCAGTGGAAGCCCGCCGGAGAACAGCTGCGCCAGCTGCTCGACACCTGGAAGGAGGCGCAGCGCACCGGCCCCCGCCTGGAACGCGGCGTCGAGGACGCGCTCTGGAAGCGCTTCAGCCACGCCAGGACCACGTTCGACCGAGAGCGCCGCCACCACTTCGCCCAGCTCGAGGCCCGCAACACCGAGGCCAAGGCCGCGAAGGAGGCGATCGTCACCGAGGCCGAGACCCTGTCCACCAGCACCGACTGGGGTGCCACCGCGGGCGCCTACCGGGACCTGATGACCCGGTGGAAGGCCGCGGGCCGCGCCGCCCGTTCGGTCGACGACGCGCTGTGGGCACGTTTCAGGACGGCCCAGGAGCAGTTCTTCGCGGCCCGCGACGCCCAGTCCGCACAGGTCGACGCCGAGTTCCAGGCGAACCTCGCGGTCAAGCTCGACCTGCTGACCGAGGCTGAGGCCCTCCTCCCCGTCAAGGACCTCGAGGCAGCGAAGACGGCGCTGCGCTCGATCCAGGCGCGCTGGGAGCAGGCCGGCAAGGTGCCGCGCGCCGAGATCCAACGGATCGAGGCCCGGCTGCGTGCTGTCGAGAAGGCGGTCAGGGACTCCGAGGACGCCCGCTGGCGGCGTACCAACCCGGAGACCCGGGCCCGTGCCGAGGGGATGGTGGCTCAGCTCACCGCCGCCATCGCCGGTCTCGAGGCCGACCTCGCCAAGGCCACCGAGGCCGGGAACACCCGCAAGGCGGAAGAGCTCCGTGCGGCTCTCACGGCCCGTCAGGCGTGGTTGTCCCAGGCCGAGCAGGCCGCGGCCGACGCTCGGGGCTGAGGGCGAGCGCTCGTCCACACCCTGTCTCCTACGCTGCCGCTGCCCGTGCCATGCTCGCTAGGTGGACCTCTGGCCTGACCTGCTTCAGCACCCGGCCGAACCGCCGCTGCTGCTGCGACGGTCGCAGGTACCCGCCTCGACCTGGGCGGGACTGCTCGCTGACGCCGCCTATCGCCCGCTCACTGCCACGGTCGCTCTCAGGGCCGACGCCCCTGACGACGCGGCGACCCGTGCGATCGCGCTGGCCTCGCACATCCCAGACCGGGCTGTGCTCGGCCTGCGTTCCGCGGCCTGGGTCCATGCCGGAGGCACGGCGGTCGAGGCCCCGAGACGGCTCGAGCTCCTCGTGCCTCCAGGAGCCCGACGGGTCGACCCCACGCTGGACCAGGTCAGCCACGAGGCGACCCTCACCACCGACGAGGTCGTGATGATCGGTGGACGGCGGGTGACCACGCCGACACGCACCCTGCTAGACCTGGGCCTGAGCCCCCGCGCCGAGGGCCTGCGGCCGGTGCTGGAACGCCTGTGCGCCGTGGGGGCCGATCCGTCCGCGGCCATGACCAGGCTTGCCACGATGCCCCGGCGGCCTGGTGGACGTCGGGCGCGGGCTCTGCTCACCACGCTCTGTTCATCGAGCTAACAGAAGGCTCGTCAAGCTGACAGAGGGCTCGTCGAGCCAGCAGAGATCACACCCTGGGACCAGGGAAACGATGCCTCAGGCGCGCACCGCCGGCTCGGACGCCGCTCTGGCCCCGGTGACGCGGTAGACGTCGTAGACGCCCTCGACCTTGCGGACCGCGGCGAGCACCGAGGTCAGGTGGGAGGGCTCGGCCATCTCGAACACGAAGCGCGACAGCGCCACCCGGTCTCGGGAGGTCGACACCGTCGCCGACAAGATGTTCACGTGGTAGTCCGACAGCACCCGTGTGATGTCAGACAGCAGGCGCGAGCGGTCCAGCGCCTCGACCTGGATCTGGACCAGGAACAGCTGGGAACCGGTGTGGCTCCACTCCACCTCGACGATCCGCTCGGGCTCGCGCCGCAGGCTCTCGACGTTGACGCAGTCCTCCCGGTGCACCGACACCCCGGCCCCACGGGTGACGAAGCCGATGATCGGGTCGCCCGGCACGGGGGTGCAGCACTTGGCCAGCTTCACCCAGACGTCGCTGCCCACCCCCCGGACCAGGACGCCGGCGTCCCCGCCACGGGCCTGCCGACGCCGCCCAGGACGGGCCACCTCGGCCATGTCCTCCTCGTTGGCGGGCTCACCACCGAGGGACTGGACGAGACGAGTCACGACCGTGGTCGCCGCGACCTGCTGCTCACCGATCGCCGCGTACAGCGCGGAGACGTCCTGGTAACGCATCTCCTGAGCCAGCGTGACCAGGGCCTCGTGCGACAGCAGCCGCTGGATCGGCAGGTTCTGCTTGCGCATCGCCTTGGCCAGCAGGTCCTTGCCGCGCTCGAGCGCCTCCTCGCGGCGACCCTTGGAGAACCACTGCCGGATCTTGTTGCGAGCCCGGGGGCTGTTGACGAACGACAGCCAGTCCTGAGACGGGCCGGCCGTCTCTGACTTGGAGGTGAACACGTCCACCACGTCGCCGTTCTCGAGCACCGAGTCCAGCGGGACCAGACGTCCGTTCACCCGGGCACCCATGGTGCGGTGCCCGACCTCGGTGTGCACCGCGTAGGCGAAGTCCACCGGGGTCGAACCCTGCGGCAGGGCGATCACGTCGCCCTTCGGGGTGAAGACGTAGACCTCAGACCCCGCGATCTCGAAACGCAGCGAGTCGAGGAACTCGCTCGGGTCCTTGGTCTCCCGCTGCCAGTCCACCAGCTGGCGCAACCAGGCCATGTCGCTGGACAGGTCCGCCGCCTCGGGCGCCGAGGACGACTTCGCGCTCTCCTTGTACTTCCAGTGCGCGGCCACACCGTACTCGGCGCGACGGTGCATGTCGTGGGTGCGGATCTGGATCTCGACAGGCTTGCCCTCAGGCCCGATCACCGTCGTGTGCAACGACTGGTACAGGTTGAACTTGGGCATCGCGATGTAGTCCTTGAACCTGCCCGGCACCGGGTTCCAGTGCGCGTGCAGCACCCCCAGCACGGCATAGCAGTCACGGACCGTCTCGACCAGGACGCGCACGCCCACCAGGTCGTAGATGTCGGCGAAGTCGCGGCCCCGCACGATCATCTTCTGGTAGATCGAGTAGTAGTGCTTGGGACGGCCGGTGACCACGGCCTTGATCTTCGCCGTACGGAGGTCTTCCTTGACCTCTTCGCTCACGACGGCCAGGTACTCCTCGCGAGCCGGGGCCCGCTCGGCCACCAGGTGCACGATCTCGTCGTAGACCTTCGGGTAGAGGGTCGCGAACGACAGGTCCTCGAGCTCCCACTTGATGGCGTTCATCCCCAGCCGGTGAGCCAGCGGGGCGTAGATCTCCAGCGTCTCGCGAGCCGTGCGCTGCGCTGACGCGGCGGGGACGAACTGCAAGGTCCGGACGTTGTGCAGACGGTCGGCGAGCTTGATGACCAGCACCCGGATGTCGCGAGCCATCGCGACCACCATCTTGCGCACCGTCTCGGCCTGGGCCGCGTCGCCGTAGGTGACCTTGTCCAGCTTGGTCACCCCGTCGACGAGCATGGCCACCTCGTCGCCGAACTCCTCACGCAGCTGGTCGAGGGAGTAGTCGGTGTCCTCGACCGTGTCGTGCAGCAGCGCCGCGGCCAGCGTGGCCGGCGGCATGCCGAGCTCGGCCAAGATCGTCGCCACCGCGATCGGGTGGGTGATGTACGGGTCGCCGCTCTTGCGCAGCTGGCCCCGGTGCGCCCGCTCGGCGACGACGAAGGCCTGCTCGATGATCGAGACGTCAGCCTTGGGGTGGTTGTTGCGGACCGCTGCCAGGACGGGTTCGATCGCGGGGAACGCGACCGTGCTGCGCCCGCCGAACCGGGCCAGGCGAGAACGCACGCGGGCGGCGGCGGTCTGCTGCGTGTCCGGGCTCGGCTCGGCCTGACCGTCCGCCTGGCCGTTCGTCCGCTCGCTCATCCGCTCCACCTCCTCACGCGTGCCGCGCCTGCTGTCCCCCGCTGTCTGCCTGTCGCGCTCCGCCTCTGTCCTTGTTCGTCCGCGTCCTTCTTCGTCTGTGTCCCGCGTCGTGCTCCGAGTCAACGCCACCGGGGCCGTCCGCTGTTCCTCACAGGGTGCGCCCGAGTCTACGCAGCCCGGGCCCTCACGCCCGGCGACTGCCCAGATGCTGTGGGAGGGGCTTCTCAGATGCTGCGATCAGGGCAGCGAGAGAAGCGCCGTCGTCGGCACCCGCGGCAGGCGGGAACGACCGCCCAGACCGAGCAGCTCGACCAAGAACGTGAGCTGGACGACGTGGGCGCCGCAGCGCTCCAGCAGCTTCACGGTGGCGGCGGCGGTGCCGCCCGTGGCGAGCACGTCGTCCACGACCAGCACCCGTGAGCCGCTCGGCACCGTGAACGGGTGCACCTCGACCGTCGCGGTGCCGTACTCCAGGGTGTAGCTCTCCGCCTCGGTCGGGCCCGGGAGCTTGCCGGCCTTGCGGACCAGCGCGAGCCCCACACCGAGCCGGGTGGCCACCGGGGCGGCCAGCACGAAGCCCCGCGACTCGATCCCGACCACGAGGTCCACGGGCCCCGGTGCGCTGCTCGCCAGAGCGTCCACCGTCTCGCGGAACGCGTCCGCGTCGGCCAGCAGCGGGGTGATGTCACGGAACAGCACACCCGGCTCGGGGAAGTCCGGCACCTGGCGCAGCAGCGCGTCGATGCGGGAAGACAGACCTTCGGGGAGGGGCCCGGGCTCGCTCATCGCTTCTTCCGTCTCGGTTGTGCTGAGTGCCCCTGGTGGGACCCAGGCATGAGCTGACCCACCGCGACCTCCGCGACGGTGGTCTGGCCTTCCTCGTCGGTCTGGGTACGGCCGGCGAGGATCTTGCGGGTGTGGGCCTTGATGTCAGCCTGCATCTCGCGCAAGGTCACCTCCAGCGGCGGCGCCAGGAAGATCGACGAGAGCGTGCCGACGAACATGCCGACGAACAGCGCCAGGGCGATGTCTCGCAAGGTGCCCGCGTTCAGCAGGAACGCACCGATGACGAGGATGGACGCCACCGGCAGCAGCGCGATCACCGAGGTGTTGATCGACCGCACCAGGGTCTGGTTGACGGCCAGGTTCGCCTTCTCGGCATAGGTGTAGCGAGCCTGGAGCAGCGTGTCGGCCGTGTTCTCTCGCACCTTGTCGAACACGACGACGCCGTCGTACACCGAGTACGCGAGGATGGTCAGGAAGCCGATCACGGTGGCCGGGGTGACCTCCCAGCCGACCGCCGCGTACACCCCGACCGTGACGATGGCGTCGTGGAACAGCGCGATCAGCCCGGCGACCGCCATGCGCCAGTTGCGGAAGTAGACCACCATCACCAGGGTGACGAGGAGCAGGAACACCCCGACCCCGATCAGCGCCTGTCGTGAGACGTCCGCGCCCCAGGTCGGGCCGATGAACGACGTGGAGATCTGCTCTTCCGGCACCTCGAAAGCCTCGGCCAGGCGCAAGACGACCTCTGCGACCTGATCGTTGGTGAGCTCGGAGGTCTGGATGCGCAGCGCGCTGGTCCCGAGGTTGGTGACCCTCGGCGACTCCTCGGGCGCCACCGACTGCACCGTGCGGATCGCCAGGTCCTGCGAGGGGTCGGCCACGTCAGACACGACGAGCTCGGAACCGCCACGGAACTCGATGCCCGGGTTGAGACCGGGCTTGACGATCAGCCCGAGGGAGAGCACCACGAGCACGAGAGCGATCGTGTACCAGAGCCGACGTCGCGCGACGATCTGGTACGAGCGGCGCCCGGTGTAGAGGTCGTTGCCCCACCCCGCGAAACCCCGCGCCATCAGCGCACCTCTCCCTCGTCGTCGGTCGGCTCGTCCTGGGCCGCCTTGCGTGCCGCGGCGCGGCGCTCCGCGATGGTCATGCTCGCAGCGCCGGGAGCCGCCCCGGTCGAGACCGGCCGCGAGCCGCTGGAGGGCCTCGAGGCGTCGGACGGCTCAGAGCCCCCGGCCTCGTCCGGCACGGTGGCCTCCGGCGCGTCCTGAGCGCCGCCGGACCCGAGCCGTCGCACCCTGCCCCGCCCGACGTAGCGGGTCGTCTCCACGCCCAGGCGGCGGGGGTCGAGCCCGGACCACGGATGCCCCTCGGCGAAGAATCTGCGCCTGGCGAGGATCTTCATCATCGGGTGGGTGAACAGGAAGACCATGACCAGGTCGATGAGCGTGGTCAGCCCCAGGGTGAACGCGAAGCCCTGCACGTTGCCCACGGCGAGCGTGTACAGCACGATCGCGGCGCTGAAGTTGATCGCGTCAGAGGCCAGGATGGTGCGCCTGGCTCGCTTCCAGCCGTGGTCGACCGCCACGGCCAGCACCCGGCCGTCGCGCAGCTCGTCACGTATGCGCTCGAAGTACACGATGAACGAGTCGGCCGTGATGCCGATCGCGACGATCAGGCCCGCCACGCCAGCGAGCGACAGCCGGTACCCCTGGGTCCACGACAGCAAGGTGATGATCCCGTAGGTGAGCAGCCCGGCGACCGTCAGCGACGCCACGCTCAGCAGACCGAGCACCCGGTACTGCGCGAGGGAGTAGATCACCACGAGCACCAGACCGATCAGACCCGCGAGCAGGCCTCTGGCCAGCTGTTCGGAACCGAGGGTCGCGGAGATGCGCTGCTCGCTCTCGACGGTGAAGGTGATGGGCAACGAGCCGAAGTTGAGCTGCTGGGCCAGCGTCGCCGCGGACTCTCGGGTGAAGCTCCCGGAGATCTCCGCCCTGCCGTCGGAGATGACCGCGTTCATCGACGGCGCGGAGACGACCAGACCGTCCAGGACGATGCCGAAGCGGTTCTGCGGGTCTGGCATCCCGAAGAGACGCTCGCTGATCGTGGCGAACGACGTGGTGCCCGCGTTGTTGAACTGGAGGCTGACCACCCAGCGGCTGCCGACCTGGCCGCTCGCCAGCGTCTCCAGCCCAGAGCTGGCCGTGGAGATGTCGGAGCCCTTGACCTCCACCGGCCCGAGGATGTACTTCTCGGTGCCAGAGAGGTTGCAGGTGACGAACGCGGTGTCGGTGGGGCCGGTGAGCCCACCCGTGAGGTTCTTCTCGTCGGTGCAGTCGAGCTCGTCGAACTCCTGCTGCACCTGCGGGGTGATGTAGTAGGCGGCGTCGCTCGGGGACGAGGGCTCACCGGGCTGGGCAGGTGGCTGCTCCTCGAGCCCCGCGCCCTCCGTCGGGCCCTCGGTGCCCGTCTCCTCACCGATGCCGGTGATCTCCTCGCCGGCCCCCTCCGAGGTCGTGCCCTCCTCCCCCGGCAGCACCACGGGTGTGGGGGCGCCGACGGCGAGCACCGCGCGGAACTCCATCTGGGCCGGCCTGCGGACCAGGTCCAGCGTCTCCTCAGACGGCCGGCCAGGGAGCGCGACGACGATCTTGTTGCCGCCCTGGCTGCTGATCTGGGCCTCCGCGACACCCGAGGCGTCCACGCGCTGGCGGATGATCCCGATGGCCTCGTTGATCGTGGCCTCCGGGATGTCACCGGGGGTCTCGGTCACCGGGGTGAGGATGATCTGCGTGCCGCCCTCGAGGTCGAGGCCGAGCTTGGGGGTGAGGGTCGCGTCCGACCACATGTTCCCCCCGAAGATCGAGGCGCCGAGCGCCCCGATCACGACGCCGAGGAAGACGACAGGACGGAGCGGCCGGTGCCGGCGAACAGGTGGTGCCAACGGTCTGGTCTTCCTCGTGTGCGCGGCGCGAGACCGCGGGGCCGATCAGCGGGACGGGGGGTGGGTCAGGGCCGGTCGGAACCCTGAGCGTCACCGGAGCCGCCCGGTTCCAGCCCCGACAGGTCGTCAGGCACCTCGAACTCGTCACCGTCGATGTCGAGATCGGCGTCGGTACCGCCCTGCGCGCCCTGCTCGTCGGCGGCCACGGGCGGGCTCACCTTCTTCGAGATGGCCTGACGCATCCAGCGGCTCTCCACCCCGGGGGACGTCTCGAGCACGACCACGTCGCCCTCGGCCGACACCACGGTGGCGAACAGACCACCCATCGTCATCACCTCGTCCCCTGGGGCGAGGTTGCCGCGCATCTCCATCTGCTCGCGCTGGTGCTTGCGGCCGCGGCTGCTCATCAGCAGCATCGCCCCGATCACCAGCGCGATGAGGAGGAAGAAGAAGCCGTTGCCGCTGAGGAAGCCGCCAGCAGCGGGCTCGGCTTCTGCGACGAGGCGGTGGAGCATGTCAGGTGCATCCTTCGTGTCGGGGTACGACCAGGGGCGAGTTTAGGCTATCGGCCGTCGACCGCGGTGGAACGACGGTCGAGGCGTCGCTCATGCGAACAACGTACCCGTCTGGCCAGGTTCTGGCGGGGTCAGGCCCAGATGACGCCAGGCGTCGGCGGTCGCCACCCGGCCTCGCGGCGTCCGTCCGACGAAGCCCTCGCGCACCAGGAACGGCTCGGCCACCGTCTCCACGGTCTCCGGCTCCTCACCCACCGCCACGGCCAGCGTGGTCAGGCCGACCGGCCCCCCGCCGAAGCGCCGGCACAGCGCGTCGAGCACCGCCCGGTCCAACCGGTCCAGGCCACGAGCGTCGACCTCGTAGACCTCGAGCGCCGCCCGTGCCGCGGGCAGCGAGCACGTCCCGTCCCCGCGCACCTCGGCCCAGTCGCGGACCCGTCGCAGCAGACGGTTGGCGATACGAGGAGTACCGCGCGAGCGGGTCGCGATCTCCGAGGCGGCCTCACCAGCCAGGCTCACCCCGAGCAGCCTGGCGGAGCGGACGAGCACCTTCTCGAGCTCGTCGGTGGCGTAGAAGTCCAGGTGGGCGGTGAAGCCGAACCGGTCGCGCAGGGGCGCGGGAAGCAGCCCGGCCCTCGTCGTGGCGCCGACGACGGTGAACGGGGGCAGGGCCAGCGGGATCGCGCTCGCCCCGGCGCCCTTGCCGACCACGACGTCGACGCGGAAGTCCTCCATCGCCACGTAGAGCAGCTCCTCAGCGGCGCGGGCCAGGCGGTGGATCTCGTCGATGAACAGCACCTCGCCCACCTCCAGCGAGGACAGCACCGCGGCCAGGTCGCCCGCGTGCTGGATCGCCGGGCCGCTGGTCACCCTCAGCGACGTGCCGAGCTCGGCGGCGACGATCATGGCCAGCGTCGTCTTGCCCAGCCCCGGAGGGCCCGCGAGCAGCACGTGGTCAGGCGCCCTGCCACGACGCCGGGCCGCGTCGAGCACCAGAGACAGCTGCTCGCGCTCGACGCGCTGCCCGACGAACTCCGCCAGCGTGCGGGGCCGCAGCGCCGCCTCGGCGGCCCGCTCCGTCTCGTCCGCGTCGGGGCTCACCAGGGATTCGAGATCGCCGGCCCACGGCTCAGCCACGCGGACCACCCAGAGTCCGCAGCGCCGCTCGCAGCACACCGGCCACCTCGTCAGGGCTCACCGGCTCCTCGCTGCCGTCCAGCACCTGCTCCACCGCGTCAGAAGCAGAGCGGGCGGGCCAGCCCAGGCCGGTCAGCGCCTCGACCACCTGGGCACGGTGGTCGTCAGCACGGACCACAGCAGGTACGGACGCCGCCGGGGGCCCGAGCCTGTCCTTGAGCTCCAGGACGATCCGCTGGGCGCCCTTGCGCCCGATGCCGGGCACCCGCTGGAGCGCGGCCAGGTTCTCGTCGGCGACCGCCTGGCGCAGCCCGTCAGGGGTGTGCACGGCGAGCATCGCCAGGGCCAGCCGTGGGCCGATGCCGCTCACCGTCTGCACGATCTCGAACACGTCGCGCTCGTCGGCGTCCGTGAACCCGAACAGGGTCAGCGCGTCCTCACGCACCACGAGCGACGTGGCCAGACGAGCGGGCGCCCCGACCCGGAGGCCTGCCAGCGTCGTCGGCGTCGCCTGGACCAGCATGCCGACGCCACCGACCTCGACCACCGCTGCGTCCAGCCGGACCGACAGCACCTCGCCGTGCACCGATGCGATCACCGCACGCCTCCTCTTTCTACCGGCTCACACCTTCTCACGTGGCGAACACGTGTACGACCGACACACCGGGCACCTGCCCAGATTCCGGGCTCTGAGGCTGCGACGATAGGCCGGTGCGCGTCCTCGGAGTCGACCCCGGCCTGACCCGGTGCGGTCTGGGCGTGGTCGACGGGCTGCCCGGGCGCGGGCTGCGGATGGTCGCGGCCGGTGTGGCCCGGTCTGAGGCAGGCCTCGACCACGACCAGCGGCTGCTGGTGATCGCTGACCAGATCGAGACCTGGTTGGAGCGTCACGCCCCCGACGCGGTGGCTGTCGAGCAGGTGTTCGCCCAGCAGAACGTGCGCACGGTGACGGGCACGGCACAGGTCGCCGGCGTGGCCATGCTGGCCGCCGCACGGCGGCGCATCCCCGTCGCGGTGCACACCCCGAGCGAGGTGAAGGCCGCCGTGACCGGCTCGGGCAGGGCGGGCAAGGCGCAGGTGCAGACGATGGTCGCTCGGCTGCTGGGGCTCCCCTCTCGCCCCACCCCCGCCGACGCCGCCGACGCCCTGGCCCTGGCCATCTGCCACCTGTGGCGCCCGGCCGGGGCGCTCGGCGCCCCGCAGCGCGCACCGGGCTCGCTCACCGCCGCCCAGCAGGCATGGGCAGCCGCCGAGCAGGCCGCGAGACGACGCCCGGCACGCCGGCCGGCCTGAGCCCGACCGGGCGAGCCTGCCCACGCCGGGCGCCGAGGGGCTACCCGTCGAGCAGGGCTATCCGTCCAGCGCCGCGAGCACCTCGTCCGAGGCGGTGAAGTTCGCGTAGACGTTCTGCACGTCGTCGGAGTCTTCGAGGGCGTCGATGAGCCGCATGATGGTGCGGGCACCCTCGACGTCCACCTCGATCTCGGTCGCCGGGTGGAAGACGACGTCGGCGGAGTCGTACTCGATGCCCGCGTCCTGCAGCGCCTGACGGACCGGCACCAGGTCGGTCGCCTCGGTCAGCACCTCGAAGGAGTCCCCCTCGTCGGTCACCTCCTCGGCGCCCGCGTCGAGCACGGCCTCCATCACGTCGTCCTCGCTGGTGCCCTCCTTGGGCACCACGATGACGCCCTTGCGCGAGAACAGGTAGGCCACCGAGCCCGGGTCGGCCATCTGACCGCCGTTGCGGGTGAACGCCACGCGGACGTCGGAGGCGGCACGGTTGCGGTTGTCGGTCAAGCACTCGACCAGCACCGCGATCCCTCCCGAGCCGTAGCCCTCGTAGAGGATCGACTGATACTCAGCACCGCCGGCCTCCGCGCCCGACCCACGCTTGACCGCGCGGTCGATGTTGTCAGACGGGACCGACGACTTCTTGGCCTTCTGGACCGCGTCGTACAGCGTCGGGTTGCCGGCGAGGTCACCGCCGCCCGTGCGGGCCGCGACCTCGATGTTCTTGATCAGCTTCGCGAAGAGCTTGCCCCGCTTGGCGTCGACAAGCGCCTTCTTGTGCTTGGTCGTGGCCCACTTGGAGTGACCTGACATCGAACCTGCTTCCCCTCTGAGGTCTGGCGTCGCGCAGCGACGATCCTACCGGCGGTGAGGTCCTCTCTCTCCGCGCGCGGGCGCACACCCTCGCAGACGTCGTCCGGCTGTGCCCCTCACCCGGTGGCTCCGGTCTCGTCCAGGTGGCGGGTCACCCCGTCCCAGCCGGTGAGCAGCGAGCGCACCAGGCCCACCAGCCCCACGGGGAACACCTCGAGCTCGACCCGGGCGAGCTCGTCGAGGTCGAACCAGCGCATCTCGTCGAGAAGGTCGCCCTCCAGGGCCGTCCAGCCGGCCCGGGTCAGCGGGGCGTGAGCGTCGACCCGGGCCATGAACAGGTCTTCGTCCTGCCGGCAGTGCTGCGCGGCGAAGTCGAAGATCGCCGCGCGGGTGAACACCGGGCCGACGAGCGCGTCGCCGCCGAGCACGAGGCCGGTCTCCTCGCGCACCTCCCGCACAGCCGCCGCTCGCGAGGTCTCCCCAGCGTCCAGACCTCCGCCGACGGTGAACCACCAGCTGCGCGACGGCAGGTCGTGGTCGTGCCCGCGCACCATGAGCACCCGGTCGGCAGCGTCCAGCAGGATGACCCGGGCCGCACGGCGGAACATCATCCCGTCGGCGCCCCGGCGCCATCCCGGCCCCAGCGCGCCGCCCGAGCCCCGCCCGTCGGCGGGGCTCGGTGCACCTACCGCCGGTGGGCCCGTCGGGCTCACCAGCCCCGGTCGGCCAGCCGGTGCGGCACGGGCACGTCGTCCACGTTGATGCCGACCATCGCGTCACCGAGGCCCCGGGAGACCTTGGCGATGACGGCGGGGTCGTCGTAGGAGGCCGTGGCCTTGACGATCGCTGAGGCGCGCGCCGCCGGGTCGCCAGACTTGAAGATGCCCGAGCCGACGAAGACGCCCTCGGCACCCAGCTGCATCATCATCGCGGCGTCAGCCGGGGTGGCGATGCCGCCGGCGGTGAACAGCACCACCGGGAGCCTGCCTGCCCGGGCCACCTCGGCGACCAGCTCGTAGGGCGCCTGGAGGTCCTTGGCCGCCAGGTACAGCTCGTCGGCCGGCAGAGACGTCAGCCGGCGGATGTCGTCGCGGATCTGGCGCATGTGCGTGGTCGCGTTGGAGACGTCCCCGGTGCCAGCCTCGCCCTTGGAGCGGATCATCGCCGCACCCTCGGTGATGCGCCGCAGCGCCTCGCCCAGGTTGGTCGCGCCGCACACGAACGGGACGCCGAAGGCCCGCTTGTCGATGTGGTGGGCATAGTCGGCCGGGGTGAGCACCTCGGACTCGTCGATGACGTCCACCCCGAGCGCCTCGAGCACCTGCGCCTCGACGAAGTGGCCGATCCGGGCCTTGGCCATCACCGGGATCGAGACCGCGGAGATGATCCCCTCGATGAGGTCGGGGTCGCTCATCCGCGCCACCCCTCCCTGAGCACGGATGTCAGCCGGGACCCGCTCGAGGGCCATCACCGCGACCGCACCGGCGGCCTCGGCGATCTTGGCCTGCTCCGGAGTGACGACGTCCATGATGACGCCGCCCTTGAGCGTCTCGATCAGACCTCGCCCGGTGCTGGCGGCGGCAGACGACGTGGTGGTCGAAGGGTCCTCAGTGCTCACGGCATTTCCTCACACGGTCTGGGGGGTGGTGCCGAGCGACGCTGCTACGACCTGGCCATCGTAGGACGTTCTCAAGGGTCTGCGAGACAGGTTTTCAGGAGCGGCCGTACCCGCTGAGGGTCTCTGGCCAGGAGTCGTCCAGCTCCAGGGTGGTCGGTGCGGCCGCGTGGCCGGCAAGACGGAAGAGTCGCACCACGCGGCTGCGTCGGATCCGCAGCGCCTGGGCCACGGCCTCGTTGTGGATGCGCCGAGCCACCTGCACCCGGTACCACGCGGCGGCGAGCTGGCCGAGCAGCTCCTCCCCGAGGGCCTCGCGGCGCAGCCGCTCCACCTCGTCCGGGTCAGACAACACCTCGGTCAGCGTCGCGGTCAGCTCGCTCTCGGCCGAGCCCGGGCTCTGCTGGGCCGCTGGTGGCGCGGCGGCACCCAGCAGCGCACGCGACTCCGGTGGCGTCGCCGCCGTGGAGGCCGCCAGCGCCTGCCAGGCCGACTCCCCCAGCACCACCGAGCTCACCGGGTCGAGCAGCCCCGAGGTCGCGAGCTCGGCCGCGACGGTGGCCCGCCGCACCAGCTGGGCGGTGACGACCACCCGCGCCGAGGTCACCTTGCGGTGCAGACGGTCCAGCCGCGAGGCACGCACCCAGGCCAGCCAGAGCAGGACGACCGCGACGATGCCCACCAGGGCGACGATCTCCAGCAGCGTCATCGCGTCTCTCCTCGGGCACGGCGCAGCAGCGCGTCACGGACCGACGACGGGTCTTCGCCCACCGGTGCGTCCCTGCCCTCCACGGCCATCTCGTACACCGCGAGCACCTGCTCGGTCACCGCCGACCAGTCGTACCTGCGCACCACCTGGGCGCCACGCTGGCGCACCTGCGACCGCAGGTCGTCGTCGGTGAGCACCCGCACCAAGGTGGCGGCCAGGTCGACCGAGTCCCCGTTGGTGAAGAGCACCCCGGCGGTGCCCTCGTCCAGCACCCGACGGAACGCTCCGAGGTCGGAGGCGACCACGCACGTGCCGGCCGCCATGGCCTCCACCAGGACGATGCCGAAGCTCTCGCCGCCGGTCTGCGGGGCGACGTACGCGTCGACAGACGTCAGCAGCCGGGCCTTCTCGTCGTCGCTCACCGAGCCCAGCAGCTCCACCGCCTCGGCGACCCGGGGCCCCGCCTGCGCCACCTGCTCCGCACCGGTCTCGCCCGCGCCGGCGACCAGCACCCGGACCCCCGGCACCCGCCGCTGCACGAGCTCGACCGCACCGAGCAGCACGCTCAGCCCCTTGCGGGGCTCGTCGAGCCGACCGAGGAACGCCACGGTCGGTCGCTCGGGGGTCCCCTGCCACGCCGGGTCGGTCTCGGCCTCGGCGAAGCGGTCGACGTAGACCCCGTTGGGGATCACCGTCGCGTCCCCCCCGAGATGCTCGACCAGGGTGCGCCGAGCGTCCTCCGAGACGGCGATGCGGGCGGTGATCTTCTCCAGCGACTGCCGGACGAACGGGTAGGCGATCTGCAAGGACCGCGACCGCAGGATCGAGGTGTGGAACGTCGCGACCACCGGCCCGTCAGCGATCCACAGCGCGAGCATCGACAGGCTGGGCACGGCGGGCTCGTGCAGGTGCAGCACGTCGAACCGCCCGGCAGCCAGCCACTTGCGCACCCGGGCGGCCGCGACCGGGCCGAAGGCCAGGCGGGCCACCGAGCCGTTGTAGTGGACCGCCAACGCTCTCCCGGCGGGGACGAGGTAGCCCGGCACGGGGGTGTCGTCACCGGCCGGGGCGAGCACCGAGACCTCGTGACCGTCAGCGAGCAGCGCCTCGGCCAGGTCGCGGGCGTGGAACTGCACACCGCCGGGAGCGTCGAACGAGTAGGGGCACACGATGCCCACCCGCAGAGGTCGTGTCACGCTGCTCCCCCGGTCTCGGCCGCGTCCCGGGCGGGGTCGAGGTCGGTGACGAAGACCCGTTGCAGCATGTGCCAGTCCTGCGGGGCCCTCTCGATGGTCGCGGCCAGCGAGTCGACCCAGGCCTGCGTGACAGCGGCCACCCGGTCGCGGCCGGTGATCGCCTCGTCGACGACGATCGGGTCGGAGAGCTCCAGCAGGATCCCCCAGGGCGCGCCGGCCCGGCGGCGCCGCTCCCCACGCAGGCGCTCGTAGGTGATCGAGATGGTGCACAACGGGGCCTGGCCCGTCGCTGTCAGCGCGGCGGGCCCGGCGGCCACCCGTGCCTTCTCACCGAACAGCGTCACCTCGACCCCGTGCCTGGACAGGTCCCGGTCGGCCAGCAGCGGGATCAGGCGGCCACCAGCACGCACGTCCTTGGTGAGCCCCCGGAAGGCCTGGCTCCCCTCCCCCTTGCCCAGCGGCAGGATGCGCATGCCCGCGCCCTCGCGCACCGCGAGAAAGTCCAAGAACACCTGCTCCGGCTCGAGCCGCTCAGCCACCGTGGTCACGGGTGCCAGGTCGCGGCAGGCCCACAGGCCGGCCAGGTCCCAGTTGCCCAGGTGCCCGAGCGCGGCCACGACCGACTCACCGGCGGCGAAGCGCTCGCGCGCCCACCCGTCGTTGACGGCCCGCACCCGCGCGTCGGCCTTGTCGCCGCTGAGCCCGGGCTGGATCAGCACCTCCGCGTAGTAGCGGAAGTACGAGCGCATGCCCGCGTGGGACAGCCTGCGCAGACCCCACCGTGACAGCCCGGGGCGCACCCGGGCGAGGTTGCTCTCCAGGCGGCGCACACCCTTGCCGCGTCTCACCCACACGAGGTCGGCGGCCAGCGCCAGCACGGCACGGACCAGGGTCTCGGGCAGCCTGGGCGCCCACCGCCACGCGATCGAGAGCAGACGTCCCGGGTCGAGCATCACGCGTCCTCCGCCGCCGTCGCCTGGCGGCGGACCGCCGCGACCCGCTGGCCGACCGTCACCGCCGACGCCACGGCGAGCAGCCCCAGCGCCACGGTCAGCACGAGCGTCGGGGCACCCAGCCCCACGGCCAGGGTGGCGAGCAGCACGACAGACAGACGGTCGGCCCGTTCAGCGATGCCGACCTTCGCGTCGAAGCCCACCCCTTCGGCACGGGCCCGGGCGTAGGGCACGACCGAGCCGAGCACCAGGCAGGCCAGGGCGAGCACCATGGCCAGACGGTCGTCTCCCCCACCGGCGAACCACAGCACGAGCCCGGCGAACACCGCCGCGTCAGCGAGACGGTCCATCGTGGAGTCCAGGAAGGCACCCCACGGCCCGGAGCGACCGCCCTCGCGGGCCATCACCCCGTCCAGGGAGTCGGTGAGCACCATGACCCCCACGACGAGCGCCCCGACCGCCAGGTGACCTGTCGGGAACGCCCACAGCGCCGCGACGACGACCACCACCGTCCCGGTGATCGTCACCGCGTCGGGAGTCACCCCCGCGCGAAGCAGCAGGCGGGCGACCGGGGTGAAGACCTTGGTCGCCAGGCCGCGAAGCCCCTCGAGCACCGGTTCAGCCCCCCGTCACGGCCGACCACGCGGCGGCCAGGCGCGTCCGGGCGTCGCCCAGCAGCTCGGGCATGGCTCGGGTGTGCGCGACGATCGGCAAGAAGTTCGCATCTCCTGGCCAACGAGGCACGACGTGCTGGTGCAGGTGGGCGGCGATCCCGGCACCGGCGATCGCGCCCTGGTTCATGCCCAGGTTGAACCCCTGGGGGTGGTAGGCCTCACGCAGGGCGCGGATCGCGGTCTTGGTCATCGCGCTCATCTCCGCGGTCTCCTCCTCGCTCAGGTCGAGGTAGTCGGCGACGTGCCGGTCTGGGCACACCAGCAGGTGCCCGGAGTTGTACGGGTAGAGGTTGAGGACGACGAAGGTGCGCTCGCCCCGCGCGACGATCAGCGCGGTCTCGTCGTCCTCGGTCTGGACCCGGCAGAACGGGCACCCAGGCCCTGGCTCGTCGTCGGGCGGCTTGCTCGCCCCGCCGAGGTAGACCATCCGGTGGGGCACCCACAGCCGTTGCAGCCCGTCCGGGTCACCGGGCAGGGCCGCCCCGTCCCCGACAGTCGGGTGCTCGTCAGCCGTCACGGTGCTACACCTGCACCCGGTCGCGCACGGCCTGGAGCACACGGGCGACGGCCTCGTCCACGCCGACGCCGTTGTCCTGGCTCCCGTCGCGGTAGCGGAAGGACACCGCACCCGCCTCGACGTCCTGCTCTCCGGCGATGAGCACGAACGGCACCTTCTGGGTGGCGGCGTTGCGGATCTTCTTGCCGAACCGGTCGTCAGAGGTGTCCATCTCGGCCCTGATGCCCTCGGCGCGAAGCCGCTCGACCACCGCGGCCAGGTGCGGGGCGAACGGCTCGGCCACCGGCACGGCGAGCACCTGCACCGGGGCCAGCCACGCGGGGAACACCCCGGCGTAGTGCTCGAGGAGGATCGCGAAGAACCGCTCGATCGAGCCGAACAGGGCCCGGTGGATCATCACCGGCCGCTGCCGGGTGCCGTCCGGGGCGGTGTACTCGAGCTCGAACAGCTCGGGCTCGAAGAAGTCCAGCTGGATGGTCGACAGCTGCCAGGTGCGCCCGATCGCGTCCTTGGCCTGCACCGAGATCTTCGGGCCGTAGAACGCCGCGCCGCCCGGGTCGTCGACCAGCTCCAGGCCAGACCCGGTGGCGACCTCGCGCAGCGTCCGCGTCGCCTCGTCCCAGGTCGCGTCGTCCCCGACGGACTTTTCTGGGTCGCGGGTGGAGAGCTCGAGGTAGAAGTCGTCCAGGCCGTAGTCGCGCAGCAGCCCCAGGACGAAGCTCAGCAGCGAGGCGAGCTCGTCGCGCATCTGCTCGCGCGTGGTGTAGATGTGCGCGTCGTCCTGGGTGAACCCCCGGGCCCGGGTGAGCCCGTGCACCACGCCGGACTTCTCGTAGCGGTACACGGTGCCGAACTCGAACAGCCGCAGCGGCAGCTCGCGGTAGGAGCGCCCGCGCGAGGCGTAGATCAGGTTGTGCATCGGGCAGTTCATGGGCTTGAGGTAGTAGTCCTGCGCGGCCTTGCGGACCTGCCCGGCCGCGTCGCGCTCCTCGTCCAGCTGCATCGGGGGGTACATCCCGTCGGCGTACCACTCCAGGTGCTTGGACGTCTCGAACAGCCGCGCCTTGGTGATGTGCGGGGTGGTGACGAAGGAGTACCCGGCGGCCAGGTGACGGCGGCGCGCGTAGTCCTCCATCTCCATGCGGACGATCCCCCCCTTGGGGTGGAACACCGGCAGGCCGGACCCGATCTCGTCCGGGAAGCTGAACAGGTCCATCTCAGAGCCGAGCCTGCGGTGGTCGCGCCGCTCCGCCTCGGCGATCCGGTCCAGGTGGGCGCGCAGGTCGTCCTTGGTCGCCCAGGCCGTGCCGTAGACCCGCTGCAGCTGCGGGTTCTTCTCCGAGCCTCGCCAGTACGCCGCTGCCGACCGGGTGAGCTGGAACCCGTTGCCGATCAGCCGGGTCGAGGGCAGGTGCGGCCCCCGGCACAGGTCTTGCCAGGCGACGGAGCCGTCGCGGCGACGGTTCTCGTACACGGTCAGCCCGCCCGAGCCGACCTCGACCGACGCACCGTCGGTGTCGGTGGCCTCTCCCTTGAGCCCGATGAGCTCGAGCTTGTACGGCTCGTCGGCCTCGATCTGGCGCGCCTGCTCCTCGGTGACCTCGACCCGGTGGAACGTCTGCCCCTCCTTGACGATGCGCGCCATCGCCTTCTCCAGCGCGCGCAGGTCGTCGGGGGTGAACGGCACCTCGACGTCGAAGTCGTAGTAGAACCCGTCAGTGATCGGCGGCCCGATCCCCAGCCTGGCCCGCGGGTCCACCTGCTGCACCGCCTGGGCCAGCACGTGGGCCGCCGAGTGACGCAGCACCGTCAGCCCGTCCGGGGAGTCGATCGTGACCCCCTCGACCCGCGCGCCGTCGGGCAGCACGGTCGACAGGTCGCGCAGCTCCCCGTCGACCCGTAGCACGACGACCTCGCGCCGCCCGGCGAACACGTCGGCCCCGGTGGTACCGACCGCCACCGTGGTCGCGACGCCGTCGACGGTGAGGTTCACAGACTCAGGCACAGACAGGACTCCTCAGGTACGGGCGGACACGCCTCAGACGCCTGGCCGTCGAGACCGAGCGCAGGCACCGGCCTCGATGCTACCGACCCAGCACCCGCCACGTCGGACTCTCGCCGCCGCTTCGAGAGACGATCTGGACAAGACGAGGAGAAGCCGACGAGACGACGAGAAGAAGACTCCGTGTTGACACAGCGTTGGTTGACACGGCGTCGAAGGACGAGGCCCCGACGGATTAGGCTGGGTCGATGACTGAGCCGAGCCCGGGGATCATGCCACGCGACCAGGCCATCATGCTCGTAGCCTTCGAGGGCTGGAACGACGCCGGCAGCGCGGCCAGCGAGGCCCTGGGGCACCTGGCGGAGGCCTGGGACGCCCAGCACGTCGAGTCGATGGACCCGGAGGGGTACTACGACTTCCAGGTCAACAGGCCCTTCGTCGAGTCTGACGCCGACGGGAACCGCCGGCTGGTGTACCCGAGCACGTCGCTGGCGACCGCGCACCCCTACACGACCAGGCCGCCCGTCGTCCTGGTGCAGGGCCACGAGCCGTCGTTCCGCTGGCCCAGCTTCTGCCGCGACCTGCTCGACCAGGCCGCCGAGCACGACATACGCACGCTGGTCACCGTCGGCGCCCTGCTCGCTGACGTGCCGCACACACGCCCCATCCCGGTGACGACGACCAGCGAGAGCACGAACGTGCGCGTCTGGCTCGACCTCGAGCCGAGCACCTACGAGGGGCCGGTGGGGATCGTCGCCGTGCTCGCCGCCGAGGCCCGACGACGTCGCATGATGACCGTGTCGCTGTGGGCGGCCGTGCCGCACTACGTCGCGCAACCACCCTCGCCGAAGGCGACGCTCGCCCTGCTGGAAGGGCTGGAGCGGCTGCTCGGTGACCCGGTGCCGCGCGGCACCCTGGTCGAGGACGCCGCCGAGTGGCAGCGCGGGGTCGACGAGCTCGCCCAGCAAGACACCGAGATCGGTGACTACGTCCGCCGTCTCGAGCAGGCCAAGGACACCGCCGACCGCCCCGAGGCCAGCGGCGACGCCATCGCCCAAGAGTTCGAGCGCTACCTGCGCCGTCGCGACCAGGGCACGGGCGGCTGAGACCCGCTCGACCAGGGTCACCGCCGACGGCCCGGGCGGGCTATCCCTGCCTGCGACCGCCTGCCCGCCCGTCACCCGGGTGAACGACGACGGTCAGCAGTCGCTAGACAGCGCATACCCCCGGGGGTATGGTTTGGCTTCCTCACGCCTATCACCAAGGAGGCAACCATATGCTTCGGCTCTCATTGCCCTACCGACCCCTGTACTTCCTCTCCGCGCTCGGCGCGGGTGGGCTGTCGGTCTCCGTGTTCATGTACTTCATGTTCCTGCTGCCCCACCCCGAGACGCCCATCCCCACCTACGAGGACCTGACGCGGGCCTTGTCCACCGGGAGCCCGCTGGTCCAGGGGCTGGTCGTCGCCGGGATCGTCGCCATCGCGATCCTTGCGACCCTGCACGTCGTGCTCATGGTGCTCATGCTGCGCTCCCACGCGAGGTTCACGCGCACCGACGCCTACCGCGACCTGCGCGGCTCCAACGGGGAGGTCACCCTCATGGCCGTCCCCCTCGCCCTGGCCATGAGCATCAACGTCCTCTTCGTCCTCGGCGCGCTCGGGGTCCCGGGGCTGTGGGCCAACGTGGAGAGCCTCTTCCCGTTCTCCGTGGCAGCCTTCGCGGCGGTCGGCGTGTACGCCCTGGTCGTCTTCGGCCGCTACCTGGGCCGCATCATGAGCACCGGTGAGTTCGACGCGGAAGACACCAACCACTTCGCCCAGGTGCTGCCGAGCTTCGCGTTCGCCATGGTCGCCGTCGGCCTCGCCGGCCCCGGGGCCATGAGCCAGAACCTCATCACGTCCGCCCTGGGCATCATCGGCGCCCTGTTCTTCAGCGCCGCCTCGATCATGTGGGCCCTGGTCAAGATGCCGGTGAGCGTCGGCATGATCCTGCGCAAGGGCATGGCGACCGAGGCCGGACCGACCCTGTGGATCGGCATCCCCATCCTCACGCTCCTGGGGATCACCTTCGTGCGGGTCGGCTCTGGGATCAGCCACAACTTCCTGGGCACCGACCTCTCCGCGCCGCTGGTGCTCGTCGTCCTGGGGCTGCTCGTCTCGGCCCAGGTGCTCATGGGGCTCATCGGCTGGAAGGTGATGCGCCGCCAGCGGTACTTCGCCGACTACGTGCTCGGCGAGAAGAAGTCGATCGCGGCCTACGGGCTCGTCTGCCCCGGCGTGGCGTTCTTCGTCCTGGGCATGTTCTTCGTCACCTGGGGCCTGGTCCGCACCGGGGTCGTGGAGCACCTGAGCGCTCCGCACCTCACGCTGGTCGCCCTGCTGGCCGTGGTCCAGGTCGCCACGGTGGCCCTCATGATCCGCCTCAACCGCAGCCTGCTCAGCGGCCCGGCAGAGCCCACCCCGGCCCCGGCGGTCGAGACCAAGAAGGAAGCCCTCGTCTGACCGGTTCATCCGTGCGCGACCTCTGACGAGCCGCACCCAGCACACCGGCGCTGTAGCGCCGACCACCGGTGGTGCCCCGCCCGGACTCGTTCCGAGCGGGGCACCACCGCAGGAGAAGAACGGTTACGTCGTTCAGGATTGAAGATCCAACCAGAAAGCTGGGCGGACCCCGCCATCTGCCGAAACATCGACGCTACCGTAGCGACCACCGAGAGTCAGGCCGCCGCCGGGGGCCACGCTGGTTACACGCGTCCGGGTGGCACCGGGCGAACGCAACCACCACCAAGAGGAAAAACCCTCTTCATCCGTAGCGACTCCCCACTTTCCCAAATAAATCCATGCTTTCTTTAATTTCGCCCAATCGCACGACTCCTCCCCTGCCAGGTGGTGCACAGCCTCATTCATGCTGAGCAGGAAAAACTGGTCCCTCGTGTCTCTTCCGCCACCCACGTTCCACGCTGGATTAGATTCATTCTTTACCTCCACCCTCAGGACCCGAGAAACAAAAGGATCCCCTATCGACTCAAGGAATTCGTTGTTCAGCCAGCGACGCAGGTCGCACCGCTCCCAGGTCATGGCCGTCTTGGCCTCGTTGTACGGACCAGCGCCGATCACCCGGTCAGCCAGCAGCAACGCCCGACGGTCCGGCCCCTCGGGCGTGACCGTGAGCACCCGCCAGTCGATGCCGCTCAACCGGACCGGGGGTGAGCCTGCCGACCAGGTCTCGCGGGCGATCTCCTGGCAGACCTCGCTCACCTCCTCGACGGTCGACGGCGGGCGGGTCCAGTAGTCCACGAGCCCGTCGAGACGATGCGAGCGAACGATGTGACGAGGGGCGTCGGAGCGAGCCGGGTCGAGCACGTCGCCAGGGCGGTCGCCCGTCGGCGCGACAGCAGGGTCTGGGGTCCGTGGCGTGGCGGGCACGTGCTTCGGCCTGGTCGACACCTCAGGCGGTGGCTCCACGCTCTCGGGCTCGACGTCGCGAAGAGAGGTCGAGACGGCGAAGCGGAAATGATCCTCCGCCAGCCGGGGGAAGCCGTCGCTGACAGGACCCGCGCCCAACGATCCTTGCACCGCCTGGACGAACGGCCACCCTGAGCGTTTCGCGCCGTCAGGCTCGCGCCCGTCCGGCTGGTCTTTCCACCGGGGCCCAGAACGCCGGAACAAGGAACCCAGCATATTGTCTGGGTCTTGGTCGTAGAAGTGGAAGAGACCGCGCCAGAACTTGCCCTCCCGGTCTTTGTGGTGGCGGCGCAGCTGTACGAACGCCTCCCGGTAGCACGTCTTGATCACCGAGATGACGGCCATGATCGTCGGGTCGTACCTCTGGTCGCCCAGCCGCTCGACACCGATCGCGTGGTCGACGGCGAACGTGTTGATCGTCCGCACCGCGAAACGCACCGACGCGTCGACCTCTGGGTCGTCGAAAGCCTGCTCCCACAGGTCGACGATCGTGTCGGCCTGGTCGTCCGACAAGGAGCCACCGGGGATCGCCTCGCGCAGCGTCCGCCTCACGAACTCTTTCCTCTGGTCCGGTTCCACGGGCGGGAGGTCGAAGGCGTACTGGATCATCTTCTCCAGGTATCGCCCGGCGACGCGCGGGTCGTCGTAGTTCTTGGCCTGCTGGATCGCCCGTTCCACAGCCTGGTCGTCCACCCCGAGGACGAACACGCACCTCTCGTGGTTCAGGAAGAGGCGAATCTTCTCCAGCAGGTCCACCACGTTCTCCGGCAGGCACCGGTCGAGGTCGTCGATGAAGAACACCAGCCGCCCGTCACCGGCCAGCTGGTCGAGGGCTTTTCGGAACAGGTCGTGCAGGCGGACCTGGGCGTCCAGCACCGCCATCCGGTCGGCACGACGGGCGTCACGGTGCCGCATATAGTCGCTGGCCACACCAGCCATCGAGAGCTCGGCCCTCGGTCCGCCCTCCCCACCCACGCTCACCGTCGGCAGGTGGTCCAACGCTGTCCACAGTGCCGGGATGACGGCGTCGAGCACCTGGCTGGCCTTCTTCTTCAGGCCCTTCCGCTCGGCCCGGGCCAGGGCGAGCATGGCGAGCACCGGGTTCACGTCGTCCTGGTGCTGCCACAGGTCGAACCACACGGTGTGGCACACCACCGGGCTCACCTCACCGCCGTCACCAGCGGCAGGGGGTGTGCTGACCTTCTGCTGGACGTTCCTCAGCAGGCTGGTCTTACCCTCGCCCCACCCGCCGTACACAGCGACGGTGAACGGCGGCGGCAGCGTACGGACCACCGTCGCGATGTGTTGTGCCAGATCGTCGCGCCCGAGCCCGTCGGTCGCCGTCGGCTCGTCCGACACCAGACGCGGGACGGCCACGTTCTCACCCATCCGCGTCCTCAGCCATGGTGAACCAGCCCCTGGGTGGTCGGCTTCTCGCGCACGAGCCCTCCTCGGCAGCCGTCCGCCTACCGTGCCCGCTCGCCTTGCTGGCGGTCAAGCGTTCACGGGGTGATCCCACGCGGGCTCAGAAAACCCGAGCAGTCCTCACCGCCTACGGTTCACAGCCGCACCCCGAGCAGGGCGTCGGTCAGGGCGCGCACCAGGGCGGGCGCGTCGTGGTCGTCGCCGTCTGTCGCGACCCAGGTGTCCAGGGCCTCGAGGGCGGCCGGGGTGTCGAGGTCTCGTGCCAGGGCCGCGCGCACCTGGTCGAGCAGCGGGGCGGCGGCAGGGCCTGAGGTGCGAGCGGTCGCCGCCCGCCAGCGTGCCAGGCGGGCCTGCCCGGTGGTGAGCCGCGCGTCGGTCCACTCCCAGTCGCTGCTGTAGTGCGCGGCGAGCACCGTCAGGCGGACCGCCGCCGGGTCGATGTGCTCCAGGTCGCCGACGAGCACCAGGTTGCCCAGCGACTTGCTCATCTTGTGGCCGGCGTAGGCGACCATGCCGGCGTGCGCGTGCACCCGCACACGGCCGCCGTAGAGCATCCGGGTGTGCGAACAGCTCATCTCGTGGTGCGGGAACAGCAGGTCGCTGCCCCCGGCCTGCACGTCGAAGGACGGGCCGAGGCCCTGGGCGGCGATCACCGCGCACTCGACGTGCCAGCCCGGCCGGCCACGGCCCAGCCGCCCGCCGTCCCAGGCGGGCTCCCCCGGGCGTTCTCGGCGCCACAGCAACGGGTCCAGCGGGCCTCGCTTGCCCGGCCTGTCCGGGTCACCGCCTCGCTCTGCGAACAGCGCACGCATCGTCGCGTCGTCCAGGCCGGACACCGAACCGAAGGCGGGGTCCGCCGCCAGGTCGGCATACACGTCGCCAAGCCCCTCGACGTCAGGCCCACCGACCCCAGCGGTCGGCACCCGGTAGGCGGCACCGGCGTCGAGCATCGCGGCGACCGCCTCGGCTACCTGAGGCACCACGTCGCTCACCCTGAGGTAGGTGTCGGGCGGGAGCACGGACAGGGCAGCCATGTCACGGGCGAACCGGGCCTCGTGCTCGGCGGCGAGGTGCTCCCAGCTCACACCGGTGGCGTGTGCCCGCTCCAGCAGCGGGTCGTCCACGTCGGTGACGTTGGAGGTCACCCGCACCTTCAGACCAGCGTCGAGCCATGCCCGACGCAGCACGTCGAAGGCGACGTAGGTGGCGACGTGGCCCATGTGGGTCGAGTCGTAGGGGGTGATGCCGCAGACGTACATCCCGGCGGCGGGCCCCTCGGCGGAGAGACGGACCTCCCCGGAGGCGTCGCGCAGCCGCACGACCTCCCCACGGCCCGGCAGCCGTGGCACAGGCGACGTGGGCCAGGTCACCGGGCTCAACCCGCCGGTACGTCCGCGAGAGACGGCGTGGGCGACAGCACCCCGGTCAGCAGCAGCACCGCCACCAGCGCGGCCAGCCCGAGCCTGTACCAGACGAACGGCATGTAGGAGTACGTGGAGACGATCTTCAGGAACGCGATGATGACGACGTACCCCACGACGAACGAGATCAGCGTCCCCACCAGCATCGCCCCGACGCCGGGGGTCCCAGGCGTGCCGAAGGAGTCCAGGCTCTTGTACAGCTGCAAGAAGCCGGCGCCGAAGACGGCGGGCAGGGCCAGCAGGAACGAGTAGCGCGCGGCGGCCTCACGGGTGTAGCCCATGAGACGGCCACCAGTGATCGTGCCACCCGAGCGCGACACGCCCGGGATCAGCGCGAGGGCCTGCCACAGCCCGAAGAACAGCGCGTGGCGCACCGACAGCTTCTCCAGCGTCCGTTCCTGAGGACGGACCTTGTCAGCCCACCCGAGCAGCAGGGCGAAGGCCGAGAGCATCAGCACCGTCCACCACAGGTTGCGGAAGGTGCTCTCGATGTGGTCCTGGAACGCCAGCCCGAGCACGACGATCGGGATGGTGCCGACGATGATGAACCAGCCCATCATCGCGTCGTGGCTGACCGCCGGCGCCCCGCGCGAGGCGCCCAGCCCGACCCGGGGCCGCCAGCCCCGGCCGTACGCGCCGGTCAGGGCCCGCCACCAGGCGGCCAGGATGCGGGCGATGTCGCGTCTGAAGTACAGCACCACCGCCAGCTCGGTACCGATCTGGATGATCGCGGTGAACGCGGCCCCCGGGTCCCCACCGCCGGTGAACTCCCCGATGATGCGGATGTGCGCGCTGGAGGAGATCGGGAGGAACTCGGTCAGACCCTGGATCAGACCCAGGAACGCTGCCTCCCAGAGGCCCATGCCGTCGCTCACGGTGAGCAACCTTATCCCCCCGAGAGCGTGTCACCGTCCCCGGAGCAGGCTCAGCGTCGACCTTCACCGAACCTCGACAGGCACGAGCGGGCGAGAGGTCGACCAGGCTCACCCGACCCGAGCGTCAGTCCTCGTCGTCGTCATCCTCGTCGTCGTCTTCGTCGTCCTCGAGCCCGTCGTCGTCCAGGTCGTCCTCGAGCCCGTCGTCATCGAGATCGTCCTCGTCCTCGTCGTCGCTGTCGTCGTCCTCACCGAGGTAGAACGGCGTCGCCTCGCCGTGCACAGTGCCCAGCGCGTCGTCATACACCTCGAAGGCGTCGGCGAGGATGTCGTAGGCATCGTCCACCGCCGGGTCGTTCTCGTCCTGACGGGCCACGATGGCGTCGTAGTGCGCCTCGAGGGCGGCGATGAGTCGATCGAGGGCGGCGCGCGGGTCGACGGTCATGCTCTGACTGTAGCGGTGCGGAGGGCGCTCTGTAGCGGTGCGGAGGGCGGTGAGAACCTGAGCCGGCAGATGGTGCCCGCTCTCTGGCTCCCGCCGGCTCAGATCGTGTCCAGCAGACGGTCCAGCACCCGGGTGCCGAACACCAGCGAATCGACCGGGACCCGCTCGTCCACCCCGTGGAACATCGCCGGGAAGTCCAGGGCAGCGGGCAGGCGCAACGGTGCGAAACCGTAGCCGGCGATGCCGAGGGCTGACAGCGGCTTGTTGTCCGTGCCGGCCGAGAGCAGGTACGGCAGCACCACGGCGCCAGGGTCCTCGGCCCTCAGCGCCGCGCTCATCGCCTCGACCAGCGGGCCGTCGACCGGTGCCTCCACCGCGACGTCGTGATGATCGACCTCGACCCTCACGTGCGGCCCGGCCAGCTCGGTGAGCACACCCATCAGCTCGTCCTGGCCACCAGGCAGGTAGCGGGCGTCGAGGGTCGCCTCGGCCCGGCCAGGCACGACGTTCACCTTGTAGCCCGCCCTCAGACCGGTCGGGGTGGCGGTGTGCTGGAGCGTCGCCCCGACGAACCGGGCCGCCGGCCCCAGCGCGTCGACCAGGGCCGCGATCGCGTCCTCGTCGCGGGGGTCATAGGGCAGCCCGGTGAGGTCGGCCACCCCCTCCAGCAACCGGCGCACCACCGGCACCAGACGTACCGGCCACCGGTACGCGCCGATCCGCGCCACAGCCTCAGCCAGGTGCACCACCGCGTTGTCCGGGTTCAGCTGGCTGCCGTGCCCGGCCCGGCCGTCAGCGACCAGCCGCAACCAGACCAACCCCTTCTCGGCGGTCTGCAGCAGGTAGGCGCGCCGGCCAGCGACCTCCACCGAGTAGCCGCCGACCTCGCTGATCGCCTCGGTGGCCCCCGCGAACAGCTCTGGGCGGTGCT
This sequence comes from Micrococcales bacterium, assembly GCA_009785115.1. Classification (GTDB taxonomy): domain Bacteria; phylum Actinomycetota; class Actinomycetes; order Actinomycetales; family Cellulomonadaceae; genus Cellulomonas. Next base: position 82,055 of record WQWY01000004.1, read on the forward strand.
CGACAGCCCAGTGCGAGCCCAGCCCACCACCGCTCTCCTCGTCGGCGAACATGGCCAGCACCACGTCGCGGGCCGGGGGCCGCCCCTCGCGCACCCGCTGGCGCACGACAGACAGGATCATCGCGTCCATGTCCTTCATGTCCACCGCGCCACGACCCCAGATCATCCCGTCGCGCTCCTCCGCGGCGAACGGGTCCACCTGCCAGTCCTCAGCCTGGGCGGGCACCACGTCAAGGTGACCGTGCAGCACCAGCGGAGGGCGGCTCGGGTCGCGGCCCTCCCAGCGGGCCACCACCGAGGCCCGGCGCGGGCGGGGCTCGAACAGCTCGGGATCCAGGCCCACGTCTTGAAGGAGCCCCACGACGTACTCGGCGGCGACCCTCTCCCCCGGGCCGGAGCCGTCGCCGTAGTTGGAGGTGTCGACACGGATCAGCTCGCGGGTGATCGTGACGACCTCTTCCGCAGCCGTCGGGACGCTCACCACCGGGCACCCTCCTGCTCGGTGACCGTGGCCTCGGTGAGCCTGCGGCGGGCCAGCAGCGGCTCGATCCGCGCGGGACGCCCGCGCAGCCGTGCGAACGCGGCCAAGGGGTCTTCCGAGCCGCCGCGCGACAGGAGCACGGCACGGAAGCGGTCCCCGTTGGCCCGGGTCAGCCCCCCGTTCTCGGCGAACCACTCCACGGTGTCGGCGTCGAGCACCTCCGACCAGACGTAGGCGTAATAGCCCGCCGAGTACCCGCCGCCGAAGATGTGGTTGAAGTACGTGGTGCGGTAGCGCGGGGGCACTGTGGGCAGGTCGACACCGGCCCGGGCGAGCGCCTCGGCCTCGAACCGCTCGACCTGCGCGGGGTCGTCCGGTACCTGCTCCGGGGTCAGACGGTGCCACGCCTGGTCGAGCAGGGCGGCGGCGAGATACTCGGTGGTCGCGAAGCCCTCGCCGTCCGCGCGAGAGGCCAGCAGCGCGTCGACCCGCTCCGGTGGCAGCGGCTGCCCGGTGGCGTGGTGCACGGCGAACGAGGCGATCACGTCGCGGTCCCACGCGCACATCTCGTTGACCTGCGACGGGAACTCCACGAAGTCGCGCGGCACCGACGTCCCCGAGCGTGACGGGTAGCGGACGTCCGACAGCAGGGCGTGCAGGGCGTGGCCGAGCTCGTGGAACATGGTGATGACGAAGTCCCAGGTCAGCAGCGCCGGAGCACCAGGTGCGGGGCGGGGCACGTTGGCGACGTTGACCACCACGCACCGGCTGCCCAGCAGGTGCGACTGGTCATGGAGCGTGTCCATCCAGGCCCCACCACGCTTGCCCTCGCGCGTCACGTAGTCAGCGACGAACAGCCCCAGGCCGCTCCCGTCGGCGTCGTGCACCTCGAACACCCGCACCCCGGGGGCGTGCCCCGCGAGCTCAGGGCGCTCGGTGAACGTCAGGCCGTACAGCCTCGTCGCCGCGTAGAACACCCCGTCGCGCAGCACACGGTCCAGCTCCAGGTACGGGCGCAGCGCGGCCTCGTCCAGCGACCGGGTGGCCTGGCGCACCTGCTCGGCGTAGTACGCCCAGTCCCACGGCTCGAGCCGCGCCCCGGGGTGGTCGCGCTCCAGCGCGGCGGCCAGCACCTCGGCCTCCCGGCGCGCGTTGGCCACGGCCGGGGGGGCCAGGCGGGCGAGCATCGCCTCGACCGCCTCCGCCGAGCCCGCCGTCTCGTCAGCGACCACCGCGGCGGCATGGTGGGGGAAGCCGAGCAACCGTGCGCGCTCGGCGCGCGCCCGCACCAGGTCCAGCAGGATCGGACGGGTGTCATGCTCACCGCCCTGACCACGGGTGACCGAGGCTCGGTGCACCTGCTCGCGCAGCTCCCGGTCGCGCAGCGAGGCGAGCACCGGCTGATCGGTGGTCAGCGCGAGCTCCAGGCGCCACGTGCCGGGCTCCGAGGCCGCCTCGGCAGCCTCTGCGACCTGAGCCTGCGACAGCCCGTCCAGCCTCGTGGGGTCTGTGACCGTGACGGCCGCGGCGGTGGTGGCTGCCAGCAGGGTCCGGCCGAACGCCGCGTCCAGCGTGGTGATCCGCGTGTTCAGGTCTCGCAGGCGCTCCTTGTCGGCGTCGTCCAGGTGCACCCCGGCGAGCACAAAATCGGTGTGCACCCGGGTGAGCAGCCAGGCGTCTTGCGTGTCGAGACTCAGCACGCCGTCCTCGTGCGCGGTCTTCAGGGCGTCGACCCTGGCGAAGAGCCGGGAGTCCAGGTGGATCGCGTCGTCCAGCGCCGACAACAACGGCGCGATCTCCTCGTCCAGCGCCTCCAGCCCGGGGGTGGCGGCGGCGGAGAGCTGGTTGAAGAACGCGTGCGCGACCCGGCCCAACAGCTGGCCGGAGCGTTCGAGGGCCACCAGGGTGTTGTCCATGGTGGGCGGTTCGCTGCTGGTCGCGACGGCCTCCACCTCGGCCCGCTGGGCCGCGATCCCGGCGAGCAGCGCCGGACGGTAGTGCTCCTCACGGATCGCGGCGTGGTCCGGCAGCCCGTACGGCAGCGGCGAGGGCTGGGCGAAGGGGTTGGTGGGGTCGAGGCTCGGCTCGCTCATCGGCCCATCATGCCGGGAGAGCGACGCGCTGTCGGGTCTTGCCACGTCGCCGGGTCGGCTCGGGGCAGGATCAGGGCATGGGTGCGCAGGTCTTCCGCAAGCACGCCTCTCCGGACGCCCTGCGCTGGGAGGCGGCGGGGCTCGCCTGGCTCGCCGCCGCCGGGGCGCTGCCCGTGGTGCCGGTTCTCGAGGTCGCGACCGACCACCTCGACCTCGTCCGCCTCACCTCGGTGTCCCCGACACCCGAGGCCGCCCGTGCCTTCGGTGCTGGCCTGGCCCGTCTGCACGACGCGGGAGCCCCGGCGTTCGGCTCCCCGCCCCCGGGGTGGGTCGGCGGCGGCTATATCGGCCCGCTCCCCATGGCCACCGGTGCCTGGCCCACCTGGGGCGAGCTCTACGCCCGAGCCCGGCTCGAACCGCTCGGCCAGATGCTGCGCGCCGCCGGGGACCTGACCCCTCAGGCCGCTGCCGACCTCGACCGGCTGGTCGGGCGCCTGCTGGACGGCGAGCTCGACGACGACGACCGCCCGGCCAGGCTGCACGGGGACCTGTGGTCCGGCAACGTCATGTGGACCAGCGACGGAGCGACTCTCATCGACCCTGCCGCTCACGGAGGGCACCGCGAGACAGACCTGGCGATGCTCGCGCTGTTCGGGGCGCCCTGTCTCGACGAGGTGATCGACGCGTACCAGACGGTGCACCCGTTGCGACCCGGCTGGCAGCGCCGGGTGGGGCTGCACCAGCTGTTCCCCGTCGGGGTGCACGCGGTCCTCTTCGGCGGCGGCTACGTCACCCGGACCCATGCCCTGCTGCGCACCTGGGCCAGCGGCTGACACCGCGCGGAGCAAAGAATTCACGACACGCGGTACCAGGGCCGTCACCTCGGCGGTAATGTGAGGCAGGCTCGGTGCCAGTGACCTGCTCCACGAACTTTTCCTCTCCTGGAGCTGCACGTCGTTCGGCTAAAGACCATCCTGGACCAGCCGAACGAACAGCAGGACGCTCGTCGAACCTGGAGGTGCGGTGTGACGGACCCGAACACACAGCCAACGGCTGCGTTGGATCCGCTCGCTGATGTCGGACTGCCCCCGCTCGCGACGCGAGCGGTGCTCGATGTGAAGATGGCCGGCTCGGTGCAACGCCCCGGGCCCGGAGCCGACACGCAGGCCGTCTCTGAGCTCTACCACGGCATGCGCGAGGCTGAGGCGGACCTGGCCGCACGGATCGAGGCCAAGGCCCGAGGCGGCGACCACTCCGTGTCGGCCCCCGAGGCCCACGAGCTGACGCTGTACGCGTTCCGCCGGGCGGTCGACGCCCACACCAAGGCGATCAGCAACCCGGACCCGGGCCAGCGCGCCCGCCTGTTCGGCGCCCGCAACGCCTACTCGGTCTCCTACGGCGAGCTCGCGCTGCGCGACGTCGAGCACATGGACGCACCAGACATCGCCGACCGGCTGATCGAGGCGCTCGACTCGGGCATCACCGACACGAGCCTGCTGGTCAAGGCCGCGTGGGACGGGCCCTTCCCGATCGAGCTGCGCCCCGCCACCCAGTGAGGCCGAACCTCACCGCGCAGCGAAGCAGCATGTGCGGTGGGGCATCGTCGACCGGTGCTAGGCCATGAGGCGGCACCCACCCGGATACGACGTCAGGGCACGGCGCGCGATCACGACGTGACGTCGGCGTCGGTCGCGCCCTGCGGAGGCTCAGCTGAGGGACCGTCGGGCTCGGAGACGGGGTCGTCGGGTTCCTCGGCAGCCACCTCGGCCCCCATCGGTGGGTCGAGCGTGCGCATCTTCGAGAAGACCGCCCAGGCCACGGAGACCAGCGGCACCACGACCACGGCGCCCAAGATGCCGGCGACCAGCGTCCCGGCGGTCACGGAGACGGCGACGATCACGGGGTGCAGCGACACCTGCTTGCCCATGATCAGCGGCTGCAGGATGTGACCCTCGAGCTGCCCGATGAGCGCGATCCCGATGCCGACGATGGCGGCCTGGATGGGCCCCAGCGCGGCCAGGGCCACGATCATCGCGATGACCATGGCCAGCGGCGCCCCGATCAGGGGGATGAACGCGCCGATGAAGACCAGGACGGCCAGCGGCGCCGCCAGCGGCACCCCGATGATCTCCAGGAGGATGTACGCGAGCACCCCGTCGATCGAGGCGATGATGACGGTGCCCCTGGCGTACCCGGAGAAGGTGTACCACCCCACGCCCGCCGCGTTCCGTGTGCTGTCGCGGAACCGGCTCGGGAGCTGGTTGAGGAACCAGGTCCACATGTGCGGCCCACGGGCCAGGAAGAACACCGTCATGAACACCGCGAGGCTCAGTGCGATGCCCACCTCGACCGCCGAGCCGGCCGTGTTGGCAGCCTGCCCGGCCAGGTGGCCGGCGTTGTCGGTCAACCAGGTCTGGAGGTTCGCGATCCACTCGGCGATCTGCTCGTTGGTCACCGTGAACGGCACCGCGTCGCTCTCGAGCCAGTCGATGATGCGCTGCACGCCGTCGCCGAACTGCACCGTGAGGGCGTTCCACTCGTTGGCGATGGAGTAGACGACGTAGGTGACCATGCCGACCAGCACCGTGACGCCAGACAGCAGCGCCAGGAGGGTCGCCAGCCCCCGTGGCATCACCTTGTTCAGCGCCTCGACCATCGGGCGCAGCACGGAGGTGATCACCAGGGCGAGGAAGACCGCGATGAACACGAGCTGGACCCGCGACGTCGCCCAGAACACCAGCGCCACGGCGGCGACCACGACGAGGAGTCGCCAGGAGACCCCGGCGGCGTGGCGCAACCACCGCGGTGCGGTCTGCTCGAGCTCGACCGCGACGAGGCGGGGAGCACCGGGGTCCGTGGGAGTCTGGACCGTCATCTGATCTCTCCTAGGACGGCTCTGCTTGGTGAAGGGTTCTGCTTCTCGGACGGCTCTGCTCTCGTGGACGACGAAGAGCGCGAGTCGGCTCGGACAGTGTGGCCCAGACCGCCGCGTCGCGGGTGGCGGCACGCTCAGGGCCGGCCAGGCTGGGGGCTCCAGGCTCGCCATGCTATCGTTGCCGACCGCAGCCCTGGGGTTCTTCCCTGTGGCTGACCACCTTGTCCGGGTGGCGGAATGGCAGACGCGCTAGCTTGAGGTGCTAGTGCCCGTATAGGGCGTGGGGGTTCAAGTCCCCCTCCGGACACGAGCTCGCGGGTGTTTTGTGCTCGCCTTCGGCGAGCCTGGGGCGATCTCGTCATCTGTGCGGGGGCGTCTGCCCCCGCACCCCGCCTGGGGGCGAGCCCCCAGACCCCCTGCTCGGTCGGCTGAGCCGACCTTCGTGTGGTCTGTGTTCGTGTGGTCTTCGGGTGACCGGATCGGGATCGGTCGGTTCCCGGTCTTCGTGCGGTTGCGCATCGGGCGCTTGCTGTAGCTGTGATGGTTGTCCGGCGGCGGTTGAACGAGAGATCTTGGGGAGGGACGAGATGGGCCTGGGGATCAACAAGGACCTGGAGCCGCTCGCCCGCCAGTTCCGCAAGGCCGGCGGCACGGTCGAGGTGCGCAAGTCCACCCACGTGCGCTGGACCATGCCGGACGGCACCTGGTTCCAGACCGGCCTCACCATGAACTCGGCCTCCGAGCTGGTCGCCCGCCGCAGGGTCACCGCCGCCCTGGCCGCGATGGCGGCCGCCGACCAGCAGCCGCCCACCCCGTCACCGTGGGAGCCCCACCCAGACGGCAAGGGCAAGTTCTGGCTCGTCGACACCGACGGAAACCCCCAGCTCAACGCCAGCGGCTTCCCCCGCACCTTCTCCACCGAGACCGCCGCCCGCGAAGCCGCCAGACGCTCCTGACCTCTGACCTCGAGCTGCGCGCTACGTGATGGTCGAAGACAGCCGTACAGAGCACCGGCCGTCCCCGCGCCCTCTAGCGGCCGGACGGCCATGATGGGGGCACGACCACCGACGAGGAGGCATGCATGTCGCCGGAACGCCCGCAGGCTCTAGACCCTTACGCCTCGCTGCCGCAGGTGCCCGCCTTCGAGCTGCGCTCCGACACCTTCACCGACGGGGCACGGGTGCCCGACGAGACCACCAACACCCCGCTCGGGACGAACCTGTCGCCTCATCTGGCCTGGTCTGGTTTCCCGGAGGAGACCCGGTCGTTCGCCGTCACCTGCTTCGACCTTGAAGGGCCGTCCGGGTGGTGGCACTGGACGCTGCTGGACGTCCCGGCCACGATCACCGAGCTGGCCGCCGGGGCAGGCGCCCTCGGGTCAGACCTGCTGCCCTCGACCGTCGTGACGCTGCGCGGCGACGACGGCATCGCGGGCTACGTCGGCGCGGCCCCGACACCCAGCGACCAGGTGCACCGCTACGTCTACGCGGTGCACGCCCTGGACCTGCCCGAGATGGGCCTGGAACCCGACACCATGCCGGGCGCGGCGAACAGCGCCCTGGTGCCGCACACGATCGCCCGGGCGCTCCTCGTCGGCACCTACCAGCGCTGAGCACTCGCCCCACCACCCACAAGGGCGATGCACTTGATGCGCTGATGCGCTTATCATCAGCTCATGAGAACGACGTTGGACATCGACCCGACCGTGCTGGCGGCGGCGCGAGCGCTGGCCGCACAGGAGAACCTGAGCCTGGGTGCCGCGGTGTCCCGGCTGGCGCTCCGCGGCCTACGGCCGGTCCCCGTGCCACGTCGTGCGGGGTTCCCCGTGCTCACCCCCACCGATCCTGACCGGATCATCACCGACGAGCTCGTCGCCCAGCACCGTGACGACGACTGAGCGGGCCACGCTGCTGGACGTGAACGTCCTGCTCGCCCTGTTCGACCCGCGGCACGTCCACCACGAGGCCGCGCACCGCTGGTTCGTCAGCATCGAGTCGTTCGCCACCACACCGATCACCGAGACCGCATTCGTCCGCCTGATGAGCAACCCGAGAGTAGGAGGCGAGACGACAGCCACCGCTCTGGAGAGCCTGCGATCGATGCGCTCCGTGGCCGGGCACGTGTTCTTGCCAGACGAGACCTCGCTGGCCGACGCTCACATCGAGCTGACGGCGATGATCGGGCACCGCCAGGTGACCGACTTCCACCTCGTGAACCTGGCCGCGAGACAGGACTGCAGGCTCGCGACCTTCGACGCGAAGGTCGTGCGATCCTTGGCCGACGCCGATCGTCACCATGTTCTCGTCGTCCCTGCCTGAGACTGGAGATGCCATGAGCACGCTCATCACCGGAGCCTCGAGCGGGATCGGTACCGAGCTCGCCCGCCGGTTCGCGGGCCTCGGCCACGACCTCGTGCTGGTCGCACGGCGCCGCGACCGGCTCGACGAGCTCGCTGCCGAGCTCGAACGCGACCATGGGGCCACCGTCACCGTCGTCCCCCTCGACCTCAGCACCCCGACCGCGCCCGACGAGCTGGTTCAACGCCTCGACGCGCTCGGGCTCACTGTCGACGTGCTGGTCAACAACGCCGGGTTCGCGACCCACGGCTATGTCGCCGACGCCGACCCCGGACGGCTGCACGAGCAGATCGCGCTCAACTGCCAGGCCCTCGTCGGCCTCACCGCCCGGTTCCTGCCCGGCATGCGCGCACGCGGTACCGGCACCATCCTCAACATCGCCTCGACCGCCGCGTTCCAACCGGTCCCGCACATGGCGGTCTACTCGGCGACCAAGGCTTTCGTGCTGACCTTCACCGAGGCGCTGTGGCACGAGATGCGCGGCTCTGGCGTCCGGGTGCTCGCCGCCTGCCCTGGCCCCACCGACACACCGTTCTTCGAGGTCGCTGGTATGACGACCGAGGGTGGGCGCAGACGGACGACTCAACAGCTGGCCGACCACATCATGCGGGCTCTGCGCACCACCAAGCCCAGCGTTGTCGACGGCCTCGCCAACGCTCTGCTCGCCCGGGTGGCGACCCGCCTGGTACCTCGCCGCGTCGTCATCGCCGCCGCCGGACGGATGATGCGTCCGGCGGCTCCGCGCCCCTGACGCGGACGCGCTGGGAAGAGTCCACCGCCGCTCGGTACCCGGCAGGCCCCGAACGGCGCCTCACATCCTGGTCGTCGACGTCCGGGTGGCCCAGGCGGCCACGGCGACGGCTGAGGCGATGTTCAGAGAGTCCACGCCACCAGACATGGGGATGCGGACGGTGAGGTCGCAGGCTGCGACCGTGCGGGGGCGCAGACCGTCGCCCTCGGTGCCGAAGACCATCGCCAGACGCTCTGGCGGGTCTGCGACGAGCGTGTCCAGGGTGATCGCGTCGTCGTCCAGAGCGAGGGCTGCCACCGTGAGGCCCAGGTCGCGCAGCAGGTCGATCCCGTCCGAGGGTTCCCCGGCGGGCGCGTGGGGCCAGTGCGACAGCCGCGTCCAGGGCACCTGGAACACGGTGCCCATCGACACCCGCACCGAGCGGCGGTACAACGGGTCGGCGCACGACGGGGTGACCAGCACCGCGTCGACACCCAACCCCGCACAGGCCCGGAACGCGGCACCGACGTTGGTGTGGTCCACCACGTCCTCCAGCACCACCACGCGCCGGGCACCCGCCACGACGTCGGCCACCGGGGCCAGCACCGGGCGGTGCATCGCCGCCAGCGTGCCACGGTGCACGTGAAAACCGGTGATGGACTCCAGCAGCGGCTCGTCGGTGACATACACCGGCACGTTGTCGCGACGAGCGTCGTCGCGCTGCGAGTCACCGACCGACGCGTCCGCCAGCACGGCGGTGACGTCGTCCACCCAGCGCGGCGCGCACAGCACCGAGCGGGGCCGGTGCCCGGCGGCGAGAGCCCGGCTCAGCACCGTCAGGCTCTCCGCGATGTAGAGCCCACCGGCCGGCTCGACCCGGGTGCGCAGCGTGACGTCGGTCAGCCCGACGTAGTCGACCAGCCGAGGGTCGTCGGCGTCCACGACCGGGCGCAGGTCGACAGCGGGCATGCTCAGTCGACCTGCGCGGCGGCCGCCGCGAACTGGCTCTGGTACAGCCGCGCGTAGGCACCGCCCGCGGCGAGCAGCTCGTCGTGCGAACCCTTCTCCACGATCTGGCCGTGCTCCATGACCAAGATCACGTCGGCGTCGCGGATCGTCGACAGCCGGTGGGCGATGACGAACGACGTGCGCCCCGTGCGCAGCGCGGCCATCGCGCGCTGCACCAAGACCTCGGTGCGGGTGTCCACCGAGGACGTCGCCTCGTCCAGGATGAGGATCGTCCGGTCAGCGAGGAACGCCCTGGCGATGGTGAGCAGCTGCTTCTCCCCCGCCGAGACCGTGCCGCCCTCGTCGTCGATCATCGTGTCGTAGCCGTCGGGCAGGGTGCGCACGAACCGGTCCACGTAGGTGGCCTTCGCCGCCTCGATCACCTGCTCGCGCGTCGCCCCGTCCATCCCGTAGGCGATGTTGTCAGCGATGGTGCCCGAGTACAGCCACGTGTCTTGCAGCACCATGCCGACCTGGGAGCGCAGGTCGTCGCGGCTCAACATACGAGTGTCCACCCCGTCTAGGGTGATCGTCCCAGAGTCGACCTCGTAGAAGCGCATGACGAGGTTGACCAGGGTGGTCTTGCCCGCACCGGTAGGGCCGACGATCGCGACGGTCTGCCCCGGCTCGGCGGCCAGGTCCAGGTGCTCGATGAGGGGCGTCTCGGGGTCGTAGCGGAACGAGACGTCCTCGAACGCGACCCGCCCTCGCACCGGCTGGGGCAGCGCCGCCGACGGCTCGGGGTCTGGGGCCTGCTCGGGGGTGTCGAGCAGCTCGAACACCCGCTCGGCCGAGGCCACTCCGGACTGCATGAGGTTGGCCATGGACGCGATCTGCGTGATCGGCTGGCTGAACTGCCGCGAGTACTGGATGAAGGCCTGCACGTCGCCCAGCGTCATCGTGCCTGAGGCGACCTTCAGCCCACCCACGACCGCGACGATCAGGTAGTTGATGTTCGCGATGAAACCCATCGCCGGCTGCATGATCCCGGAGACGAACATCGCCTTGAACGACGAGGAGTACAGGGCCTCGTTGCGCTCGTCGAAGACGCGCTGCGCCTCGTCCTTCCGGTTGAAGACCATGACCAGGTTGTGGCCGGTGAACATCTCCTCGATGTGGGCGTTGACCTCGCCGGTGTGCGTCCACTGGCCGACGAAGCTCGGCTGTGCCCTCTTGCCGATCATCATCGCCACGACGCCCGACAGGGGCACCGTCACCAGCGCGACCACGGCCAGCCAGGGCGAGATCCAGATCATCATGGCCAGCACGCCGACGACGGTCAGCACCGCCGTGATGAGCTGAGAGAGGGTCTGCTGCAACGACTGGGCGATGTTGTCGATGTCGTTGGTCACCCGCGACAGCAGCTCCCCGCGCGGCTGGGAGTCGACGTACCCGAGCGGGAGCCGGGACAGCTTGGACTCGACGTCGGAGCGCAGGGTGCGCGCCGTGTTCTGCACCGCGGTCGCGGTGAGCCGTGCGGCGAGCCAGCCGAACACGAAGGACGCGACGTACACCCCCAGCACGAGCGCCAGCATCTGCGCGAGGCGTGTGAAGTCGATGCCCTGGCCGATGACCAGGTTGCTCATCGCACCGAGCATGTCGGCGATCTTGGCCTCGGCACCACCCTCGGCCTTGAGCATCTGCTGCACCTGCTCGACCGTGACCGTGGCCGGGTCGATGCCCCGGCTCTCCAGCTGCTTGCCGACGAGCGTGCCGACCACACCGTCGAAGATCACGTTGGTCGCGTTGCCCAGCAGCTTCGGGCCCGTCACCGCCATCGCCACCGAGCCGACCGACAGCACCAGGACGGCCGACAGCCGGGCACGCTCAGGCCGCAGCGCGCGCAGCAGCCGCAGCCCCGAGCCGACGAAGTTCATCGACTTGGCGGGAGGCGCCATGCCACCCATGGGGCCGAACAGCCCCGCACCACCGCGCCGTCGGGCCTGGGTGCCCGTCTGCGCGCTCACTCGGCACCCCCGACGGCCTCAGTAGCAGACAGCTGGGAGTACACGATCTCCTGGTAGGTCTGGGAGGTGGCCAGCAGCTCGGTGTGGGTGCCCTCGGCGACCACACGACCGCCGTCGAGCACGACGATGCGGTCGGCGTGCCGGATGGTGGCCACCCGTTGGGCCACGATGATGACCGTGGCGTCGCGGGTCTCAGGTATCAGCGCCGTGCGCAGCGCGGCGTCGGTCGCGTAGTCCAGCGCCGAGAACGAGTCGTCGAACAGGTAGATCGACGGACGGCGCACCAGGGCACGAGCGATGGCCAGCCGCTGGCGCTGCCCGCCGGAGACGTTGGTGCCACCCTGGGCGACGGGGGCGTCCAGGCCCTCGTCCAGCGAGGCGACGAAGTCTCTGGCCTGCGCCACCTCCAGGGCGTGCCACAGCTCGTCGTCGGTGGCGTCCTCCTTGCCGTGCTGGAGGTTCGAGCGCACCGTCCCGCTGAACAGGTAGGGCCGTTGCGGCACCAGCCCGATCTGGCTCCACAGCACCGTCGGGTCGAGGTCTCGCACGTCCACCCCGGCGACGAGCACCTGCCCGCCCGTCGCGTCGTACAGACGCGGGACCAGGTTCAGCAGGGTCGTCTTGCCCGAGCCTGTCGCACCGACGACCGCCGTGGTCTGGCCTGGGCAGGCCGTGAAGGTGACGTCTTGCAGCACCGGGTGCTCGGCCCCCGGGTAGCAGAAGGTGACCCCGACGAGCTCGACCCGGCCCCGGTGCTCCTCCACCGGGGGCACCGGCTGCTCGGGCGCCACCACCGTGGTCGAGGTGTCCAGCACCTCACCGATCCGCCCGGCCGCGACCATCGCCCGGGGGATCATCACGAACAGCATGGACGACATCATCACGGCCATGAGGATGTACATCACGTAGGTGATAAAAGCAGTGAGCTGGCCGACCGCCATCCCGCCGGACTCGATGCGGTGCCCCCCGAACCACATGATGGCCAGGGTGGACACGTTCATGATGAGCATGACCATCGGGAACATCAGGGCCATCAGGCGCCCTGTGGCCAGCGACGCGGCGTACAGGTCGTCGTTGGCCGCACCGAACCGGCGCGACTCACGATCCTCACGCACGAAAGCGCGGATGACCCGCATCCCGCCGATCTGCTCGCGCAGCACCGCGTTGACCGCGTCGATCCGCTTCTGCATCTGCTGGAAGTACGGCACCATGCGGCGCACCACCAGACCGATCGCGACGCCCAGCACCGGGATCACCACCAGCAGCACCGCGGACAGCGGGACGTCCTCCCGCATCGCCATCACGACGCCGCCGATCAGCATGATCGGCGCCATCACCGCGAAGACCATGGTCATGTAGACCACCATGGTCACCTGCTGCACGTCGTTGGTGTTCCGCGTGATCAGCGTCGGCGCACCGAAGGCGGACACCTCCCGGGGAGAGAGCCCCTGCACGTGCGCGAACAGCCGGCGGCGCAGGTCACGGCCCAGACGCATCGCGGTGCGTGCGCCCACGTAGGTGGCGATCACCGCCGCGACCACCTGTCCCAGGCTCACCGCGAGCATCACCCAGCCGGTGTGCCAGATCAACGTGGTGTTCCCCACGGTGACGCCGTCGTCGATGATGCGGGCGTTGAGGCTCGGCAGGTACAAGGTGGCCAGGGTCTGCGCGAGCTGGAACACCAGCAGGGCGACCACGGCCCACCGGTACGGGCGCAGGTGCTCCCGCATCAGACGAACCAGCATCAGCGCTCCTCAGACTTTCCCAACCGACCCAGCCTCTCCCCCAGCGGTCTGCCACCGACCTACCAGCACGCCCCGACAGCACGAACCACCGCAGGAGGAGGCTCGATCAGACAGCACAGGCCGACCGCCTGCACAGACGCGTCGACCCCGGCGGGAGGCACCAAGACCACGGTAGACGAGCGGAGGAGCGCTCGCCGGGTCACGGCACCTCTCGCCGGGGTCGACGACGAGGAGACCGAAGGCCCTAGAACAAGATCAGGGCACAGGAGGTGTCGGCGGGTACTGGTGCGGCGGAGGGGCGGTCGGCGAGGGCGGAGCGCTCGGCGCGACCGGCGGACCACCGGGACGCTGCCCGGCCTCGACGTTCGGGTCGAAGGGCACACCGGAGTGCGAGCCGACGCTGGTCGCGTCGGCCGTCGCGGCCGCCGACTCCCGACGCGCCTCGGTCACAGCCTCGGTCGGGTCGGCCAGAGCCCCCGGAGGCAGGTCGCCCGGCTGCAGCGGGGAGCTGCCCGAGGGGCGGCTCTCGAAGCTCGGAGCCTCGTCCCCGCCGAACGCCTTGGCCATCACCCCGAGAGCACCGGAGAGCTCTGCGGGCAGGAACCACATCTTGTTCGACGGGCTCGAGGCGATCTTCGGCAAGATCTGCAGGTACTGGTAGGCCAGCAGCTTCGGGTCGGCGTCACCGCGGTGCACGGCGTCGAAGACCTGCAAGATCGCCCGGGCCTCACCCTCGGCGGTGAGGATCGCCGCCTGCGCGGAACCCTCCGCCCGCAGGATCGCGGCCTGCTTCTCACCCTCGGCGGTGAGGATCTGGGACTGCTTGGTGCCCTCGGCGGTGAGGATCGCGGCACGACGGTCACGCTCGGCGCGCATCTGCTGCTCCATCGAGCCCTTCACCGACGGCGGCGGGTCGATCGCCTTCAGCTCGACCCGGTTCACCTTGATGCCCCAGCGGCCGGTCGCCTCGTCCAGCACCCCGCTCAGCCGACCGTTGATCTGGTCACGGCTGGTCAGCGTCTGCTCCAGGTCCATCGTCCCGATGATGTTTCGCAGCGTGGTGACGGTCAGCTGCTCGATGCCCTGGATGTAGTTGGCGATCTCGTACACCGCGGCGGCGGGGTAGGTCACCTGGAAGTAGATCACCGTGTCGATGCTCACCACCAGGTTGTCCGAGGTGATCACCGACTGCGGCGGGAACGGCACGACCTGCTCACGCATGTCGACCGTGGCACGCACCCGGTCCACGAACGGGATCAGCAGGTGCAGACCCGGCTCCAAGGTCCTGCGGTAGCGACCGAGGCGCTCCACGATCTGGTTCGTGCCCTGAGGGACCAGTCGCACCGCGCGCACCAGCGCGACGATGACGAAGAGAACCAGCAGACCAAGAATCACCAGCAGGAACGTGGTTCCCGTGTCGTCCACAACTACCTCCATCGACAGTGAGAGCGAGAAAAGCTGATCAGGCCACGCCAGAGACGCTGAGCGGACCGACGATGGCGGTCGCGCCCTGGATGCGGGACACCGTCACCGACGCACCGGCCGGCAGCGGATCTCCACCCTCGGTCCGGGCCGACCACATCTGCCCGTCGATCTTGACCCGACCGCCAGCCGTGTCGACGGTGACGATCACGAGAGCGGTCTTGCCGGGCAGCGCGGCGACGTTGGTCTCCGGCAGCGTCTTGCGCCGCCGCCAGTTCCGCAGCAACCACGGACGCAGCGCGAACAGCAGCAGGAGAGCGACCAGGGCCGCGGCCAGCACCTGAGCCCACCACGGGCCGCCGAGCACCGCCACCACAGCCCCTGCCAGAGCACCCCCCGACAGCATGATGAAGACCAGCGTCAGCGAGACCATCTCCAGGACGGCCAGCAGCAGAGCCGCACCGACCCACCACATCCAGGCCACGCTCACGACCTCCTTCGCACGTGCAGTGCTTCCATCCTAGGGCCCGCGAGCCCCGCGAGCAGACTGTTTGAGCGAGATCTGTGGGACGCGTGAGGTCTGTGGGAACCGTCGCGGCGCGAGCGAGGGCTCAGGTGCGCCGCGGGGCGTGGGCCCCCGAGGACGGCACGGGCAGGGCGCGGGCCGTCCACCGCTCCCCGCTGCGGTTCAGGCGCAGCGGCAGCCCGAAAGCCCCCGAGAGGTTGCGCGAGGTGAGCACCTCGGCCAGCGGGCCCGCGGCGTGGACGGTGCCCCGACGCATCAGCAGCGCATGGGTGAAACCCGGTGGGACCTCTTCGACGTGGTGGGTGACCAGCACCAGCACCGGAGAGCCGGGGTCACGGGCGAGCTCGGTCAGCGCGCCGACCAGCTCCTCACGCCCGCCCAGGTCCAGGCCCGCGCCGGGCTCGTCCAGCAGCAGCAGCTCGGGGTCGGCCATCAGGGCCCGGGCTATCTGGACCCGTTTGCGCTCCCCCTCCGACAGGGTGCCGAACCCGCGGTCGGCCAGCGCGGCCACCCCGAACGCCTCGAGCAGCGTCCGGCCACGGTCCTCGTCGACGTCCTCGTAGGCCTCCAGCCACCGACCGGTCACCCCGTAGGCGCCGGTGAGCACCACGTCGAGCACCTTCTCCCCCGACGGGATCCTGTCGGCCAGCGCGGCCGAGCACAGCCCGACCCGAGAGCGCAGGTCGAACACGTCCACCCGGCCCAGCCGGTCGCCCAGCACGGTGGCGGTGCCCCGGGTCGGGTGCATCTGGCCGGCGGCGATCTGCAGCAGCGTCGTCTTGCCGACCCCGTTGCGGCCCAGCACCACCCAGCGCTCGCCCTCGCCCACCGTCCAGGTGACAGAGTCGAGGATCGTCGTGGTCCCGCGACGGACAGTCACGTCTTGCAGGTCGATCACGGCGGTCATGGTCTAGACCCTAAGCTGAAGAGGCGTACGGGTGCCGGCCGTGCTCATGCACCGATGCTCATGCGTCGATCCGGGCGGGGTCGAGATCACCGGCCCCGGCCACGATGAAGTCACGACGCGGGGCCACCTCAGACCCCATGAGCAGCTCGAACATCTGCTCCGCCTGCGCGGCCTGGGCCACGGTGACCCTGCGCAGCGTGCGGTGACGCGGGTCCATCGTGGTCTCCGCGAGCTGGTCGGCGTCCATCTCACCCAGACCCTTGTAACGCTGGATGTCGGAGGAGTAGCGCCGGTTGGCCCTGTCGAGCTTCTTCAGCGTCGCGCCCAGCTCGGCCTCCGAGTAGGTGTAGACGTACTCCCGCGACCGGCCGCCCGAGCCGAGCAGCTCGATGCGGTGCAGCGGGGGGACGGCGGCATAGACGCGGCCGTCCTCGACCAGCGGTCGCATGTACCGGAAGAACAGGGTGAGCAGCAGGGTGCGGATGTGCGCGCCGTCGGTGTCGGCGTCGGTCATCATGATGACCTTCCCGTAACGAGCCGCCGACAGGTCGAACGTGCGCCCCGAGCCGGCCCCGATCACCTGGATGATCGAGGCGCACTCGGCGTTCTTCAGCATGTCGGCGATCGACGCCTTCTGGACGTTGAGGATCTTGCCTCGGATCGGCAGCAGCGCCTGGTGGTCGCTGGACCGAGCCAGCTTCGCGGTGCCCAGCGCGGAGTCGCCCTCCACGATGAACAGCTCAGAGCGCCCCACGTCGTCAGAGCGGCAGTCCGCCAGCTTGGCCGGGAGCGAGGACGACTCCAGCGCGTTCTTGCGCCGAGAGATCTCCTTCTGCTTGCGGGCGGACAGCCGCGCCCGCATCTCCCCGACCACCTTGTCCAGCACGGCCGCGGCCTGCGCCTTCTCCCGCCCCTTGGTCGCCTCCAGCGCCCGGCGCACCTCGGTCTCGACCACCTTGGCGACGATCTGGCGCACCGGGGCCGTCCCCAGCACCTCCTTGGTCTGCCCCTCGAACTGGGGCTCGGCCAGACGCACCGTGACGACCGCGGTCAACCCGGCCAGCACGTCGTCCTTCTCGACCCGCTCGTTGGCCGCGTCCTTCGCCGAGATCTTCAGGCGCCGGGCGTTGGCGGCGACCGCGGCACGCACCGTCTTGAGCAGCCCAGCCTCGAACCCGGCGGCATGGGTGCCGCCCTTCGGGGTGGCGATGACGTTGACGAAGGTGCGCACGTCCGTCTCGTAGCCGGTGCCCCAGCGCAAGGCCACGTCGACAGCGCACGTGCGCTCGACCTCGCGGGGCCGCATGTGCCCGTGCTCGTCCAGCACCGGGACGGTCTCGGTGAACGTGCCCTCGCCCACCAGGTGCCACACGTCGGTGACGGGTGCGTCGGTGGCGATGTGCTCGGCGAAGTCGACGACGCCGCCGGTGTACCGGAAGGTCTCGGTGTGCGGGCCGTGCTCCCCCGGGGTACCGGGCAGGCCCCGCTCGTCGCGCAGGATGATCGCCAGCCCGGGCACCAGGAAGGCCGTCTGCCGTGCCCGGGTGACGAGCTCGTCGTAGGAGAAGGCCGCGGTGGCCAAGAAGATCTCGTGGTCGGCCCAGTACCGCACCCGCGTCCCGGTGGCTGCCTTGGGGGCCTTGCCCACGACCGTCAGCTCAGAGCCGGAGACGAACGGCTCGAACGGCGAGGACGGCGTGCGGCCGGCCCGGTCGTCGTACACCCCCGGCTCACCCCGGTGGAAGCTCATCGCCCAGGTCTTGCCACCCCGGTCCACCTCGACGTCCAGCCGAGCGGACAGCGCGTTGACCACCGAGGCGCCCACACCGTGCAGACCGCCCGACGCCCCGTAGGAACCGCCACCGAACTTGGAGCCCGCGTGCAGCTTGGTGAACACCACCTCGACACCCGACAGCCCGGTGCGCGGCTCGACGTCGACCGGGATGCCGCGACCGTCGTCACGCACCTCGACCGAGGCGTCGGCGTGCAGGACGACCTCGACCGTGCGGCAGAAGCCAGCCAGGGCCTCGTCCACGGAGTTGTCGATGATCTCCCACAGGCAGTGCATCAGCCCGCGGGAGTCGGTGGTGCCGACGTACATGCCAGGACGCTTGCGGACCGCCTCCAACCCCTCGAGCACCGACAGGTGCCGTGCGGTGTAGGCAGACTGGGCGGGTGTCGTCGTCACGGCGGCGATGGTAACCGGCATCACCGGCAGCATCGAAGGCCGCCGTGCCGGAAGGCTCGTCTCTCACCTCGATCGGCTGCGATCGCATGTACGCGATCAGCGAACCTCGGGGGCATATGGGAACAGATCCTGCAGATCGGTGGTTCCATGTCGATGTGGAGATCATGACGCCCGACCAGAAGGCCCCCCTGTCCGTGGCCGACCGCTGCGACCGCTGCGGCGCGCAGGCCTACGTCCGCGTCACGCTCCCCAGCGGCGAGCTGCTCTTCTGCGCGCACCACTACCGCGCGCACGCACCGAAGTTCGCCGACGTGGCCACCCACATCCACGACGAGACCGACCGGCTCCTCGCGGAGCGCGAGACCAGCGCCGCGCTGTGATGGCGAGGGTCGAGCCCCAGGTCCGAGAACCGACAGGCTGAGAACCGACCAGACGACACGAGACCCGGAGCTGCCCGCTCCGGGTCTCGTCGTCTGTGCGGGCTCTCAGTCCAGGTAGTCCCTCAGCACCTGCGAGCGCGACGGGTGGCGCAGCTTGGACATCGTCTTCGACTCGATCTGCCGGATGCGCTCACGGGTCACCCCGTAGACCTTCCCGATCTCGTCCAGGGTCTTGGGCTGGCCGTCCGTCAGCCCGAAGCGCATCGAGACCACCCCCGCCTCACGCTCCGACAGGGTGTCCAGCACCTGGTGCAGCTGCTCCTGCAGCAGGGTGAAGCTCACCGCGTCGGCGGGCACGACGGCCTCGGAGTCCTCGATCAGGTCGCCGAACTCCGAGTCGCCGTCCTCGCCCAGCGGGGTGGCCAGCGAGATCGGCTCACGGCCGTACTTCTGGACCTCGACCACCTTCTCAGGCGTCATGTCGAGCTCCTTGGCCAGCTCCTCCGGGGTCGGCTCACGGCCGAGGTCCTGGAGCATCTGAC
Organism: Micrococcales bacterium; assembly: GCA_009785115.1. GTDB lineage: Bacteria > Actinomycetota > Actinomycetes > Actinomycetales > Cellulomonadaceae > Cellulomonas. Next base: position 101,276 of record WQWY01000004.1, read on the forward strand.
GCTGCACCCGGGCCAGCTTGTTGATGACCTCGACCATGTGCACCGGGATGCGGATGGTGCGGGCCTGGTCGGCCATGGCCCGGGTGATGGCCTGACGGATCCACCAGGTGGCATAGGTGGAGAACTTGTAGCCCTTGGTGTAGTCGAACTTCTCCACCGCGCGGATCAGACCGAGGTTGCCCTCCTGGATCAGGTCCAGGAACAGCATCCCGCGCCCGGTGTAGCGCTTGGCCAGCGAGACGACCAGACGCAGGTTCGCCTCGAGCAGGTGGTTCTTGGCCCGGCGACCGTCCTGAGCGATCCACTCCAGCTCGCGTCGAGGCTTGCCCTCGAGCGTGTCGCGCTCCTTGGAGAGCTTCTCCTCGGCGAACAGGCCGGCCTCGATCCGCTTCGCGAGCTCGACCTCCTGCTCGGCGTTGAGGAGCGCGACCTTGCCGATCTGCTTCAGGTAGTCCTTGACCGGGTCGGCGGTGGCACCAGCGGTGACCACCTGCTGGGCCGGGGCGTCGTCGTCGTCGGCGTCGGAGAAGACGAAACCGCTGTCCTCCTGCTCGGGCTTGTCAGAGACCGCCGCAGGAGCAGCGACCGCAGGCGCACCCTTGGCCGCGTCGTTGCCCGCCTCGTCGGAGGAGTCGTCCTCCTCGGGGGAACCCTCCGCGGCCTCGTCCTCACCGGCCTCGACGTCCTCGACGTCCACCTCGTCGATGTCGGTCAAGTCCTCGACCTCCGACGGCTCGGGCTCGCTGGCCTCAGGGTCGTCGACCAGATCGGTCGCCTCGCCGGTCTCTTCCGCCGGCTTCTCAGCCTTGGTGGAGCGCCTGGCACGTGCTGGCTTGCTGGCACCAGCGGCCTTGCGAGCAGCAGCGGGCTTGCGGGAACCAGAAGGCTTGTCGGCCTGGACCGACTCCTCCGGATCGGCTGCGCTGGTCTCGCTGGAGGTGTCGACCTTCGCGGAGCTGTCAGCCGCTGCGCTGGCCTTTCGGCGCGAGGCAGGACGCCGGGCTCTGGGGACGGCGGTTTCCTCGATGGACTCGTCCACAGGCGTAGAGACTGAAGTCTTGGGGGGCACAGGGGACCTTTCGGCAGCCAGACGTGGGCTCGCTGAGCGGAGACGAACTCGCATTGTACCGACGTGCACGACGATACCGCTCACCCACTCTCAGGGCGCCCCCGTCTGACCTGGAGCCATCCTGGAACCACCCCGTCGGACACCGCCTGAGCCAGCATCCGGGCCAGCCGGTAGCCCGCGTCGCAGCGCAGCGCACGCTCCAGCAGCAGGTTCGCCCGGGCTCCCTCCCCCGACCACCAGGCCAGCAGCGCCAACAACGTGCAGGCCGGAGCCTGCTGGTGGGTGCGCCCGTGGGCCACCACGCTCTCCAGCAGGCGCACGTGGACCACGGTCTCGGGCGGAGGCTCGACGCCCCGCTCGGGTCGGTAGATCGCGTCGAGCGCGCGAGCGAGCCCGGTGTCCGCCTCAGGTGCGATCTTCTCGCCGCGCACCAGGTCCTCAGGCAGACCGTCCGTCCCGGACACCAAGGTCGCCAGCACGGCGTCACGGACTCGCAGGTCACGCAGCCCAGCCTCGATCTTGCCGAGGCCAGGCGCTCGCGGCGGGGCCGAACCGGCGAGCGCACGGGCGACCTCGCCGCGCCAGACCCGCACGCTGTCCAGACGCCACCGCTCGAGAGCGTCGACCCCCACCTCGGCAGCCTGAGCCCCTCGGACCGCCCAGCGGGCACAGACGCGCGCGACCCCTCGTCGGGCCTCGGCCGAGGCGCCACGGATCGCCGCGACGTCCTCACGGCGCGCGACCACCACGCGACGGTCTGACAGCCGGGCGATGATCTGCGTGCTCTCCAGCTCGACCAGCGGACGCCCACCAGGCGGGCAGCACCCGTCAACGCAGTCGAGGTCGAGATAGCCGGTCGCCGTCACCACCCACGCGCTCATCTCCCCGAAGGCCTCACCTGCGCGGCGCAGACGACGCACCGCCCTCACCGCTGGGTGGCCTGGTCGAGCGCGTGGGTCCGTGGCGGTGTAGACGACCAGCACCACCGACCACGCACCGTCGCGCTCCAGCTGACCGACGAGGCTGAGGGCCAGACGGGTGCCGTCGGCGGGGTCGGCGAGAGCGGCGATGTCGACCCGGGCCATCAGGCCGACCCGCCCCCGGGGGCCGCGCAGGCTCAGCGCCACGACGGACTCCTCGGGGGTGAACCCGACCTGGTGAGGGACGAGCGCGAGAACCTCGCGCGGCTGGGTGATCCGTACAGAGCTCGTCGTCGCCATGAGGCCTACCTCATCCTTCGAGCGACACCCACGACCTCACGCTCGACCTGGTTCTGAGGACGAGGACGACGATCCCGGGGCTGGGGACGGGTCTCCGCACGGCTACCCTGGGGTCATGGTCGACCGAGCCGTGGCAGCGGCGACAGCAGCGCTGGTCGCCGTGACCGCGCTGGTCACCGCCACAGCAACAGGCTGCTCGACCAGCGTCCCGGCCTCCTTGCCCGCCTCCCCGACCCTGTCGCCGCAGCCTGCCGACCTCCTCACGCCGGCGGACGGGGCCTCCCGGGTCGGCGAGCTCGCCCCCGGCTTCCCGTCCGACCTGCTGCCGGTACCCCCGGGAGCCACCGTGCTGGTGTCGGTGGCGAGCCAGACCTCCGACGACCTGTGGGAGGTCAGCCTCAACGTGCGCACCGAGCAAGAGGCCGCCGACCTGCTCGACGCCGTGCGAGCCCCGCTCGTCGCCGCGGGGTTCGTCGAGCAGCCCGCCGACACCCCCGCTGTCGGTCTGGCTGTGCAGACCACCTTCGCCCGGGCAGAGGGCGAGGTCATCACGGTGGGTATCCGTGACGACGGGACGGTCCGCACCCTCACCGCAGGAGGCACCGTCGTGAGGCAGGACGCCGGATGACGACCTCTGGGACCGACGAGGACGAGCGCCCCGGCCTCGCGGTCGACCGCGTGCTGGCGGCCCGGGTCGCGACGCTGCGCGACCAGGTCCGGGCGATCACCCCTGAGGCCGAGCCCCTGGTCGACGCCCTGGCTCGGATGCTCGACGGAGGCAAGCGCCTGCGCGCCGCGTTCACCTACTGGGGCTGGCGGGTGCACGGCGGCCAGCCAGGCACCGTCTCCACGAACACAGCCTCCGAGGGCACGGTCGCCCGGGTCGGCGCCGCCCACGAGCTCTTCCAGGCCTCGGCGCTGATCCACGACGACGTCATGGACGACTCCGACACCCGCCGCGGGCACCCGGCCGTGCACCGCACCTTCGCCGTCCGCCACACCGACCTGGGGCTGACCGGTGACCGGCGGCGGTTCGGCGAAGCGTCCGCGATCCTGCTCGGGAACCTCGCGCACGTCGCCTGCGACGCCGAGCTCGCCGCTGCGCTGCGCGACCTGCCGCAGGCCAGGGCGGACGCGGTGCGCGGCGTCTTCGACCTGATGCGCACCGAGGTGAACGCCGGGCAGTACCTGGACATGCTCGCCCAGGCCCAGCCTCCTGGGGTCGACGCGGGCGAGGTCGACGAGGCCCGTGCTCGGCAGGTGATCCGGGCGAAGTCCGCGCGCTACTCGGTGGAGCACCCGCTCGTGATCGGCGCTCTCCTGGCGGGCGCGGACGCCGCCCAGGTCGCCGTCTGCCGGGCGGTCGGCCTGCCGCTCGGCGAGGCGTTCCAGCTGCGTGACGACCTGCTCGGGGTGCTGGGCGACCCGTCGGTGACGGGCAAGCCGGCCGGGGACGACCTGCGCGAGGGCAAGCGGACCGTGCTGGTCGTCCGTGCCCTGGCCCGAGCCCGAGAGGCCGGCGACGAGGCGACCGTCGCACTGCTCACCGCCGTCCTGGGTGACCGCGACGCCAGCGACGAGGTCGTCGCCCGCGCCACCGCGGCGATCCGCGCGACAGGGGCCGTCGCCGAGGTCGAGGCGCTCATCGCCGACCTGTCGGCCGAGGCGTTCGCACTGCTCGACGCACAGCCGTGGCCCGAGCCGGAGGCGACGCGCCTACGGACGCTGGCCCGGGCAGCCGTCGAGCGGCACGCCTAGCTCACCGCACGGGTCAGAGCTCGAGGGCCGCGCGCCGGCGGACCTCAACCTTGCGCCCAGCACGCAACGCCTCGATCGGCGCGCAGCCGAGCTGGTCGTCGATGGTGAACAGCCAGTCGACCGTCTCGTCGTCGGAGAGGCCGGCGTCACCGAGCACGGTGATCGTCCCTGCCAGCGAGGCCAGCACCGCCCACGCCGGGGACGACGCGGGGTCTCGCGCGGACGCGGGGTCGGCCAGGTGCCCAGGGACCAGGAAGGCCCCGGGCACGACACGCACCCCGTCACGGCGCACGGCTATCAGGCGACGATCGTCCAGCAGCCGGCGCACCTGGGGCGTCTCCAGGCCCAGACGGTCGGCCAGGTCTGGGACCGTCAACCACTCCTCGACGGCTCTGTCAGCAGCACCTTCTCGCACGAGAGACCAGACTACGTCCGAATCCACCCCGACCGTCCTGAACCGTCCGTGGCGATCCACACCCGGCGCACGCGTTCGATTACGTAGACTCCACCCCGTGGCACACACCCTGACCGACCCGCTCGTAGGTCGCCTGATCGACGGGCGCTACGAGGTCGTGTCACGGATCGCTCGCGGAGGCATGGCGACGGTCTACCTCGCGATCGACCGCAGGCTGGACCGTGAGGTCGCGGTCAAGGTCATGCACCCGCACCTGGCCGAGGCCGGCTCTGGCAGGGACTTCGTCGCCCGCTTCAGGCGCGAGGCGCTCACTGTCGCCCGCCTGGTGCACCCTGGCCTGGTCCAGGTGTTCGACCAGGGCGTCGACGGCGACACCAGCTACCTGGCCATGGAGTACGTCGACGGCACGAACCTGCGCCACCGGCTCCTCGAGCGCGGTGCGCTGCCCCTGGGCGAGGCGTTGACCATCATCGAGCAGGTGCTCGAGGCGCTGGCCACAGCCCACCGGGCCGGGCTGGTGCATCGCGACATCAAGCCGGAGAACGTGCTGATCGCCCGCGACGAGCGGATCAAGATCGCCGACTTCGGGCTCGCCCGGACCGTGACCGAGATGACGGCGAGCACCAGCACCGTGATGGGCACCGTGGCCTACCTGGCGCCCGAGCTCATCTCGACCGGCGTGTCAGACGCCCGCACCGACGTCTACGCGGTCGGTGTGCTGCTCTACGAGATGCTCGCCGGCAAGCAGCCGTTCTCGGGCAACACCCCGGTGCACGTGGCCTTCCAGCACGTCAACAGCGACATCCCGGCCCCGTCGGACGTCACGCCCTCGCTCCCCGCCGAGGTGGACGACCTGGTGGCCGCGCTGGCCGCCCGCGACCCGGCCGAACGGCCCGACGACGCCGCGGCGGCCCTGGCGATGATCAAGCGTCTGCGGACCGACCTCGACGTCTCCACGCCGCCGCGAGGCGGCGCGGCCGTCCCGACGTACGTCGACCGCACCGAGCCTGGTGCCGATCTCGTCGTCGAGCCCGGCACCGAGCTCGACGACGACACCGAGCAGAGGTTCGCCGCCCGTCAGCAGGCGACCGAGGTCGTCCTGCACCGAGGAGGTGCGACGGTCGCCCTGCCGATCGGGCTGGGCCTGAGCCCGGCGCCGACCTCGATGGCGTCTGCTGGCCAGGCCGTGGCCCAGCGCAGGCCGAGGCTGGCTGACCGGCGCAACGGTGACAGGCGACGGCTCTGGATCATGATCGCTGTAGCCGTGGCGGTGATCCTCGCCGGCGGTGTCGCCTGGTGGTTCGCCCTCGGCCCCGGGGCGCGCACCACGGTCCCGTCCCTGACCGGGATGGACCAGGCCGCGGCGACCGAGGCCCTGCGCGACAACCACCTCGAAGCGACTTTCACCGAGGCTTTCCACCGGACCGTCCCCGCGGGCCAGGTGATCTCCAGCGACCCCGCCGAGGGGCAGCAGGCGCCACGGGGCGCCACGGTCGAGGTGGTGCTCTCCAAGGGCCCCGACTGGGTCCCCCTCCCCGAAGGCCTGATCGGGATGAGCCAGGACGAGGCCGTGGTGGCGCTGGGTGCCGTCGGTCTGGTCGCGGCCGACCCGTCGACCGAGGTGCACCACGACACCGCGCCCGCCGGCACCGTCCTGGAGGCGACGCTGGCCGACGGCTCGGACGCCGTCGTCACGGGCAAGGCCGTGCGGGGAGACTCGATCACCCTGACCCTCTCCGCGGGCCCGGCTCCGGTCACGGTGCCCAACCTCGTAGGAAGCACCGTCGCGGCCGCGTCCAGAGATCTCGAGGCCGACGCGGTGACGGTGACCTCCACCGGGGCGTGGTCTGACACGGTGCCAGCGGGCCAGATCATGAGCCAGGACCCGGCGGCCGGCGCGACGACGCACCGTGGCGCCACGATCACGGTCGTCGTCTCCAAGGGCCCGCAGTTCGTCACGATGCCGAACCTGCGCGGCCGCAGCTACGAGGATGCTGCTGCCGAGCTTCGAAGGCTGGGCCTGGTGCCCAAGCGCGAGGACGTGGGGCGCAACCTTCTCAACATCGTGCGTGAGCAGAGCGTCAGGCGAGGCGAGCAGGTGCAGGTAGGGACCGAGATCGTGCTCAGGGTGGTGTGACGCCCGACGTACCTTCTCGCGGCTGAGCCCGTCGAGACCGTACCGCTGCCGTGCGTCTCTGTGCCTTGAGCAGCCTCGGCGCCCTGGAACGGCAGCCCTCTCAGAGAGAGAGAGAGAGAGAGAGAGAGAACACCTCAGCCGTTCTCCAGAACAGCGTCAGCGCCCTCGGAGCAGCTCGGTGACCTGGAACGCCAGCTCTAGACCCTGCTGGTGGTTCAGGCGCGGGTCGACAAGGGTCTCGTAGCGCCTGGCGAGGCCTTCCTCGTCGATCTCCTCCGACCCGCCGAGCACCTCGGTCACGTCGTCGCCGGTGAGCTCGATGTGCAACCCACCGGGGACGGTGCCGAGCGCACGGTGCACCTCGAAGAAGCCCGCGACCTCGTCCATCACGTCCGAGAAGCGTCGGGTCTTGTAGCCGTTCGCGGTGATGGTGTTGCCGTGCATCGGGTCGCACACCCAGGTCACCGGTCGACCGTCGGCGGTGACCTGCTCGACCAGGGCAGGCAGCGCGTCGCGAACCGTGCCGGATCCCATCCGGGTGATGAACGTGATGCGTCCGGGCTCTCCCGTGGGGTTCAGCACGTCCATGAGCCGGCGCGCGTCGTCGCCGGTGACAGACGGCCCGAGCTTGACGCCGAGCGGGTTCTGCACCCGGGAGAAGTAGTCCACGTGGACCCCGTCGACCGCTCGCGTGCGCTCCCCGATCCACAAGAAGTGCGCCGAGCAGTCGTAGGCCAGGTCGGTGCGAGAGTCGATGCGCGTCAGGGGCCGCTCGTAGTCCAGCAGCAGCGCCTCGTGGGAGGAGTACATGTCGACCGTGCGCAGCGACTCGACGTCGACCCCGCAGGCGGACATGAAGCGGATCGCCCGGTCGATCTCGGCGGCGATCTCCTCGTAGCGGGCGTAGGCCGGGTTCTTGGTGAAGCCCCGGTTCCACTCGTGCACCTGCTTGAGCGAAGCGAACCCGCCGGTGGTGAACGCGCGGATCAGGTTCAGCGTCACCGCCGACGTCCGGTACGCGTCGAGCAGCCGCTCCGGGTCCGGGGTGCGGGCCTCAGGGGTGAACTCGTAGCCGTTGACGGCGTCGCCGCGGAACACCGGCAGGGTCAGCCCGTCGCGGGTCTCGGTCTCTGACGAGCGCGGCTTGGCGTACTGCCCGGCCATGCGGCCCAGCTTCACCACCGGCATCGACGCGCCGTAGGTGAGCACCACAGCCATCTGCAGCAGGATCTTGACCTTGTTGCGGATCTTGTCCGCCGTGGCGTCCGCGAAGCTCTCCGCACAGTCGCCGCCCTGGAGCACGAACGCCTCTCCACGACCGGCCTCGGCCAAGCGCTCTCGCAGCGCGTCGGCCTCACCGGCGAACACCAGCGGAGGAAGGCTCGCGAGCCGGTCGCGCACGGCCGCCAGGTGCTCGGGGTCGGGCCAGGTCGGTTGGTGCACCGCCGGGAGGTCGCGCCAGGCGTCCAGCCCTGCCAACAGCTCGGGGTCTGCGGGGGCGCTCATCCGTGGGTTCCTGGCACCAGCGGCTGGCCGATCTGGGCGAGCAGGTCGACGAACCACGGCTGGGTCACGTCGAAGGCCTTGCCCCCAGCGATGCGGGGGAACTCGATCGCGCGCAGACGGTCGTCGTTCTCCTCGTCGTGGCCGATGACCCCGGACTCGCCGCGCAGCGCGCACTCGACCGCCAGGTCGGTCATCGACTGGATCAGGCGCAGGTCGTCGGCGTTGGCCGCGGCGGCCCGGGAGAAGTACCCGGACTTCTGCACCATGACCTTCTCCGCACCGAGCTTGGCGGCGAACTGCTTGGCGAACCATTGCCCCGGGTTGACCGTGTCCAGACGCACGTGACCGAAGGCGTCGCGCTGGACCTCTTCGCCCGCCGCCTCGAGCTGCGCGACGATCTCGTGCAGCCCGGCCCCCTCGGACAAGAAGATGTTCACGTTGCCCTGGGTGTCCATGATCGTCTTCAGGCGTGCCGCCTCGGCGTCGACGTCGATGGCCAGCTCGGGGATCAGCACCGCGTGGACGTCCCAGCGCTCACGGGTCAGCCCGATGCTCGGCACCCACTCCTGGGTGTCCAGCCACTTGCGGTACTCCACCGAGGCCGCCGCGGTCAGCCAGCCGCAGCTGCGGCCCATCACCTCGTGCACGATCAGCATGCGCGGACCCGAACGGTGCTCGCCGATGATGTTGGCGGCGAACCGTGCGGTCTGCTCGGCCGCGGTCCAGGCACCCAGGGACTGACGGATCGGGATCACGTCGTTGTCGATCGTCTTCGGCAGGCCGACGACGGTCAGCTCGTAGCCGTTCTCGTGCAGATATGCCGCGAGGTCGGCGGCGGTGGTGTTGGTGTCGTCACCGCCGATCGTGTGCAGCACGTCGACCCCGTCGGCCTTCAGCTGCTCGGCAGCGACGCGCAGAGGGTCCTCACCCGGCTTCACCAGGCCGCGCTTCTCGGCGTCGGCGCGGTTGGTGAGCTTGACCCGGGAGTTGCCGATCGGCGAGCCGCCGAAGCGGTGCAGCACGGCGGCGTGCTTGCGGGTCTCGGCGTCGATGACGACCTTCTCGCCCAGCAGCAGCCCGTGATAGCCGTGCTGGTAGGCGATGATCTCGACCTCCGGCGCGATCTCGGTGTAGCGCTGGATGAGACCACCGACCGCCGAGGACAGGCAGGGGGCGAAACCACCAGCGGTGAGCAGCGCGACGCGACGGACGGTCATCATGCACCTCTCGGATCGACTCACACCGGGCGCTCGACACACCCACCCGGACAGCGCGGGGCTGCTCCCCGTGCGGCGGGTGTCATCCTACCGGCGGCTACCAGCCTCGTCGCCGCCGGCCGAGGGCTCGTCCGTCGACGGCTCGTCTGGCGGGGCGGGCGGGGCGACCTGAGGCACCGGGCGTCCTCCGGGGGCGACGGGCTGAGCCTCGCTGGTCTCCCCCGACGCGGCCGCGCGACCGGTGGCGATGCGTGCCTTCTGCGTGGCGGCGTACACGTCGACGTACTCCTGGCCGGAGATGCTCATGATCGCGTACATGATCTCGTCGGTGACCGAGCGCAGGATGAAGCGGTCGTTCTCCATGCCCTGGTAGCGCGAGAAGTCCAGGGGTTCGCCGATGACCATGCCGATGCGCATGATCTTCGGGATCCTGCGCCCGATGGGCTGGGCGTCCGCGGTGCCGACCATGGCCACCGGGACCACCGGAGCACCGGACTCCACGGCCAGACGCGCCACCCCCGTCTTGCCTCGGTACAGCCGTCCGTCGGGGCTGCGGGTGCCCTCCGGGTAGATGCCGAACAGCCCTCCCTCGCCCAGGTGCCGCAGCCCGGTCCTCAGCGCCGCCTCGCTGGCACGGCCGCCGCCGCGGTCGACCGGGATAGTGCCGACACCGCGCATGAAGCCCGACACCAGCCGGCCCTTCAGCCCGGACCCGGTGAAGTACTCCTGCTTGCCGATGAACACGAGCTGCCGCTCCACCATCAGCGGCAGGAAGAACGAGTCGATGACCGCCTGGTGGTTGGAGGCGAGGATCGCCGGGCCCTCGGCGGGCACGTTCTCGGCCCCACGGACCCACGGTCGGTACACGAGCTTGAGCAACGGACCGACGAGCACCCGCTTCATCAACCAGTAGAACAACGGTGATCCTCTCTGGGCCGGCCCGCGCCGGGAGGCTGTCCGACTCTCGGCGTGTGGTCTGACTCTAGAGTGCTCTCATGGCCAGCCGCTCCGACGACCGCAACATCGACCCAGACGGCTCGCCCGACGAGCAGCGCTGGGACGACATCGTCTCGCGTCTGGGCGATCTCGACCCGGGCCCTGGCGCCTCGCCCGCACCTGCTCCCGAAGGCACGGACCGTGGCCTGACCGGCCGTGACTGGGACGGTACCGCACAGATGGAGGCCGCCGAGCAAGAGGTGGACGAGCAGGAGCACTTCGTGCCGCCCGAGCCCCCCCGGGTGCTCGGTGGCGACCCGCTGCTCACCATGGCGTGGCTGGCGGCAGCCGGGATGCCGGTGTTCTTGCTCGTCGCGCTCGTCGCCTGGCCAGGAGCCCCGAGGGTGCTGCTCCAGGCCGCGGGCATCGTGCTCGTGCTCGGGGTGGGCGTGCTGATCTGGCGGATGCCGCACCGCCGCGACCCTGGCGACGACGACAGCGGCGCCGTCGTCTGAGGGCCCCGGCGGGGCCGCTGCGCAGGTGCGATGAGGCCCGTGGGCGTCGGCGCGTCAGGTCCGGGCGAGGTCGGCCGCTCCGACGATCCCCGCGTCGTTGCCCATCGCGGCCTGCTCCATGGGGATCATCGGCCGGAAGCCCCCGGCCGGCAGGCGGCGGTCGAACGCCTCGCGCGCGGGGCCGAGCACCAGGTCGCCGGCCGCGGACAGCCCTCCGCCGACGACGACCATGGCCGGGTCGAGGATCGCGGCCAGCGACGCGGCACCCTCACCGACCCAGCGTCCGACCCAGGTCAACAGCTCGACGGCCAGATCGTCTCCCTCCAGCGCGGCGAGGGTGACGTGCTGTCCGGTGATCTTGCTGCTCGTGCCTCCTGCCAGCTCCAGCAGCCGGACAGCCCGCTCCGGCCGGGCCTCGACGAGCGTGCGTGCGGTGCGCACCAGCGCCGACCCTGACGTGTACTGCTCCCAGCAGCCCTCTTGGCCGCAGCCGCAGCGGTGACCCTCCGGCACCACCCGGAAGTGACCGATCTCCCCCGCCGCGCCCCAGGCCCCGCGCACCAGGCGCCCGCCGGAGACGATGGCCCCACCCAGCCCGGTGCCCAGGGTCAGCGTCAGGACGTCGGGCAGCCCCATGGCGACCCCGAACCGGGACTCGGCCCACCCGGCGGCGTTGGCGTCGTTCTCCACGACGGTGGTCACACCCAGCCGCTGCGCCATGAGCTCGCCCAGCGGGTGGTCGCGCCACGGCAGGTTGGGGCAGAAGACCACGGTGGCACGGTCAGCACCGATGAGCCCGGGGGCGGCCAGCCCGATCGCGTCGACCTCGTGCTCGGCGAGCAGCGTCTCGCAGGCCGCCACCACGCCGTCGTCCACGCTGGCCGCGCTGGTCGGGTCGGTACGCAGCACCGTCTTGGCGAGGATCTGCCCTTCGGCCGACACCACCCCGGCGGCGATCTTCGTCCCACCGATGTCCACCCCGATGGCATGCATCCGAGGCACCGTCCTCTCCGTCGACCTTCGTCCTGACGCTAGCGGCTCAGCGACGTCACGGCAGGTCGGGGCCGTGTGGGCGACCACGGCTGCCGTCGACGCGATACTCCTTAGCGCCCCACCCGCACGTCTGGCGGCTCTGGTGGAAGCAGCGCCTCGACAGTCGTACCGAGAACTTGAGCCAGAGCGGTGAGGTTGAGAAGTGTCGGATTGGCGATGCGGCCGACACGGGACTCGCCCTTCTCCAGCTGGTGGTAGTAGCCGCGGGTCAGGCCAGCGGCGTGGGCGACCTTCTCTTGGCTGAGACCAGACTCGGTACGCAGACGGTTGAGCGTCAAGCCGAGCTGGCGCACGTAGGCAGCCCACTCGTCGGTTCGTGGACCTGTCACACGGTCCACGCTCGCGACGCTGGCACTTCAGAACTGTCTGCTATAGCATACCTTCTCGAGCAGACAGTCGAGCTGCTGGTCAGACGCTCTTCGGCGCGCCCACACCCAGTAGAAGCGTGCGGCGTGTGGCCAGCAGGAGCACAGGAGGAGCGCCAACGTGACGGAGCGGCAGACGGAGACGATAGAACCGCAAGGATCGGCGGTAGCGGCAGCAGAGACCGGGAAGAGGGCAGCGACACAACCCCGAGACTGGGACTGGACACGGAGGGGCATCGGGCTGACCCTGACTGCGTTCCTCCTGGAACTTCTCCTCACTGGGCTTTTCGGAGGCCCAGGCACAGCCCACATTCCGTTCTCTACCTTGCTTGCCGGATCTTGGCTCGTCTTCCGCAGACGCACCGGCCTGTCGCTCCTGGCGCTCATCGTCCCTCTGCTCCTCAGCCCACTGTCCAGGGGAGGACCGATCGGCCTCGGCGCCATAGTCGCGACAGTGATCGCAGCAGCCTGGATCGGTGCCTGGTCAGCTGGCCCCGAACACCGTCGTCAGGAACGCAAAGCCGTACGTCAGGAACGCAAGAAGGCCGAACGTCAGGAATGCAGGGCCGCACAGACGACACAACCCCTCACCACACCCCCTGGCTCAATCCCAGGCCAGATCGGCACCATCGCCCCGACCAACGGCTTCGCCATCGCCGCCTTGGTGCTGGGCATCATCGGCGGGTCGGTTCTGGCTATCGTCTTCGGTCACGTGGCCCGCTCCCAGAACAGGCGAACTGGCCAGGGTGGTAGCGGGATGGCTCTGGCGGGCTTGATCCTCGGCTACGCCTGGCTGGCAGCCAGCCTCGCATGGCTCGTCGCCGTGGTGGTCATCGTCGGCCAGACCTCGAGCAACTACTACTAAGAGGGCTCAGCAGCCGATGAGACGCCTTCACGTCAGGTAGACGACTGCAACCGTCTCACCGACACCGAAAGCGTCTCACCGGAGGTTCGGGCTGGGGGCACACCACGCGGCGGCGCACGGCATGATGGGGCCCATGATCACCGCCATCGTGCACATCGACACCGACGCCTCGATGATCCCGGAGGTCGCCGAGAGGGTGGCTGAGCTGCCTGAGGTCTCCGAGGTGTACTCGGTCACCGGAGAGATCGACCTCATCGCGATGGTCCGGGTGCACGAGCACGAGCACCTCGCGGACGTCATCGCTGACGCGATCAGCAAGGTCGACGGGGTGCTGCGCACCCAGACCTACATCGCCTTCCGCACCTACTCCCGCCACGACCTGGACGCAGCGTTCGCCCTGGGTACCGACTGAAACGGTCAGTCAGCGCCCAGCGCGCTGCACCGACGCTGCTTGCCGAGGGGTGAGACCGTAAGGCCATGCCTACGCTCAGCCGTCTCGACCGCATCAACGTCGATCCTGCGGTGTGCCACGGCAAGCCGGCGCTGCGCGAAACGCGGATCACGGTGCAGACGGTGCTGGAACTCCTGAGGTTGCTACCAAGAGCCCTTGACACAGGCATGAGTCAGAACTAATATTAGTTTGTGCTTATCGACTGGACGAGAGGGTTTGACCAGCAGTTCGACCGGATGGAGGCCGACGGCTCTGCTGAGGGGCAGCGCCGGTTCGACCTGCTCCTGGCGCTGCTGGGCGTGCTGACCGACCTGGACGCCTCTCCCCAGGAGGAGTCAACGTCACTGCGACGGGTGCGCCAGTCGCGCAACCACATGGTGTGGCGAGTCGCTCACCCCTACGTGCCCGGCATCGCCGTGCGGCTGATCTGCTGGTTTCCTCCCGGCGAGGACGACACGGTGGTCCTCACGCTGTTCGCCGGGGACAAGGCAGGCATGGGAGACGTGTTCTACGACAGCGTGGGCGTTCGCGCAGACCAGACCATCGACCAGTGGCTACGAGAGAGAAAGGCACCACGATGAACAGCAGCGAGTTCGTGCGCGGCGACGACAAGATCACCCGCGCCCTGGAGGACCCGGCCCGCGCCTCACGGGTGCGAGCTATCCGGGACGAGATGCGCACCGCCGACGAGGCTTACGGCGCGACCCTCGCCGCGATCCGCAAGGCGGGATCGTTGACCCAAGAGCAGATCGCTGAGCGGCTGGGCGTCACGCAGGGCGCGGTGTCCCAGCTTGAGCGTAAGCCCGACATGCTGCTGTCCACCCTGCGCAACTACCTCGTCGCAGTCGGCGCCGAACGTCCCCGGCTGTTGGTGACCGTCGACGGTACGGACATCGACGTAGCACTCTGACGGCCCCCCAGCAGCAAGGGCTTCGTACGAAGCCGCACCGCACGCTGTTGGTAGTGAGCACCCCCACGCGACGACAGGTGACCAAGACTGAAAGAGCCCGCCACCGGATGTCGCGACGCCGTCAGGCGGCCTCGCAGACCGTGCCGGTCCCGCTCACAGCGTGATGCCGTCTGTCGCCAACGTCGGCGGCGGCTCCTGAGTCGACGGATCCTCGCAACCAGGGTCCCCACATTCCTGGCACCACCTCAGGGGCGCTGAGTGACCGCATGTCCACCGTCCTGACCCGTAACCAACCCGACGCCGCCCAACAGAACGGGTCTCACTCACCGATCCGTCGAGTCCGCCGCCTCTGTCAGGGCTTGCGCGAGGGAAGTCAGCCGGTGTGCGAAACCTAGCAGACCGTCGATGACGGCATGATGGGACCATGATTACCACTACTGTCCACATCGACACTGGCGCTGCACACATCCCCGAAGCGGCCCAGCACACCACCGAGCCGCCCGACGTCAGCGAGCCCTGCTCCGTCACCGGCGAGGTCGACCTCATCGCCTTCGCGCGGATGCATGAGCAACTGGCCGACATCATCACCGATGCGATCAGCGAGAGTGACAGCGCACTACGCAGGCAAACCCATATCGCCTTTCACACCCGCACTCACCACGACCTGAATTCTGCCTTTATCTTAGGGCTCGACGACCGATCATCACGACTTTGAGAATGTTTTGCCGAATCTTGGAAAAACTCCTGAGAGCCAGGAGCTCGCTCACTTCTCCGCTTAACACGATCATCATTTCTTTCATATTATTGTTCACACTTGCACACCTTATCTCACGATTTCCTGGCGCATGGACGCTGGTCTTGGGATGGGTGGCGCTTATTGGGATGGCGTCTTCGATATTCTTGACCGTTGTTGCCGGCATTGCCGTCACCGTGGCCCACCCGCCTCTGAGGCCACTGGCAGAGCATTCGATTTTCTTTAGCCGACTGATGCTTTTTGTCAAAGTGGCCTCGGCGCTGGCAGCGCTGCTGTTCACAACGCTGTTCGCGTGGGCGATGGGGAGCGATCTCGACCGTACTTCTCTCGCACCGAACGCGGTGATGGACACCGTCCAAACGTACGGGAAAATTCTCCTCTCGCTCTTGATGGCCTTCGCGATCTTCTACTGGATGACCCTTGCGGTCGATCTTCTCAGGCTGAAGAGGGCGGGGCGCGAGAGGGGGATCGAGCTGCTCCTCGCGAAGATGTCGAACAGTCGCGCTGCCGAATGGCCTGAAGAGAGTCGAGGTGTCAGACGACTTAGAGAGAAAGGAGTTCGAATCGACTTGGCCAGAATAATGGTACGCCGTCTTCTTCAAACAGTTCTGAACTCTCCGCTCTGGATCATCGCCTCTTTCTATATGATGCCACTGACCGTGGGGGTGTTTATTTTGCATCTGCGTTCAACTAACTAGACTCCCGAGAGGTCAGAAAAAGAACTCATGAGAAAGCAGGAACGATCTCATCGGCCTGCGGCAACCCGCCAGCGGGCGAGGACGGCTGCGGCGGCACCAGAGTCGACGGAGCGTGCCGCCAGAGCCAGGGCGGCGGACATGCGGGTGGTGAGGGTGCCGGTGGTGGTGCCGGGGAGGGTGGCGTCCGCGACCAGGGCGGCGGCGGCGTTGAGCAAGACGGTCTCGCGGACGGGGCCGCCTCGGCCTGCCAGCACCTCGGTGACGACGGTGGCGTTCGTGGCGGCGTCGCCTCCACGCAGGTCTGCGACGGTGATCGGGGCGAGACCGAGGTCGGCGGTCCAGTCCATGAGGTGCTCGCTCACCTGGCCGTCGCGCACCTCCCAGACGCGCGACCGGCTCGTCGGTGCGAGCTCGTCGAGACCGTCCTCGCCGCGGAACACCAAGGCCGAGATGCCTCGACCGGCCAGCACCCCCGCGACCAGCGGCGCCATGCGTGGGTCAACGACACCGATGGCGGCGGACTCCGGCTGTCCTGGGTTGGTCAGGGGTCCGAGGAAGTTGAAGGCGGTGCCGATACCGAGCTCTTTGCGTGCCTCCCCGACGTAGCGCATCGACGGGTGGAACACCTGGGCGAAGCAGAAGGTGATACCCACCTCGGTGGCCAGGTCCGCGACCCGCTCGGGCGGCTGGGCGAGGTTCAGGCCGAGCGCCTCCAGGACGTCGGCGGAGCCTGAGGCTGACGAAGACGCACGGTTGCCGTGCTTGACCACGGTGAGCCCGGCCCCGGCGACGACCAGCGCGGCCATGGTCGAGATGTTCACCGTCCGGGCCATGTCGCCGCCGGTGCCGACGACGTCGACCGAGCGCGCGGGCACCGTGAACCGGCGGGAGTGGGCGAGCATCTGGTCAGCCAGCCCGGTGAGCTCGGCGACCGTCTCCCCCTTGGCCCGCAGCGCGATCAGGAACGCGGCGATCTTCGGGGTCGACACCTGGCCGCTCATGATGCGGTCCATGGCCCAGCCGGTCTGCTCGGCCGTCAGGTCGCGCCGAGCGACCAGCGCTGTGAACAGCTCGGGCCAGGTGGGCTGGGTGCCTCCCGGCCCACCGCTCATCGGGCTGGGGCTCCCAGGTTGAGCAGGCGCTCCACGGCGTCGTGGATGATCATCGGGTCGACCGGCTGGGTGACCACGTGCTCAGCGTTGGACCACGAGGCGAGCCAGGCGTCGGCCGCGCGGGCGATGATGACGATCACCGGCGGGCAGTCGTCGATCTCGTCCTTGAGCTGACGGGCCAGGCCCATGCCACCGACCTTGTCGGCCTCGGCGTCGAGGACGAACAGGTCGACGTCTCCGCCTCGGGCCTGCGCGATCACCGCGTCGGCGGTGGCGACCTCGAGCCAGCGGATCTCCGGGGAGCTCGCGTCGAGCCTCGGCCCGACACCCAGCCGGACCTCCTCACGGATGTCCACGTCGTCGGAGTAGAGCACGATCCGGGGGCCGGCCCCCTTGCCTGCGGTGTCGGTCATGGTGGGTCCTTATGCGCTAGCGCTGGTGCGTGTGCACGCCATCTTGGCACGTGGCCGGTCAAGACGGCGTACCGTCCACCGGCCGAGTCGAAGGACGGGGACCAGCCAGACGCGGCGCGCACGCGCCCCAGACGTCCCCGACACGTTTAGGTCGAAGGTCCTGGATCGGGTCGTTTGGGGCCATACTTGCGGTGATGTCCCGCCGCCCTCACACGTTCGGCCGGGTGCGCCACGTCGACGGCGCGCCGAACCGAGACGTGAGCGCGAGAGTGGGACGAGGCCGTGGCGGAGCGCCACGGTGGACGAGCGAGAGGTGACGACGCATGGCCGACTACACGCTGCCCGACCTGCCCTACGACTACGCGGCCCTGGAGCCGCACATCTCCGGCCGGATCATGGAGCTGCACCACGACAAGCACCACGCCGCCTACGTGGCCGGGGCCAACGCCGCGCTGGCGAAGCTCGCGGAGGCCCGCGACGCCGACGACTTCGCCGCCGTGAACCTCCAGGAGAAGAACCTCGCGTTCAACCTCGGCGGCCACGTCAACCACTCGGTGTTCTGGGAGAACCTCTCCCCCGACGGCGGCGGCGAGCCCACGGGCGAGCTCGCCGCGGCGATCGACGAGTTCTTCGGATCGCATCAGAAGTTCCGCAAGCACTTCGCCGCCAACGCTGTCGGTATCCAGGGCTCGGGCTGGTCCGTCCTGGCCTGGGACTCGGTGGGGGCGCGGCTGGCCGTGTTCCAGCTGTACGACCAGCAAGCGAACTTCCCCGTGGGCATCGTGCCGATCGTCATGCTCGACATGTGGGAGCACGCCTTCTACCTCGACTACGTCAACGTCAAGGCCGACTACGTCAACGCGTGGTGGAACATCGTGAGCTGGGCCGACGCCTCTGAGCGCTTCGCCAGGGCCCGCAGCACCACCTCGGGCCTCATCGTCCCCGCCTGACCGCACACGCGGACGCACGAAGGCCGCGGCACCCAGGGCGGGTACCGCGGCCTTCGTCGTCCCTGCCGACGTCGGCTCAGGAGAAGGAGTCTCCGCAGGCGCAGGAGGAACCGGCGTTGGGGTTGTCGATCGTGAAGCCCTGCTTCTCGATGGTGTCGGCGAAGTCGACCGTCGCACCGTCCAGGTACGGCACCGACATCTTGTCCACGACCACCTCGACCCCGTCGTAGTCACGCACGGCGTCGCCGTCGAGCAGGCGCTCGTCGAAGTAGAGCTGGTAGATCAGCCCGGAGCAGCCACCCGGCTGCACGGCCACACGCAGCCTCAGGTCGTCGCGCCCCTCCTGCTCCAGCAGGCTGCGGACCTTCGTCGCAGCGACGTCGGTCAGCAGCACGCCGTGCGTCGCGTCCTGGGTGGTCTCGCTCATCGATTGCTCCTCGAAAGACTCAAGAACGGTTCGACAGGCCTAGCACCGCGCCTGTCGGTCGTCTCCAGGGTAACCGGTGCTCGGAAGCGGTCGCGGCTGGCACCCGGAGGAGATCGTGCCGCACCGGCGCCTCCCCTCGGGCCGAGATGCGCCGATGCCGGTCGGTCCGATACTGGTCAGATGGCGACGGCACGAGTGCTGCGGATCGGCATCCTCTGCTTCGACGACGTCGACGAGCTCGACCTCGTCGGCACGCACGAGGTGCTGACGACCTGGGCCGAGCGCTCCCCCCTGCGCCCCGAGGTGATCACCTTCTCCGCCGACGGGGCCGGGGTGCGGTGCGCGCACGGGCTGCGCCTGCTGCCCGACACCTCGGCCGACGACGTCGGGGTTCTGCACGTGCTGATCTGGCCTGGCGGGCCCGGCACCCGTGCGCTGGCCACCGACCCGCTGCACCTGGCATGGGCGCGCACGATGCGTGAACGCACCCCGTTGCTGGCCGCCGTCTCCACCGGGGTTCTGGCCCTGGCCGCGGCGGGGCTGCTCGCCGGACGGCCCGCGACGACCCGCCGCGACGCCTTCGACGAGCTCGTCGGCTACGACCCCACCGTGCTGGCCGACACCGAGGCACGGTTCGTCGACGACGGCGACACCGTCACCTCGGGCGCCGGCTCCGCGGGCATGGACATGGCGCTGCACCTGGTCTCGCGCCTGGAGAACCTGGAGGCCGCCACCCAGGTGCGGTTCCGCCTCCAGCACGACCCTGTCCCCACCTGAAGCGTCCTGGGCCGTCGCTGAGGTGCCTCCCGGCGGGGAGCGTCTCGACAGCACAGAGAGCGTCTCGCCGGCACACCGCCGTCGACAGCCTCCGAGGCTCTCGAGGCCGCCGCACGGCATGGCGACACGAGCGGGGTCCGCTCGACTACCCTGGCCGGGTGTTCGGACGCGAGAAGACTCCCCCGCCCCCGCTCGAGGACGTGACGCCGACGCCGCGGAAGGTCGGCGGCAAGGGGCACGCCACGCCCAGGCGCAAGGAAGCCCAGGCGGCCAACAGGCGCCCGTTGGTGCCGACCGACCGCAAGGCGGCGAGCAAGGACGCCAGGGCGGCGCAGCGGCGCAAGCGCGACCTGGAGTACCAGGCGATGATGACCGGCGACGAGCAGAACATGCCTCTGCAGCACCGTGGCCCGGTGCGCCGCTACGTCCGCGACGCGGTCGACTCCCAGCGCACCAGCGCCGAGTACTTCCTCCCCGCGGCGCTGGTGCTGCTCGTCGGGGCGGTGGCGATCTCCGGCCTGCTCGGCTCCGCGGCGGGCACGATGATCTCCACCACCCTCGTCTTGCTGCCGTACTTCTACCTGGCGTTCAGCGCGCTCGACACGTTCCTGAGGTGGCGCAGGCTCAAGGCCGTGCTGACTCGCAAGTTCGGCGCTGCCGGGACGGCGCGCGGCACGGCGGGCTACTTCGTGATGAGGGCCTACCAGCTGCGCCGTCTGCGGATGCCCAAGCCCCAGGTCAGGCCCGGACAGCTGCCTCGCTGAGACGGATCGTCTAGGCCGGTGCGCTCGGTCTCGCGAGGTCGAGCGACGCACCGACCGGTGCGCCCTCGTGCAGCAGCCTGGCCTGACGCACTCCTTGTGCCGCCAGGTCGCGCCAGTGCTCACCGATCCACTGCTCGGCGTCGAAGCGCGCGGTGAACGCGGGCCCCACACGCTCGGCAGGCTCGCCGTCGACGCCCAGCAGGGCCCACTCCCAGCGCGGCCGCACGCTCATCTCGCACCGCCGCTCACGACGAGGCCGAGCTCGCACGGGCCGCCGCGGCTCCCAACGCCCGCGCGATCCGGACGGCGTAGGACGGCCCCTGGTAGATGAAACCGGTGTAGCCCTGGACCAGGGTCGCACCACGCGCCAGGTACTCGGCGGCGTCGGCGGCCGTCGTGATGCCCCCGACGCCGATGATGACCAGGTCAGGGCCCAGACGCTCGCGCAGGCGGGCGACCACCGTCAGCCCACGGCTCCGCAGCGGGGGCCCGGAGAGCCCGCCGTCACCCAGGTCGTGGGCGATGGTGGTGTTCACCGCGACCACCCCGTCCAGGCCGAGCTCGAGAGCCAGGTCAGCGATCTCGTCCACCTGCTCGTCAGCGAGGTCGGGGGCGATCTTCACCAGCAACGGTACCCGGTGACCCCCCTGGGCGACGGTGGCCGCGTCGGCCGCCTGTCGCACGGCCTCGAGCACCGGACGCAGCACCTCGACCGCCTGGAGGTCCCGTAGGCCCGGGGTGTTCGGCGACGAGACGTTGACCACCAGGTAGTCGGCGTACGGCGCGAGACGCTCCGCGCTGGTGGCGTAGTCGGCGGGAGCGCCGGCCAACGGGGTCGCCTTCGTCTTGCCGAGGTTGACCCCGACGAACGCCGCCCGACCCTCGGGTGTCGAGCGCAGACGACGCAGCCGGTGCTCGGCACGCGCCGAGCCCTCGTTGTTGAAGCCCATCCGGTTGCGCAGCCCGTGCACCGCGAGCACCCGCCACAGCCGTGGCTTGGGGTTGCCCGGCTGCGGCATCGCCGTGACGGTGCCGACCTCGACGAAGCCGAAGCCGAGCATGGTCAGCCCGAGCACCCCTCGAGCGTCCTTGTCGAAGCCGGCCGCGACCCCGAGCACGGACGGCACGGTCCGTCCCCAGACCTCGACCTGGGCCGTCGGTGGCACGCGGTACCACGAGCCCACGACCCGCCGGGCCAGCGGGACCGCCGCGACAGCACGGATCAGCGCGAACGCCACACGGTGCGCGACCTCCGGGTCCGTCCGCAGCGCCACCAGGTTGAAGAGCAGCCTGTACACACGGACCAACCTACGTGACTCGCGCGGCGCCGCCCGGCCGCAGGGCCGTACTATCGCCGGGTGATCTCGTTGACCCAGGCCGCACCTGCCACCGTCTCCGTCGACGCTCTCGTCGTCGTCCTCGCCGAGCGCCCCGAAGGGCTCGTCCCTCTGGGCGACGTGCCCGACGAGATCCGTACCCTGGTGTCGGGCTCCGCGCAGGTGCTGGGCCTGACCGGCGCCGCCGACGAGGTGCACCGGGTGCCCGCGCACAGGCTGCGTGCCCGCTCCGTCGTGCTCACCGGGGCCGGGAAGGCCTCGACGCCGGAGTCCCTGCGCCGCGCGGTCGGTGCGGCGACCCGCTCGCTGGCGGGGCTGACCAGCGCCGCTGTGGTGCTGCCCGACGACGAGCCGGAGACCTTGACGGCGGTCGCCGAAGGCGCCCTGCTGGGCGCCTACGCCTACACCCGGTACCACGGCCAGGGCTCGAGCAGCACCACCAAGCCCGCCCTGGGCGAGGTCCAGCTGCTGCTCGGCCACCGCCCCACCAAGGCCGAGACCCGGTCGGTGCAGCGGGCGCAGGTGCTGGCCGAGGCCGTGCACGCCGCGCGCGACCTGGTCAACGCCGCCCCCAACGACCTCTACCCAGAGGCCTTCGCCGACGTCGCGCGCACCGCCACCAAGGGTCTCAAGGGCGTGAAGATCACGGTGCTGGACGAGAAGGCCCTCGCTGCCGGGAGCTTCGGCGGCCTGGTCGGCGTCGGTCAGGGCTCGGCCCGTCCGCCGCGCCTGGTCAAGGTGGCCTACTCCCCCGGCCGCGCCAAGCGGTCGGTGGCGCTGGTCGGCAAGGGCATCACGTTCGACTCTGGCGGCATCTCGCTGAAGCCGTCTGCCGACATGGACGAGATGAAGTCAGACATGGCCGGCGCGGCGACCGTGCTGAGCACCGTCGTCGCGGCGGCGCGGCTGAACCTGCCGATCGCCGTGACCGCGTGGTGCGCCCTGGCCGAGAACATGCCGTCGGGCACGGCCCAGCGCCCGTCGGACGTGCTGACCATGCGCGACGGGACCACGGTCGAGGTGCTCAACACCGACGCCGAAGGACGCCTGGCGATGGCCGACGTCCTGGTGGCGGCCGTCGAGGAAACACCGGACCTGGTGGTCGACGTGGCCACGCTCACCGGGGCGCAGGTCGTCGCCCTCGGGCGGAGGGTCGCGGCGGTGATGGGCACCGACGACGCCCGTGAGGAGGTGGTCGCCGCCGCGACCGCCAGCGGCGAGGCGTTCTGGCCGATGCCGCTGCCCGAGGACATGAAGTCGGGGCTGAAGTCGAAGGTGGCCGACCTCGCCAACATCGGTGAGCGCTGGGGCGGGATGCTCCTGGCCGGTCTGTTCCTGGCGGAGTTCGTCGGCGACACCCCCTGGGCGCACCTGGACGTGGCCGGGCCGGCCTACAACAGCAAGACGGCCTACGGGTACACCCCGCTCGGTGGCACGGGCATGGGGGTGCGCACCCTGCTCACCCTGCTGGAGTCCCGCGCGGAGCGCTGACGACGAGGTGCGGAGCGCTGACAGCGGGACGGGACGGTGACAGGCAGGGCCCGTCACGTACGATTCAGCCCGACCCAGCCCAGGGACGACGGACGGGACGCGGTGTGAGCCAGACCCCCAAGAGACGCGGCCTCGCCGTGTCCCGACGCGTTCGCACCGTCGTCGTCGCGCTCCTCGCCACGACGGTGGTGGCGATGCTGGCTGCCCGCTGGGCGTGGGGGCTCGACGCGGTCCAGGACTTCGTCGCCCGCTACCCGGGGGTGCCGGCCGGGGCCGAGCACGTCGGCACACCGGGGTGGGTCGTCGTCCTGCACGCGATGAACCTGTTCTTCATGGCGCTGATCGTGCGGTCCGGCCTGGCCATCCGTGCGGGGGGACGGCCGGCCGGCCGCTGGACCCGCCGCGGCCGTCCGAGGCTGTCGAAGAAGAAGCGCCCGACGACCATCACCGTGGAGCAGTGGTTCCACGTCAGCCTCGACCTGCTCTGGCTCACGGCCGGTGCCGTCTTCGTGGTGCTGCTGTTCACCTCGGGGCGCTGGGTGAGGCTGATCCCGACCAGCGTGGACGTGATCCCCCACGCCGCCTCGGTGGCCCTGCAGATGCTGGCGCTGCACTGGCCGACCGAGAGCACCTGGGTCGCCTACAACGCCCTCCAGATGCTCGCCTACGCCGGGGTGGTGTTCGTGCTCGCACCGTTGGCGGCGATCACCGGCCTGCGGCAGTCGGCGCTGTGGCCGACGGGTCGTTCTCGTCTGGACCGCGTCTTCTCCGTCGAGCGGGCCCACGCCCTGCACCACCCGGTGATGGTCGCGTTCGTCGCGTTCGTCGTGGTGCACGTCGCGATGGTGCTCGCCACCGGGGCGCTGCGGAACCTCAACCACATGTTCGCCTCGCGCGACGACACCTCCCCGCTGGGCCTGGTCGTCGTCCTCGCCGTCCTGGCTCTGGCCGCTGCCGCCTGGTACGCGACGACCCGGCCGGTGTGGTTGCGCGCGCTGGGGGCGTTGTTCGGCAAGGTCACCCGCTGAAGCTCCGCGGAGCCTCGTGACGCTCCGCTCGGCCGGTGTGGGAACCGGTAGGTAGGCTGACCCGGGTACGAACAGCGGTTCTTCGCGCCGCCAGGGCTTCGTATCAGCACGATCTGGGTGTCAAGATAGGACCTAAGGGCCTGGTCTCACCGTCGAACAGGAGTGGCACGTGACTGAGGAGAACGTCTACGACATCGTCATCCTGGGTGGCGGCAGCGGCGGGTACGCCGCGGCGCTGCGTGCCGCCGAGCTGGACATGTCGGTCGCCCTGGTCGAGGCCGACAAGGTCGGTGGCACCTGCCTGCACCGGGGCTGCATCCCGACCAAGGCTCTCCTGCACGCTGCCGAGCTCGCTGACGACGCCCGCGAGAGCGCCCAGTACGGCGTACACACGCACCTGGAGCGCATCGACATCGGTGAGGTCAACCAGTACAAGGACTCGGTGGTCGGCCGCCTCTACAAGGGCCTGCAGGGCCTGGTGGCCGCTCGCAAGGTCGAGCTGGTCAACGGCTGGGGCCGTCTGGTCGCCCCGGACACGGTCGAGGTGGACGGCCGTCGGCTGGTGGGGCGCAACGTGGTGCTCGCCTCCGGGTCGTACTCGCGCACCCTGCCCGGGCTGGAGATCGGCGGCCGGGTGATCACCTCGGACGCGGCACTGACGCTGGACTGGGTGCCCAAGTCCGTGGTGGTGCTCGGCGGCGGGGTCATCGGCTGCGAGTTCGCGAGCGTGTGGCGCTCGTTCGGGGCCGAGGTCACCATCATCGAGGCGCTCCCTCACCTGGTGCCCAACGAGGACGCGGCGATCAGCAAGGCTTTCGAGCGAGCGTTCCGCAAGCGCGGGATCGCCTTCAGCACCGGCGTCCGGTTCGAGAGCGTCACGCAGGACGACTCGGCGGTCCACGTGCGGCTGGAGGACGGCAAGACCTTCGACGCGGACCTGCTGCTGGTGGCCGTCGGGCGCGGGCCCGCCACCGCCGACCTGGGCTACGAGGAGCAGGGCATCGCGATGGACCGCGGCTTCGTGCTCGCCGACGAGCGGCTGCGCACCAACGTGCAGAACGTGTACGCGGCCGGTGACATCGTGCCGGGCCTCCAGCTCGCCCACCGTGGGTTCGCCCAGGGCATCTTCGTCGCCGAGCAGATCGCCGGCCTCAACCCGGCGCCCATCGTGGAGTCGGGTATCCCCCGGGTCACCTACTCGACCCCGGAGGTCGCCTCGGTCGGGCTGACCGAGGCCCAGGCCAAGGCCGAGCACGGCGCCGACAAGGTGACCACGCTGGAGTACAACCTCGGCGGCAACGGCAAGTCGCAGATCCTCGGCACCCAGGGTTTCGTCAAGCTGGTGCGCCTCGACGACGGGCCGGTGGTCGGGGTCCACATGATCGGTGCCCGGGTCGGCGAGCTGATCGGCGAGGCCCAGCTCATCGTCGCCTGGGAGGCCTACCCCGACGACGTCGCCTCGCTCGTCCACGCCCACCCCACACAGAACGAGGCCCTCGGCGAGGCCTTCCTCGCCCTGGCCGGCAAGCCGCTGCACGCCCACGCCTGAGCAGTCGAAGGAGACACGAATGTCGCACCACGTGCAGCTTCCCGCCCTCGGCGAGTCGGTGACCGAGGGCACCGTCACCCAGTGGCTCAAGGCGGTCGGTGACCGTGTCGAGGTGGACGAGCCGCTGCTGGAGATCTCGACCGACAAGGTCGACACCGAGATCCCCTCCCCGGTGTCCGGGGTGCTCGAGCAGATCCTCGTGCCGGAGGACGAGACCGCCGAGGTCGGTGCCGTGCTCGCTGTGATCGGTGACGGGACCGGTACGAGCGCGCCTGCCCCGGCCGCACCGGCCGAGACGCCCGCCACCTTCGAGCCTCCCGCAGCCTTCGAGGCGCCTGCGGCCACCGAGCCTCAGAGCACGCCCCCGGCGGCCTTCGTCGACGCCCCCGCCGCGACGTCCGGCGACGCGACCGACGTCACCCTCCCGGCTCTGGGCGAGTCGGTGACCGAGGGCACCGTCACCCGGTGGCTCAAGGCGGTCGGTGAGCACGTGGACGTCGACGAGCCGCTGCTGGAGATCTCGACCGACAAGGTCGACACCGAGATGCCCTCCCCTGTCGCCGGCACGCTGCTGGAGATCGTGGTTCCCGAGGACGAGACCGCCGAGGTCGGTGCCGTGCTGGCCCGGATCGGCTCGGGTGCTCCCGCCGCTGTCTCTACGACCCCGCCCGCCGCGTCAGCCCCGGCCGCGCCCTCGGTACCTCCGCCACCGGTCGTCCCGGCGCCGACCGTGCCGAAGCCGCCCTCGTCGGCCGCGCCACCCTCGGCCGCGCTCTCGGTCGTGCCCGCGCCTCCGTTCGTGCCGCCCGCGCCCTCTCCCGCCCCCGTGGCGATCCCGCCCACCCCGAGCCAGGTGACGAGCACCGGCTACGTGACCCCGCTGGTCCGCAGGCTCGCGACCGAGCGCGGTGTCGACCTGAGCCGGGTGGTCGGCACCGGCGTGGGCGGGCGGATCCGCAAGGAGGACGTGCTCGCGGCCGCCGCCCCGCTCGCCGCCACGGCTCCCGCCGGGCCGACGGGAGTCTCGGCCGCACCGACCACCATCGGTGCGGTCTCCCCGCTGCGGGGCACCACCGAGAAGGCCAGCCGGCTGCGCCAGATCATCGCGGAACGGATGGTCGAGGCCCTGCACACCCAGGCCCAGCTCACCACCGTGGTCGAGGTGGACGTCACCAAGGTGGCCGCGCTGCGCGACCGCGTCAAGGACGAGATCGCCCGGCGCGAGGGCGTCAGGCTGACCTTCCTGCCGTTCTTCGTGCTCGCCGCGGGCGAGGCGCTGCGGACGTACCCGAAGGTCAACGGCCTGCTCGAGGGCACGCAGATCACCTACCCGGCGTCGGAGAACATCGGCATCGCGGTCGACACCGAGCGCGGCCTGGTGGTCCCGGTGCTGCGCGACGCCGTCGATCTCGGCCTGGTCGGCATCGCCCGCGGCATCGCTGATCTCGCCTCGCGCACCCGTGACAACAAGGTCGCCCCCGACGAGCTGTCCGGGGCGACGTTCACCGTGACCAACACCGGGTGGGGAGGGGCGCTCATCGACACGCCGATCGTCCCGACCGGCACCTCGGCGATCTTGGCCACCGGTGCGATCGTCAGGCGCCCGGCCGTGGTGACCGCACCCGACGGGTCGGAGGCGGTCGCGATCCGTTCGATGTGCTACCTGGCCTTGTCGTACGACCACCGGCTGGTCGACGGCGCGGACGCCGCCCGCTACCTCGGGGCGGTCAAGGCCCGGATCGAGGAGGGCTCCTTCGAGCCCGACCTCGGCGTGTAGCCGTGCGGATCGTCGTCGCCGGGTCTGGCGGGCTGATCGGTCAGGCGCTGCTGCCCGTCCTCCGTGACGGTGGGCACCAGGTGCTCCGCCTGGTGCGCAGACCTGCCCAGACCTCGGACGAGGCGACCTGGGACCCCGCGCTCGGGCGGCTGGACCCAGAGGTGCTCGACGGCGCCGACGCGGTGATCGACCTGGCCGGGGCGAGCTTCGGTCCGGCGACCCGCGAACGCCGTCGGGAGTTCCTCAGCTCTCGGGTGCGGACCGCTGGTCTTCTGGCACGCACCATCAGGCGGCTCGACGCACCGCCGTCGGTGATGCTGCAGGCCTCGGCCACGGGGGCGTACGGAGACCGTGGGGACGACGTCCTCACCGAGGCCGAGCCGTTCGGCAGCACGTATCTCGCCGACGTGGTGCGGCGCTGGGAGACCGCTGCCGAGCCCGCCGCGGAGTCGTGCCGTCTGGTGCTGCTGCGCTCAGGCATCGTCTTGTCCCCCACCGGTGGAGCGCTGCGCGCCGTGCTGCCTCTCGTCCGCGCCGGGCTCGGTGCACGTCTCGGCTCTGGTCGACAGTTCTGGTCGTGGATCACCCTGGCCGACGAGGTGCGCGCGATCGAGCACCTGCTGCGGGCAGACGTGCACGGACCCGTGAACCTGGTCGCCGGCGCGACCCGCAACGCCGAGATGGTCGCCACGCTCGCCAGCACGCTGCGCCGACCGGCGGCGCTGGCCGTGCCCGCTGCTCCTCTGCGGCTGGTTCTCGGCCCCTTCGCCGAGGAGCTGTTCGGGTCGACCCGAGCCGAACCGGCAGCGCTGCGCGCCTCTGGTTTCCGTTTCTCTCACCCCGACATCGAGTCGGCCGCCCGTTGGATCAGGGCCTGCCTCTGAGGCACGCCCTCTCGGGGGCCTGAGCCGACCGGGGCAACCTGCGACCTGGACCTGACGCCGATACCACCCCGTGTCAGAATGGCCGGTGTGACCGCGATTCCCGACACGTCACCGCCGTCACCCGCTCCGGGCACACCTCCCGCGCTCGTGATCCGTGGTCTGTCCAAGACCTTCGGGCAGGTCAGGGCGGTGCGAGGGCTGGACCTCGACGTGCCGCGCGGGTCGATGCTCGGGTTCGTCGGACCCAACGGTGCGGGCAAGACGACCACCTTGTCGATGGTCACGGGGATGTTGCGCCCCGACGCCGGTCAGGTCTGGGTGGGCGGCGTCGACCTGTGGTCGAACCTGACGGTGATGCGCACGAAGATCGGCGTGCTGCCCGACGAGCTGAGGCTGTTCGACCGCCTGACCGGCCAAGAGCTGCTCACCTATACCGGGATGCTGCGGAGGATGGACAGGGCCGTGGTGGCCCAGCGCTCGGCCCAGCTGCTCGACGCCCTGGGGCTGAGCGGCGACGCGCGCAAGCCGGTGGCCGACTACTCGGCAGGCATGACCAAGAAGATCGCGCTGGCCGCCGCGGCGCTGCACGCCCCGGACCTGCTGGTGCTGGACGAACCCTTCGAGGCCATCGACCCGGTCTCAGCACGCGCCATCCAGGAGATCCTCGCCCGGTATGCCGCCGACGGTGGCACGGTGATCCTCTCCTCGCACGTGATGGACACCGTGGAGCGGGTGTGCGACCGCGTCGCGGTGATCCACCACGGCCAGGTGCTGGTGTCGGGAACCCTGGACGAGGTCGCGGCGGGCCAAGACCTGGAGAGCAGGTTCATCGAGCTGGTGGGCGGCGCGGCCACCCCCGCGGAGCTGTCGTGGTTGCGACCGTCCTCGACCTGAGGCTCCGGCTGTTCCGAGCCTCTCTGCGGCGCAACGCGGCCGTCCTCGTCGCGTGGCTGCTGGCCGCCGCGTCGGTGCTCGCGATGGTGCTCATAGCCGGCGCGAGCTTCACGGCGCTCGGCCTCCGGCTGGTACCGCAGCACCAGGCCGACACGGGCACCTGGGTGGTGATCGCCGGGTCGGTGCTGTGCGTCGCGTGGGCCGTGCTCCCGCCGTTGCTGTTCGGCCTGGACCAGACCTTGGACCCGGCCCGGTTCGCCCCCTTCCCGCTGCGCGGCGCCGACCTGGCCCCCGGGCTGGTCGCGGCGAGCTTCGTCGGGCTGCCCGGCATCGCGACGCTGCTCGCGGCCTCGACCACCGTGATGCTGTGGGTCAGCACGCCCCGAGCGATGCTCCCGGCCTTCGTCGGCGCCGTGCTCGGCACCTCGACCTGCATGGTGGTCGGTCGGCTGACCACCACGGTCCTGGCCGGCGTGCTCTCCTCCCGACGTGGACGTGACGCGAGCGTCGTGCTCGGCGCGGCGCTCTTCGGTGGCGCGTACCTGGTGCTGGTCTCGCTCACCCAGGGCCGGGTGCTGCAAGACCTGACCTTCGACCCCACGCCGGTGGGGGTCGTGCTGAGCTGGACGCCGCTCGGTGCTCCGTGGGCGGCCGGCGGTGCCGCCGCCGCGGGCGACTGGCTCGGGGTCGCTGCCCACCTGGGCCTGGCCGTGCTGTACGTGCTCCTTCTGGTGTGGGCCTACGGGCGAGCGCTGGACCGGGCGCTCACCGCTCCCCCTGCCGCTCAGCGTGGCACCAGGTCTCGACGTGACGCGGTGGCGCAGGCTGTGGCCCGCACCTCGCGCGCCGCGTGGTTCCCGGTGCTGGCTGTCGCGGCGCGTGCCCGACGCTACTGGGCGAAAGACCCTCGCTATCTCGCCGGTGTCCCCGTGCTCGTCCTGCTGCCGCTGGTCATGGTGGTCATGAGCCGGTCGATGGGGGTGCTGCCGGGTGTCTCGGACTCGCTCGTGCACCATGTCGCCCTGATGGGCTGCGAGGCGGCAGGCCTGGCGGCCGGTCTGATCCTGCTCTCTGACATCGGTTTCGACTCCACCGCGTGGTGGCTGCACCTGACGGCGGGGGTGCCAGGGTGGGCCGACCGTCTGGGACGAGCGCTCGGGCAGATCGGGTGGGCCGTCCCTGGGCTGGTCGTGCTGTGCGTCGTCGTGACCGTGGCGCTCGGCTCACCGGCTGACGCCCCCGCTCTGATCGGTTCCACCTTGTGCGCGTACCTGGTCGGGCTGGGCGTCGCGAGCGTGCTCTCCGCGGTGGCGATCTACCCGGTGGTGCTGCCCGGCGCCAACCCGCTGTCGTCGCGCGGGGGGCTCTCCGGCCTGGCTGTGGTGACCCAGCTCGGCGGGGTGGCCGCGACGCTCCTGCTCTGGGCGCCGGTCGGGGCCGCCGCGCACCTGACCCCGACGTCGTGGGGATGGCTGGTGGCGGGCGTGGGCGTGATCTGGGGCGTGGTGGTGCTGGCTGCTGGCGTCGTCCTCGGGGGGCGCGCCGTAGACGCTCGTGGCCCGGCGATCATGGCGCTGCTCGTCAAGAACGGCTCTCGAGCCTCTGCGTGAGGCGAGAGAGGGGCATGTCTGGGGAGGGGCTCCCCCTCACCGAGCCTGCATGGCCGCGTTGGTCACGTCCGTCGCGATCTGGCGACCCCACGCGTAGGCGAGGTTCAGGTCGCGGCGGTCTCCTGGCTCGGCCGAGGTCCGGGCGAGCAGCGACTTCTCCGTGACCGTCAGCCCGTCCTTGTCCAGCCGTCCGCCGAACACCTGCAGCTGCCTGACACCGGCCCCGCGTGCGATGTCGACGACGTCCTCCGGCGGGGGGCTGTTGTCTGGTTGGCCGTCGACCGGGCCAGACCAGAACATCCACACGGGCCGGGCGTGCAGGGCCGCCCCTTGGCGGTCGACGAGGTCCTTGATGTCCAGGCCGACCCGGCCGATGTACACCGAGGTCCCGAGCACGACCGCGTGGTAGCTGGCGACCTGGGTCACGTCGTCTGGGGCGATCACGTCTACCTCGTGGCCACCGTCGCGCAGCGCCTGCGCGACCCGTGCACCGATCTCGGCCGTGCCTCCGTGACGAGACGAGACACTCATCAAGACCTTCACGACAGCCACCTCTCAGGGGTTTCTGGTCATCCGTCCGCTCCACGACATTCTCTGACAGACTCGCCATCACCCACCAGTCGAACCAGGGACGGAAGTCCTGAGCCATCAGGGGCAGAGCGTCCTCGGTCGACCTTCGCGCCGGTAGACTCCCCTGCCATGGCACGCCAGTCCACGAGCGCTGACCCGACCTCCGCAGCGAAGAAGCCGAAGAAGACTCGCTGGTACCACCAGCTGTGGCAGGCGTACAAGATCACCCAGCGCTACGACCCGCGCACGGGATGGTTCATCGTCGCGATCGTCGTCGGCGTGACCGCGCTGTCCGTCGTGATCGGCTGGCTCATCACCGGCCAGTACTGGCAAGGGGCCATGCTCGGCCTGTCCCTCGGTCTGATCGGCGCGATGTTCCTCCTGGCGCGCCGGGTCGAGGTCGCCGCGTACTCCCAGATCGCGGGCCAGCCCGGCGCCACCTACTCGGCGCTGACCACGATGCGTCGAGGCTGGACGTTCGGCCAGGAGCCGGTCGCGATCGACCCTCGCACCCAAGACATGGTGTTCCGCGGGGTGGGCCGCCCTGGGGTGGTCCTGATCAGCGAGGGCCCGCCCCACCGTGCCGTGCGCCTGCTCGAGGCCGAGCGCAAGCGCTGCGCGAGGGTGGTCGGCGGTGCCCCGGTCCACCTGGTCCAGATGGGTGACGACGAGGGCCAGGTCCCGCTCAGGCGGCTCACCCGGTACCTGTCCAAGCAGCTCAAGCCGGTGCTGACCCGGCAGGAGGTCGCGGCCGTCGACAAGCGCCTGATGTCTCTGGGCGCGGCCAGGCTTCCCGTGCCCAAGGGGCTCGACCCGATGAAGGTCCGCCCTGACCGCAAGGGCCTGCGCGGACGCTGAGCCCCGGCCCGCCGCGCGGCAGGTGAGGCGACCTCGCGGCGGTGCGATGGGTGACGACCCCTGGCTAGTACCGTTGCACCGGAGACGCAGCGGGTAGCCACGGGAAGATGTCGTGGACGTCACCCGACAGACCGAGCCTCCGGACGAGCCCGACCGACCGAGGAGCAGCGGATGTTCAGCAGACCAGAGGAAGTCCTGGCGTTCATCAGGGACGAGGACGTCAGGTTCGTCGACATCCGGTTCTGCGACCTGCCTGGCGTGATGCAGCACTTCAACGTCCCCGCGGCCAGCGTGGACGAGACCTTCTTCACCGAGGGCCAGATGTTCGACGGCTCGTCGATCCGTGGGTTCCAGGCGATCAACGAGTCAGACATGAAGCTGGTCCCTGACGTGACCACGGCCTATCTCGACCCGTTCCGGGTCGAGAAGACCCTCAACATGAACTTCGCGATCGTCGACCCCTACACCGACGAGCCCTACAGCAGAGACCCGCGCCAGGTGGCCGCCAAGGCCGAGGCGTACCTGAGGTCGACCGGGATCGCCGACACCGCGTTCTTCGCCCCTGAGGCCGAGTTCTACATCTTCGACGACGTGCGCTTCCAGACCCGTCAGGACGCCTCGTTCTACTACATCGACTCGATCGCGGCGGCCTGGAACACCGGTCGCGACGAGCGCCC
This sequence comes from Micrococcales bacterium, assembly GCA_009785115.1. Lineage (GTDB taxonomy): Bacteria > Actinomycetota > Actinomycetes > Actinomycetales > Cellulomonadaceae > Cellulomonas. Next base: position 134,263 of record WQWY01000004.1, read on the forward strand.
CAACCTCGGCCACAAGGTCCCGTACAAGGGCGGTTACTTCCCCGTCCCCCCGGTCGACCACTTCGCGGACCTGCGCGACAAGATCTCGCTCCACCTGGACGCGCTGGGCCTGAACGTCGAGCGAGCCCACCACGAGGTGGGCACCGCGGGGCAGGCCGAGATCAACTACCGCTTCGACACCCTGGCCGCCTCGGCCGACAAGGTGCAGCTGTTCAAGTACGTGGTGAAGAACGTCGCGGCCGCCGAGGGCCGCACCGCGACCTTCATGCCCAAGCCGCTGTTCGGCGACAACGGCTCGGGCATGCACGTGCACCAGTCGCTGTGGAAGGACGGCAAGCCGCTGTTCTTCGACGAGAAGGGCTACGGAGGGCTGTCAGACCTGGCCCGCTGGTACATCGGCGGTCTGCTCGCTCACGCCCCGTCGCTTCTGGCCTTCACCAACCCGACCGTGAACTCCTACCACCGTCTGGTGCCGGGCTTCGAGGCCCCGGTGAACCTCGTCTACTCGGCCCGCAACCGCTCGGCTTGTATCCGCATCCCGGTCACCGGCTCGAACCCGAAGGCCAAGCGCGTCGAGTTCCGGGTCCCCGACCCGTCCTCGAACCCCTACCTGGCTTTCGCGGCCATGCTGATGGCTGGCCTGGACGGCATCCAGAACCGCATCGAGCCACCCGAGCCGATCGACAAGGACCTCTACGAGCTGCCCCCCGAGGAGCACGCCCAGATCGCCCAGGTCCCTGGCTCCCTCGAGGAGGTCCTCGACAACCTCGAGGCCGACCACGACTGGTTGACCGCTGGCGGCGTCTTCACCCCCGACCTGATCTCCACCTGGATCAGCTACAAGCGCTCCGCCGAGGTCGACGCCCTCCGCCTGCGTCCCCACCCCCACGAGTTCGAGCTCTATTACGACGTCTGACAGGGCCCCCGTGGGTCAACCGTAGAAGAGGCGCTCGACGGCGGTCCTGGCGCGGCGGGAGGCGCGCAGGTACTCCTCTTCGAGGTGGGCGCCGGCCGCTGGGCCGCGACCCATCACCCTGGCGACGCCGGCTAGGGTGCGGCGGTCGTGCGGGAGCAGGTCGGTGCTGCTGCTGTCGGGGCGGCCCGACCAGAGGACGTTCGCGTCACGGACCTTGGAGGCCAGGTCCCAGGCCGTGCACAGGATCTCGGCGTCTGAGGGGCTGAGCAGGTTGGCGTCACGGGCGGCGTCCAGAGCGGCTCGGGTGGACGTGGTGCGCAGCGACGGCATCTCGTGGGCGTGCTGGAGCTGAAGCAGCTGGACGGTCCACTCCACGTCGGAGATGCCGCCCGGGCCCAGCTTGAGGTGGCGGGCCGGGAGGACCCCTCGTGGGAGGCGTTCGGCCTCGACCCTGGCCTTGATGCGTCGGATCTCCCGGGTCTGGGCGACGTCCAGGCCGCCCCGCGGGTAGCGGATCGGGGCGACCAGCGCGACGAAGCGCTCCCCCAGGTCGGTGTCTCCGGCGACGGGGCGGGCTCGGAGGAGAGCCTGGGCCTCCCACACCGACGACCAGCGTTCGTAGTACTCGGCGTAGGCGGCCAGGGTGCGGACCAGCGGGCCGTTGCGGCCCTCGGGGCGCAGGTCGGCGTCGATCTGCAAGGGCGGCTCAGCACCGACGTCGCCGAGCAGGCCACGCAGCCGTGTCGCCACGTGCATCGCCCAGTCGTGGGCCACCGTCTCGTCCGCACCGGGCAGGGGCTCGTGCACGTACAGGACGTCGGCGTCCGAGGAGTAGCCCATCTCTCCCCCGCCCAGCCTGCCCATCGCGATCACCGCCATCGTGGCCGGGTCCTCGGTCAGGCCCAGCGTCGCGCGGGCCTGGGAGCGGGCGATCCTCAGCCCCCCGGCGAGCAGCACGTCAGCGGCGGCCGTCAGCGACGCCGCCGCCGGCGTGGTCGCGACACCCAGCACCTCGGCGGACGCCGTCCGCGCCAGCTCGCGACGGCGCAGCGCACGCAGCGCCTGGGCGGCCTGGGCCGGGTCCGCGCGCCGGTCGAGGATCGCGGTGGCCTCGGTCCACAACCGGGCGGATGACCGGGGTTCCAGCTCGGCGTCGTCGTCCAGCCACGTCACCGACTCCGGCGAGCGGGTCAGGGCGTCGGCGACATACCGCGACGTGGACAGCACCAGCGCGAGACGTTGGGCGGCGCTGCCGGAGTCTCGCAGCAGCTTCAGGTACCAGTGCGTCGAGCCCAGCGTGTCTGACAGCCGCCGGAAAGCCAGCAGGCCGCCGTCCGGGTCGGCACCGTCGGCGAACCATCCGAGCATCACCGGCAGCAGCTGGCGCTGGATCGCGGCCCGCCGGGACAGGCCCTCGGTCAGCGCCGCGATGTGACGGACCGCCCCGGCCGGGTCTCGATAGCCGATGGCCGCGAGACGAGCCTTGGCTGCCTCGGGCGCCAGCCGCGCCTCGTCGGTCGACAGCTGGGCCGTGGCGGGCAGCAGCGGGCGGTAGAACAGCTCTTCGTGCAGACGTCGCACGTCACGGCGCACCTGCCGCCACCGCTCTCGCAGGCCGTCGGCGCCCGCTGCCCGCATCCGTGCGGCACGGGCCAGGCGCACCAGGTCGGCCTCGGTGGTCGGCATCAGATGGGTCCGTCGCAACCGGGCCAGCTGCAACCGGTGCTCGAGCACCCGCAAGAACCGGTAGCACTCCGCCAGCTGTGCGGCGTGGTCGCGGCCGACGTACCCGCCCGCCGCGAGCGCCGCGAGCGCGGTCAGGGTGGTGGACGAGCGGATGGTCTCGTCGGCGCGGCCGTGCACCAGCTGGAGCAGCTGGACGGTGAACTCCACGTCACGCAGGCCCCCGACGCCGAGCTTGATCTGCCGGTCCGCCTCGGCGCGGGGCACGTGCTGCTCGACCCTGCGTCGCATCGCCTGGGAGTCCTCGACGAAGTTCTCCCGCTGTACCGCCGACCACACGAACGGCTGGGTCATGTCGACGTACGCCTGGCCGAGCTCGCGGTCCCCAGCCAGGGGACGCGCCTTGAGCAGGGCCTGGAACTCCCAGGTGCGCGCCCACCGCTCGTAGTACGCCCGGTGGCTGTCCAGGGTGCGCACCAGGGGGCCGTCTTTGCCCTCGGGGCGCAGCGCGGCGTCCACCGGCCACAGCGCGGGCTCGCCGGCCACGCCCGCGCAGGCCCGGGCCAGCGACGCGGCCAGGCGGGCCCCGATGGTCATCGCCTCGGCCTCGTCGGCCCCCTCGGCCGGTTCGGCGACGTAGACGACGTCGACGTCCGACACGTAGTTGAGCTCGCGCCCGCCCGCCTTGCCCATGCCGATGACGGCCAGGCGCACCCCTCGCCCGTGGTCGGCGAGCTCGGCCCGGGCCAGCGCCAGCGCCGCTTCCAGCGCCGCCGCCGCGAGGTCGGCCAGGGCTGCCGCCACCTCGGGCATCTGGCTCATGGGGTCGGGTGCGGACAGGTCGGTGACCGCGATGCGCGCCAGCCTGGTCCGGTAGGCCAGGCGCATCGCGTCGACACCCGCGTCCACCGTCGCGACAGGCAGCGCCGCCTGGGGGTCGGCACCGACCGCGGCGAGCATCTCGGCCCGCACCGTCTCGGGGTCCCTGAAGGGCTCGTCGGCGACGACCGTCGCGATGACGTCAGGGTGCGCGACAAGATGGTTGCTGAGCTCTGACGACCCGCCCAGCAGCTGCACCAGTCGCTGCACACCCGCGCTCGGGCCACCCAGGATGCCGGCGAGCGTCGAGGGGTCGTCGCGCACCGCCTCAGCGACCCGGACCACACCGAGCACGGCCTGGTCTGGGTCGGCCACGTCGGCCAGCAGCTCGGGGAGCACCTGCGCGACCTGCGGGGCGAGGGCCGTCACAGCGGGGTCGGTGAGCAGCCGCTCGGCCCGTTCGACCTCACGGATCCCGGCCCGTCTCAGACGCGCCCCGGACGAAGGGCGCTCACGGCGCCCTGGATAGCTGTCAAAGCTCGCCACCGGGGCACCGTCCCTTCCGTTTCAGATCGAGATCACGACGACGGCGGGTCACAGCGACGGCAGGAACCGGGAGAGCTCGAACGGGGTGACCTGGGAGCGGTACTCCGTCCACTCTTGGCGCTTGTTGCGCAAGAAGAAGTCGAACACGTGCTCACCGAGCGTCTCAGCGACCAGCTCGGAGGCCTTCATCACCCTGATCGCCTCGTCCAGGGAGGTCGGCAGCGGGTCGATCCCGAGCGCCCGTCGCTCGGCGTCGGTGAGCTCCCACACGTCGTCCTCGGCGCCCTCGGGCAGCTCGTAGCCCTTCTCGACGCCCTGGAGGCCGGCGGCGAGCATCACCGCGAACGCCAGGTACGGGTTCGCGGCGGAGTCCAGCGCACGGTACTCGACACGGCTGGACGCGGCCTTGCCCGGGCTGTACATCGGCACCCGCACCAGCGCCGACCGGTTGTTGTGCCCCCAGCAGATGTACGCCGGCGCCTCGGCGCCCCCCCACAGACGCTTGTAGGAGTTCACGAACTGGTTGGTCACCGCGGTGATCTCCGCCGCGTGGCGCAGCAGGCCGGCGATGAACGACCGGCCGACCCTCGACAGCTCCAGCGGCGCCCCGGGCTCGTAGAACGCGTTGGTGTCACCCTCGAACAGCGACAGATGGGTGTGCATGCCTGACCCCGGGCTGTCGGCCAGGGGCTTGGGCATGAAGGAGGCGAAGACGCCCTGCTCCAGCGCGACCTCCTTGACCACGGTGCGGAACGTCATGATGTTGTCCGCGGTGGTCAGCGCGTCGGCGTAGCGCAGGTCGATCTCGTTCTGGCCGGGCCCGGCCTCGTGGTGGGAGAACTCCACCGAGATGCCCATCGACTCCAGCATGGTGATCGCCGTCCGCCGGAAGTCGTAGCCGGTGCCGCGCGGCACGTGGTCGAAGTACCCGCCCCTGTCGATGGGGACCAACGGGCTCGTGGGGTCGGCCATCTGCCTGAACAGGTAGAACTCGATCTCTGGGTGGGTGTAGAACGTGAATCCCCGGTCTGAGGCTCGTGCCAGGGCACGGCGCAGCACGTTGCGCGAGTCGGCCAGCGACGGCTCCCCGTCAGGGGTCAGCAGGTCGCAGAACATCCGGCCGGAGCCCTTGCCGTCGCCGCGCCAGGGCAGCACCTGGAACGTCGACGGGTCGGGGCGGGCGACCATGTCGGCCTCGTAGACCCGGGTCAGGCCCTCGATCGCGGACCCGTCGAACCCGATGCCCTCCCTGAAGGCGTGCTCGAGCTCGGCCGGCGCGATGGCCACCGACTTCAAGATGCCCAGCACGTCGGTGAACCAGAGCCTGATGAAGCCGATGTCCTGCTCGTCGACCATGCGGAGCACGAACTCCTGCTGCCTGTCCATGACTCCCTATCCTGCCGGATCGCGGACCGGACGACAGGGGCTGACGCGCGCGGCGAGGCACGGCGGCGAGATACGCTCCCCTAGGTCTCCGGCGTCATCGGCGGCGGCCGCGCGCACGACGACGACGCGGAAGGACGACGATGGACGAGGCTCCTCGCAAGGTGCGGGTGCACCACCTGGTGCAGGCCAAGCAGCGTGGCGAGAAGCTCGTCATGCTCACCGCGTACGACGCGATCACCGCCCGGATCTTCGACGAGGCCGGCGTCGACCTGCTGCTGGTCGGGGACTCGATCGGCAACACCATGCACGGCCAGGCCACGACCCTGCCGGTCACGGTGGACGAGATGGTGGTCGCCGCTCGGGCCGTGGCCGGCGCCACGCGTCGCGCGCTCGTGGTCGCCGACATGCCTTTCGGCTCCTACGAGGCCGGGCCCACCCAGGCCCTGGCCACCGCGGTGCGCCTGATGAAGGAGACGGGGGTCTCTGCGGTCAAGCTCGAGGGCGGGGCCCGGGTCGCGGCGCAGGTGCGTGCCCTGACCGACGCCGGTGTGCCGGTGGTGGGCCACCTGGGCTACACCCCGCAGTCCGAGCACCTGCTCGGCGGGCCTCGGGTCCAGGGTCGCGGGGACGCCGCGGCCGAGCGGTTGCGTGCCGACGCGCTGGCGCTGGTCGAGGCCGGGGCGGTGGCCGTCGTGCTGGAGATGGTCCCCGCACCCGTGGCCGCCGACGTGACCCAGATCGTGCCCGTCCCGACGATCGGCATCGGCGCCGGCCCGGGCTGCGACGGTCAGGTGCTGGTGTGGGTGGACATGGCGGGGATGACCGACTGGTCACCGCGCTTCGCCAAACGCTTCGGCGAGGTAGGGCAAGCGCTGCACGATGCGGCCAGCGCTTATGCCGCCGAGGTTCGCGACGGCTCTTTCCCCGACGCGGAGCACTCGTTCGCGCAGTAACCCTCCGGTCATCGCTCTTCGCGGCGCCAGGTGCGGTCCGCGTCGTCCCAGCTGTCGGTACGTCCACGTGCGGTCTCCAGGGCGCGCTCGGCCGCCTCTCGGGTGGGGTACGGACCCATCAGGGCGGACCAGTCGGACTGACGGCCCTCCTCGACCTGCTGGGTCTTGAGGTTGTAGTAGAACTTCTTCTTCCCTAGCACGAGGCGCGACCTCCCTGTCGGTCCGACGCTGGACCGCCACCTTCGTAGACTGCCAGGCATGAGCGCCGCACAGCGACCACGACCACCCCTCGTGCCAGGAAAGATCAGCCCTCGTCGTCAGGTACCGGCCTCGATCCCCCGCCCGGAGTACGTGGGCAAGCCTGCCCCTGCCCGCTATCGCGGGCCCGACGTGCTCGACACGGAGACGATCGACCGCATCCGCGTCGCGGCCCGGGTCGCGGCCCAGGCGCTGGCGGAGGTCGGCCGGCACATCGCCCCCGGGGTGACCACGGACGCGCTCGACGCGGTCGGGCACGAGTTCTTGCTCGACCACGGCGCCTACCCGTCCACGCTGGGCTACCGGGGTTTCCCGAAGTCGCTGTGCACGTCGTTGAACGAGGTGATCTGCCACGGCATCCCCGACTCCACGGTGATCGAGGACGGCGACATCGTGAACATCGACATCACCGCCTACCTCGACGGGGTGCACGGCGACACCAACGCGACGTTCCTGGCCGGCGACGTCGACCCTGAGGCTCGGGCGCTGGTCGAGCGCACCCGCGAGGCGCTGGCCCGGGCCATCAAGGCTGTGCGTCCGGGCCGGGAGATCAACGTGATCGGCCGGGTGATCGAGAAGTACGCGCACCGGTTCGGCTACGGGGTGGTGCGCGACTACACCGGGCACGGTGTGGGCCCCGCGTTCCACACCGGTCTGGTGATCCCGCACTACGACGCCGCACCCGACTACGCGACCGTCCTGGAGCCCGGCATGGTGTTCACCATCGAGCCGATGCTCGACCTGGGGACGCCCGACTGGCGGATGTGGGACGACGACTGGACAGTGGTGACCGCCGACGGTCGATGGTCGGCCCAGTTCGAGCACACGATCACGGTCACCGAGGACGGTGCGGAGGTGCTGACGCTGCCGTGAGCAAGAAGAAGCCTGCTGTCGCCTTCGGGGTGGACATCGGCGGGTCTGGTATCAAGGGCGCGCCGGTGAACCTGACCACGGGCGAGCTCGCGGCCGACCGGGTGCGCATCCCGACCCCGCAGCCGGCCACGCCGTCCGCCGTGGCGGCCACCGTCGCCGAGGTGGTCGGCAGGTTCGGCCTGGACCCCCAGGTGCCGGTCGGGGTGACGTTCCCGGCCGTCATCACGCACGGCGTGGCCAGGTCGGCGGCTAACGTGGACGACTCCTGGATCGGCACCGACGTGCAGCAGGTGGTCGGCGCGGCGACCGGCCGGTCGGTGCTCGCGGTCAACGACGCCGACGCGGCGGGCCTCGCCGAGGTCGTCTACGGTGCCGCGCGGGGCGTCGACGGGGTGGTGCTGGTGGTCACGCTGGGCACCGGGATCGGGTCGGCGCTCGTCGTCGACCAGCACCTGGTGCCCAACACCGAGCTGGGCCACCTGGAGATCGACGGGTACGACGCGGAGTCCCGCGCCGCCGACAGCGCCCGAGAGCGCGAGAACCTGAGCTGGGCCGTGTGGGCGGCACGGCTGCAGCGGTACTTCGACGTGGTGGAGAGGCTGTTCTCCCCCGACCTGATCGTCGTCGGGGGCGGGGTGAGCAAGAAGCACCAGAGCTTCTTGCCGCTGCTGGACCTGCACGCGCCGATCGTGCCCGCCCGGCTGCGCAACGCCGCGGGGATCGTCGGCGCCGCACGGCTCGCCGCTGACGCCTGAGACCCGCTGAGCCTGAGCTCCGCTGATGTCGGGGCTTCAGGCATCGTCCGTGGGCCGGTCTCACCTCTCAGGTGCCGGCGGCGGCGCTCTCCTTGGCCTGGCGGCGCTGGGCACCCTGGGTCAGCAGCACGTAGCGGAACAGCAGCTCGACGTCCCTCGGGCTGGAGGCGACGAAACGACAGCCGTACCGCCACCCGCTCACGGACTCCTCCGCCCACACCGTCTGGGCGGTCAGCTCCAGGACGGTGTCGCCGACGAGGAACGGGAAGGTGATCTCGGCGTCTGCCGCGAGGTGGTCCGCGACGAGGATGCGCACCCCGGTCGCGGAGATGTCCAGGACGGTCAGCGCGAGCTCCTCGGGCTCGCCAGCCCCGGAGGTGACCACACCGATCGCAGGCACGCTGACCCGCACCCGGGCCGCACCACGGCGTTGCCGCACCGCGATCTCGTAGAGCCCCGCCAGGAAGATCAGCGACCCGTGCGTCTCGACCACCGACGCACCGAAGTGCACCTCACCACGCACCTCGTCGAGCACCCGGACCTCGACGACGGAGCTCACCTCGAGCCCGTCTGGTGCGTCTGGGAACCGCACAGCCAGCTCGAGGGTGTCGAAGTGCTCCACATAGCCGGTGAGGGTGACGCCGGAGTCCCCGATCACCACGCACCGTGCCAGCTCGTACATCGGTCCTCCCGTCTCGCACCGACCGTACCGCGCCACGAGGGTCGTCGCGCGATGCACCTGGCTGCTATGTACTTACTCATCGACAGATCGACCGCGCACACCAAGCAGAGAGGGGGTGCGGATGAGCCAGTCGGTACGCCGGGTTCTGTCCCCGTGCGAGGTCACCCTCGCTCGGGTGGCGGCCATCCATCTACGACGTGCGTCGCCGCACGCCTCTAGCGGCCTACCCGGGAGCTCGGGCGGGCCGCCCTCGAACGCTCCCTGTCTGGCCTTGCTCCGGGTGGGGTTTGCCTAGCCGCACCGGTCACCCGGTGCGCTGGTGGTCTCTTGCACCACCGTTTCACCCTTACCAGCCCCGAAGGGCTGGCGGTCTGTTCTCTGTGGCACTGTCCCGCGGGTCACCCCGGGTGGGTGTTACCCACCACCCTGCCCTGCGGAGCCCGGACGTTCCTCGGCGGGCCCGAAGGCCCGACGCGACCGCCTGACTGACTCATCCGCGCCCGCCATCCTACCGAGAGTGCCGACCGACGACGACGGGACCGTCAGACCCGGACGAGGATGCGCCCGCACTCCTCGCAGCGCACCACCGTGTCGGGCGCGGCGGAGCGGATCGCCTCGAGGTCCAGCGGGTTGAGCTCCATGCGACAGCTCTCGCAGCGCGAGCCGAGCAGCCGACCGGCCCCGCGTCCACCGTCGCGGGCGCGCAGCCGCTCGTACAGGCTCACCAGCCCGGCGTCCAGACCAGCGACCGCTGCGGCGCGCTTCTCGGCTACCTCGGCCGCCTGGGTATCGACCCCGGCCACCGCGACCTCGGCCGCCTGACGGGCCGAGGCGAGCTCTGCCTCCACGACGTCGTAGGCGGTCTGCACCTCGGCCAAGGCGGCCTGATGAGCCTCCAGACGTTCCATGACCTCCAGCTCGACGTCTTCCAAGGTGGCCTGGCGCACAGCCAGGTGCTCGATCTCCGAGGTCAGCGCCTGCACGTCCTTGAGGCTGGCCGAGCCGGAGTCCAGCCTGCTCTGGTCGCGGGCCGTCCGGGCACGCACCTGCTCGACGTCGGCCTCGGCCTTGGCGAGCTCGCGGGCCAGGTCGGCGGCGGCGGTCTGGCTGGCCACCAGGGCCGTGCGCAGGTCGGCGGAGCGTGACTCCAGCGTGGCGACAGCGGCCAGCTCCGGCAGGGTGGCCCGCTGGTGGGCCAGCTGGTCGGCTCGCACGTCGAGGTCTTGCACGTCGAGCAGACGTACCTGGTCTGCTGCCGGGGCTGTGGTCACGAGTCTCCTCCGGTGCGGGCCGGGACGTGCCCGGTCCAGGGGTCGGTGCGCAGGGTGCTCACCCTGGTCTCCACGCTACCGTCCAGATCGGTGGTCAGGGCGCGGGCCGCGTCGGGCAGCCACAGCCATTCCGAGGCGGCGTGCGAGACGTCGATCAGATAGGGCGTGGGGGCGGGGCGCCGTCCGGTCGCCGCCTCGTGCTCGGCCTGCTCGCGCGCCTCGGACGCCGGGTGGTGGCGCAGGTCGGCGGTGACGTAGACGTCGGCACCGCTGGCTCGTGCCGTGTCGAGCTCGGAGTCCCCCGCACCGCCGAGCACGGCCACCCGTGCCACCGGTGCTTCGGGCGGGCCCGCGTAGCGCACCCCGGAGACCGTCGGCGGCAGCGCGGCGGCGACCGTGCTCGCCAGGCCGTGCAGCGTGCACGTGGCCGGCAGACGTCCGAGCCGTCCCAGGCCGGTGCTCTCAGGCCAGGCGGCGAGCTCCAGCACGTCGAAGGCGGGTTCCTCGTAGGGGTGGGCGGCACGCATCGCCGCGACCACGGCGGCCCGGGCTCCGCGTGGGGCGACCATCTCGACCCTGGCCTCGACCACCGTGGTCGCCTGCCCAGCCGTCCCGACGGTCGGGTTCGCCGCGTGCGACGGCACAAACGTGCCCTCGCCGGTGGTGGACCACGCGCAGCGCGAGTACTCCCCGATCGCCCCGGCTCCCTCAGCCGCCATCGCGTCGACGACGGCTGAGGCGTCGGCGACCGGAACGAACACCACGTGCTTGTCCAGCCCGGGCCCTGGGTCGGCGCGCAGAGGCGCGACGTCGACCAGCCCGAGCGCGGCGGCCAGGGCGTCGGCCACCCCACCGGTCGCCGCGTCGGCGTTGGTGTGCGCGGCATACAGGGCGACGCCTGAGGTGACCAGACGGTGCACCACCGCACCCTTCGGCGTGGTCGCGGCCACCGAGTGCACCCCGCGCAGCATCAACGGGTGGTGCACCACCAGCAGGTCCGCACCCCACTCGACCGCCTCGTCGACCACGGCCATCACCGGGTCGACGGCGAACATCACCCGCCGCACAGGTGCGGCGGGATCGCCGCAGACCAGCCCCACCCGGTCCCACCCGGCAGCGAGCCTCGGCGGGAAGCGACGGTCCAGGGCCTCGACCGCGTCACCGACGGTGGGTCTCGTGTTCTCCACATCGGGAACCTACCCCGGCTCCCGCCCCTCTGACGAGACGGTCTTGGTGAGCCTCAGACCTGTGACGTCGTACCCGAGGCCGAGCCGGGTCGCGCTGCTAGCATCGGGGCACGTTCGTGTTTCGATGATCGTCTCTCGAGGTGAGCTGATGACCCGGCCGGTGGCCACCGTCTGAAGCGTCCGCGTGCTCACGACGCGGGCCGTGGCCTGACCTCATCCGCTGTTCGCCTGGCTCGAGCGTGGGCTCGCCAGGCCGCCCAGACCGGCTCGTGGTTCTCTGGTGCGACAAGCACCGCCCGGTCGCCGTCTGGGGCTCGACCTCACCTCACACGGACAAGGAAACACCGATCATGGACATCCCTCGCATCTTCACGATCCGCGAGAGCAACCACCGCATCCACAACCCGATCACCCCAGACAAGCTCGCGCTCCTGGGCCGGGCGCTGCACCTGAGACCAGGCATGGAGGCGCTCGACCTGGCGAGCGGCTCTGGAGAGATGCTCTGCACCTGGGCGCGCGACCACGGCCTGACCGGTACCGGCGTGGACCTCTGCGCGATGTTCACCGAGCAGGCTCGGGCGCGCGCGGTCGAGCTCGGCGTCGCCGACCGGGTCGGCTTCGTGCACGCCGACGCGGCGGGCTACGTCACCGAGCCGGTCGACCTGGTCTCGTGCATCGGCGCGACCTGGATCGGTGGCGGCCTGGCCGGCACGGTCGAGCTGTTGGCGCGCAGCCTGCGACCAGGTGGCCTGATGCTGGTCGGGGAGCCGTACTGGCGTCGTACCCCACCAGACCAGGAGACCATCGAGGCCTGTGAAGCCACCAGCATGGACGACTGGCTGTCTCTGCCCGAGACGCTGACGCACCTCAGCGACCTGGGATACGACGTCGTGGAGATGGTGCTCGCCGACCAGGACAGCTGGGACCGCTACATGGCGCCCCAGTGGTTCGCCATGCGCACCTGGCTCGACGAGAACCCCGACGACGAGATGGCCGAGCAGGTGCGTGCCGAGCTGCGCACCGAGCCCGCGCGCTACGCGTACAGCACACGCGAGCACGTCGGCTGGGGCATCTTCGCCCTGCGCCAGCGCTGACGGCCGGCGGGCTGGGTGCGAAGGCCTTCGCACCCAGCCTGTCTCGTCGCCACAGGTCGGACCACGAAAGACGCCCCGGGATCGACCCGAGGCGTCTTCGCGCATGCCGCAAGTTCGAGCGAGAGCCGCTCAGTGGACCTCACCAGAGGAAGTTCAAACTGCCAACCGGACCACAGCAGGGGGTACACAGGGGCTTGCCCCTGTGCGGGCGCGGGGCTAGGCCCCGCCAGACATGACGAGAGCGACCAGGCTTGCGGAACGCAAGCACAGGTCGCTCTCGATCGAGTGGGCCCGGCCGGTCTCGAACCGACGACCTCCGCGGTGTAAGCGCGGCGCTCTGACCATCTGAGCTACAGGCCCCGTGGGGGCTGCCCAGGCTACCGGGTCGACGGGCGGCGGCGCGGCTCCCGCCCGCACGGGGCCCCGCGGAGCCCTGCCGCACCTGTGCACAGGTCTCATCACTTGAGACATGGACAAGGTCACGTCAAGAGAACATCAAGTTTCGGAAGATCGTTGACAGTCGTCATAGAGGCTGCATAGAGTCGCGGCGCCCCCATCACCGGGTGCTCTGAGAGAAGGAGTTCAGAATGAGGTCGATCAAGAGAGGCGTCGCTGTCGCGCTCGGATTTTCGGTCGCGCTGCTGGCGATCAATCCTGTAGCAGCGGTGGCGAGCTCGGGGAAGAAGTCGACAGAATGCACCGAGCCGACACAGGAGACCATGGCTGGTCTTTCTGAGGCGATGCACGACGAGGCGTTCGCCTACGCCCAGTACCTGGCGTTCGGGGCCGTCGCGAGCCCGAAGGGCCAGACGTCGTTGTCGAAGCTGTACCAGAGGACCGCGGAGGTCGAGCTCCAGGGCCACTTCTCCACCCTGGCCTCTCTCGCCTGCTTGGTCGGGACCACCGCGGAGAACCTGACCAGCGCCATCGAGGGCGAGGACTACGAGACGACGGACATGTACGTGAGGTTCGCGCAGGAGGCGTACGCCGACGGCGACATCGAGGCAGGCGACCTCTTCTCGGAGATCGGGGAGGACGAGGCCACGCACCGCGACATGTTCGCCCAGGCTCTGACCTCGCTCTCCGGCCACCCCGCGGGCCACAAGAGCGCGGTTCCCGTCGCCCCGGCCCCGGACGCGGTCCCGATCCTGGCAGGTGACGGCTCCGGCCTCTCCCCCAGGACGCTGGAGAACCTGAGCACGGCGATGCACGGCGAGGCGTTCGCGTACGCCTCCTACATGCTCTACGCCGACCAGGCTCAGCGCTCCGGGCTCCCCGCCATCGCGAAGCTGTTCAGGGCGACGGCTCAGATCGAGCTGGAAGAGCACTTCCGCGAGCTGGCGAACCTCGCCGGCATGGTGAGCGACAACGCCACGAACCTTCAGGTCGCCATCGACGGAGAGGTGCACGACTCGACGGTCATGTACCCGCGGCTCGCGATGAGCGCCATCGCCGCCGGTGACTACACCGTGGCCTCGGCTCTCCTCAAGATCCGCGACGACGAGGCCACCCACGTCGTCGCGTTCACCGCGGAGCTCGCCAAGCTTCGCTGACAACAGCTCGCGATACCGAGAGACACCACCGGGTGGTCGCCCACCGTCATGAGAACGGGGCGACCACCCGGTGTTCGTGCGATCTCGCGCGCGGCCGCTGTACGGGCGGCTCAGCGCACCAGGCGACTGGTCGACGACGGTGCTCGGTCGACAGCTGGCTGGTCGACGCGCCAGGTGTCCGGTCAGCGACCTCGGCCGCGGCTGGCGACCCGGGTCGCCGACCAGTCGGGAGCGACCGAGAAGGTGCTGATGACGTGCATGCCGGTGGTGGTGGCCGCGTCCTCGACGTCTGAGGGCGGGACGTGCCCGTCCCGGCCGGCCTTGGGGGTGAGCACCCACACCGGCCCGTTGTCGTCCAGCGCCGCGAGCGCGTCGACGAGCGCGTCGCCGAGGTCGCCGTCGTCGGACCGGTGCCAGATCAAGGCCCCGTCGGTGACGTCGTCGTAGTCCTCGTCGACGAGCTCACCGTCGAGGATCTCCTCGAGGTCGGCCCGCAGGCCCGCGTCGACATCCTCGTCGTAGCCAAGCTCCTGGACGACGTGACCCTTGCTGAACCCGAGCCGCTGCGCCGCCCGAGCAGACCCCTCCGTGCTCGATGACACCGTGCGGGACTCCCTCTTCGTCTCAGCCCGGCGACCCTGCGTCGCCGCGATGTGGCACACCGTAGCCCACCGCACGATGATCGTCTCTGGCAAGGGCTCCGTGCAGTCTGGACTCTACCCTCCGGGTGACTTTCGCCCGCACCTGGTCACAGAATGGACAGGCAGGAGAGAAGGTCACCCCCTGACACGACAGGGCGACCGTCCGACAGCAGACGAGGAGCACCCGTGCCTTCCCACGACGAGACCACCCCCCTGATCGACGGGCTGCTCGCTCAGGTGCCCGACATCGACCCCGAGGAGACCGCCGAGTGGGTCGAGTCCCTCGACGGTCTCATCGACACCCAGGGGGGCCCTCGTGCGCGCTACGTGCTGATGAGCCTGCTGCGCGCCGCCCGGTCGCGCAACGTGGCGGTCCCCAGCGCGCTGACCACGCCGTACGTCAACACGATCGCCGTGCACGACGAGCCGTGGTTCCCCGGTGACGAGCAGGTGGAGCGCTCCTTCCGGCGCATGGTCCGCTGGAACGCGGCCGCCATGGTCACCCGGGCCCAGCGCCCGGGCGTGGCCGTCGGCGGGCACATCTCGTCCTACGCCTCGGTGGCGACGCTGTACGAGGTGGGGCTCAACCACTTCTTCCGGGGCAAGGACCACCCTGGCGGCGGCGACCAGGTGTTCTTCCAGGGGCACGCCTCCCCCGGCGTCTACGCCCGGGCCTTCCTGGAGGGCCGGCTGAGCGCCGGGCAGCTCGACGGGTTCCGCCAAGAGCTCTCCCACCCCGGCGGCGGGTTGCCGTCCTACCCCCACCCGCGCCTGGCCCCGAGGTTCTGGGAGTTCCCGACCGTCTCGATGGGGCTGGGCCCCGCCGCGGCGATCTACCAGGCCTGGACCAACCGGTACCTGCACCACCGTGGCATCAAGGACACCTCTGCCCAGGAGGTGTGGGCGTTCCTCGGTGACGGCGAGATGGACGAGCCCGAGTCGCGCGGGATGCTCCACGTGGCTGCCGACCAGGGTCTGGACAACCTGACCTTCGTCGTGAACTGCAACCTGCAGCGCCTGGACGGCCCGGTGCGCGGCAACGGCAAGATCATCCAAGAGCTCGAGGCGTTCTTCCGCGGGGCCGGCTGGAACGTCATCAAGGTGATCTGGGGCCGGGGGTGGGACACCCTGCTCCACGCCGACAAGGACCGCGCGCTGGTGAACCTCATGAACATCACACCGGACGGTGACTTCCAGACGTACCGGGCCAACGACGGCGCGTACATCCGTGAGCACTTCTTCGGCCGCGACCCGCGCACCGCACGCCTGGTCGCGAGCATGAGCGACGACGAGATCTGGGGGCTCAAGCGTGGCGGGCACGACTACCGCAAGGTGTACGCCGCGTACAAGGCCGCCCGGGAGCACACCGGACAGCCGACGGTGGTGCTCGCCCACACCATCAAGGGCTACGCCCTGGGCCCGCACTTCGCCGGGCGCAACGCCACCCACCAGATGAAGAAGCTCACCGTCGAGGACCTCAAGGGGCTGCGCGACACCCTGCGCCTGCCGATCACCGACGCCGCGATCGAGGAGAACCCCTACCAGCCCCCGTACTACCACCCCGGCCCCGACGACGAGGCGATCCGGTACCTGCTGGAGCGACGCCGTCGGCTCGGTGGCTTCCTGCCTGAGCGCCGGCACCGTCACGAGCCGCTCACGCTGCCGGAGCCGAAGGCCTACGAGCGTCTCGCCAAGGGCTCGGGCACCCAGGAGGTCGCCACGACGATGGCGCTGGTCCAGCTGTTCAAGGACCTGCTCAAAGAGCCGGGCATCGGCAAGCGCCTGGTGCCGATCATCCCCGACGAGGCACGCACCTTCGGCCTCGACTCGATCTTCCCCTCGGCGAAGATCTTCAACACCTCCGGGCAGCGCTACGTCGCGGTCGACCGCGACCTGATGCTCAGCTACAAGGAGTCCGAGGCCGGGCAGATCATGCACGTCGGCATCAACGAGGCTGGGGCCGCGGCGGCGCTCCAGGCCACCGGGACCTCCTACGCCACCCACGGCGAACCGCTGGTCCCGTTCTACTTCTACTACTCGATGTTCGGGTTCCAGCGCACCGGCGACCAGCTCTGGGCCGCCGGTGACCAGATGGCACGTGGCTTCCTGATCGGGGCCACCGCCGGGCGCACCACGCTCACCGGCGAAGGGCTGCAGCACGCCGACGGGCACTCGCCGCTCATGGCGGGCACCATGCCGCACGTGGTGGCCTACGACCCGGCCTACGGCTACGAGATCCGCCACATCGTGCGCGACGGGCTCGAGCGCATGTACGGCGCGGACGGGCGCGACCCGGACGTCTTGTACTACCTGACGGTCTACAACGAGCCGATGGTCCAGCCGGCAGAGCCCGAGGGCGTCGACGTCGAGGGGATCCTGCGCGGCATCTACCTGCTCGTCCCGGCCGAGGGCGAGGGGCCACGTGCGCAGATCCTGGCCTCGGGGGTAGCCGTCCCGTGGGCGCTGGAGGCTCGCGACCTGCTCGCTGACGACTGGGGGGTGCGGGCCGCGGTGTGGTCGGTGACCAGCTGGAACCAGCTGCGCCGCGACGGCCTGGCGGCCGACCACCACACCTACCTGCACCCCGACCAGGCGCCTCGAGAGGCCTACCTGACCACCCGGCTGCGCGACGCCCAGGGCCCGTTCGTGGCGACCACCGACTACGACCACCTGGTCGCCGACCAGGTGCGCGCCTGGGTGCCGGGCGACTACGCCACGCTCGGCGCCGACGGGTTCGGCTTCTCCGACACCCGCGCCGCCGCCCGACGTCACTTCAAGATCGACGGGCCGTCCGTGGTCGTCAAGGTGCTCCAGAGCCTGGCAAGAACCGGTGCCGTGGACGGCTCGGCCCCGCGCCAGGCCATCGACCGATACCGGCTCGAGGACGTCACCGCGGGCCGGTCGGGCAACACCGGTGGTGAGGCCTAGGGCGCAAGGCTCGCCTGGGGCTCAGGGCTTCTCGTCGGGCTCCGGCACGACCTTGGTCGGCCCGGACACGGGGTTCGGCTCTGGCGTGGCCTCGGGCTCGTGGAGAGGCCGGTCGAACGCCGTCTCGAGGTCGCTCAGGATCGCCGTCACCGCGTCGGTGTCTGGGTGCTCGGAGAGGGCCGCGAGATGCTGCCTGGCCTCCGCCGGGCGCCCTGACTCCAGCGCGGCGCGCACCAGCTGCGCCCCGACCTGGGGGATCTGCTCACGCACCCGCCAGTGCCCCACCCCGAGGTTGAGCGCCTCGGCGGGTTTCCCGTCGGTGCGGAGCAGCTCGATGCCGGCGGCCAGGGCGCGACCCGTGGGGTCCCGGTCGGCCGCGGTGGCGAGCCGACGGGTGGCGCCCTCGTGGTCGTCGTCGACCGACAGCCGGGCGAGCTCGATCAGCGGGAACCAGGCGCGAGGGTTGCCGGCGAGCTCCTCACCGAGGGCCCACACCGCCAGGTTCGCCGCACGCTCGCGCTCCCGGGCGGCGCCAGGCGCGGTCAAGGGGTCGTGCTCAGCCTCGTACGCCTCTGCCGCTCTGCGACGCACCACCTCGGCCAGAGCGGCGAACGCCTGCTCGTCGTTGGGGTCGTCGGACAGCATCGAGCGCAGCGTGTCCTCGTGCGCCGTGCTCTCGTGGCGACCGGCCATGGTCGGGCGATGCGCGCCGATCTCGGACGCCGAGACAGGTCGACGCATGATCTCGCGCAGGCGCGGCATGAGGGCCATGGTCTAGACGATAGCCCTTACCACCTCACCAAGTCCCGGTGAGGACCCTCACAGCACCCCTCGAGTGACCTCTGACCTTTGTGGGATGGCGACAACGGCTCTTATGCTCGTCCCATGGTGACGACGCCGCCTGCTCCCCCTCCCGGGCCGACGCCGACGACCGAGACCCAGCGACGGGTCCGCGACGCCTCTGGCGTGCTGGCCGGGGCGACGCTGCGACGCCTGGAGCAGGAGGCCCCCTGGTACCAGGCCCTGCCCGCCGAGGACCGCTCGTGGGTGGGGCTCGTCGCCCAGGCCGGGATCGCGGCCTTCGTGACCTGGTACGACGACCCGAGCCAGCGGCCCATCGGCGTCGGCGAGATCTTCTCCGCCGCCCCGCCCCAGCTGACCAGGTCCGTCTCGCTGCAGCAGACGCTCCAGCTGGTGCGGCTCGCCATCGACGCGGTGGAGTCCCGTGCTGGACGGCTGGCCGCCCCCGGGGAGGAGCGCGACCTGCGCGAGGCGCTGCTGCGCTACTCCCGGGAGGTCGCGTTCTCCGCCGCCGAGGTCTACGCCCGGGCCGCCGAGTCGCGCGGTGCGTGGGACGCCCGCACCGAGGCGCTGGTGATCGACGCGCTGGTGCGCGACGACATCGACGACTCTCTGCGCTCACGGGTGGCCGCTCTCGGCTGGTCGAGCAGCGGCGGCATCCTGGTCATGGCCGGCACCTCGGCGAGGCCCTTCGACGAGGAGGCGGGGGGCGACCTGCGCAGAGCCGTGCGGCGGGCCACGCAGGACGCGCTCGTCGGCATGCACGACGACCGGCTGGTGCTCTTCCTCGGCGGGGACGACCTGACAGGTGCCGTGCAGGCGCTGCTGCCCCACTTCTCACCGGGGCCGGTGGTGATCGGTACCCCGGTGGTCGGGTCCCTGCCCGCCGAGCTCGCCGAGTGCGCCCGGTCGGCAGGCGAGGTTCTCGCCGGCCTGGCCGCGGCTCCCGCCTGGGCGCAGGCCCCTCGCCCGGTCCAGGCCACAGAGCTGCTGCCCGAACGGGTGCTGGTCGGTGACGTCTCCGCACGCAGGGCTCTCGTCGAGCGGGCCTACCGGCCTCTGGCCGAGCACACCGGCGCGCTCCTGGAGACCTTGTCGGCCTACCTCGGCACCGGCCGCTCCCTGGAGGCCGCGGCCCGCCACCTGTACGTCCACCCCAACACGGTGCGCTACCGGTTGCGCCGGGTCACCGACGTCACCGGGTGGGACCCGCTCGACGCCCGCGACTCCTACGTGCTGCAGACGGCGCTGGCCCTCGGCCGCCTGGACGAGGGATAGATCTCACCGCCGCCCGCACGTCGTTGTGGTGCATCGACAACGCTGCACGGCATCCTTCGTCGGGGCCGTGATCGGCCCCGGAGGTGCGGGCCGGGCACAGTGGTCTGGTGCTCGTCGTCGTCAGCCCGGGTCAGGGCGCTCAGTCCCCTGGCATGTTGCGTGCGTGGTCAGGCCTTCCCGGTGTGGAGGCCTGGTTCGACCGTGCCTCGCAGACCGTCGGCACCGACCTGATGGCTCACGGGATCTCCTCGGACGCCGAGACGATCCGAGACACGGCCGTGGCCCAGCCGCTGCTGGTCGCCACCGCCCTGGCCTCGTTGCGAGCCGTCCTCGGCGACCTCGGCTCTCCGTGGCCCGCGCTCACGCAGGGCACGGTGGACCTCGTCGCGGGTCACTCCGTGGGCGAGCTCGCCGCCGCCGCCGTCTCCGGGCTCGTGGACGAGGACGACGCGCTGCGTCTGGTCGCCGTCCGTGGGCGTGCGATGGCCCAGGCCGCGACAGCGAGCGCACCGACCGGGATGAGCGCCGTCGTGGGCGGCGACCCGGACGAGGTCCTCACCCGTCTGGCCGAGCTGGGTCTGACCCCGGCCAACGTCAACGGCGGCGGCCAGGTGGTCGCCGCCGGCGCCCTGGACCGGCTCGCTGAGCTGTCTGCCGCGCCCCCGGCCCGGGCCCGGGTGATACCGCTGCAGGTGGCCGGCGCCTTCCACACCGAGGTCATGGCCCCGGCGGTCGACGCCCTGGCCGCGACCGCCGCGAGCGTCACCCCGCGCGAACCTGGCCCGGTGCTGCTCGGCAACGCCGACGGAGCCCAGGTCACCGACGCGGCCGACGGGCTGGCTCGTCTCGTCGCCCAGGTCGCCCGCCCGGTGCGCTGGGACCTGTGCGCCGCCACGATGGTCGGGCTGGGGGTCACCGGGCTGCTGGAGCTCGCGCCTGGCGGGGTGCTCACCGGGCTCGCCCGGCGCGGCCTGCCCGGTGTGGAGACCGTCGCCCTGAAGTCCCCGGACGACATCGACGCCGCCCGTGACCTGATCGCCCGGCACGCGGGCACCGCACCGTCGCGACAGGAGAACCCGTGAGCCGCGCCGTCTTGACCCAGGCCACAGGGCCGGCCCACACCCGCATCCTCGGCCTGGGGGTCGCGCGCGGTGAGCGGGCCGTGACCAACGACGACATCGCGGGCCCGATCGACTCCTCCGACGAGTGGATCCGACAGCGCACCGGCATCGTCACCCGACGCCGTGCGGACGAGGGCACGTCGCTGCTGGACCTGGCCGAGCAGGCAGCACGCGCCGCGCTCGACCACGCCGGGCTCACCGGTGCCGACGTCGACGCGGTGATCGTGTCCACCGTCACCCACTTCTCCCAGACCCCGGCGGCCGCGGCCCTCCTGGCCGACAGGATCGGCGCGACCCCCGCCGCCGCGTGGGACGTCTCGGCGGCCTGCGCGGGCTACTGCTACGGCGTCGGCCAGGCCGACGCCCTGGTCCGGGCCGGCACCGCACGGCACGTGCTGGTGGTCGGTGCGGAGAAGATGAGCGACTTCATCGACCCGACCGACCGGTCGATCTCGTTCCTGCTCGGCGACGGCGCCGGTGCCGCGGTCGTCGGCCCGTCCGACACCCCGGGCATCGGCCCGACCGTGTGGGGCTCTGACGGCTCCAAGGCCGGCGAGATCTACCAGACCCACGACTGGCTGGCCTGGCGCGACGACCCCTCGCTCGGCTTCCCGACCCTGCGCCAAGAGGGCCCGAGCGTGTACAAGTGGGCGGTGTGGCAGATGGCGCCCGTGGCCCAGCGGGCGCTCGACGCCGCTGGGGTGCTGCCGGAGCAGATCGACGCGTTCATCCCCCACCAGGCGAACAACCGGATCATCGACCAGATGGTCAAGCAGCTGAAGCTGCCGGAGTCGGTCGTCGTGGCCCGCGACATCGTCGACACCGGGAACACCTCCGCGGCGTCGATCCCGCTGGCCACCGAACGGCTCTATCGTGACGGCCAGGTCTCCAGCGGGGACCTCGCCCTCCAGATCGGCTTCGGTGCCGGTCTGGTCTACGCGGCCCAGGTCGTCGTCCTGCCCTGATCCGCACAGCACCCCTACCCGTACGAAGATCTGTCCAGACCCGTCGACCACGGCGGGCACCACTCACACCGAGGAGAGCACGATGGCCCACAGCGAGCAGGAGATCCTGGCTGGTCTCGCCGAGATCGTCAACGAGGAGACGGGCCTGCCGGCCGACTCCGTGCAGTCCGACAAGTCGTTCACCGACGACCTCGACATCGACTCGCTCGCGATGATGACGATCGTCGCCCTCGCCGAGGAGAAGTTCGGCGTGACGATCCCCGACGACGAGGTCAAGAACCTGTCGACGGTGGGCGACGCGGTCGCCTTCATCGCCGGCGCGCAGGCCTGAACGACCATGTGACGAGGGCCGGCCGACGCTTCGGCCGGCCCTCGCGCCCACCGGGCACCAGACCCCCTGGGCACCAGGCCCACCGAGGGCGAGACCCGCTGGGCACAAGACCTACCGAGCACGAGACCCACTGACCGCGGAGGAACCTCATGAGCCAGCGACCCGACGTCGTGGTGACCGGGCTGGGTGCCACCACGCCCCTGGGCGGCGACCTCGCCAGCACCTGGACCGCTGCCCTGGCAGGCGAGTCCGGGGTCCGTCTGTTCGATGCCGACTGGGTCGAGCGCTACGGGCTCCCGCTCAACTTCGCGGCGACCATCAAGGTCGCTCCCGACCAGGTTCTCGACCGTCCTCAGCTGCGCAAGATGGACCCGTCGGCGCAGTACGCGCTGATCGCCGCGAAGGAGGCCTGGGCGCACGCCGGCGCCCCGCAGATGCCCGGCGAGCGCCTGGGCGCGGTGGTGTCGTCAGGCATCGGCGGCATCTGGACGACCCTGGACGGCTGGGACACCCTGCGGGAGAAGGGCACGCGCCGGGTGCTGCCGACGACCGTGCCCATGCTCATGCCGAACTCCCCCGTGGCCTACGTCTCCCTGGAGCTCGGCGCCAAGGCTGGCGCCCACGCGCTGGTGTCGGCGTGCGCCTCAGGTGCTGAGGCGATCGGCCACGCCGCGCAGATGATCCGCTCCGGGCAGGCCGACGTGGTCGTCGCCGGCGGCACCGAGGCGACCATCCACCCCATGCCGATCGCCGCCTTCGCGGCCTCGCGCACGCTGTCGCTGCGCAACGACGACCCGACGCGCGCCTCACGCCCCTACGACGTCGACAGGGACGGCTTCGTCATCGGTGAGGGCGCGGCCGCCGTCGTGCTCGAGAGCGCCGAGCACGCCGCCGCGCGCGGTGCGACGGTATATGCCCGGCTGGCCGGGGTCGGGTTCTCCGCCGACGGCTACCACATCACCTCCCCCGACCCTTCGGGCGACGGGCAGATCCGTGCGATGCGCATCGCGCTGGCCGACGGTGACCTCTCCGCGTCTGACGTCGCGCACGTCAACGCCCACGCGACCTCCACGGTGGTCGGTGACCTCATCGAGGCCCGCAGCATCCGGACGGTGCTCGGTGACGCCGCCGACCGCGTCGCGCTGTCAGCGACCAAGTCGTCGACAGGCCACCTGCTCGGGGGCGCGGGGGCTCTCGAGACGGTCTTCACCGTCCTGGCCCTGCACCACCGGCAGGCTCCCCCGACGATCAACGTGGAGAACCCCGACCCCGAGCTCGACCTGGACCTGGTGCGCGACACGCCCCGTGCGCTGCCCGAGGGGCAGATCGCCGCGATCAACAACTCCTTCGGGTTCGGAGGCCACAACGTCGCGCTGGTGCTCACCTCGGCGTGAGGCCCCTGGGCTGATCGCTGATCGTCACCCCACGCGGTGCAACCACCGCACCGGGGCGCCCGCCCCGGCGTGACGGAACGGCTCGAGCTCGTCGTCCCACGCCTGCCCCAGGGCCAGGTCGAGCTCTAGGCGCAGCTCGGTCATGTCGGCACCGGCCTCGACGGCAGCCCGGATGCGGTCTTCGGGGATCATCACGTTGCCGTGCACGTCGGTCACCGCGTGGAAGATGCCCAGCTCGGGGGTGTGGCTCCAGCGCCCGCCGTCGACACCGAGGCTCGGTTCCTCGGTGATCTCGTAGCGCAGGTGCGCCCACCCACGCAGGGCAGAGGCGAGCTGAGCCCCCGTCCCGGGCTCACCGGTCCACGAGTGCTCGGCGCGCAGCATCCCCGGGGCGGCGGGCTGGTCGATCCAGTCCATGGCGACCCGGCCGTCCAGCACGCCGGAGGCCGTCCACTCGACGTGCGGGCACAGGGCACGGGGCGCAGAGTGCACGAAGATGACACCGCGGGTCATGGCAGCGACCATGTCGTCCTCCTGAACGGTTCGAGGGTCGTCTTCCCCTACGCCCTCGTCGCCCGTCCAGCACGCGGCGTACCCGTCCAGGATGCCTGACGATCACCCTTCAGACAACCGCCCAAGAGCCCTCGTGCGGAGCGCCCTCGCACAGAGTCCTCTCGGCCGAGGGCATCCGAGGGCGTGTCTCATGACCTCACGCGGGCCGCGGCACGCCCTAGAGCTGCTCGCGCAGCTCCCGCATGGCCTTCTTCCGCACCGACCGCTCCAGGCGGTCCAGGAACAGGTGCCCGTCGATGTGGTCCATCTCGTGCTGGAGCGCCCGTGCCATCAGCTCGGTGCCCTGCACGACCACCTCCTTGCCGTCCAGGTCGGTGCCGACCACGCGGGCGTACCAGGCCCGCCGGGTCGGGTACCACAGCCCAGGGACGGACAGGCAGCCCTCGTCACCGTCCTGGTACTCCTCGGTGGAGACCTCGACCAAGACGGGGTTGAGCACGTACCCGATCTCGTCCTCGATGTTCCACGCGAAGGCTCGCAGGCCCACCCCGATCTGGTTGGCGGCCAGGCCGGCACGCCCGTCGTGGTCCACAGTGTCGAGCAGGTCTTGGACCAGGCCGCGCACCCTGTCGTCGACCGTGGTGATCGGTTCGCAGGGAGTACGCAGGACGGGGTCACCGACGACGCGGATGTCTCGCATGGCCATGCCCTGATCCTGCCATGGCTCGCCGGCACGTGCGGCGAGACCTCGCAGAGCGGACGACGAGCGACCCGCTCATGAGGTACGGGCCGCAGACGCGGCGACGCCCGGAGCGGTCGGAGCGCTCCGGGCGTCAGCGTGTGGGCAGAGAGGCGTCAGTCGCCGTCGGTGCGCTGGGTGGGCACACCGTGCAAGAGGTTGCGCACCTCGTCCTCGCGGAAGCGGCGGTGGCCGCCGAGAGTCCGTACCGCCGAGAGCTTCCCGGCCTGCGCCCAGCGAGTGACCGTCTTCGGGTCGACACGGAACAAGACGGCGACCTCACCGGGAGTGAGAAGGTTTCCCTGAGAGAGATTGTCGGAGATCGCGGAACGCATCATGTGCCTCCTGTCGTTCGGTAGCTCGGCCGGCCCAGAGGGCCCCGGTGCTTTGCGTCCCCGCCTTGCGGCGGGTTTGCCATTTGTCGCTGACGTAGAGAACTATGCCCGATTCGTGGGACAGAGCGCAAGTCCTCCCGCTCCTCCCATTCGGGTGAAAACCCCCCGTTCACCAGGGCTTTCGCGTCAACACCCATACCCCAGACGGAGCAACGGCCCTGGGCCGACGACGTCACGCTTTCTGGTGCCACGTCCCCGACAGGTTGCCCGCAGCCGCCCCGGGAGAAGTGCGTCTCTCGATGGTGCCGCGACCAGAACGGTGGGCTCGCAGAGCGTTGAAGATCACCGCCACGTCGATCAGCTCTTGCAGCCCCGCGCCGACCAGCGGCGGGATGAAGCCGAAAGCCGCGATCACCGCGAGCACCAGGCAGAGGGCGATGCCGAACCAGACCGACTGCAGCGCCACGCGGATCGTCCGTACGGAGATCTGTCGCAGCAGCACGACACGCGACAGGTCGTCGAGCATGATGACCGCGTCAGCCGACTCGCTCGCCGCGGTCGAGCCGTGGGCGCCCATCGCGATGCCCACGTCGGACGTCGCCAGGACCGGTGCGTCGTTGACGCCGTCCCCGACGAAGGCCACGCTGGCGTCGCGACCGCTGATGCTGCGCACGACCCGCACCTTGTCCGCGGGCAGCAGCTCCGCGTAGACCTCGTCGATGCCGACCTCTCGTGCGATCTTGTCTGCCGTGTCTGCGCGGTCGCCGGTCAGCATGACGGTCTTCGTGATCTTGAGCCGCTTCAGATCTTCCAAGGTCGAGCGCGACTCTTCACGGAACTGGTCGGCAAAATACACCGCCCCGGCGAACTGGTTGTCGATCGCGACGAAGATCGCCGTCGATCCTTGCGTGATGAGCGAAGCGTCGTAGCCTTCGACCCCGTTGTTCTCCAAGAATCCTGCCCGCCCGGCGAGGACCTCGTGGGTGCCCACCGTGGCCGACACCCCGTGCCCGGGAACCTCGTGCAGGTTCTTGGCTGGCTGGATCTCGACCTGGCGCCTCTTGGCGTGGCTCACCAGCGATGCGGCGAGGACGTGCGAGCTCCCGGCCTCGGCGCTGGCGACCAGGCTCAGCATGTCTTCTTCGGACAGACCGCCGTGCGGCTCGACGTGCGTGACCTCGAGGTTCCCGTGGGTCAGGGTGCCGGTCTTGTCGAAGGCGAAGACGTTCACCGCGGCCAGCTTCTCCAGCACCGCCCCCGACTTGACGATGATGCCGTGCCTGCTGGCCCGGCTCATGCCAGAGATCAGGGCGATAGGTGCCGCCAGGATCAACGGGCAGGGCGAGGCCACCACCAAGACCGCCGCGAAACGGACAGCCTCCCCCGAGAGCGCCCAGGCCGCCCCAGCGATGGCGTAGGAGGCCAGCGTGAACGGCACGGCATAGCGATCGGCCAGGCGCACGAACGGGGCTGGCTGCGACTCGGCCTCGCGCACCAGGGCGATGATCTGCTCGTACTGCGAGTGCGCCGCGTCTGCCGTCGCGCGGATCTTGATGGCCGCGTCGCCGACGAGCGCCCCGGACATGACCTTGTCGCCGGTCTTCTTCTGCACCGGCAACGACTCACCGGTCAGGCTGCTCTCGTCGAGCTCCGCACCGCTCGAGAGAAGGATGCCGTCGACCGGCACGACCTCGTGCGGCTTGACCAGCACGACGTCGTCGATCTGGACCTCGGGCACCGCGACGTCGACCACCTGGTCGCCCTCGAGCCGGTGAGCGATCTGCGGCGCACGGCTCAGCAGCTCGGCCAGCTCGCGGCGCGCACGGCGCGTCGCGAAGTCCTCCAGCGTCTCGCCGCCGGTCAGCATCAGCACGATGATCAGCGCCGCCCAGTGCTGCCCGACCGCCAGGCACGCCCCGATCGCTGTGATGGCCAGGAGGTCCACACCGTATGAACCCGAGCGCAGGGTCTTGATCATGTCGATGAACAGCAAGATACCGACAAAAGAGGCCCAGGAGATGATCAGCCAGCGTGAGGCGGTGTTGTCGAAATCTGCCGAGATCATCACCGGAACCAGTGCCAGAAGCCCGACAGCCACCGTGACCGCGAACTTCCGATAGTCTTTTGAAAAACTCAGGAGCCGGTCCATGCCTCTGAGGCTACCAGCGCCTATGACCCCCCTCAACCCAGGAGAGCCACAATCACACTGACACAATGCGATGAGGTAAGGCGTACCTAAATTCCGATGATCGTCGAGATCGTCTTCCTGATGACGGGTGAGAGTACGATCCGGAGGACTGTCGTCCCGTGCCTGAGACAGTGGTCCTCATCGGGGCCGCAGCAGGCACACCGAGGCCGCTGGTGGGGCAGGCGGGGCTTGAACCCGCGACCGACGGATTATGAGTCCGCTGCTCTGACCGGCTGAGCTACTGCCCCGACCCGTGCAGCCTACCCGGCCATGTCTAGCCTCTCGTGCCCGCGCACAGCAGCAGAGCCGAGCTCCCTCCGGCTCGACGGGAACGACGTGTCGGCAGCGGCGCGACTCGACGCGAGAGGCGCCGTCAGGAACGGGTGGCTTCCACCAGGAAGGTCACGCCTCTCACCCGGGTGCGCACCGAGGTGAGACCGCACCGCTCCAGGTCGGCACGGACCTCAGCCGCCGAGCCGAACCTCTCGACGTGGTCGCGCGCGCGGAACAGGGCGTTCACCGGTCGGCGCAGCACGCCCAGACGCGGCTCTGCGACGACCAGCCGCCCCCCAGGCACCAGGACGCGGGCGGTCTCGGCCAAGAACCTCTCGGGCGCGTCCATGTGGTGGTAGGCCAGGCAGGTGACGACGAGGTCGAACGTGCTGTCACCGAACGGCAGGTTCTCGGCCGTGCCCTGACGGATCTCCATCTGCGGGTTGGCCCGCTGCGCCACCTTGACCATCTCAGGTGCGATCTCCACCCCGGAGCCGACCGCGCCTCGTTCGGCCAGCAGGCTCAGCAAGCGTCCTGTCCCGCACCCGACGTCCAGCACACGGCACCCGGCCGGGATCTCGGTCGTCAGCACCGCCCGGTAGAAACGCTGTGCCACCCGACCTCGTATCCCGTGGTCATACGTCTCGGCCCACTGACCGAACCTCACATGTCGGTGACCCATGCGACACCTCTCTCTCCGATCGTCGCTCTGTCCACCAGTGTGCGTTCTCAGCAGAGCTCGCTCAGACCTTCGCACACGCGGCTGTCGCACCGGGGCGAGGCTGTGCCCGCCTCTCGTCCTAGGTGCGAGGTCGGGTACGGTCGTGCGATGGGTCTCCTGCGTCGCGCTCCCCGGCTGCCTGAGCAGCACCGTGGCCGTCTCCGGCTCGCCGGGGACGGCGTGCTGGCTGTCGCTGAGCTGGCCGACCGTCGGTGGGCGGTGGCGAGCCGCCGCGCCCTGCACGTCGTGGACGGCGACGAGGTGCGCCGCTGGGCCTGGGCCCAGATCGACCGTGGCGCTCTCGACGCCGAGACCGGGACGCTGACGGTGCACCTGGTCAACGGCACCCACCAGGTGCTCCGGCTGCTGAACTCGCGCTCGTCTCGCCCTTTCGCCACGACGTTCCGTGAGCGGGTGCAGTCGTCGGTGGTCTGCTCCCGCACCGTGACCGTCCCGGGAGGCGGTGCCGTTCACGTGACCGTGCGTCGCGACGAGGACGGTTCCTTGTTCACCCAGGTGATCGGTCCAGGGACGATCGACCTCAGCGACCCGAAGGTCGCTGAGGTCGTCGACGAGGCCGAGGCCCAGGTGCGGGAGTCCGTCGGCCTCACCTGACGCTCCTGCCCGGTGCGACAGCCGCCCAGGACCACCCAGCGACGCTGACATGGACGCCAACCGGTGTGCACAAGGGCCCGCGCCGCTGCTAGTGTTGGCGATCGCGATCCCCCATAGCTCAATGGCAGAGCATCCGACTGTTAATCGGAGGGTTCCTGGTTCGAGTCCAGGTGGGGGAGCTAGCGAAAGGCCAGGTCAGATGAGATTTTCTGGCCTGCCCTTCGTTGTGCCTCACCGCACACGGTCGTCTATCGGTCATCTACGGACCCTGGTTCGGGCCGGTCAGGACGCACCCACGAGCGCCCACCCCCACTCCTTGGAACGAGTCACCTGGCCACATCAGCCGTCTGTGCTGATGGGTGGGAAGAGGTCGGCGACGCCTCTACACCGAGGGCGGGGTTACGTCGTCCAGGCTCGACACCGCCGACCATCTCGCCGACACGGGCAGCGGCCAGCGTAAGAGCCTCGTTGCTGGGGCGACTCACCATGCCAGCGCAACGACAGGCCACCTCACACCGCAGCGCGGTGGCCCCTTCGGCGCGCCGCGGTGTGAGGTGCTCCCGTCAGGCGTCGCCGACGAGCGCGGCGTACTTGCGGTGGGCGTTCTGCTTGGAGGTGCGCAGGACGAGGCCGATCGCGGCCCAAGAGTCGCCGGCAGCCCTGGCGGCCCGGATGGTGTCGACGAGCTCGGCCTCTGCCTCGTCGGCGCGCTCGCGTGCGGCGGCCACGGCGCGCAGGTTGGTGCCGTCCCGCATGGCGGCAGGGTCGATGGTGTCGATGAACGCCTCGGCGTCGGTACGGCGGGTGGTTGCGGTAGCCATGGTCATCACCTCAGGTAGTGGTAGCGGGAGGGTTGGAGGACGTCGGCGTGGATGACGCGGAGCGGGTCGCCAGCGGGGACGAGGACCAGCTCGAGGAACCTTCCGGAGCGGTCGGGGCCGATCCAGAAGAGCCGGGTCTCGCCGTCGTAGTCCTGCTCGGCGTAGCGGATCGGGTTGTCCAGCGCATGGAGGATGTCGGCGTCCGCGATGCCGTGCTTGCGGGCGCTGCGCCTGATCTCCATAGCGTCATCATAGTGATGACGTTCAGAGATGTCAACAGAATGATGACGAACACTCGGCCAGGTCGAGCAGGGAGAGCGCGGAGCGGCTCGTCGGCCTGCAGTTGGTAGGTTGTCGCCCAGAGGGACAGTGCTCACAACTTCCCCGGTGCCGGAATCCCTCTCCGGCCCGGGCGGTGATCTCAGTTCGATCACCGTCTACAGACACACCCCCGGCCCCGGCCAGGGGAGAGGTCAAGTAGAGGAGAGACGCCATGTTGTCCAAGGAGTTCCGAGCCTTGGCCTACCTCGTAGCATGGATGACGGTCGCCGTCATCGCAGTCAACATGTTCGGGTAGCACGGAGGGCGTGCGCGCGGGTCCAGGTCCATCGCCCGCGCGCACGGCCTCCTTCTCCTTTCCTGCAGCGCTGAGCAGTTGTCGTCACGCAGTCGCGCCTACGGCAGCCCTCAGACCGTCCTCAAGAAGAAGGACGTAGCGCTGGGGCACCTCTAGCCGGGAGTGCCCGAGGACGCTCACCGTCGTCGGCTCTCCGCGCCGATCGACGGTCGTCCAACTCTGCGACTTCCGCTCCTAGAGCGGGCACGGGAGAATGTGAAGTTTTCGGACACCCCTCACCACTGCCCACGGCCCTGACTTGCACAGGTCGGGCTTGATTTCGGGGTCTCGGTCGTATCTGTGCTGGTCAGGTGCTCAGGATCTGGGTGGGTGACACACTAAGCAGGTGGTGTTCCTGAGGAAGGTCCGTACGGCCTCGGGTGCGACGGCCGTGCAGATCGCCCGGCGGGAGAACAGGCGCGACGTGGTGGTCGAGCATCTGGGTTCGGCACGCACCGACGCCGAGCTGGCAGCGTTGATGCAGGTCGGGCGCCGTAAGCTCCAGATACAGGGTCAAGGTGTCCTCGATCTTGGCCCAGAGCCGGACCAGGACGGGGCGGTGGTGGTCGGGCAGGTCTCGCGGCTGCTGACCGACATGTGGAGCCTGACCCGGTTTCCCGGACAGTGTTGGTGTGGTGATCATCATGCCGCGTTGGTCGCGGCGGTGTGCAGGTCCTCGAAGTCGTTCGGGGACCGGTAGCCCAGCGCGGAGTGGCGTCGGA
>WQWY01000005.1 GCA_009785115.1 Micrococcales bacterium
CGACCGGGCCAGGTCCACAGCCCGACGGCGGAACTCCGGCGGCTTGGCAGCAGGCATCCAGGACTCCTCTCCGAGACGATCATCGCCTCAGACCAGGTGTCCGGAGAAACGGGTCAGGCTCCGTCAGGGTGGCACACGAGCCCAGCAACCCGACTCCGGGAAACCCAGGACACACCATGGGACTTGACTAGACGGCTACATGTGATAATTATAGGTGCATGACCCAGACGCTCGAGGAGCGAATCGATCTGATTCGAAATCACATCGCTCAAGGCGAATATTCTGCCCCTGCCAGAGAGTCGCTTGCGATAATTGAAGGCGCATTCCGGGAGCTCTACCGGCGAGGAATAGGCCTTCTCGCAGGACAAGATCGCATGCGTGTTAACGATGCGGAAAATCAAATCGGAAAAGGCCAAAAGACGATCGAGTCATTTTCTCTCGGGCAACTGGTCGCCTTATTTCGCAACAGCAGTTTTCTCTCATCATGGTCGCGCGCAACCGGGAATGAGTTGAGAGGGATCACCATGATCAATCTCGATGAACTCGTCCGCCTTCGTAACGAGATCACTCATATTGAGATCTCGGGAGAAGGGGCGAAAGGCCGTTCCGCGACACGCGCCGAATCGGAACTCCTTCTCAGCTGTCTCCAATCAATTCTAGAAACTTTTGGCATCCTCAGTCTCGATGCGCTCTCGACCCCGTTAATCACCCCAGGCAGACCTGCAGACACCACCCCTCCAATCCCTCGTGGCAAAAAACGTGCTCGCTCTGCTTACTCGCCTGATAGTTTTCGAGAATCTGCGCGCCTTAAAGTCCAATCTGCCCAAGCCTCGGTGTTCGACCAAAATCTTCTCACCGAGGCTCTACAGGGACTTCCGGACAGCGACTTGGTCGTTGTTGATCTCGGCTGTGCCAACGGCAACGTAACGCGCAGTCGATTCGAAGACGAACGCTTCAGTCACATCCTCGGGATTGACGTATGCGGAAAATCGGTACGAAAGGCTCGAGAGTCTGGCAGCGATGGCGATAAATTTACCTTTCTCGAACTCGATCTTGAGGGTGAGGGTCTGGAGCAAGCGATCGACGACTATCTTTCCAGGATTGGAAAACCTAGAGCTCATCTATTCTTTTCTGCGCTGACAATTCATCATATGGCGAATCCTGTGAAATTGCTACGGCGGTGTCGCTGGCTCGCACAAGACACTGCAGTCATCGTGCTGCGCGGATCGGATGACGGGAGCAAATTAGCATACCCCGACGATGACGACAACATGGGCAGAGTGATTGAACTCACGCTGAAATCACCATTGGCGAGCGACAGAAACAACGGAAGAAAACTGTACAACCAACTCTACAGAGCAGGATTTCGCAAAATAAGCATCAAGCACGACACCGTAAGCACGGCTGGCATGAGCGTCCTGGAGCGCTCTGATTTGTTTAGCGAGAGTTTCAGTTGGCGTCCAAATTATCTAGTTACGGCACTGAAGAGCGACCCTGACAACCGCGAGTACACAGATCTCCTGACCGAACTAAACGAACGGTTAGCAGATCTCGAACTCGACTTTGAGGCTGACGACTTCTACTATTCAGAAAATACATTCGGAGCAATAGCCAGGCCTTAGGATTGGAGTGGATTCGAGAGCGATCCGAAACTCACCTAGGAGCCGATCGGCTGTGATACCTCTGCCAAAGTAGATATGCGACCGCACATAAAACGACTGTAGACCCTGCCCAGACCGCCGTCCCTCCGAAACCTGCCCCGGAATGATATATTTGACCCGTACCGAGCACGAGAGCAGTCGGAATTCCTAATGTGGCAATTATCATAGCAAATCGCTCAAGCCTACTTCCGTGAAGTTCCCGGTAGTAGGCAGCTCGAGATTCAACTTCTACAATAAGCCGAGACAAGAGTGTGCTGGTTCCTTGTTGATCGTTCAACTGCTCAAGGAGTTGGTTGGGTATCGCGTATCTAGAAATTCGCCCGAACCAGAGTGCGCTGCGTACGGCTTCAAGAACATTTGAAACTTCTCTCACACCCAAACGACGTTTATCCTGTGTCGTCCCTGCATATAATTCGGAGGCAAGCGCCTCACTAGCATCCCGCTGCAAGAGCGCTAATAGCACAGTATCTAAATAAACTGAGCTAACGAGTGCTGCGGCCCTGCCTGTCGAGATGAACATATCCATATCAGGAGCGCTGATCGCAAGAAATGCTAACCCATCCCTGAGAGAAAGGCTCTGCCATGACGACGACAACGGCAATCCGAGGCCTTCTTGAGAGGGTCCAGAAAGCGGAAACCGCTCTTCAGAGGTTCCCGAAGCGAGTCGGAAAAGAACTCTATTCACGCTCTCCGAGTCGGAAGTACCCTCGATCTCTGCTGTCGAGTAGCATACCACGAATGGCCTCGAACCTTCGCTCGGCTCGGTGAGAACAATTGTATTCAGTCCGATTTCCTGTAGAAAATTCTGAACGCTCCTCGTGTTGGCGCTGACGTGATCGAGAATCTTCGGAAGCTCCTCGGCGACAGGGGTCTCCGAACGGAGGTGCAAGACCAGGTACCCCGACTGGTTGAGGGGCTCTCGGCTCAAGAGAACCTCGAGCGCAGCGATTTTTATGCGCGAGAAAAAATCGCGTTGAATCTCAACGTGCCATCGCGATGGAGTGTCAGTTGAACCATATAGGACATCAGCAACTGCTGGATAAAAATA
Source organism: Micrococcales bacterium (assembly GCA_009785115.1). Taxonomy (GTDB): domain Bacteria; phylum Actinomycetota; class Actinomycetes; order Actinomycetales; family Cellulomonadaceae; genus Cellulomonas. The sequence goes on from WQWY01000005.1 coordinate 2,710, forward strand.
ACTCCTTCGAAGATCGGCTTTTGCTGGCTTGTCGCCGAATTTTACGGGCAGTGGACCGGTGCGCCATGGATCCCCCAGAGGGAGGGGTGCTGATACAGGTAGACAAATAATTATTTGAGTCTCCGCGCCTAAGTTCGACGCCTGGATGCTGTTCATGTCCATGATGCAAGCCGTCTTCTCAATCAAGCGACGCTGGGTGGAACTTCCAACAACCTCACACTAACACGAATTGGCCTGACAGTGGAAGGCCGCTCTTGGACAGCCCGTTCAAGCCTGTCCCTATGCGCGACGACTGCCCCGATGTCCGCCGCACCTAGCCATCCAGGGCTAGCCGATTCCACCTGGGCAGACCCCGGAACGCCGGGGGTCCGCGAACCTTAGCCTGTTCTCCTGCTTTGTTGCTCTGACTCGCGATGCCTCAGCCCGTGCCATAGGTTTCGCCAAGAATCAGATTCACGGTTTTCCCCATACCTCCAGGGTTGCGGAACGACGTACAGCAGGCTCAACTGATGAGACGTCGGGCCACCGCAAGGTCGGGAGAGTCGAACGCGGCACGCATCAGGCTCACCTCTTGCGACTGGAGTCCCAACTCGACGGCTCTGTGCTCCCACCGGTGGATCCCGCAGGCCACATGCTCCAACTCCCTCAAGGCTGCATCGCGGTCGAGCCGGAAGACGTCGGCCATCTCGACGGTGTCGGCGAGGTCACCGCCACCGGGGACGAGCGGGACGGCTGCCTGTCCTCGCTCAGGGTCAGGGTTCAGGTCGAAGGCGGGGCTCAACGTCCAACCGGTGGATGTGCGCAGGAACCCGTGGTTGCGCAGATGGTTGTCGGTGTTGGAGACCAGCGCCCCGAAGACCGCGCGGCGGAACAGCTGCCGCAGGTCGTCCTGGGGGGCTGGCGAGACCTGGTCGATCTCCTCGGCGATCTCGGCGAACGAGATGCCCTGTGCGCGTTCCCCCACACCGAGCAGAGTCATGGCGCTGATGTACCCGAGACGGGTGCCATCGCGCCGGTCGAAGCGGTCGAGCAGGAGGACGCGGCGGCCGAGGACGGTGACGACCTCGTTGCGCGGCACGTCGATGCCAGCGAGCGCCGCGAGGTCCAAGGTGAGCTTCTCCCAGCCGATCACGTCCCACTCGTCGGTGCCCTTGCGGGGGAGCTTGGCGATGCGCAACGTCCCGGCATGGTCGCGGACAGCGGCCTTGGGGCGGGCACCTCCGAGCGAGCCACCAGCGTCGACAAGGTCGCGCAAGTCGGTGTCCAGCGACGGGTCGCGCAGCATGCGGTCAGTCAGCGACAGCAGCAGCGGCAGGTCCACCGAGCGGGGCACGCCTCGTTCGGAGCCAGACAGATAACGTCCGTCAGCCTCGACGTATCTCAGCGCGCCCTGGCGCAGCTCGTCGTGCACACCGAGCAGGAAGTCCGACGGGCCGAGCGTGCGCGGTGTGCGCTGCTCCTCTCGAGCTCGGGTCTTCTCGGCACGGCGCAAGAGGTTCTGCCCCCAGCGATCCGGGGACCCGTCCGCCATGGCACCGAACAGTCCCCGCTCCCCCGTGACGAACGGACCAGCCTGGAGCGGCAACCCCGGATCGATCGGGTATGCCCGGGTGTCTGCCAGGTAGGTATCCGCATACACGAACACGGCGCTCTCACGTCCGCGAGCAGCAGCGAAGCGCAGCGTCCCGACCTCGACCTCGTCGCCGTCAGGCAGAACGAGCCGGACAATGACGAACCCTGTCATCGCGGCCTCGGCGTGCGCACCCGTTCGGGCAGTCGCTGACCGGCACGCAACCGACCGACGTCGCTGTTCATCGGGTCGACCGCAGCCACGACCGTGTCAAGGACCCCCAACGCGCGCAGGATACGAGCCAGGCTGTCGGTACTCACCGACCCGCCCGACTCCACCGTACGCAACGTCGGCACCGACACCCCGGCACGTTCAGCCAGCAGCTGCTGCGTGACGCCGTTGAGCCGACGCCACGTCCGCAGATGCTCACCGAGGTCGGCCAGCCCACGCCTGACCACCACCGGTGTCCTGCTCTTCACAGCCTCTCCTACGCAAAGAAAACTGATGCCACATCAGGCTAACACATGAAATGTTTGCTCTTGATGTCGACTGGACAGTCGGGGGAGCTCGTGACCGACCATCACCTGGCGCTCGCCCTCGCCCATCGCGCGGCATGTGAGGACAAGGGCGAGGCCGCGTGGGTGGCCGACGGCAGGGTGGACCCACGACGGGTGAGTGACGGCGTCACCTGCCACGCGTCTCAGCCGGGGAGGCAGCCTGCGCCGAGCAGGGCTTTGAGGTCACCGAAGAGGGCCGGGGTGCGATCGACGCGCAGGGTGTCCTCGAGCTTCATCACCGTGGCGCGGCCGGGGCTGGTCAGGCGCAGGTGCACCTCGACCGTGCCCGGGTGGGTGCGCAGCACCTCGCGCAGACGCTCGACCACCGGGGGGGTGCAGCGGGTGGACTCCATGCACAGCACCAAGGGGGCGTCTGAGGCTCGGGAGGTGTCCAGGGTGCTGACCTCGATGGCCTGGAGCTGCATCGTCTCGTCGCGGCGGCGCACCCGGCCCTTGACCGTGAGCACGGCATCTTCGGCGAGGACGGCCGAGTAGGCGAGGTAGGTCTCGCCGAAGAACAGGACCTCGACCGAGCCCTCCATGTCTTCGACCACCACCTGGGCCCACGGGTTGCCCTGCTTGGACATCTTGCGGGCCAGCGTCGTGATCAGCCCGGCGACGGTCACCGTGGACCCGTCCGGGCGGGCCTCGTCAGCGACCAGGGCCGCGATCGAGGTGTCGGCAGCGGCGCTCAGCACGTGCTCCAGGCCAGAGAGCGGGTGGTCGGAGACGTACAGCCCCAGCATCTCCCGCTCGAACGCCAGACGCTGCTTCTTGTCCCAGTCGCTGACGTCGGGAACCGTCACGGAGAACGACGTCTCGTCCTGGCCGCCCAGCACGTCGGCGAACAGGTCGAACTGGCCCTCGGCCTCCTTGCGCTTGACCCCGATCACCGCGTCGACCGCCTGCTCGTGCACCAGCAGCAGCGCTCGCCGGCTCGGCTGGACCGAGTCGAACGCCCCGGCCTTGATGAGCGACTCGATGGTGCGCTTGTTGCACACCGGGGCCGGCACCTTGTCCAAGAAGTCCGTGAACGACGTGAACGCGCCCTTGGCCTCCCGGGCCGCGACGATCTCGTCCACGACGCCCGCACCGACGTTGCGGACCGCGCTCAGCCCGAAGCGGATGTCGGCACCGACGGCGGCGAACAGCGCCGCCGACGCGTTCACGTCGGGGGGGAGCACCTGGATGCCCATGTGGCGGCACTCGTTCAGGTACAGCGCGGACTTGTCCTTGTCGTCACGCACCGACGTGAGCAGCGCCGCCATGTACTCGGTGGCGTAGTTCGCCTTGAGATACGCCGTCCAGTAGGAGACCAGCCCGTACCCGGCGGTGTGAGCCTTGTTGAAGGCATACCCGGAGAAGGGGACGAGCACGTCCCACACCGCGTTGATCGCCGCGTCCGAGTAGCCGCGCTCCCGGCAGCCCTCAGCGAACGGGATGAACTCGGCGTCGAGGATCTCCTTCTTCTTCTTGCCCATCGCCCGGCGCAGGAGGTCGGCCTGCCCGAGCGTGTACCCGGCGAGGATCTGCGCGGCCTTCTGCACCTGCTCCTGGTAGACGATGAGCCCGTAGGTCGGCTCGAGCACCTCCCGCAGAGGCTCTTCCAGGTCAGGGTGGATCGGCTCGATCTGCTGCAGGCGGTTCTTGCGCAGCGCGTAGTTGGTGTGGCTGTTCACGCCCATCGGGCCAGGCCGGTACAGGGCCAGCACCGCGGAGATGTCCTCGAAGTTGTCCGGGCGCATCTGACGCAGCAGCGACCGCATCGGACCACCGTCGAGCTGGAACACGCCCAGGGTGTCGCCACGGGCCAGCAGCTCGTAGGTCGGCACGTCGTCGAGCTCGAGAGCCTCGAGGTTCAGCGGAGGCTTGCCGTTGGCCACGATGTTGGCCAGGGCGTCGTCGAGGACGGTCAGGTTCCGCAGGCCCAGGAAGTCCATCTTCGCCAGCCCGAGCCCCTCGCAGGTCGGGTAGTCGAACTGCGTGATGATCGCGCCGTCCTGGGGGCGCTTCATGATCGGGATGATGTCGATCAGCGGGTCTGACGACATGATGACGCCCGCCGCGTGCACCCCCCACTGGCGTTTCAGCCCCTCCAGGCCGCGCGCGGTCTGGACGACGCGCTGCGCCTCCGGGTCGGCGGCCACCACCTGACGGAACTCCTCGGCCTCCGCGTGGCGGGGGTGAGCCGGGTCTTCGATGCCCGACAGCGGGATGTCCTTGCCCATCACCGCCGGGGGCATGGCCTTGGTGAGCTTCTCCCCCATCGCGAACGGGAAGCCGAGCACCCGGGAGGAGTCCTTGAGGGCCTGCTTGGCCTTGATCGTGCCGTAGGTGACGATCTGGGCCACCCGGTCCTCGCCGTACTTGTCGGTGACGTACCGGATCACCTCGCCGCGCCGACGCTCGTCGAAGTCCACGTCGATGTCGGGCCAGCTCACCCGCTCGGGGTTGAGGAAGCGCTCGAAGATCAGACCGTGCCGGATCGGGTCGAGCTCGGTGATCCCCATCGCGTACGAGACCATCGACCCGGCCGCCGAGCCGCGCCCCGGCCCCACCCGGATGCCCTGCTCCTTGGCCCAGCCGATGAAGTCGGCGACCACGAGGAAGTACCCGGCGAACCCCAGCTGGGTGATGACCCCGACCTCGTAGTCCGCCGAGGCGCGCACGTCGTCGGGTATCCCAGCCGGGTAGCGGCGGTGCAGACCCCGCTCGACCTCCTTGACGAACCACGAGCTCTCGTCCTCGCCGTCCGGCACCGGGAAGCGAGGCATGTAGTTGGCGTCCGAGGGAAAGTCCACCTCGCACTGCTCGGCGACGAGCAGCGTGTTGTCGCACGCCTCGGGCAGCTCCGCCCAGGTCCTGCGCATCTCGGCGGCGGGCTTCACGTAGTAGCCCGTGCCGGAGAACGCGAAGCGGTTGCCCCCCTGGTCGTAGGTGGGCTCGTCCATCGTCGACCCGGACTGCACCGCGAGGAGGGCCTCGTGCCCGTGAGCGTCAGACTCGTGGGTGTAGTGCAGGTCGTTGGTGGCCAGCAGCGGCGCACCGATCGCCTTGGCGACGCGCAGCAGGTCTTTGATGACCCGGCGCTCGATGTCCAGGCCGTGGTCCATCACCTCGACGTACAGCGAGTCGGCCCCGAAGAGGTCTTGCAGCTCACCGGCCGCGCGCAGCGCCTCGTCGTACTGCCCCAGGCGCAGGCGGGTCTGCACCTCCCCGGACGGGCACCCCGTCGTCGCGATCAGGCCGTGGTGGTACCGCGACAGCAGCTCGCGGTCCATCCGAGGCCACTTGCCCATCTGCCCGTCCAGCGAGGCCAGAGAACCGAGCCGGAACAGGTTGTGCATGCCCTCGGTGGTGCGCGAGAGCAGGGTCATGTGGGTGTACGACCCGCTCGCCGAGACGTCGTCGTCCTTCTGGCTCGGCTCGCCCCAGCGCACCTTGGTCTTGTCGAAGCGGCTGGTGCCGGGGGTGACGTAGGCCTCGAGCCCGATGATCGGCTTGATGCCCAGGCTCTTCGCGGTGCGCCAGAACTCGTGCGCCCCGAACAGGTAGCCGTGGTCGGTCAGCGCCATCGCCGGCTGGCCCAGGCGCTGGGCCTCGGCGAGCATCTCGGCGACCCGCGCGGCCCCGTCGAGCATCGAGTAGTCGGAGTGACAGTGCAGGTGGACGAAGCTGTCGCCGGGACCGTCCTGCGCTGCCATGCGGTGATCCTACGTCGGTACGCCCGCCCCGGAGCGCGGGCGTCCAGGTGGTGTCGTGGCCGTCAGCCGCAGGCGGACGAGCCCGTCAGCGAGCACCGTCGCGCAGCGCCTCTAGCGCCAGCGCCAGATCGTCCGGCGGGTCGGACGCCAGCTCCAGCCAGCGGCCGGTGCCCGGGTGCGTGAAGCCCAGCCGGGCCGCGTGCAGCCACTGGCGGGTCAGCCCGAGGCGCCCGGCCAGCACCGGGTCGGCCCCGTAGGTCAGGTCACCGACCAGAGGATGACGCACCGCCGCCATGTGCACACGGATCTGGTGGGTGCGCCCGGTCTCCAGGTGCACCTGGAGGAGCGAGGCCGTCGGCATCGCCTCGAGCAGCTCGTAGTGCGTCACCGACGGCTTGCCCCCGGCGACGACAGCGAACTTCCAGTCGTTGCTCGGGTGCCGGCCGATCGGGGCGTCGATCGTGCCGCTGGTCGGGTCGGGGTGCCCCTGGGCGAGGGCCAGGTACACCTTCTCCACGGTCCGTTCCTTGAACGCTCGCTTCAACGCGGTGTAGGCGCTCTCGCTCTTGGCCACCACCATCAGCCCCGAGGTGCCCACGTCGAGCCGGTGCACCACACCTTGGCGCTCGGCGGCACCCGAGGTCGCCACCCGCACCCCCATGGCGGCCAGCCCGCCGACGACGGTCGGCCCCTCCCACCCGGGCGACGGGTGAGCGGCCACCCCGACGGGCTTGTCGATCACGACGAGGTCGTCGTCCTCGTGCACCACGACCAGGCCAACCACTGGGGCCGCGTCCGGCTCGACGCGTGCGGGCGGGTCGGGCAGCGTCACCTCGAGCCAGGCTCCCGCGACCAGCCGGTCAGACTTGCCGACGAGGCGTCCGTCCACCAGCACCGCGCCAGCCGCCGCGAGCTCCGCGCCGCGAGACCGAGACACCCCGAGCAACCGGGCCAGGCCGGCGTCGACCCGCTCGCCCGCCAGGCCGTCGGGCACCGGCAGGCGGCGCTCGTCAGCCATCCGCCCGCGCCTCCTCGGTCTTGGTGTCCCTGGTCCCGTCCAGCCGCACACCCCAGACGACCAGGCCTATCACCATCAGTGCGGCGACCACGATGGCGATGTCGGCCACGTTGCCGATGAACCACGTCCCGTAGGCGATGAAGTCCACCACGTGCCCCTGGAAAGGGCCCGGGTCGCGGAAGATGCGATCGACGAGGTTGCCGACCGCCCCACCGAGCAGCAGCCCGAACGTCACCGCCCAGACACGGGAGGTCGTCCGGCGCGCGGTGCGCACGACGACCACGACGACCGCGATGGCCACGAGCGTGAGAAGCCAGGTCATCCCCGTCGCGATCGACAGGGCGGCGCCGGGGTTGTACGCCAGCTGCAGCCCGAGCAGGTCGCCCAGCAGCGGCCGGCGCTCCCCTGGTTCGAGCGCGGCCAGCGCCCACAGCTTGGTGAGCTGGTCGGCGGCGAGGACGACGAGCGCGACCACAGCCGCCAGGACGGCCGCGGCGGGCCGGGAAGAACGGGGGTCTGACACCTGCGGGAGTCTACGCACGTGCGAGGTGGGCGGCAGCGCGCCTCAGCGTCGTTCCTCGCGCTGCTTGCACGCCACGCACAGCATCGCCCGGGGGAAGGCCTGGAGACGCGCCTTGCCGATGGCCATGCCGCACGACTCGCACGCCCCGTAGGTGCCGGCCTCGACCCGCTCGAGAGCGTGCTCGTTCTGCAGCAGCAGGTCTCGGGTGTTGTTGACCATGGTGAGCTTCTGCTCGCGCTCCAGCGCGGAGGAGCCCGAGTCAGCCTGGTCGTCCCCGGCGCCGTCCCCAGAGTTGCGCAGCAGCTCGGTCAGCCCGGCGTCGGTGGCGACGAGCTCGGCGGTCAGCCTGTCGACCTCGGCCCGCAGCCCGGCGATCAGCTCGTCCATCTCGACACGGGCCCACGGCTCTTCGCCTTCCCGGACGGGGAACGGCACGAGCGTGGCGGTCTGGTCGGCGGCCTTACCAGGCGCGTCGGACATGATGGGGCTCCCTTGGTTCGAGGTCCCGCGACTGTATGCGGCTGTCCAGCGCTCGACAACCCGACACGCTCGACAGCCGTCCGGCACGCCTCAGCAGCGCGGATGTGATATCGGCGCGGATCTGACAGCCCAGCAGACGCGAACGAGGCTCCGCCCCGGGGTCATCCCCAGGAGGCGGAGCCTCGTGACGTCGAGCGTGCTAGATCGAGGTCTCGCTCCGGGCCGGCATGGTGCTGGCACGCGAGTCCAGGTCGCCGAGCAGGTTCTCCAGATAGCTCTTCAGACGCGTGCGGTAGTCGCGCTCGAAGACTCTCAGCTCGTCGATCTTGCGCTCCAGCAGCGAGCGCTCCTGCTCCAGCGCGCTGATCGTGCGCTTGGACGTCTCCTCGGCGTCAGCGACGATCTTGTCCGCACGAACGCGAGCGTCGGCCACCAGCCGGTCGCTCTCCTCCTTGCCGGAGGTGATGTAGTCGTCATGGAGCTTCTGAGCCAGCGCGAGCATCCCTGTGGCGGACTCTGGCGCGTTCTCGGGCATGACAGGCACCGGAGGCGGGGTGTACGCCGGCTCTGGGGCCGCGACGACCGGCGCCGGGACGTCCACCATGGGCTCGCGGCTCAGCTCGGCGATGCGCCGCTCGGCAGCCGTGAGCTTGGCCGCGAGATCGTCGTTCTCGCCCTGCAGGTCACGCAGGGTGGCGACGACCTCGTCCAGGAAGTCGTCCACCTCGTCCTGGTCGTAGCCCTCGCGGAACTTGGTCGACTGGAACTTCTTGTTCAGGACGTCGTCTGCGGTCAGCAGAGCCATGGGGACTCACCTTCCTCGCTTCGTGCCGGGGGCCCGGCGGGCCCTCTCACCGGTTGTCCGACAGCCACCGTAGCGGAGATTCGCCGTCCAGGAACTCTGACGGTCGACCACCGGGCCGCCTGTCCACCTCGAGCGGATCACCGGTTGGCCATCATCGCGAAGAGGTTGAGCAGGAGCGAACAGCCCAAGGCCAGGACCAGGAAGCCCAGGTCGAGACGGATCTGCCCGAGGCTGACCGGGGGCAGCACCTTGCGGAGCGCCTTCAGCGGCGGGTCGGTCGCCGAGTACACCACCTCGGCGACCACGAGCATCCCACCAGTCGGACGCCACTCGCGGGCGAACACCTGCACCCAGCTCAGCACCAGGCGGACGAGCAGCAGCAGCAGGTAGACCAGCGTGACGAGATACAGGAGCGTGAAGACGATGCGCACGTCAGCTCTGGTTGTAGAAGCCGGCCCGGGCCGGGACCTCGGCCGAGCGGGGCCCGGTGGTGATCTCGACGTTGGACGGAGAGAGCAGGAAGACCTTCGCGGTCACCCTCTCGATCGCCCCGTGCAGCCCGAAGATCAGACCGGCGGAGAAGTCGACCAGGCGCTTGGCGTCGGCGTCGTCCATGTCGGTGAGGTTCATGATCACCGGGGTACCGTCGCGGAACGCCTCTCCGATCTTGCGGGCGTCGTTGTAGGAGCGTGGGTGGATCGTCGTGATCCGACGGACCTCACCAGCACCCTCGTCCGGCGGCGGCGCCATGCGGACCGGCCGGCGCAGCGGGGTCACCTGGGCCTCGGGCTCGTCCATCAGGTACTCCTGCTCCGCCTCGAAGTACTCCTCGTCCTCGGGCCGGCTGTCAGCCAGGCCGAGGTACAGCATCGTCTTGCGCAGCGCACCGGCCATCGCGTCACTCCGTCCCCCCGACCGTACCCGGTCGGGATCGACCTGCGGCGACGCCCGGGCGCCACCATCTCGTCCTCTTGCTGCCACGCTAGCAACCACCGGCGGCCTCGCCCGCGCCGACACGCCCTACATGCACCCGTGTCGGTGCTTGACATCGCAGAGCATCACGGGCAAAGGGGACGAATCTCCCAGCCGCCCCGGGCGCCAGACCGCCCAGAACACCGGGATGCTCAGGGAAGCAGACGGATCACCCCGGCGAAGCGTCCCGTCCTCGGGCCGTCGCGACGGTGGGAGAAGCAGCGCTGGTCACCAAAGGTGTCGACCGGGACCTGATCCACCCGTGCCACGCCGAGCCGTCCCAAGATCGTGCGCACCCCCGCGGCGAGGTCGACCGCCGGGGTGCCCTGGTCGGTGCGGCTCGCGGTGCCCGGCACCGCCTGCTCGACCTCGTCGCGCATCGACGCCGGGACCTCGTAGGAGCACCCGGCGATGCACGGCCCGATCACGGCGACGACCTGACCGGCCCGCGCGCCCGCGCGGCACATCTGGGCCACCGTGGCCTCGACCACGCCGGCGACCAGCCCGGCTCGTCCGGCGTGCGCGACAGCGACGACGCGAGCCGTGGGGTCTGCCAGCAGCACCGGCGCACAGTCAGCGACCAGCACACCCAGCCCGACCCGCGTGCTCGTGGTCACCATCGCGTCAGCCTCGCCCACCGACCAGGTGCCCGGCGGAGGAGGCTCGGTCACCTGGTGCACGGCGGCGCCGTGCACCTGCGTGGCATAGGCCACGGGCACGCCGCACCAGGCCGCGACGCGATCCCTGTTGACCGCCACGGCGGCAGGGTCGTCGTGCACGTGCACGCCCAGGTTGAGCGAGTCCCACGGCGGAGCGGAGACCCCGCCGGCACGAGAGGTGAACCCGGCCCGGACCCCCGGGCCGAGCACGAGCTCGTCGACGAGCCCGCTCACGCGCTCACTTCAGGAAGTCCGGCACGTCGAGCTCCTCCCGCACCGCCGCCACCTCGTCGGTGAACACCCGAGGCACCTCGAGCGAACCGGTCATCGCCGCGGGCTCAGCCTCGGTGGAGAGGAACGCCGGGACCTTCGGCGGGGCGACGACCTCTCGCTCTCTGGTCCCAGGGGCGGGCGGGGTCGGGCCTGAGGGCACCGCCTCGACCACCGGGCGCGGCACGGGACGGGCCGCGGCGGTGGGGACCCTGGTCGAGGCGCCGGAGATCTGACCCAGCGCCCGCGCGTCCTTGCGGTGCTGCGGCGTCCCGCCGTCGAACCCGGCAGCGATCACGGTGACCCGGACCTCGTCACCGAGCGCGTCGTCGATGACCGCACCGAAGATGATGTTCGCCTCCGCGTGCGCGGCCTCCTGGACCAGGCGTGCGGCCTCGTTGATCTCGAACAGGCCGAGGTCGGAACCACCCTGGATGGACAGCAGCACCCCGTGAGCGCCGTCGATGCTGGCCTCCAGCAGCGGAGAGCTGATCGCCATCTCGGCAGCCTGCACCGCGCGGTCCTCCCCGCGTGCGTAGCCGATGCCCATGAGCGCCGACCCCGCGCCCTGCATCACCGACTTCACGTCGGCGAAGTCGAGGTTGATGAGGCCCGGCGTGGTGATGAGGTCCGTGATGCCCTGGACACCGGAGAGCAGCACCTGGTCGGCCGAGCGGAACGCGTCGAGCACGGACACCGAGCGGTCGGAGATCGACAGCAGACGGTCGTTGGGGATGACGATGAGGGTGTCGACCTCGGAGCGCAGCGTCTCGATGCCCGAGTCCGCCTGGACCGAGCGACGGCGACCCTCGAACGTGAACGGCCGGGTCACCACACCGATGGTCAGCGCGCCCAGCGACCGGGCGATCCGGGCGACCACCGGGGCACCACCGGTGCCGGTGCCGCCGCCCTCGCCCGCGGTGACGAAGACCATGTCGGCCCCGCGCAGGACGTCCTCGATCTCCTCGGCGTGGTCCTCGGCGGCCTTCTTGCCCACCTCGGGGTCGGCCCCGGCGCCCAGCCCACGCGTCAGCTCACGGCCGACGTCGAGCTTCACGTCCGCGTCGGACATGAGCAGCGCCTGGGCGTCGGTGTTGATCGCGATGAACTCGACACCCTTGAGCCCGACCTCGATCATCCGGTTGACGGCGTTGACGCCGCCCCCGCCGATGCCGACGACCTTGATGACCGCCAGGTAGTTCTGCGGAGCTGCCACGTGGGTGCCTCTCGATGAAACCCTCACGTTCAAGTTGAGGGTCATAGTTATGTCAGGTGTCCTTACGGTCGCTGACGCTAGGTCCGCTCCGGGCAGCAAGCAACGACCTCGCCGCGCGTGTCGCGAGCGGCCCCCCGATCTGCCTCGTCTTCCCCCACGGCTCGCCTCCGCTCCCCCCCGCGCGATCGCACGGTCCCTCGCACGGTCGCACCGCGCACGGCCGTCGACCCACCGTCCGGACGAGCTACCGGACGACGGGGAGCCGGGGTGCCGAGACGTCGATGGCGGTGACGTCGGTCAGGGTCTCGTCGGCGCGCAGCGCCGCGACCACCTCGGCCTTGAGACGGTTGTCCTCCGCGCTCCCCCACACGACGGTGACACCGTCGGAGAGCTTCAGGGTGACCGTGTCCTGGGTCGTCGCGATCAGGGTCGTCACCTGGGCAGCGAGGTCGGGCGGCAGCGAGTGCACCACGCTGAGCGCCGCCTCGAGCGCACGGGCGTCGCCCTCAGGCACGTCGACCACCGGCAGCCCGTCCGGAGGGGCCTCGACCGTGCCCAGCGCGGCCCCTTCGGCGTCGAGCAGCATCAGCCCGCCGGAGACCGCCGGGACCGCCGCGACCGCCTGGCGCGGGGTGATGACGACGGTCAGCCCGCGCGGCCAGTCCCGAAGCACCCGGGCGTCCTTGACACCACGCACCTCCAGCAGCTGGCTGCGCAGCACCACCGTGTCCAGACGGGACAACGGCTCACCCGCGTGCGGAGAGACGACGCCCAGCACGTCGTCCAGCGACACCGTCTGACCGGTGCCGACCACGTTCACCCGCGCCAGGTCCAGCGCCAGCAACGGCGAGGCCAGCCCGACCCACCCGAGGACGGCCAGCGAGGCGAGCACGACGGCGGCCACCGTCACCTTCGCCCGGGTGACCCGGTGGCGCGCCTGGACCCGTTCGGCGAAACGCTGCGCGGCCCCCTCGACCACCACGCGGTCGCCCCGACCGGTGCGCGGCGGTGCCGGCTCGCTGGTCTTGGGCTTGCGGAGCGGGATCTTCGGGGGTAGGACCTCGCGAGAAGACGGGTTCTCGCGGGTCTCTAGGACGTCCTCGCGCGGCGAGGAGGAAGCGGTCCGTCGAGGTCGCGAGGGTCGGGCCCGAGGGTCGGGCGGGCGGGCGGGGCTCACCGGGCTCGAGCCTCGAGGTCCGCGAGGACGACCGGGGCCAGCCCGGTCACGTCGCCCGCGCCGACCGTGAGCACCAGGTCGCCCGGACGCGCCGCGTCCGCCGCCGCGTGCGCGGCCTCCTCCCGGTCGGCCACGTAGCGGGCCTTGCCCGCCGTCGGCACCGCATCGACCAGCATCTGACCGCTGACCCGCGGGTCTGGGTCTTCCCGAGCGGCGTACACGGCGGTGACCACGACCTCGTCGGCAAGATCCAGCGCGGCCCCGAACTCGGCCGCGAACGCCTTGGTGCGCGAGAACAGGTGCGGCTGGAACAGCACCACGACCCGCCCGTCACCGACCACCGCACGGGCCGAGCGCAGCACAGCGGCGACCTCGGTCGGATGGTGCGCGTAGTCGTCGACCACACGCACCCCGTCGGCCGAGCCGCGATCCTCGAACCTGCGCCCGGTGCCGCGGAACGCGGCCAGGGCGGTCGCGGCCCGTGCCGGGTCGACCCCCAGGCGGCACAGCACGACCCACGCCGCCGCCACGTCGAGAGCGTTGTGGTCGCCCGGTGCGGGCAGCCGCAGCCGCACCGAGGCCCCGCCCACGGCGGCCACCTGGGTCGACCAGCCGTCCGGCCCTGCCTCGACGGGCCCCACCGAGACGTCCGCACCCGGCTCTGCCCCGTAGGTGACCAGATCCAGGCCCGGACGTCGCGCGGCGTCAGCCAGGCGGGCCGCACCCGGGTCGTCAGCGCAGAGGACCAGGGTGCCGGTGACCCGCCCGGCGAAGTCGACAAAAGCCTGCTCGAAGGCCTCACGGGTGCCGTAGTGGTCGAGGTGGTCGGGCTCGACGTTGGTGACCACCGCGACCTGCGGGGTGTAGGCCAGGAAGGAGCCGTCAGACTCGTCGGCCTCGGCGACGAACGGGCCCGTCCCGTGGCGGGCACCGCCCAGCGTCCCGGTGTCGTCGCGCACCGCACCGCCGATCGCGAACGACGGGTCCGCACCGGCGTGCAGCAGACCCACCGCGATCATCGCCGAGGTGGTCGTCTTGCCGTGGGCACCGGCGACCGCGACGGTGGGTCTCCCGGCCATCAGCGCCGCCAGCGCCTCAGAACGGTGGAGCACCCGCAGGCCGCGTCCGCGCGCCTCGGCCAGCTCGGGGTTCGACTCGCGCACCGCCGAGGACACCACGACGGTGTCGGCCTCGTCCACCGCCGACGCGTCGTGCCCCACCCGGACGCGCACGCCGGCAGCGCGCAGGTCGGCCAGGCCAGGGCCGTCCTGGGCGTCAGAGCCAGACACCACCACGCCTCGCGCGGCCAGCAGCATCGCCACCGCGGACATCCCCACGCCGCCCACGCCGATCAGGTGCACCCTGCCCAGCGCGGCCACCGGGTCCGGTCCGGCCAGCGGGTCGGGGTCTGTCGGCGAGCCCAGCGCTGACGCGGTCGTCGGGGGCCCCGACGACTCCGACGGCACGGGGGCTGCCTGGATACCGAGGTGAGCCTCCACCAGGTCCGCCAGGCGGGCCGCGCCGTCACGCACCCCGACCGAGGCGGCCGCACGGCTCATCCGCTCACGCTCCGGCGCCCCGGCGGGCTCGAGCAGCGCGGGCACGTGGTCCCGCACCCAGGCGGGGTCCAGCACGGCGTCCTCGACGAGCAGACCGCCACCGGCCGACACCACGTCGTGGGCGTTGCGACGCTGCTCGCCGTTGCCGATCGGCAGCGGCACGTAGACCGCCGGGACACCCAGCGCCGCGAGCTCGCAGACCGTCCCGGCACCCGCCCGGCCGACGACCAGGTCGGCCAGCGCGAGCCCCAGGTGCATCTCGTCCAGGTACTCCCTGACCTGCCACCGCTCGCCGCCGCTCACCCCGGCCAGCGCGCGACGCACCTCGTCGGCCTTGCCGCGACCGGTCAGGTGCAGCACCTGGGCACCGGTGGCCAAGATCGCCTCGGCGGCGCCCGCGACCGCACGGTTCACCGACAGCGCCCCCAGGGAACCTCCGGAGACCAGGAGCGTGGTCCGGTCCGGGTCCAGACCGAGCGCCTCGGCCGCGGCACGCCGGGTGCCGGCCGGGTCCTCGCGACGCTGTCCCACCAACGCGGCCAGGTCTGCCCGCAGCGGCAGGCCGGTCACCGTGGCTCGAGGCAGGCGCGTGCCGGGGAACGTCACCCCCACCGCGGCCGCCCAGCGCGCACCGAGACGGTTGGCCAGCCCAGGCCGGGCGTTCTGCTCGTGGACCACCACGGGGATCGAGCGCCGACGAGCGGCCAGGTAGGCAGGGGTCGAGACGTAGCCGCCGAAACCCACCACCACCTGCACCCGGCCGGTGTCCATCGCACGGCCCGCTGCTGCCACGGCCTGGCGCAGGCGCCCGGGCAGGCGGAACAGGTCGGTCGACGGGCGGCGCGGCAGCGGCACGCGCGGCACCACCGCCAGCTCCAGACCGGCCGCCGGGACCAGCCGCGCCTCGAGCCCCTCGGTGGTGCCGAGCGCCACCAGCGCGGCGTCCGGGTGGCGGCGACGCAGCTCCGCGGCGAGCGCGAGCATGGGGTTGACGTGCCCGGCCGTGCCACCACCAGCGAGCAGGACACGGATCGACTCAGCCACGGGCTCTTCCTAGCACAGCGATGGAACGGCGCAGCGCGCCGGGACGTGCCGCCAGCGCGGCGGCGGTCTTCGGGTCTGACCGAGCGTAGGAGATCACCACGCCGAGGGCGGCCATCGTCATGACGAGCGCCGAGCCTCCCGCGGAGACCAGCGGCAGCGGCACGCCGATGACGGGCGCCAGCCGGATGACCACGCCGATGTTGATGAGCGCCTGGCCGATCACCCAGGCGAAGATCGCCCCGGTCGTGACCCGGGCCACCGGGTCGGGGTGATGACGGATCAGCCGCAGCATCGCGATCGCGAGCAGCGCGAACAGGCCCAGCACCAGCAGCGTCCCCGCCAGGCCGAGCTCCTCACCGAGGATCGCGAAGATGAAGTCGTTGTGCGCCTCCGGCAGGTAAGACCACTTCTCGCGGGACTGCCCCAGACCTCGCCCGAACCACCCACCGCTGGCCAGGGCCCACGTCCCGTGGTCGATCTGGTAGCACAGCCCGGCGGAGTCGGTGCACTCCCCCAGCCAGTTGGAGATCCGGTCCATACGGTTCGAGTCGGGCTGAGCGAGGATCCACACGACGACCCCCAGGCCCGCCAGCGACGCCACCGAGCCGAACATCCACAGCGGCACGCCCGCGACGAACAGGGCCCCAGCCACCAGCAGCGCGAATATCAGCACAGTGCCTAGGTCTTTGCCGGCCAGCACCGACGCGATCGCCACCCCGGCACCAGCGAGCCCGGGCACCACGACGTGGCGCACCCGGCCCAGCAAGGGTTGTTTGCGCACCAGCACCACACCCAGCCACATCGCCAGCGCGAGCTTGAGCGCCTCCGCCGGCTGCGCGGAGAACCCGGGCAGGCAGACCCAGTTCTGGTTGCCGCCCGAGCCACACCCCAGACCGGGGACGAACACCATCATCTGGAAACCCAGCGCGGCGAACATCGCACCCCAGGCAAGACGCCGCTGCCAGAGCCCGGTCAGCCGGGTGGCGATCAGCATCAGCACCAGACCGATCAGGGCGAACCTCGTCTGGGCCAAGAACGCCGCATACGGGGACCGGCCTCGCACGATCGAGTCGACCGAGGACGACGAGAGCACCATGACCAGGCCGATCACCAGCAGCAGGGCGGTGGACCCGACGAGCAGGTAGTAGGTGGTCAGCGGTCCGGTCCATGCCTCCCGCAGGCGCTGGGCTGGTCCGGAGCGCGCCGACGACGAACGCCCGCTCTCGCTGTTCTTGGACCGGGACCGCGACGCCGTGGCCGTCACGACGCGGGTGCCAGCGCGCGGGCGGCCTCGGCGAACCTGTCACCACGGTCGGCGTAGGACGCGAACTGGTCCATCGACGCAGCGGCCGGCGCGAGCAGCACGACCACCGGGCCCGACCCCAGCGCGGGGTCGGTGGCCAGGCGGTAGGCCTGCTCGACGGCACGAGACATCACCGTCCCAGTCTGGCTGTCGTCCACCTCGATCACCGGCACCTGCGGCGCGTGTCGAGCCAGCGCGTCCCGCCAGGGCTCCCGGTCGGTGCCGATCAGCACCACCGCGCGCACCCGGTCGGCCCGCGCGGCGACGAGATCGTCGAAGGTCGCGCCCTTGGCCAGCCCGCCGGCGACCCAGACGACCGACCGGGGTGCGAACCCCCCCAGGGACGCCGCCGCCGCGTGGGCGTTGGTCGCCTTGGAGTCGTCCACGAACGACACGTCGCCCACCTGGGCCACCGTGGCGATCCGGTGCTCCCCCGGGGTGAACGCTACGAGGCCGGCGCGGACGTGCTCGGGCGCCACCCCGTGCGCCCGGGCCAGCGCTGCGGCAGCCAGGGCGTCGGCGACGACGTGCGGGGCAGGGACGCCTTCTGGCCCAGCTGCGGCGACCAGGTCTGTGACCTGTGCCAGCTCGACGGGGCTGACCACGACCTCGGGATCGAACGCCCGGTCGACCAACGTGCCATCGACCACCCCGAGCTGACCGAGGCCCGGCGGACCGAGGGTGAACCCAACCCCCCCGTCGTAGTGACACGGCCCGGCGCTCTGGCCGACCAGGCTCGCGGTGGTCGGATCGTCAGCGTTGTAGACGGCGGTCTGCGCCCGCCGCCAGATCCGGGCCTTGTCGGCAGCGTAGGCCTCCAGCGAACCGTGCCAGTCCAGGTGGTCGGCGGCGATGTTGAGCACCGCACCGGCCTGGACAGCCATCGAGGTGGTGAAGTGCAGCTGGAAGCTCGACAGCTCCACGGCGAGCACGTCCAGAGACGGGTCGCGCACCACCTCGACCACGGGGGTCCCGACGTTGCCGACCTCGGCGACGTTCTTCCCGGCGGCGGCGAGGATCGAGGCGAGCATCCCCACGGTCGTGGTCTTGCCGTTGGTGCCGGTGACCGCCAGCCACGGGGCCGGGCCGGCACCGTGGCGGTCCGACCGCAGCCACCAGGCGAGCTCGACCTCCGAGACCACCGGCACCCCCGCCGCCGTCGCGGCCGCCAGCACAGGGTGGTCAGGGCGCAACCCTGGCGAGGTGACCACCAGCCCGACCGGCCGCACCTGGTCCGGGCGCTGCCAGTCGGCGTCCTCGGCGGTGTCGTCGTAGGTGGTCACCCGCGCACCGACCTCGGTGAGCACGGCGGCTGCCGCACGGCCGGACCGGCCGAGCCCGGCGACCAGCACCTGAGCGCCAGCCAGCCTCACCAGCCAGTCACCCACTCGCCGTAGAACACCCCGATCCCGGCGGCGACGAAGAGCCCGGCGATGATCCAGAACCTGACCACGATGGTGACCTCACCCCAGCCGGACAGCTCGAAGTGATGGTGCAGCGGCGCCATCTTGAACACCCTGCGCCGCGTCGCCTTGAACCAACCGATCTGGATGACGTCGGAGAGCACGATGAGCACGAACAGCCCGCCGATGATCGCGGCCAGGATCTCCGTCCGGCTCAGGATCGACAGCGCGGCGAGCGCCCCGCCGAGAGCGAGCGAACCGGTGTCGCCCATGAAGATCTTCGCCGGGCTGGTGTTCCACCACAAGAAGCCGAAGAGGGCACCGGTGATGGCGATGGCGACCATCGCCAGGGCCATCGGGTCTCGCGTCTCGTAGCAGCGTGGCCCAGCCGTGGCGACCGCCTGGCAGGTCTGGTTGTTCTGCCACACCCCGACCAGCACGTAGGCCCCGAAGACGATGAGCGACGCACCGGTGGCCAGGCCGTCGAGACCGTCGGTGAGGTTCACCGCGTTCGACCAGGCGGCGATGAGGAAGTTCGCCCAGATCACGAACAGCAGCAGGCCGATACCGGCACCGAGGAAGGCCAGGTCGAGGGAGGTGTCTCGGATGAACGAGATCTGCGTCGAGGCGGGGGTCCGGTGGCGCTCGTTCGGGAACTGCAGCGCGAGCACCGCGAAGGTGATCCCTACCAGGCCCTGACCGAAGATCTTCGCCCACGGTGACAGGCCCAGGCTGCGCTGCCGGGAGATCTTGATGTAGTCGTCCAAGAAGCCGACCAGCCCCAGGCCGACCATGAGGAAGAGTGCCAGCAGCCCCGAGGCGGTCGGTGCCGTCCCGGTGACCAGCAGGCCGACCGTCCAGCCGATGAGGGTCGCACCGATGATGACGACCCCGCCCATGGTGGGCGTGCCGCGCTTGGTGTGGTGGGACGTGGGGCCGTCCTGGCGGATGAACTGGCCGTACTGCTTGCGCACGAGAAGGCGGATGAACAGCGGGGTGCCGAGCAACGAGACCAGCATCGACACCGCACCCGCGATCAGGAGTGCTCTCACGTCACGTCACCGACCAGCAGATCACCCAGCCGCCACAGCCCAGCACCGTAGGACGACTTCACCAGGACGACGTCCCCCGCCCGCAGCTCGCCGCGCAGGAACTCCCAGGCGGCGTCCACGTCGTCGGCCATGACGACCTCGTCGCCCCACGACCCCTCGTGCGCGGCACCGGTGGCGATCGCTCGAGCACCAGCGCCGACCACCACGGTCAGGCCGATGTCGAGGCGCACCACGAGCCGGCCGATCGCGTCGTGCTCGGTCAGCGCGGCGTCCCCCAGCTCCAGCATCTCGCCGAGCACGGCCACCGAGCGCCTGTCTGGACGTGAGAGCACCGCCAGCGCCTTGAGGGCCGCACGCATCGAGTCGGGGTTCGCGTTGTAGGAGTCGTCCACGACGGTCACCCCGTCAGGACGGTCCACGACGTGCATCCGGTGCGGAGACAACGCGTCGGCCACGCTCAGCGCTCGGGCCACCTCGTCCAGGTCCAGACCGAGCAGCAGAGCGACCGTCGCGGTCGCGAGCGCGTTGTTCACGTGGTGCTCCCCGACCAGCCGCAGCCGCACCGGCGCGGAGCCGCTGGCACGCCCGGGAAGATCCGCGACCAGCGTGAAGGAAGCCCGACCCTGGTCCAGGCGCAGGTCTTCGGCCCGCACGCTCGCCTGCTCGGAGAACCCGAACATGACGACCTCGCCGGGGGCGAGCCTCGCCATGGCGGCCACGCGCGGGTCGTCGGCGTTGAGCACCGCGACCCCACCGGGCGCGAGGCCGGTGACGAGCTCGGACTTGGCACGGGCCACGTCGTCGAGCCCACCGCCGAAACCACCCAGGTGAGCGTGGCCGACAGCGAGGACCACCGCGACGTCCGGCGGGGCGATCTGGGTCAGGTAGTCCAGGTCGCCCTGGGCGCTCGCGCCCATCTCCAGCACGAGGAAGCGGGTCTGCGCGTCGGCCTGGAGCACCGTCAGCGGCAGCCCGATCTCGTTGTTGAACGAGCGGACGGGCGCGACCGTGGGCCCGGCGGCGCCCAGCACCTGGGCGAGCAGGTCTTTGGTGGTGGTCTTGCCGACCGACCCGGTGACACCCACCACGCGGGGCTCGGGCACACGGGGCCGAGCCCCGCCCGGTGCGCTGCTGGCCTCACGCAGGCTCGCGAGCGCGACCCTGGCCAGCGCGCCGAGCGCCACGGTCGCGTCGGCCACCACCACGCACGGCAGGGCCGCACCGTCTGGCCCGACGGCCTCACGCTCGGCGAGCACCGCCACGGCACCGGCCGCCACGGCGGTCGCCGCGAAGTCGAGGCCGTCGACCTTCTCGCCCGGGAGCGCGACGAACAAGGACCCCGGCTCTACCTGCCGCGAGTCTGTCACCACCGGGCCGGAGATGACGGCGGTGCCAGGTACTGCCACCACCCGCCCACCGGTAGCGGTCGCGACCTCAGCGATCGTCAGCGCGTTCACGCCCCCGAGCCTGCCAGATGCTCGGCGAGCACCGCACGGAACACGTCACGGTCGTTATAGCGATGAAACACCCCGGCGATCTCCTGCGTCGGCTCGTGGCCCTTCCCCGTCACGATCACCGTGTCTCCCTCTCTGGCGACGGCCACCGCCTGCCGGATCGCGTCTGCCCTGTTGGTGGCCACCTCGTGCACGGTCGCCTTCGAGACCGCTGTGGCCCCGGAGAGGATAGCCCGTCGGATCAGCGCCGGATCTTCCGAGCGGGGGTTCTCGTCGGTGACGAACACCTCGTCGGCCAGGCGCGCGGCGATCTCCCCCATGATCGGGCGCTTGCCACGGTCGCGGTCACCGTCGGAACCGAGCACGACGATCAGCCGACCGGGGGTGATCGGGCGCACGGCCGCGAGCGCCAGCTCCAGGGCGTCAGGGGTGTGCGCGTAGTCCACCAGGCCCAGCGGCAGGCCTTGTCCACGCTCGATCACGCGTTCCATCCGGCCCGGGACGGCGTGCGCGGCACCGATCGCCTCGATCGCGGTGGCCAGCGGCACGCCCGCCGCCGTGGCCAGGACGATCGCGGTCGCGGCGTTGGACACGTTGACCAGACCCGGCAGGGGTGAGAACGCCTCGTGACACGTACCGTCCGGGTCGCGCAGCACGAACCGAGAGCCCACACCGTCCAGGCCGACGTCAGCCTCGGTCACCGTCCAGTCGGCACCCTGGTTGCCGTCGAGGCGGGTGCTCACCGTCTCGACCGGGATCGGGGACTCCCTGGCCAGACGTCGGCCCCAGGCGTCGTCGACCACGACGACACCCTTGACGGCCTGCTCGGGCTCGAACAGCCGTGCCTTGTCCAGGAAGTACCCCTCCATGCTGTGGTGGAAGTCCAGGTGGTCGCGCTGCAGGTTGGTGAACCCGACGACGTCGAAGCGCAGGCCACGCACCCGCCCCAGCGCCAGCGCGTGCGAGGACACCTCGGTGACCATGCTGGCCGCACCGCGCTCGACCGCCAGCGCTGCCAGCCCGTGCAGCACCGGGGCCTCCACGGTGGTCCGGGGGCTCTCGATCGCCTCGTCACCCAGGCGCAGCTCGACGGTGCCCAGCAGCGCGGTGGTCGGGTGCACCGCCCGCAGGGCGGCGTCGACGAGGTAGGCCGTCGTGGTCTTGCCGTTGGTCCCCGTCACCCCGACGGTGACGAGCTCACCCGACGGGTTCCCGTACACCCAGTCGGCGACCGGGCCGGCCATGTCCCGGGGGCGGGCCGTCGTCAGGACCGTCAGCCCGTCCGCCGCGGGGTCCGCGGCGATCAGGTTCGCACCCGTGGCGTCGGTGAGCACCGCGACCGCCCCGGCCCGCGCCGCCTGACCGGCGAACCGGGCACCGTGGTGGTGGGCGCCGGGCACCGCGACGAACAGGTCGCCAGGCTCGACGGCACTGGACCCCATGGCCACACCGTGGATCTCGACCTCGCGCCCTGAGGCGTGCACCACGTCTCGGGCGAAACGCGCCACCAGGTCTTCGAGCGAGCGAGCCGGCGGGTGCTGGGGACGCAGCAGACCCCTGGGGGACACCATGCTGTCGAGGTTACCGTGCGAGACGCTTCACCAGCTGGTCGGGAACAGCGTCGCTGGTACGCCTGAGGGAACGGCGTGCAGCGCGGTCAGGGAGTAAGCGGTCACGTCGGAGAAGACCGGGGCGGCGACCACGCCTCCGTAGATGGACGTCTTCGGGTTGTGCAGGACCACCGCGACGATCACCTGCGGGTCGTCGGCCGGGGCGAACCCGATGAACGAGGCGCTGACCCCGCCGGTGGCCAGGTCTTGCGACGTCCCCGTCTTGCCGGCGATGCGGTAGCCAGGCACCGCGGCCGCCCCCCCGGTGCCGTCGTCGATCACCGACTCCAGCATGGTGCGCACCTGGTTGGCGGTCTGCTCCGAGACCACCTGGAAGGACTCGGGCCGTGGGGTCGGGGTCCAGGTGCCGTCCGGCTCGATCCAGCCGGCGATGATGCGTGGGGGGACGCGCACACCGCCGTTGGCGATGGTGGCGTACACGCTGGCGGCCTGCACGGCGGTACCCGCCAGCCCCTGGCCGAACAGCACGTTGTACCTGGTCCGGCCGTCCCACCTCGCCACGTCGTGGAGGATGCCGGCGGACTCCCCCGGCATCTCGATGCCGGTCTTGCTGCCGAAGCCGAACCTGCGCAGGTACTCGTACTGGGTCTGCGCGGACATCCGCTGCCCGACCTGGACCGTCCCGGTGTTCGAGGACGTGGCGAGGATGCCGGTGGTGGTGAGCCGCAGGACGTCGTGAGGGTGCGCGTCCTTGAAGACCTGCGAGCCGATCGTCAGGGTGTCAGCGACCTGGAACTGGGTGGTCGGGGTCACCACGCCGGTCTCGAGCGCGGCAGCCATGGTGACCACCTTGCCGGTCGAGCCCGGCTCGAAGACGTCGGAGACGGCGCTGGACAGCGCACCAGCGGCACCGGCTCCCGGCGCGTTCGGGTCCACCGTGTCGTCGTCGGCCAGGGCGAGGATCTCGCCGGTGCGGCTCATGACGACGATCTGCCCGCCGCTGGCCCCCGAGGCCTCCACCGCCTGGGCGATCGCGTCCTCCGCCTTCCACTGGATGTCGGCGCGGATGGTGAGCCGGACGGACCGCCCGTCGACGGCTCTCTCCCCCGAGCGGTAGCCGCCGGGGATGGCCTGCCCGGTGCCGCCGCGCTCGTAGACCTCCGTGCCCGGCGTGCCGGTGAGCTCGGCGTTCAACGACGACTCCAGGCCCTGGAGGCCGACGCCCCGAGAGTTGGTGAACCCGATGATGTCCCCGGCCAGCGAACCGTTCGGGTACACCCGCGCCGAGACCTGCTCGACGTTGACGCCGCTGAGGCGCATCTGGGCGATCTGCCGGGCGATCCTCGGCTCCACGCCCTTGGCGATGTACTTGTACTGGCGGGTGCCGACCAGCGCGCCGCCGAGCTCGGCCACGTCGAGGTCGAGCAGCGGGGCGAGCAGCTCGGCGACACCTGCCGCGCCCGGGGGCACCCCGTCGGCCTCGGAACCCTTGTACGCCGGGATCAGCAGCTGGTTGACGGAGATGTCGTACTGCGGTACCGAGCTCGCCAGCACCACCCCGGTCGCGTCGGTGATCTGACCTCGAGCACCCAGCACGGTGATCGACGAGATGCGAGCGGCCTGGGCCTCCTCGGCGAGCGCCGGACCGGCGACGACCTGCACACGGACAAGCTGTCCGACGAAGACCATGAGCGTGACCAGCAGGATCGTCGCCATGAACGCCACCCGACGCCGGCTTCCGACCTCGACCACCGAACCCGGGCTGACGGCCGCACCACGACGCGGGGCACGGCCCGCCGCAGCGGCCGGGCGCGCCGTGGTCGAGCGACGGACCGTGCTAGGACGGCGCTCCGAGCTGGCCGCGCGCCCCGCCTGGGAGCCGGCGCCGCGCCGAGGCTGGACGGTCGAGCGAGACTGAGCCGTCGAACGAGGCTGGGCTGTCGAACGAGCCTGTGCCGTCGGACGGGCTGACGGTTGACGCTCACCACGCCCAGAACCCCGACGAGGAGCGCCGGCGCCGGGGCGCCGGCCCGTCGTGGCGCTCACGGGCCCGCCGGCGCCGAGGTGCCGGCCACGGTCTGGTCGGACAGCCGGATCCACCCGGTGCCGGTCGCCGGCAGCATGCCGAGCTCGCGGGCTCTTGCGGCCAGCTCGTCTGGGGACGACACCTGGTCGAGCCGCGCCTGGAGCTCCTTGTTGTCCTGGTTCAGACGCGCCAGCTGACGTTGGGCGTCGGTGGTCTCGAAGGCCGCCTGGGCCATGGAGGTGTTCAGCAGCAGAGCCGTGAGAAGAGCACCGATCAGCATGCCCATGCAGACCAGCACGAACGGCACCCTGGTGCGGACCTGCTCCGGGGGGCTGACCAGGCGCAGCCGTGGCACCTGGCGTGGGGCCCGTGGTGCCGCTGCTGGGCGCGGGGCCTTCTGCGCTGCTGCCGAGGCGCTCATGCCGCACCTGCCGGGCGGAGTCGAGCCGGTGTCGGGCGGGTGCGCTCGGCGGCCCGCAGGCGCACCGACGCGGACCGGGGGTTCCGAGCGACCTCGGTCTCGTCGGCGAGCTCGGCCCCTCGCGTGATGAGGCGCAGATAGGGAGCCGCGTCGGCGGGCTCGACCGGCAGCCCGCGCGGTGCGCTGCTCGTCGCACCGGCGGCGAAGGTTCGCTTGACCAGGCGGTCTTCCAGGGACTGGTAGGACTCCACGACGATCCTGCCGCCGACCGCGAGCTGCTCGACGGCCTGAGGGAGCGCCCGTGCCAGCACGCTCAGCTCACCGTTGACCTCGATGCGCAACGCCTGGAAGGTCCGCTTGGCGGGGTGCCCACCGGTGGCACGGGCCGCGGCGGGGATCGCGGCACGCACCAGATCGACCAGCTGGGAGGTGCGCGTCAGCGGCGACCGCGCCCGGCTGGCGACGATCTGAGCGGCGATCCGGCGGGCGAACCGCTCCTCGCCGTACTCCTTCAGCACCCGGGCCAGCGCGGTCTCGTCGTAGGTGGCGAGCACCTCGGCGGCGGTGATCCCGTCGGTCGGGTCCATCCGCATGTCCAGCGGGGCGTCATGGGCGTAGGAGAACCCCCGCTCGGTCTCGTCGAGCTGCAACGAGGAGACACCCAGGTCCATGAGCACCCCGTGCACCGGGGTGGTGCCGAGGTCGGCCAGCACGGTGGCGATCTCGTCGTAGACCGCGCGCACCGCCGTGAAGCGGTCGCCGTAGCCGGACAGCCGCCCGGTGGCCAGCTCGATGGCCTGCGGGTCGCGGTCGATGCCGATGACCCGCACGGTCTCGAACCTGCGCAGAGCCCCCTCGGCGTGGCCTCCCATGCCGAGCGTCGCGTCCACGAGGACGGCACCCTCGTGCTGCAACGCCGGGGCCAGCAGGTCCAGGCAGCGGTCGAGCAGCACCGGGGTGTGACGGTCTGCGGTGTCCACGGTGCTCCTCTCCTCGTGCGACGTCGGTGGTGTCTGTCTCGTGTGTCGGGGGTGTCCGTCCGTCCAGATCCCCCTCCGGCCCCCTGGCGCCGGGGAAGTGCGTCAGGGCAGCGGGGGGAGGTCTCGACGGACGGGCTGGTGCTGGAGACCGGGCGTTCAGAACGACCCGTTCGGGAAGACCTCCTCGGCGGTGTCGGCGTAGCCCGGCTCCTGGTCGGCCAGGTAGGCCTCCCAGGTGGCCAGGTCCCAGATCTCGATGCGGGAACCCGCACCGATCACGGCGACGTCCCTGTCCAGCCCGGCATAGCCGCGCAGCATGGCCGGGATGGAGACCCGGCCCTGCTTGTCGGGCATCTCGTCGCTCGCGCCGGACAGGAACACGCGCAGGTAGTCGCGGGACTGCTTGTGCGTGACCGGGGCCTGGCGCAGCTGGTCGTGCATGCGACGGAACTCGTCGAACGACATGACGAAGAGACAGTGCTCCTGGCCCTTGGTCATCACCAGACCGCCAGCCAGGGCGGCACGGAACTTCGCGGGCAGGATCAACCGCCCCTTGTCGTCCAGCTTCGGGGTGTACGTGCCCAGGAAGGGCAGCGCCGAGGCGAAGACCGATGCGGACTCCACGACGACACCTCCCTCCGGTCACCAGCTCACACCATCACCCTCCACGGTACTCCACTTCCCTCCACTTCGCCCTGTGAAACTTCTGACGCTCCTCCCCCAGGTGGGTATAGATGCAGGTAGGAGCAGGTGGAGGAAGGTGGAGGGGATTCGGCCCAGCAAGGCCCATATGGGACATACGGACGTCGAGGCAGAAGCCGGCCAGAGATCGAGGCGCTGGTCAGAGGTTCCGGAGCGCGCCAGCGACCTGTCAGGTGGAGGGAAGTGGAGAGGGGACGCGGGCTCGGGCGCTCTGCCGTCACCGAGCACCCGCGGACGACGGGGGTCAGGACATGGCGCGAGAGCCCGCGTGCGAAGGAAGCACGTCTGACGCGTGCGGCTGCGAGCCTGAGAAGAGTGCTGGTGTCAGCCCTGGTCGCGGCGGCGGTTCCAGCGGTCTTCGAACCGGTCCATCATGCCGCGCTTGCTGCCCTTCGCCGGGCCAGCAGCCTTCGGGGGGCCGAAAGCGTCGGCACCAGGATCAGCGGCACCGCGCTCGCGGGGACGTGCGAAGGCGTAGGCGACGGTGGCGAACATCACGACGAAGCCGACCGCGCCGAGCCACGGCAGCGAGAGGTCGACGCCGAGGACGAGGGCCAGCAGGCCGACGACGAGGCCGATGGCGGCGATGATGTACCTGGTGACAGAGCGATGCCGACGCTGGGTCAGGCGGTTGGCAAGGCGAGGGTCGTCGGTGGACAGATGACGTTCCATCTGCTCGAGGACCCTCTGCTCGTACTCAGAGAGCGGCATCGGGACTCCCAGTGCGTACGCCAGCGGACATGGTCGAGGATCAGGATAGTTCCACCGGGGCAAAGGTGGTAGTCGATCTGTCCTGCTTTCCCACGGCCAGCACAGCTCCTGGCCCGATGGCCGACCGTCCGAACCGCGCCCGGACCTCGTCCACGGCCCGTTCCGCGTCGCGTCGTCCCGGCCCGGCCACGGCTTCTTCGAGGGTCGGCTGGCACGCCGTGACATCGGCCCTGCTGAGTCCTTCGACCCGCACGCCGACCAGGCGCACGGGCAGGCCGCGCAGGTCGACCCCGGCCAGCAAGGCCCGTGCGACCAGGAACACCTCTCGGCCGACGTCGGTCGGCGTGACCAGGGTGTGCGAGCGGTTCAGGGTGCGGAAGTCGCTGGTGCGCACCTTGATCGACACGGTGCGCCCGACCACACCCGCACGGCGCAGGCGCGCGGCGCACCTGTCGGCCAGCTCGAGCGTCTTGGTCTCGACCACGTCGGCGTCCGCGACGTCGGTGTCGAACGTCTCCTCCGCCCCGATGGACTTCTCTTGGTGGCCGGGGCTGACCGGACGCGGGTCGCGCCCCCAGGCCAGATCGTGCAGGTGGGCTCCGTGGGCCTTGCCGACGATCTGCTGCAACGTCGTGACGTCGAGGTCCGCGAGCTCGGCGACGGTGCGCACACCCCAGCGCGCGAGCACCTGCTCGGTGCGCTCCCCCACCCCCCACAGCGCCCCGACCGGCAGCGCACGCATGAAGTCGACCGTCGCGGCCTTGGGCACCAGCATCATCCCGTCGGGCTTGGCGTGGCTGGACCCCAGCTTCGCGACGAGCTTGGACGCCGCGACGCCCACCGAGCACGTCACCCCGAAGCGGCTGCGCACCTGGGTGCGGATGTGCTCGGCGATCACGGTCGGCGGGCCCATCCGTCGCCGAGCCCCCGACACGTCGAGGAACGCCTCGTCGATGCTCACCTGCTCGACCAGGGCGGTCACCGACCCGAGAAGGTCCATCACCCCTCGCGACACCTCGTGATAGATGCCGTGGGTCGGAGGTATCACCACAGCCTGCGGGCAGGCTCGTATCGCGGTGGCCATCGGCATGGCCGAGTGCACACCGAACGCCCGCGCCTCATAGGTCGATGCCAGCACCACCCCTCGCGGCCCCCCGCCGACGATCACCGGCAGCCCACGCAACGCCGGCCGCCGCACGAGCTCGACCGACGCGAAGAACGCGTCCATGTCCACATGCAGGATCGAGGTGCCCGACTCGTCGCTCCCCCAGTCCCGCCGAGCCAGCACCGCCCTCGGAGCCCGGCTCATGACGCCAGCACCCCGACAACCCCATCACCCAACCCGAGCGCAGCGTCGCCCAGCCCGAGCACCATGCGTACCGCCTCCACCGTCTGCTCCGCACAGCCGACCACCTCGTCGGCCCGTTCAGCGCTCACCCTGTCCGTCCGCCCAGCCTCGACGGCCGCCCGCAACGGAGCCCCCGCCGCGAAGTACGCCCACAACCCCGCCAGCTCAGGGGCCACCCGCTCGGCCAACCCCCACACGTCTCGCGGCACCCCACGTCCCCGAGGAGTCCCCCGCACATCGAGCACCGCCGCAGCGGCTCGCAACGCCGCCAGGTGCGCATGCAGGTACCGCTCCCACGGCTGCCCGCACAACGCAGCGGCGACAAGCTCCCCATCAGCACGAGCGAGCAGACGCAACGCCGACGCCGACAACCCCACCGGCCCAGCACCGACCCCCTGCCCTGCCGCCCGCACCGCCACCGCACTCACCTCCGTCACCACCCGGACGCCTCGTCACCTCCGAGCCGCCCGGCCCTCCTACCATTCTCGAACACCTGTTCGCAACCGTCAACCGCTCAACCCGACACGCCCAGTGTTCCCCCGACCACCCACACGCTCGCGACCACCCGTACGTTCCTCATAATATTGGGAATGAACTACCATTAATATATGGAGTACGCGCCGAGGCTTGTCGATGTCCAGCTGGAAGCCGCTCTTCGTCGCGCCGGGGCCGTCGTCCTCGAAGGGCCGAAGGCCTGCGGAAAGACCACGACCGGCCAGCGCCTCGCAGCCAGCGAGGTCAGGCTCGACGTGCGCCCCGACCTACGTCGGGCTGCGCAGACCGACCCTCGCACGGTGATCGACGGGGCGACACCTCGGCTGATCGACGAGTGGCAGCTGGTACCCGACCTGTGGAACACGGTGCGCGCAGCGGTGGACGATCGCCAGGCTGACGGGCAGTTCATCCTCGCCGGGTCTGCGACGCCTCAAGAGGACGTCACCCGACACAGCGGGGCGATGCGGTTCGCCTTCGTGCGCATGCAGCCGATGACCCTGGCCGAGTCCGGCAACAGCGACTCCACGGTGCCTCTGGCTGCGTTGTGGGCGGGAGAGAACGCCACCGACGGACCCGAGACCGGAGACCTCAAGGACCTGGCGCAGATCGTGTGCCGCGGCGGTTGGCCGTCCAACCAGCGACGCTCATTACCTGATGCCATGGCGGCCAACCAGGACTACCTGCGCACGGTCGGCGGCGCCGACATCGTCACGGTGGACGGGGTGCGCCACGACCCGCGCCGGGTCGCGGCCCTGCTGTTCGCCTACGCCCGCGCCAGCGCGACCTACGTCACCGCCCGCTCCCTGGAAGCCGACACCGCCTTGTACGGACAGTCGGTCAGCACCAAGACCCTCGCCACGTACAGCGACGCTCTCGTCCGGCTGTGGGTCGTGGTCGAACAGCTCGCCTGGGGCGGCCATCTGCGTTCTCGCGCCCAGGTGCGCAAGTCTCCGAAGTGGCACCTTGCCGACCCCTCCTTGGCCGCCGCGGCTCTCGGAGCCACGCCCGATGCCCTCACCTCTGACCCCGAGGCGTTCGGCCAGCTCTTCGAGTCCCTGGTCTTCCGCGACCTGACCGCCTACGCCCAGGCGAACGGGGTCGACGTCCGCGCGTTCAGCGACGGCCCCAACGAGATCGACGCCGTGCTCGTCCAGGGCGTCGAGTGGGCGGGGGTCGAAGCCAAGCTGTCACCCCACCCGACCGTGATCGACGAGGCCGCCACCAAGCTGCTCCGCATCAGCGACCGCATGTCCCGACCTCCCCGCTTCCTGGCCGTCGTGACCGGCACCGGCCCCAGCTACACCCGCCCCGATGGAGTGCACGTCGCCAGCATCCGCCACCTCGGCCCCTGAAAGGGAGTGTCCGATGAACGGTGGGTGGGGCACTCCCGCTGGCGACGCCGTAGCGGACGTTCGTCCAACGAATAGATAGTCGATGGCCACCGCACGGGATGCGCACCGCTGGCCTGACGGCCCGGTCGCGATCGACACCGGGATCGCAGAACTGGTCCTCGACGGCGGTGGAGTGACGCTCATGGTCAACGGGGTGCCTAGCTCGTTCGTGGACCTGGACGACCCGACGCACCTGGAGTTCGAGTATCAGCAGTACATGGCGGCGTTGATCGGAGAGCTGCCGGCGGGGCCGTTGCGGGTGGTGCATCTGGGGGGTGGGGCTTGCGGGCTGGCGTTGGCGATCTTGGCGGCCAGGCCTGGGTCGCGACAGGTGGCGGTGGAGGTCGATGCTCGGCTGGTCGAGCTGGTGCGGACGTGGTTCGACCTGCCTCGGCCGCCTGCGCTGCGGATACGGGTCGCTGATGCCCGATCCTGGTTGGACGGGGCGCGGCCTGGTGTCGCTGACGTGGTGGTGCGGGACGTGTTCGCTCATGACGAGGTGCCTGCGGAGCTCGTCACCGTCGAGGTGGCGCGCATGGTCTCCCGGGCGCTGGTGCCCGGTGGGCTCTACCTGGTGAACTGCGTGGATCGTCCGCCCCTGAACCGCTCGCGTGCGGAGGCGGCCACGCTGCTCACCGTCTTCGAGCACGTGGCGGTGGTCGCGGAGTCGGGCGTGCTGCGCGGGCGCCGCAACGGCAACGTCGTCCTGGCAGCCAGCGACACCCCGCTAGACGAGGCCGCCTGTTCCCGAGCGCTGCGCCAAGGAGTGGTGCCGGCCCGGGTGCTGGTCGGCGGGCGCGCACGTGCCTTCGCCGGCTCGGCCGCTGTCCTCACCGACCCCTGAGATCAGCGACGTACCTACGAGAGGGCGGGGTGGCCGTCTGTCCGCGACGCTGGCACCGGGGCTGGCGGGAGACACTCAGGCTGCCGGGACGTCGTCTTCTGGGGTCTCCGGGGTGTCGGTACCGGGCTGGGAGGCGAGATAGCGCTGGAACTCCTCGCCGAGCTCGTCGGCGGTGGGCAGGTCGTGGAGGGTCGGCAGGAGACCGGGAGGGCCGATGCCGGCCACGACCGAGTCGTAGCGCTGCTCCAGGGTTCTCACCATGGCGGCGAGCTCAGGGGTCTGGGCGATCTCGTGCTCTACCTCGCTCATCGTGGCCGCCGCTGCCGGCAGCAGGGCCGACGAGCCCAGCACGAGCCCTGTGGACCGCTCGACCTGCTCGAGCGCGGCGAGCGCAGCCGTCGGGTAGGTCAGCCGTGCCAGGTAGTGCGGCACGTTGACCGAGAAGCCCAGGGCGTCGTGCCCGCTCTGCCCGAGGCGCATCTCCAGCAGCGCGGACGCGCTCCCCGGCACCTGCACCCTGCCGACCCACGGCCGGTGGTCGGCCACGAGGGCCGAGCGGGTGGCGTGGGCCGTGACCGAGACCGGGCGGGTGTGCGGCACACCCATCGGGATGCCCTGGACGCCCACGGTGAGCGGCACGTCGTAGCGCTCGACCAAGCCGCGGACGGCGGCCACGTAGCGTTCCCACTGCATGTCGGGCTCGAGCCCGTGCATGAGCAAGAACGGCGTGCCGCTCTCGTCGCGCACCAGGTCGACCACCAGCTCCGGGTCGGCGTAGTCGACCCAGGACGCGGTGTCGAAGGTCATCGCCGGGCGGCGCAGCCGGTAGTCGATCAGCTGGTCAGCGTCGAAGGTCACCAGGCGGCGTGTGGGCAGCTCGGCCACCAGGTGGTCGGCGAGCAGCCGTCCGGCCCCGCCCGCGTCGATGAACCCGTGGAGGGCGTGCACCAGCACCGGGCCGGTGCCAGGGCTGCTGTGCGAGACCTCGGCCTCGGTCGCTCGGTCGATCTCGTAGATCTCCCGTGGATCCAGCATCTGTTCACCTCGTATCCGTCGTTGCGGTGCTTCAACGCGTCGCCATACGCTCCGATTCCCGTGCCGATCCGCCGAACGAGGAGGGTCCGGCTCCCATCCTGACCCACGGCGGCGCGAGACGGGCCATAATGGATGCCCTCTCGTCAGCGCCCACCTCGCAGATGGAGCAGTTCCACGCAACCGGACTCATCAGCATCGTCTGACCCGCTCGCCGCGGAGCTGGCCGCCGAGCAGCGCGTTCTCGACACGATCTACGGTCGGCTCGACGCGCTGCGCGCTCAGACCCGCAGGCGCTTGGCGACCGTGCGTCGCGAGGGCCCCTCGGGCTCGCCCCAGAATCGCAGCGAGCGAGACTCGTTCGCCACGCACTACGAGGACCGTCTGGCCCAGCTCGAGGCCGTCGAGGAGCGCCTGGCGTTCGGGCGGCTCGACCTGGCCGACGCCGCACCGATGTACGTGGGGCGCATCGGGCTGACCGACACCGACCAGACTCCCCTGCTCACCGACTGGCGCGCCCCGGCGGCGCAGGCGTTCTACCAGGCGACCGCGGTGCGCCCGGACGGGGTGCGGCGGCGGCGCCACCTGGTCACCCATGCTCGCACCGTGACCGGCATCGAGGACGAGGTGCTGGACCTCTCCGACGATTCTGACCTGGGGACGCTGGCCGGGGAGGGCGCGCTGCTCGCGGCCATGGCCGCCGGGCGCACCGGCAAGATGGGTGACATCGTCGCGACCATCCAGTCCGAGCAGGACGCGATCATCCGCGCCGACCTGGCCGGGGCTCTCGTCGTCCAGGGCGGGCCTGGCACGGGCAAGACGGCGGTCGCGCTGCACCGGGCCGCCTACCTGCTGTACGCCCACCGTCGCACGCTCGAGCAGTCGGGGGTGCTGCTGGTCGGGCCGAGCCGCACCTTCTTGCGCTACATCGACCAGGTGCTGCCCTCGCTCGGCGAGACCGGCGTGGTGACCACCACCGTCGCCGAGCTGATCCCGGGCATCCGGGCCACGGGCACCGAGCCGGACGCCTCCGCGCACGTCAAGGGCGACCTGGGCATGGTGGAGGTGCTGAGGCAGGCCGTCCGGGCACGCCAGCGGGTGCCCGCCGAGCGTGTCACGGTGCGGCTGGACGGCCGGAGGGTGCGCATCCGCCCGGACGACGTCGCGTCGGCCATCGCCAGGGCTCGCCGCACGCACAAGCCTCACAACCTCGCCAGGGTGGCGTTCGTGCGGGACATGCTCGGGCGTCTGGCTGACCAGTATCTGGCCCAGCTCGGCGCCCGGGTGGAGTTCACGGACCGGGCCGAGGTCGTCGAAGACCTGCGCGTGATGCGCGAGGTGCGGGTCGCGCTCAACCTGGCCTGGATGCCGCTGACGCCCCAAGGGGTGCTGGGCGACCTGTACGCCAAGCCGTGGAAGCTGGCCGAGGCGGCCCCGCACCTGTCCGAGCACGACCGTGGGCTGCTGTACCGCGACAAGGCGGCCCCGTGGACCCCCGAGGACGTCCCCTTGCTGGACGAGCTGGCCGACCTGCTCGGTGAGGACGACCAGGCGGCCCGCGCCCAGGCTCGTGCCGACGCCGCACGACGGGCCGCGGAGGTCGAGTACGCCCGTCAGGCGCTGCGCTCGTCCGCGGAGGGCTGGGTGCTGCCGTACGGCGCCGGGCTGGGGGACATGGTCACCGCTGACATGCTGGCCGGCCGCCAGGCCCCCTCGGGTCCGTTGCTGACCACGGCCGAGAAGGCCGCCGCCGACCGCACCTGGGCGTACGGGCACGTCGTGGTGGACGAGGCGCAAGAGCTCTCCGCCATGGCGTGGCGGGCGTTGCTGCGCAGGGTGCCGACCCGGTCGCTGACCGTCGTCGGCGACGTCGCCCAGACCGCCTCGGCGGCTGGTGCGCACAGCTGGGCGACGATGCTCGACCCGCTCCTGGGCACGTCGTGGCGGGTCTCGGAGATGACGGTCAACTATCGGACCCCGGCCGTGGTCGCCCAGGCCGCCGACATGTTCGCGCGGGCCACGGGTCTCCCCGTCAGCCCGCTGGTCTCAGCCCGTGAGGTGCCCGACGCCCTGGTCACCACGCACGTCAGCCACGCGGAGATCACCGACGAGGCCGCCCGGGTCGCTGACAAGGCCGTCACCGACGTGCTGCGTGACGGCAGCGGTCGGGTGGCCCTGATCGCCCCGCGCACCTGGTTCGACGCTCTCTCGGCAGCGCTGAACCGGCGCGAGCGTGCGCACGACGCGACCGCGCCTCACGGGACGGCGAGCCTGGAGGCACCGCTGGTGATGGTGACCCCCCGTCAGACCAAGGGGCTGGAGTTCGACGTCGTCGTGCTCGTGGAGCCCGCGCAGGTGCTCGCCACGGGCGGGCCGGGCGACCTGTACGTCGCCCTGACCCGACCGACGCAGCGGCTGCACGTGGTGCACGCCGAGGCGTTGCCCGAGGGCTTGCGTCAGGCCGTGGAGGACGAGGCCGCCCAGGGCGTGGGGAACGGCCAGACCGGGCCGTGACGTCCGGACGGCGGACGGCGATGCGTCCACCCACCGGGACAGGGCACCATGGGGACGTGCCCAAGGCCTTGCTGCTCGAGAACCTCCACCCTGACGCCCGCACCCTGCTCGAGGGGGCGGGCTTCGAGGTCCAGACCCGTACCGGCGCCCTCGACGAGGCCGAGCTGATCGAGGCGCTGGACGGCGTCACGATGCTCGGTATCCGGTCGAAGACGCAGGTCACCGAGCACGTCTTGAAGCACGCCCCAGATCTGCTGGTGGTCGGGGCCTACAGCATCGGCACCAACCAGATCGACCTGTCGGCCGCGGCTCACCGAGGTGTGGCGGTGTTCAA
This sequence comes from Micrococcales bacterium, assembly GCA_009785115.1. Lineage (GTDB taxonomy): Bacteria > Actinomycetota > Actinomycetes > Actinomycetales > Cellulomonadaceae > Cellulomonas. Next base: position 37,845 of record WQWY01000005.1, read on the forward strand.
CGCGCCGTTCTCCAACACCAGGTCAGTGGTCGAGATCGCGCTGGCCGACATCATCGCGCTGACCCGACGTCTGACCGTGCTGGACAAGAAGATGCACGCCGGCATCTGGGACAAGACCGCCGCCGGGGCCCACGAGGTGCGCGGGCGGACCCTGGGGATCGTCGGCTACGGCAACATCGGCACCCAGCTGTCGGTGCTCGCGGAGAACCTGGGCATGTCGGTGGTCTTCTACGACATCGCCGAGAAGCTCTCGCTGGGCAACGCGCGCAAGATGGCCTCGTTGGACGAGCTGCTCGCCGTCTCCGACATCGTCTCGCTGCACGTGGACGGACGGGCGGGCAACGCCGGGCTGTTCGGTGCCGCTCAGCTCGCCGCGATGAAGCCCGGGGCGATCTTCCTCAACCTGTCACGCGGGTTCATCGTGGACTACGCGGCGCTGCGCGCCGCGGTCGAGTCCGGGCATGTCGCCGGGGCCGCCGCCGACGTGTTCCCGGTGGAGCCCAAGCGCGCCGGCGACCCGTTCGAGTCGGAGCTTCGCGGTCTGGAGAACGTGATCCTCTCCCCGCACACCGGCGGTTCCACCGAAGAGGCCCAGCAGGCCATCGGTCAGTTCGTCTCGGCCAAGGCGCGGGACTACCTCGGTTCGGGGTCGACGACCTTGTCGGTGAACCTGCCGAACATCGCCCTGGAGACGCCCGACGACGGGGTGCACCGTCTGGCCTACCTGCACCAGAACGTGCCCGGGGTGCTGGCCAACGTCAACCAGACGCTGGCGGCGTTCGGGCTGAACGTCGAGACGCAGATGCTCGCCACCCACGGCGACCTGGGCTACGTGGTCACTGACGTGCGTGCTCCCCTGCACCCGGGCGTGGTGGACGACCTGGGTGGCCGACCGGAGAGCATCAGGCTGCACGTCGTCAGCTGACGAGCAGCTCTCTCATCGACGGGGAGCGACGCGCTGCGGAGGCTGAGCGCTCCGCACCGTGGAGCGCCCCCGTGGCTTCCCTGTGACCTCGCGGTCAGGAGCCGGACTTGCGCCGGAACTGGCGGGGCCCGACGGGACCTGAGGTCTCCGAGCCGTGGACGGCCGAGTCGCCGCCGACGCCGTCGGCGGCGCGGTGGGACCGTGCCTTCTTCGCCTCTAGCGCCTGACGGAAGCGCTCCTTGGCCTCGTCGCTCGGGCGGCCGGCCTTCTTGTCGTCAGATGCGGTCATCTGCCCCTACCTCCTCGAACGTCGCAGAGCCGGTCAGGTGACCTGCTCCACGTCTACTGTGACGAGTCTGGCACGTCACGGTCCAGTCGATACTCATCGGCTCGCTCGCGTGCCGCGCGCAGCTGGTGGACCGCGGCCTCGAAGTCTTCGAGCGACTCGAAGTTGCGGTACACCGACGCGAAACGCAGATAGGCGACCTCGTCAAGCTCTTGCAGCGGCCCGAGGATGGCCAGCCCGATCTCGTTGGCGTCGATCTCGGCCGAGCCGGACGAGCGCACCGTCTCTTCCACGCGCTGCGCCAGCAGGGCCAGCGCGTCGGCGTCCACCGGGCGTCCCTGGCAGGCCCTGCGGACGCCGCTGAGGATCTTCTCGCGGCTGAACGGCTCGGTGACCCCGGAGCGCTTGATGACCGTGAGGCTCGCCGTCTCGAGCGTGGAGAAACGCCGCCCGCACTCCGGGCACTGTCGTCGGCGCTTGATGCTGGAGCCGTCGTCGACGAGGCGCGAGTCGATCACCCGGGTGTCCGGGTGCCGACAGAACGGACAGTGCACGCGGTTCCTCCAGAGGGTCGGCTCGGGTGCGGACACAACCGCGCACCGTCGCGACGCGTCAGGAGCACGACGCTACCTCACCACACCCCTCAGCCCGATACCGGGATCACGATCACCTGACCGGCGAGCAGGCCAGAGCCAGGCAGGTTGTTGAGCCGGACCAGCTGGCGCACCACGTCACGGACGTCCTCGCCCGGGGCCGCCACGGAGGAGGCGATCTGCCACAGCGTGTCTCCCGGCTCCACGACGTGTCGCTCGACCTGCGGAGCCGTCAAAGGTCCCTCAGCCTGGGCCGCGCGCGCACCGAACCACAGCGGCACCGCGATCACCACGAGCGCCAGGAGGGCGAGGACGACCCGTCCACGGGTGGTCAGCCGCAACGGCGGCTCGGCCCTGACCTGGGACGAGCGCACACCAACCCGCTGTGCGGGTCGCTGGCCTGCCTCGGGTCGCTGCGCCGCTGCTCCTCGAAGGGAACGCGCGCTCGTCAGCGGCCGGACGCGCTGATCGATCACATGAATCGGTTCCGTCGCGTACATCGGTCCACCACCCTCTCCGCCCATATCGATCAGGGCCATATCGACCGGGGCTACGTCGACCGGGCCTCGTCGCACTTCACATCGTACACCCGTTCGTCGTACTGTTGTACGAGATAGTAGATCGACATCGGGCAGATGTCGAGACACGCTCGAACAGATGTTTGGCCACCCGCTCGCACCGGGACTACGGTGGGGCCCGACGAGACAACCCCACCACCGACCACCCACATGGGGATCTTCGGCAAGGAGGAGACACCGTGAGCGACCACGACGAGACAGCCACCACCGAGGACGGCCTCGCCTCGGTGACGCCGCTGCGGCGTCTCGGCAGGCCGCGCCAGACCGCCGCCGACGGCCTGACCCCGCGCCAGCGCCGGGTGCTGGAGACCATCCGGGTCTCGGTGACCGACCGCGGCTACCCGCCGACGATGCGCGAGATCGGTGACGCCGTCGGCCTGACGAGCCCGTCGTCGGTCAAGCACCAGCTCGAGATGCTCGAGCGCAAGGGCTACCTGCGCCGCGACCCCAACCGGCCGCGCGCCATCGAGGTCGTCATGCCCGACGACTCTCGGACCGTCACCCCGTTGCACGAGGCGCTGGACGTCGAGGGCCCCGACACCCCGGAGCCGACCTACGTCCCGGTCGTCGGCCGGATCGCCGCGGGCGGTCCGATCTTGGCCGAGCAGGTGGTCGAGGACGTCTTCCCGCTGCCCCGCCAGCTGGTCGGTGACGGCGAGCTGTTCCTGCTCAGGGTGGTCGGTGACTCGATGCTCGAAGCAGCCATCTGCGACGGCGACTGGGTGGTGGTGCGCCGTCAGCCGGTGGCCGAGAACGGTGAGATCGTCGCCGCGATGCTCGACGGCGAGGCGACCGTGAAGACGCTCCGCCGGCGTGACGGGCACGTCTGGCTGATACCGCACAACCCGGCCTTCTCCCCGATCGACGGGGATCACGCGACCATCCTCGGCCGTGTGGTGAGCGTGCTGCGCAGCCTGTGACCCCGTAGACCCCACGACGAGAGACGAGGCGGACCGACATGCCACGACGACCGCTGCCAGACCCTGGACCCCGCGCACGGGCCACGCTGCGCGACCGGCTCGCGAGAGCCGGGAGGTCACCCAGCAGGAGCCCGCACAGCGCACCCGACGCTGGCACCCCGGGGTCAGACCGCCCCGCCCACGAGGAACCTCAGGGGCCCGACGACGCGAGCTCAGGCTCCGAGCCCTCTGGCCAGTCTGGGGCAGACGGGGGTGCTGGGGCAGACGCGAGCTGCTGACGCCGGAAGCCTCGGTGCCCGATCAGCACTCAGCGACTGATCAGCACCGGGTCCGATCAGTACCCGAACTGGCGCGCCACGGCGCGCACCGCATCCGCCGAGGCGCGCAGAGCGGCGACCTCGTCGGCCGACATGGGCACCGGCAGCCGCTCCCCCACACCACGGGAACCGACGATCGACGGTACTGACAAGCACACGTCGCTGATCCCCAGGTAGCCGTCCAGCAGCGACGACACCGGCTGGATGCGGTGCTCGTCGTTGAGGATCGCCTCCACGATCCGCGAGCCGGCCAGGCCGACGGCGTAGTTCGTCGCACCCTTGCCCTTGATGATCGTCGCCGCGGAGTCCTTCACCTCGTCGGTGATCTTCTCGCGCACCTCTCGGGTCAGCGGCCCGCGCCCCTCGATCCCGGTCCAGTCCAGCAGCGGCACCGCCCCGAGCGTCGCGCTGCTCCACAGCGCGAGCTGGGAGTCACCGTGCTCGCCGGCGATGTAGGCGTGCACGTTCTGCACCGCGACACCGGTGTGCTGGGCGACCAGGTAGCGCAGCCTGGAGGTGTCCAGCACCGTGCCGGAGCCGAACACCTGGTTGCTGGGCAGGCCAGACACCTTCAGCGCCGCGTAGGTGACCACGTCGACGGGGTTGGTGACGATCAGCTGGATGGCCGAGGGTGCCACCTCGACCAGTCGCGGGAGCTCCTTCGAGATCAGCGCGATGGTGGCCTCCGCGAGGTCCAGGCGGGTCTGACCAGGCTTCTGCTTGGCACCGGCGGTGAAGATCACCACGTCGGCGTCACGCACGATCTCGATGTCGTCAGAGCCCTCGACGGTGGCCATCGGCATGAACTGGATGCCGTGCGCGAGATCCAGCGCCTGGGCCTCCACCTTCGCCTTGTTCACGTCGTACAGCGCGAGCGTGCGCGCCGACCCTCGCATCAGCAAGGCATACGCCATCGTCGCCCCGACGGCCCCCGCACCGACCACCGCGACCTTCGAGGTGCGCCATCGATCAGGCTGGGCCGCCTGGACAGGCACGTCCTGGGTGGGCACGTCCTGGGTGGGCTCAGGGTTCGACATCGTGGCTCCTCTCAGCCGCCAGTCAGGAGGCTAGCTCGGGCCGCCTGGTCTGGCATTCCCACGACCAGCCATCTCGTCGTCCTCACGCAGCCGGCCGAGCGCGGCGAGCACCACGTCCCGGTCCGTCGTGCGCCAGAACGGCGGCAGCGAGCGCGCCAGGTACTCCCCGTAGCGGGCCGTGACCAACCGTGGGTCCAGCACCGCGACCACCCCACGGTCGGTCGCGGTGCGGATCAGGCGCCCCGCCCCCTGGGCGAGCAGCAGCGCCGCGTGAGCGGCGGAGACCGCCATGAACCCGTTGCCACCTGCTCGTGCGACCGCCTCGGCCCGGGCGGCCGCGACCGGGTCGTCAGGGCGCGGGAAAGGAATCCTGTCGATCAGCACCAGCCTGCAGGTCTCACCGGGCACGTCGACCCCCTGCCACAGCGAGCGTGTGCCGAACAGGCAGGTCTGGGGCTCCTCGGTGAACTGTGCCACGAGGGTCGGCAGCTGGGCGTCACCCTGCGCGAGCACCGGGACGTCGAGCCGCTCGCGCATCGCCTCGGCCGCTGCCAGCGCGGCCCGCCGAGAGGAGAACAGCCCGAGCGTCCTCCCCCCGGCGGCACGCACCAAGGCCTCGATCTCGTCGAGCTGGGCGTCGGTCGCGGGCTCGCGCCCCGGGGCGGGCAGATGCCTGGCCACGTAGCAGATGCCCTGCGTGCGATAGTCGAACGGGCTGCCGACGTCGACCCCGTGCCAGGAGGCTCGGGCACGCTCTGCCGGCTCGCCAGGCGGCGCGGGCTCTCCGGCGTCCTCGACCTGACCGGTGCGTGCGGGGAGCGTCAGCCCGGCGGAGCGGGCCGCGGCGTCGAACGACCCACCGAGGCTGAGCGTGGCCGAGGTCAGCACCGCGACCCGGTCTGCCACGAGCCGGTCCCGGATCATCGTGTCGACCGACAGCGGCGCGGCACGCAGACGAGACAGCGGGGCCCCGTGCCAGTCCTGGCCGCGCTCGCACCACAGCACGGTGCGTCCGTCGTCGTGCCCCTCGGCGGCCATGCGCTCGGCGACCTCGAACAGCTCGGTCAGCTGCGCGGCCGCCATCTGGCGACCCCCGTCGACCTCCCCCGGGCTGGACCCGCTGCTCAGAGCGCTCATCAGCGTGCGAGCGGCGTCGCGCACCATCGCCACGGTCTCGGCCAGCTGGTCGGGCAGCCCGGCGTCGAAGCGGCCCTCGGGGCTCGCGACCAGCGCGGCGACCAGCGCCCGGCCTGCCGCGTCGAGGTCGGTGGCAGGCAGCCCGGCCAGACGGCGCACCGCGCGGGCCGTCCGGTCGACAGCCGCCAGCGACAGCTCTCCCGTCGCCTGTGAGGTGACCCGGTCGGAGAGCTCGTGCGCCTCGTCGACGACGAGCACGTCGTGCTCAGGAAGCGCCGCTGACGCCCCCGTGGCCGCCACAGCGAGCATCGCGTGGTTGGTCACGACGAGGTCGGCCGCGCGCGCGGTCTCGCGCGCGGCCTCCGAGAAGCACTCACCGAGCATCGGGCAGCGCTGGCCCAGGCACTCCATGCTGGTCACCGAGACCTGACGCCAAGCCCGGTCGCCGACACCAGGCGTCAGGTCGTCACGGTCACCGGTCTCGGTCTGGCCCGCCCACTCCCGCAGCCGGACCACCTGCGCGCCGAGCCCGGCCGAGAGCTCTGACGGCTGGGCAGGGTCGGGGACGTCGACGGTGTCGAACAAGGTGCCGTCGTCGGGGTAGCCGCCCGCCACCTTGTGCACGCACAGGTAGTTCTGCCGCCCCTTGAGCAGAGCCACCTCAGGTGCTCGCGGCAGGTGCGAGGCGAGCGCCTCGACCACCAGCGGCAGGTCACGGCCGACCACCTGCCGTTGGAGCGCGAGCGTCGCTGTCGCGACCACCACCCGTCGGTCGGTGCGCACCGCGTGATCCAGCGCGGGCACCAGGTAGCCCAGCGACTTCCCCGTGCCCGTCCCCGCCTGGACCAGCAGGTGGCGTCGGGTCTCGATGGCGTCGGCCACAGCCTCGGCCATGACGACCTGCCCCTCGCGCCGCACCCCGCCCAGCGTCGCGACCGTGGCGTCGAGAAGCACCCTCGTCCGGTCGTCTGACGGTTCGGGCACGCCCCTCAGCGTACGGGCTCCTCCCCACACACCTCCGTCGCCGCATCAGGTTGTCACCGGCCCGTCGGAGACGGTCGACGACGCCGACCGCCGCGAGCGTCTGGTCAGCCGGTGGCGTCGTGGAGGCGACGGGCCAGGGCCGAGTCGACGCGGGCGCGCAGCCTGGTGCCGTCGGGGCCGTGCTCCTCGTGCTCGACCTCGCCGCGCTCGTGCACCAGGTGCACCAGGTCGCCGCGGTCGTAGGGCACCACGACGTCCACCAGCACGTCAGGCCTGGGGAGGGCGGCCGCGACCACGTCTTGCAGGCGGTCCAGGCCCTCCCCGGTGCGCGAGGAGACGACCACCGAGCCCGGCTCCCGGGAGCGCAGGCGCGCGATCTGGTCGTCCGCAGCGAGGTCAGCCTTGTTGAGCACCACGAGCTCAGGCACCTCGTCCGTGCCGGTGATGCTCGCGAGCACCTCCCGCACAGCGGCGATCTGCCCCTCGGGGTCGACGTGGGCCGCGTCCACGACGTGCAGGACGAGGTCGGCCTCGGCGACCTCCTCCAGGGTGGAGCGGAACGCCTCGACCAGCTGGTGCGGCAACGCCCGGACGAACCCGACCGTGTCAGCCAGCGTGTAGACGCGGCCGTCCTCGGTGGTCGCGCGTCGCACGGTGGGGTCGAGCGTGGCGAACAGCGCGTTCTCGACCAGCACGCCCGCACCGGTCAAGCGGTTGAGCAGCGAGGACTTGCCGGCGTTGGTGTAGCCGACGATCACCACCGACGGCACCGCGTTGCGCTCCCGCGAACGGCGCTTGGTCGAGCGGGCCGACGACATCGTGGCGATCTCGCGGCGCAGCCTCGCGATGCGGGTGCGGATGCGGCGACGGTCCAGCTCGATCTTCGTCTCACCAGGGCCGCGCGAACCCATGCCCTGGCCGGCGCCGACCTGGCCGCCGGCCTGGCGCGACATGGACTCGCCCCAACCGCGCAGACGCGGGAGCAGGTACTCCAGCTGGGCGAGCTCGACCTGCGCCTTGCCCTCCTTGGACTTGGCGTGCTGGGCGAAGATGTCCAGGATCAGCGCGGTGCGGTCGATGACCTTGACCTTGACGACGTCCTCCAGCCCGCGACGCTGCGAGGGAGACATCTCGCCGTCGACGACCACCGTGTCAGCACCCACCGTGGCGACGAGGTCGGCCAGCTCGACAGCCTTGCCCGACCCGAGGTAGGTGCTCGGGTCCGGGTGCGGGCGGCGCTGGATCAGACCGTCGAGCACCTCTGAGCCCGCGGTCTCGGCCAGCGCGGCCAGCTCGCGGAGGCTGACCTCGGCGGTGTCGGCGGTGCCGGTGCTCCACAGACCGACCAGCACGACCTTCTCCAGGCGCAGCTCGCGGTACTCGACCTCGGTGACGTCCGTGAGCTCGGTCGACAGGCCGGGCACCCGACGCAGCGAGGCACGCTCGGCCAGGTCGAGCTGGTCGCCGTCGTGCTCGGTGTGCTCGGCGGCCTCGGACTGCACCGCCGTCCCGAGCCTGCTGAGCACCCGGGCCACGACGTCGTCAGCCACCTCCTGCGCTGTCGGTCCGGGCTGCGCCGTGGGTCCAGACTCGTGCACAGGCTCATGCTCGGTGCGTCCAGGTCTGGGCTCGGTCACGGGGCATCCTCTCGCCGGTTCGGCAACCAGCCTCCCATGCTCCACCCGCACCGAGCGAGCCTTTACCCACCCGGTGGGACGAGCGGAGGCGGAGCTAGACGAGAGACCTCCTGGCCGCACGCCGAGACGATAGGGTCTCGGGCGATGAGTGAGCACTACTTCTCCGCGGAGCCGACGGTGGCCGACGAACGTCGTGAGATCACCGTCCGGCTGGCGGGGCGTCAGGTGACCGTGGAGACCTCGGGCGGGGTGTTCTCCCCCGGGCACGTCGACCTGGGTACCCGGGTGCTGCTCGACCACGTGGACGAGCCCCCGGCCAGCGGCGACCTGCTCGATCTGGGCTGCGGCTGGGGCCCGTTGGCGCTGACGGCCGCGCTGCGCGCACCTGGGCTCGACGTGTGGGCTGTCGACGTCAACGCCCGGGCGCTCGACCTGACCACGGCCAACGCCGAACGTCTCGGCCTGGACCACCTGCGTGCTGTCGCTCCGGACCAGGTGCCCGAGACCGTGCGCTTCACCACGCTGTGGTCAAACCCGCCGATCCGCATCGGCAAGCCCGCGCTGCACGACCTGCTCGGCACCTGGCTTCGCCGGTTGAGCGACGACGGGACGGCGTGGCTCGTCGTCGCCCGCAACCTGGGCGCCGACTCGCTGCACCGGTGGCTGGCCGACACCCTCGACCGACCCGTCGAGCGGGCCGCCTCGGCCAAGGGCTTCCGCGTGCTGCGGGTGGGGCCGCGGGTCTCCGGCTGAGACCCGGCTCACCCTCGCTCGGCGCCCAGCACCAGACCACCGCCGACCAGCCGCCTCAGAGGCGGCGCGGGGCTCTCACGACAGCGCTCTCACGACGACAGCGCTCTCACGGCAGCACCGTGACAGCAACACCTCTACGGCAGAGCACGGCGGGTCGGTGCGGCAGGGTCGTCCAGCTGTCCCGCGTCGGCACGGGCGACGAGCCCGAGGGCACGGTCGAGCAGGTCCCCGGCGTCGGCGGGCAGCCAGCGCACCCGGGGGTCGCGGCCGAACCAGCCCATCTGCTTGCGTGCCAGCCGTCGGGTCGCGACCACCGTCTGCTCCCGGGCCGAGGCCTCGTCCAGCCGTCCGTCGAGCATCGCGAGCACCTGGGCGTAGCCGACCGCACGGGCCGCGGTCACCGACAGCCCGACCTCGCGCAGCCGGCGGACCTCCTCGACCAGCCCGGCCGTCCACATCGCGTCGACCCGGGCGCTGATCGCGGCGTCGAGCGCCGCACGCGACAGCTCCAGGCCGATCTGCACCGCCGGGACCTCGTAGACGTACCGCGTCAGCTCCCTCGGCGGGACCTGACCGGTGAGCGCGTGCACCTCCAGGGCGCGCACCAGCCGGCGGGCGTTGCGGCGGTCGATGCCCGCCGCGGCAGCCGGGTCGAGCAGCGCGAGCTCGTCGTGCAGCACCCCGGGGCCCTCGCGCTCGGCGCGCTCCTCGAGGGCCGCCCGCAGGGCGGGGTCGGTGCCGGGGAAGCTCATCGGGTCCAGCAGCGCCCGCACGTACAGGCCAGACCCGCCGACGACGACGGCGCGGCGCCCCCGCGCGTCGAGGTCTGCCAGCACGGCACGGCCCTGGGCGCGATAACGGGCCACCGACGTCACCTGGTCGGGCTCCACGACGTCCAGCAAGTGGTGCGGCACACCGGCGCGCTCGGCGTCGGTGACCTTGGCGGTGCCGACGTCCATGCCCCGGTACAGCTGGAAGGCGTCGGCGTTGACGACCTCACCGCCCAGAGCACGCGCCAGCGACACGGCGAGGCTCGACTTGCCGGTCGCGGTGGGCCCGACCACGGCCACGACCACGCCCATCAGCGCAGCAGGTCGGCGGCTACCTGGTCGGCCTCAGAGGTCCGGCCGAGCTCGCGCAGCAGGCGGACGAGGTCGTCGAGCACCCGCACCTGCTGCTCGCGGTCGCGCGCACGGCCCACGAGCTCGGCCGCCCTGCGGTAGAGCTCGATCGCGGTGTCCGCGCTGCCCGTGCTGGCGCTCAGCCGCCCGACCAGCCACCACGCCCGACCAGCCTCGGCGTGCGCGGCCAGCTCACCGAAACGCACGGCGGCGGCGGTGGCGACGTCGATCGCCTCGTCCCAGCGGCCCAGCGTGGCGAACGCCCGGGCCTGGGCGTCGAGGATCGCCGCGCCCTCGCGCAGGCGCGCCTCGCTGATCAGCAGCGCCGTCTCGTCGTCGGGCAGGCCGGAGAAGTCCCCGAGCCGCGACCCCACCTCGTCCAACCAGGTCAGCATCTGCTCGCACCGGCCGACCGCGCACCCGGTGGCCGTCCAGGCACGCACGACCGGGGACACCAGAGCCGGTTCGACGCCACCAGCCCACATCATGTCGACCGCACGGGCGAAGGTCGCGTGCGCACCCTCGTGGTCTTCCAAGATCTGAGCACAGTGCGCCGCCTCCGCGAACGCAAAGCCCGCGTCGGCGAGCATCCCCTCGTCGACCAGCAGCCGCCCGGCCTCCAGGTAGGCCGGAGCCGCCTCGGCCAGGTCGCCGTGACGCACCGACGCCTCCGCTCGTGCCAGCAGATCGTGCGCGGCGGGCCCGGGCGTCGCGGGCGTGCCCGCACCCTGAGGGACCGCCTCTGTCGTGTCAGGCGCCGTCGCCGGGGTGCTGGGCGGTGCTCCAGGTGCGTCCGAGGCAGCGGGGGCAGCGGACGCGGTCAGGACGGACAGGTCCACCGGTGTGGCGACCATCTCCCACGCCTTCGCCACGCGCCGGCTGACGTGGTCGTCGCCGTACCGGGCGTCGAAGGTCGCGGCGATCTGGTCGGCCTCGCGCCGGCACCAGCGCGCGTACTCGGCGACGGTGGTCGAGCCCGCCGCCAGGGAGCGCAGCTCGCGGTCCGGGTCGGAGCGCGCCACGCACTGAGCCGCACATCCCAGCGACATCAGCGCACCCATGCGGTAGCCGGCGGACTCCCCCGGTGCCAGCATCACCGTCTCGTCGTCGCGGATGCGACGCAGCACCGCGTCGTCAGCGCCGACCCTGGCGAGGAACCTCAGGACCTTGCCACGGACCCCGATCAGAGGCACCTCGGCCCGGTCGAGCTCGGCCAGGGTGCGCCGGTGGGCGAGGACGGCCTCCTCGACCCTGCCCTGGTCCAGGTAGGCCAGAGCGAGCCGAGAGAGCATGTCCGCCGGCTCGGAGAGGCAACGCTCACCGGCCGGCAACGTCTGCTCGATCAGGCGCACCGCCTCGTCCGTGCGCCCCCACCCCATGAGGTACCCGGCGCGGTCTCCGGGGTCGCACACCGAGCACTGGGAGAAGTCGTCGCGCGGGGTGGCGACCCACGTGTCGTAGACCGCCTGCGTGTCGGGGGCGTCGCGCTCGTCGGCCCACGACGTGCGCAGGTACCAGATGGCGTCCAGGCCGGCGCCGGCCAGCGTGAAACGACGCTCCATGTCAGCGAGCAGGGCCTCCACCCGCTCGACCGGGACCTCGGGGGTCTCGATCACCGTGCCGACCACCCACTTGCCGGCCCACAGCAGCGTGTGGGCGTCATAGGAGTCGAGCAGGTCGGGGCGCTCGTCGGCCAGGCGCAGCACGCGGGTGTACGGGACCAGCGACTTGCTGCCCTCTCCCCCGTGGGCGTACGCCTCGACCAGCACCAGGTAGGCGAAGGCCAGGCACGTCTCCGGGCCGTCAGCCTCGACCTCGGCGACCAGGCGCTCGGCGGCGACGGTGCGCGTCAGGCCGAACGGGAGCTCGCGCACCGCGACCAGGTCGCGCTCGACGCTGGACTTGTCTCTCATCTGGGGCGTGCCTCCCGAGGTCGTGGGCCGGTCCCGGTGGTCATCGGCTCTCGCCCAGCAGGCAGGCCAGGGCGGAGGAGAGCAGCGTCGACTCCGCGGCGCGCACGGGCTCGCCGGAGAGCAGGACGGCGCTGACGTACAGCGCGTGCAGCCCGGCCTCGCGCACCGGCCCGGGCGGGGCGTTCAGCAGCGAGGTGACCGCGCTGTTGGCGTGGTTGAGCACCAGGCGGCGCGAGCGCTGCGTCGACGCCGTGGCCATGTCACCGAGCACCTCGCCCCACACGTCGTCGGACTCCTCCCGGGTGCGCTCGGCGGCACGCTGATGGGCACCGTCACGGTCGGTGAGCAGGATCGCCGGCAGGGACTCGGGCTCGAAGGTGCGCAGCAGCACGTCGCAGTCCTGCGCGGCGAGCAGCTGCTCGGCGTCGTACCTGGCGCTCTCCAGGTGCGCCGCCACGTCCAGGTCGAGCTCACCCAGCACCGCGGAGACGTCGGAGGTGAGCAGCGGTCGGACGCCCCACGTCTCTCGGCGGGCGGCGACCCGGGCCAGGATCTCCGCGTCGTAGACGTACCCGGCGTTGACCACCACCAGCCCCTGGGCGCGCGCGACCGGCGCGACCCTGCGGTACTCCTCGACGGTGTCGGCGTGCAGCACCTGGCCGTGCTCGGCGTGCACCTGCGCGAGCGTGCGCAGGCCGTCGGTCGTCTCGAACGGGAGCACCTCGGCCACCAGGTCGAGCATCTCGTCGTCGGTGCGTGCCATCGCCCGCAGCGCCAGGTGGTGGATCTCCACGAACCGCCGCCCCACCGGCGACCCGGAGCGCACGGTGCTCAGCACCCAGGCCTTGATCTGGGCGGCGAGCGCGTCGCGGACGGCCAGCAGCACCTCGTCCTCGTACAGCGCCTCGCGCGAGGCGGTCGGGCGCAGGCCGTCGGCGTCGATCACGCACCGCACGAAGAAGGCCCAGTCGGGCAGCACCGTGTCCACCCGCGTGCCGAGCAGCATCCGCTTCAGGTACACACGGTGGGCGCCGGGCCCTGGCGGCGGTGCGGCGGGCAGCACGAAGGCCACCCCGGTCAGCCCGGCCAACGGCACGGACAGCTCGAACCTGGTCAGCGGGTCGAACCCCAGCACCTCACGGCCGTAGGCGTCCAGGCCGTCGGTCTTCTCCCACGGCAGGTCGGCACGCGAGGTGCGGCGCCACAGCCTCTCGCCGGCCGGGCTGGTGACCGCCACCGCCACGTCCACCGGCAGCAGGCCGCCGTACTCCTCAGCGAGCGCGACGACGGTCTCCGACGACAGCCAGTGCTCGGCGTCACGCCGGGCGACCAGGCGGACGGTGGTGCCCGGCTCGATCTCCTCGTCCAGCTCTTCGAGGGTGTAGCGGCCGTCGTCGTCACCGCGCCAGCGCACGGCCCGCGCCCGCAGGTCACGGGCCGAGCGGGAGACGACCTCGACCGACTCGGCGACCATGAACGCCGAGAGCAGGCCGATCCCGAACTGGCCGAGGTACTCGGCGCGACCCAGCCCCAGCTCGACGTCTCGCTTGGACGAGCGCCCGATCGTGGCCAGCACGTCGGCGGCCTCGTCCACGGTCAGCCCGATCCCGGTGTCAGTCACGGTGAGGATGCCCTCGCCCTCGAAGGCGAACCGCACCGTGGCCGGCACGTCGGGGTCGATCGCCCGGCGCGCGGTGATCGCGTCGACACCGTTCTGCAGCAGCTCGCGGACGTAGACGCGCGGGCCCGAGTACAGGTGCCGAGCGAACAGGTCGACGACACCGCGCAGGTCGACCTGGAAGGCCTGCCTGGGGTCGTTCACTCCCCGGAGTCCCAGTCGGGGTGCGCCGCGTGCCACGCGGCCACAGCCTCGGGGTACGCCTCGTCCAGACGCTCGAACGCGCTGAGAGAGGTGGAGATCGCGCACTGGACGTGCTGCATGATCTGGGCGTCGGTGGCCCCGTGCTCGTAGTCGATCGAGTGCTCGGCCATCACGGCGAGGACCTCGTCGTCGCGGTCCACGTAGATCTTCGGCCAGATCCGCTCGGAGTTGTTGGCGTTCACCCGCTCCAGCATCTCGGACCAGCGGGCCACCTCGAGCGGACGGCCCCAGTGAGCCCGGACCTGCAGCACCTCCGAGGTCTGGCCGTAGAGGATGAACTCCACGAGGTGCTCACCCCAGTACCCGCCCAGCCGCTCCCTGTCGTCGGAGAACCCGAAGTTGATGTCCTCCGAGGTCAGCACCTCGGCGATGCGGTCCAGGCTGATCGGCTGAAGCGACGGCACAGGGCTGACCGACTTGGCGAAGAACGACATGGCGACTCGTTTCACGTGGCGACGACGCGGGCCAGGCGTCGATGGTCTGGCACCGGGGAGGATACCGCTCCGGCGCTCGCACGGGGCTGAGAAATTCCGGCCCGACGTCGACAGGCTGCCCGGTACCCTGTCGTTCATGCCGTGGTCGTCCCGCCTCCTGCGCCGATGGCGGTCGTCGCACGCCGTCACGGCGCCGGCCGGCACCACGGGGTCGAGCGCCCCGGACCTCCCGGCTCCCCTGAGCAGCGCCCGGCTGGCCCGTTGGCTCTCCGACGGTTCTTACAGCTACTTCGTCGACGACGAGGGAGACGTGGGCGGCCTGTGGAACGGGCGGCTGTTCTACTTCTTCCTGTTCGGCCAGCACCAGGAGATCCTCCAGGTGCGCGGCCAGTGGCAGCGCGAGGGCGCCATCGAGCGCCTGCCCGACATCCTCGACTACTGCAACGAGTGGAACACCGAGCGGATCTGGCCGAAGGCCTATGTGCGGGTGCGCGACAACGGCCGGGTCCACGTGGTGGGCGAGCTCGCTGTCGACTTCGAGCACGGAGCCACCGACGCCCAGCTCAGCCAGACGCTGCGGTGCGGCATCTCGACCGGGTCGATGCTGTTCGACGCTCTCGACGAGCTCTATCCCGACCCGGTCGGGATGGCCCCGTGAGCACCGGCGCCATGAGTACCAGCATCGCGAGCACCGGTCACACCTCTCTGCCCGGCACCGAGGCGATCTTGCCCAGCACCTCCAGCACGCTGTGGTTCATCGGCGGCTCGGTGGTGCTCATCGGGCTCTCGGTGCTCGTCGGTGCCGTCATCGGTGCGCGCCAGCGCCGTCCGGGCGGGCGGGCCGGCGCGGCGCGGACGCAGCGCCCCGCGCCGGTCGACCGCGACCGGGTGGCGGCCTGCCTCACCTTGCGCGGGTACCACTTCGACGTCGACCCCGACGGGGACCTCACCGGGCTGTGGGACTCTCACCGCTTCTGGTTCATGCTGATGGGCGACGAGCGAGAGATCGTCCAGGTGCGCGGGCGGTGGGTCCGGACCCTGGCACCCGAGCACCGCCGCGCGGTGCAGCTGGCGATCAACGACTGGAACCGAGACCGTATCTGGCCCAAGACCTACCTGCGGGAGGAGGACGGCCGCCTGGCCGTCTACGCCGAGGTGTCGGCCGACCTGGAGCCTGGTGCGACCGACGCCCAGCTCGACCAGATCCTGGCCTGCGGCCTGGGCACCGGGGTGACGCTGTTCCGCGAGCTCGACGCGCAGATCCCCGCCGACGGCACGGCCACGGCGTAGCCACCACCTCGACGTCCCACCGAGCGTCCGCACCCCGAGGCGCTCACATGCCGCCGAGCACCTGCCCGAGCAGGATCTTCGCGATCATCGCCGCCGGGTAGACCAGGGCGTAGCCCAGCGCGACCCGCGCGTCATACCCTGTCCGGTCGTTGGCATAAGCCAGCGCGGCAGGCTGCGTCTGCGCACCGGAGAGCATCCCGGAGAGCTTGGTGCCACCGACGTGGAACAGCCGCCGCATCACCACGTACAGGCCGACGCAGAACGTCGCGGTCACCACGATGCCCAGCAGAAGAATCCTGGTCCACTCCCCCGACCCGAACGCGATCACGATGGACGCCCCAGCCATCGAGCCGGCCTGGGCGAGGAAGATCAGCAGACCGAGCTCGGCCAGGGCTTGCGAGGCGGTGAACGGCATGGCGGTCACGACAGGGCCGATCCGCCCGACCCGGCCGAGCATGAGGCCGATCAGCAGCGTCCCCGCGGCCGCCCCGATGGTGAAGATCCCACCCGGCACGGGGAAGGCCACCTGCCCGAGCAGGATGCCGATGACCATGCCCAGGCCGAGCAGGATCGGCGTGATGTTCGACATGCCACGGTCGGAGTCGCCCAGGAAGGCCGAGATCGCGGCCATCTGGTCGGCCGGCGCCACCACGCGCACCCGGTCGCCCAGCTGGAGCATGTCGTCATCGCTGGCCACCCGGTCCACGTCGCCGCGCCGCACCCGGGAGATCGTCGCCCCGAACCTCGACGCCAGGTCCAGCTCGCCGATGGTGCGCCCGGCGGCGCCGGGGTTCGACACGATGATGCGTCGCATGTCGACCTGGAGACGGTCGGCCTCCAGCCGGTGCGAGGACGCGTGACCGAGGTCGCGAGTGACGGCCTCGACGTCGGCCTGCGGCCCGACGAGGGTCACCAGGTCGTCGCGGTGCAGCATGTCCTCGTCGTCGGCGGTCTCGATCGGGTTCTGCTCGCCGTGACGGATGCGGCTGAAGCTGATCCGCTCGTCGTAGCGCTCGACCTCCTCGCGGATCGACCGGCCGGTGGACACCTCGACCCGCACGGTGCGGGTGACCAGCTCGGGCGGGGTGTCGGTGTCCGCGGCCCGGCGGCGCAGCGCGAGCGTGACGGTGACGAGGATGCCCACGACGCCGCCGAGGTAGGCCACCGCGTAGCCGACCGTCGGAGCCTGCGAGCCGGCCGCGTCCCGGGCCGCCGCGAGGGCCGGGGTGTTGGTCAGCGCCCCGGCGAACGTCCCCGCCGCCGTCGGGGCGTCGATCCCGAGCAGGCGCCCGCCCAGCAGGGCCACCACCGCCGCGAGGCCGGTGACGAGAACCATCGCGATGATCTGCCGGTAGTTGCGGCGCAGCGAGGCGAAGAACATCGGGCCGGACTGCAGGCCCATGGTGAAGGTGAACAGGACGAGACCGAAGGTGCCCAGCATCTCGGGCACGTAGAGCTCGATGTCGTGCACGGCACCCAGCGCGGAGATCCCGATCGCCAGGAAGAGCACCGCCGCCGCGCCCAGCCCGATGCCGCGTACCGAGATCCGTCCGATCACGGAGCCGAGCCCCACGATGAAGAACAGGTACAAGATCGGTTGCGCGGCGAGGATCACCACGATCGGCTCCATGTCGAACCCTTCGCTGTGCAGCACGGGCCGCACCCGCGGCCGTGTCCCGAGGACCAGCGCGGGGCACGGACCCCGGCACCGATCCGATCGGCACCGTCAGCCCTCAGCCTGAGGGAGACCGACGACCTGTTCAGGCTCTCACGAGAGGGAGCCCGAGGCTCACCGGGAGACGCGCACCCCCGCGAGGCTCGTGGCCGTGGGCCCCGCAGCCCGCTGTCCCTACCTCGGTGCCGCCTGCCCCGGTGCTGCCGGCCCAGGCGTCTCCGGCCCGGGTGCGACGCACCTCGAAGAGCCCGCCCACGGTCGCGGAGTCGGCGACGAGGTGGTGCGGCGCGGCCCGGGTGATCTCGACACGCACCATGTCACCGGGCCGAGGCCGGTCCGCCTCGGCGAGGTCTGGCGGCAGGCCCAGGTGCACCAGGCGGTTGTCCGCCGCCCGGCCGGAGAGACGGTCTGTCTCGGCGTCCTTGCGCCCACGCCCCGCGGCGAGCAGCACCTCGACCGTGCTGCCGACCAGCGCCTGGTTCTCCGCGAGCGCGCTGCTCTCGGTCACCTCCACCAGGCGCGCGTACCGCTCGGCGACGATCTCGGGCGGCACCTGGTCGGGCAGGTCGGCTGCCGGGGTTCCCGGGCGCGGGGAGTACTGGAAGGTGAACGCCGAGGCGAACCGGGACTGCTCGACCACCCGCAGGGTGTCAGCGAAGTCCTCCTCGGTCTCCCCGGGGAACCCGACGATGACGTCGGTGGTGATCGCGGCGTGCGGGATCGCGGCCCGCACCCGGTCGAGGATGTCCAGGAAGCGCGACGACCGGTACGACCGTCGCATCGCCCGCAGCACCCGGTCTGAGCCGGACTGGAGCGGCATGTGCAGCGAGGGCATCACCGTCGGTGTGCCGGCCATCGCCTCGATCACGTCGTCGGTAAAAGCCGCGGGGTGCGGGGAGGTGAACCGCACCCGTTCCAGGCCGTCCACGGCACCGACCTCGCGCAGCAGCGACGCGAAGGCGCCGCGCTCACCGAAGGACACCCCGTAGGTGTTGACGTTCTGCCCCAGCAGGGTCACCTCGATCGCACCGTCCGCGACCAACGCCTCGACCTCAGCGAGCACCTCGCCGGGACGGCGGTCGCGCTCCTTGCCTCGCAGCTGCGGGACGATGCAGAAGGTGCAGGTGTTGTTGCAGCCCACCGAGATGGACACCCACCCGGCGTAGACCTGCTCGCGCCGCGTCGGCAGGGTCGAGGGGAACACCCGCAACGACTCCGCGATCTCGACCTCGGCGCGCGCGTTGTGCCGGGCACGGTCCAGCAGCACCGGCAGAGCGTCGAGGTTGTGGGTGCCGAACACCGCGTCCACCCACGGCGCGCGCTCCACGATGGTGCGACGGTCCTTCTGGGCCAGGCAGCCGCCGACCGCGATCTGCATGCCCGGCCGTTCCCGCTTGGCCTTGGCGAGCAGACCGAGCGTGCCGTACAGCCGCTCGGCGGCGTTCTCGCGGACCGCGCAGGTGTTCAGCACGACGACGTCCGCACCGTCGGCGGCTGCGCGGACGTATCCGGCCTGCTCCAGCAGACCGGCCATCCGCTCGGAGTCGTGCGCGTTCATCTGGCAGCCGAGCGTGCGCACCTGGTACGTGCGCGGTGAAGAGGTAGACATCACCGACCAGGGTAAGAGGTCGTGCAAGCAGGTGGTGCCTCTCTCAGCGAGGCCTCATCCCGCAGTGGCGCTCGCCCGCAGCTCGCGCACCACGGTCACCCTGATCTCACCCGGCACTTCGGACTGCTCCTCGATCTGGCGGGCGATGGCCTCGGCCAGCCCGGGCAACGCCTCATCGGGCACCTCGGTGGGCTCCACCACGACACGGACCTCACGCCCCGCTGCCATCGCGAGCACCCGGCGGACCCCGTCGTGGGTACCGACCAGGTGCTCCAGCCGTTCCATGCGCTCGGTGAACTGCTCGACCGACTCTCGACGAGCACCCTCCCGGGAGGCCGAGATCGCGTCCGCGACCTGCACCAGCACGGCCTCGACGCTCTCGGCCGGCACCTCGTCGTGATGGGCGGCCACGCCGTTGACGACCGAGGGCGACTCCCCCGCCTCGCGTAACAGCTGTGCCCCGGCAGCGGCGTGAGAGCGCCCGTGGTCGACGGCCATCCCCTTGCCGAGATCGTGCAGGAACGCCGCCCGGCGGGCAGTCTCCACGTCGGCACCGATCTCGACGGCGAGCGCGGCAGCGATGTGCGAGCACTCGACCAGGTGCTCCAGCACGTTCTGACCTGACGAGGTGCGCAGCCGCAGGCGTCCCAGGACCTCGATCACCTCGGGGGTCAGCCCGTCGACCCCGGCTCGTTCGGCAGCGTCGTGGCCGGCGGCCTCGGTGCGCTCGGCGGCGGTGGCGAGCGCGTCGGCGTAGGCCGCCTCGATGCGCTGCGGGTTGATCCTCCCGTCAGCGATCAACGCCTCGAGCGCCACGACCGCCACCTCCCGACGCTCGGCGTCGAAGGACGACAGCGCGACAGCCCCTGGGATCTCGTCCACGAGGATGTTCACCCCGGTGAGCGCCTCGAAGGCGCGGATGTTGCGCCCCTCTTTGCCGATGATCCGCCCCTTGAGCTCCTCGGAGGGCAGCGGCATCGTCGTCATCGACACCGCTGCTGAGGACGGGCCGGCGATGCGCTGCACGGCGGTGGCGACGACTCGTCGTGCCCTCGCCTCCGCCTGGCGGCGAGCCTGGCTCTCGGCGCGCCGCACCCTGGCGGCGGCCCGGGCCTCGGCCTCGGTGACGAGCCGGGCGGTCAGCTGGTCCAACGCCTGGTCGCGGGTCAGCCCGGCGACCTCCTCCAGCTCGACCAGGGCCTGCTCTCTCGCGTCGGCGAGCCTGTTCGCAACCTGTCGTTCGGCGTCAGAGACGGTCCGGGCGGCCGCACGCTCCGCCGAGTCCAGGGCTCGTTCAGCCTTGCGCCGAGCCTGATCGGCCTCGTCGGCCTCGGTCCGGGCAGCCCGTTCCAGCTCGACCAGGTTCGCCTGGTCGGCCGCGAGGCTCGCCTCGCGGTCTGCCAGGCGCATCTCGCGTCGCTCGATCTCGAGCAGGGTGCCTCGGGCTCGTTCGTCGATCGACCTCGCGTCCTCCTCAGCACGGGCTCGCACAGCCCCGGCCTCACGGCGGGCCATGAGCACCAGCAGCAGGGCGAACAGACAGGCTCCGAGCAGCACCACGACGGTGCCGACGGTGCCCAGATCGAAGCTCACGTGCCCTCCTGTGTCGTGACGCCACGCGTCACCTGACCGTGCGCTCGGCCATCCGCACGCACCGACCTCGTCGCGCTCTCCCCGTCGCCTCGTCTGCGAGAGCGTCCGAGGGCCGCGGCGCGTCCTGAGGTCGGCGCACGAAGCCGAACACCTCAAGATCGGCGGCGAGAGCCTGGCTCGTAGGGTTCGTCTCCAAGCTGTGACCTGTGCTCAGGCGCTGGCCGCCCTCAGGTGCCGACTGTGCTCACGTTCCGCCTTGGGCCCAGGCATCCTCCCCCGGGTCGTCATATCCCTCGGTCTCGAGGTGCTCGCGCACCAGCCGGGTGACCAGGGCAGGCGGGTAGCCCTTGCGGCCCAGAGCGGCGAGCGTGCGACGCACCCGCACCGGGGTGTCCAGCCCCCGCGTGGCGGCGAGCTTGCGGGCGACCAGGCGTCGCGCGGTCTGCTCCTCGTCGTCGCTGGAGATCTGCGCCAGCGCCTCGGCCGCGGTCTCCTCGTCGACGCCTCGTCGACGCAGCTCGGCACGCAGGGCCGACCCGGTCTGGCCTCGGTCGGCGTGCCGGGTACGCACGAGACTCGCGGCGTAGGCGGCGTCGTCCACGAGACCGACCTCGGTGAACCTGTCCAGCACCGCGACGGCGACGTCGTCAGGAACCCCCTTGCGGCCCATGGCGGCGGCGAGCTGGGCCCGGCTGCGCGGCGCACCCGTGAGCATCGTCAGAGCGATCGAGCGAGCCACCTGGTGCGGGTCTGGCTCTGCGTCCTGGGCCACGGCTCCGGTGGCGGGCGGTTCTGGTGCCCGCCCGCCACGGACAGAGCGGGTCGTCACGGTCAGAAGTCGACCGGGACGGCCTCGTCGACCGGAGCGACGGGTTCGGCCTGCACACCGACGCCCAGCTTCTCCTTGATCTTCGTGTCCAGCTCGTCAGCCAGGTCTGGGTTGTCTCGCAGGAACTGCCGGGCGTTCTCCTTGCCCTGGCCCAACTGGTCGCCCTCGTAGGTGTACCAGGCTCCGGACTTGCGCACGAAGCCGTGCTCGACACCCAGGTCGATGAGGCTGCCCTCCCGGGAGATGCCCACGCCGTAGAGGATGTCGAACTCAGCCTGCTTGAAGGGCGGGGCCATCTTGTTCTTCACGATCTTGACCCGAGTGCGGTTGCCCACCGCGTCGCCACCCTCCTTGAGGGTCTCGATGCGGCGGATGTCCAGACGCACCGAGGCGTAGAACTTCAGGGCCTTGCCACCGGTGGTGGTCTCCGGGCTGCCGAAGAACACACCGACCTTCTCGCGCAGCTGGTTGATGAAGATCGCGGTGGTGCCCGACTGGTTGAGCGCACCGGTGATCTTGCGCAGCGCCTGGGACATCAACCGGGCCTGGAGGCCGACGTGGCTGTCTCCCATCTCGCCCTCGATCTCGGCCTTGGGCACCAACGCCGCCACCGAGTCGATGACGACCACGTCGATCGCGCCGGAGCGGATCAGCATGTCCATGATCTCCAGCGCCTGCTCCCCCGTGTCAGGCTGGGAGACCAGCAGCGCGTCGGTGTCGACCCCGAGCTTCTTGGCGTACTCCGGGTCGAGCGCGTGCTCGGCGTCGATGAAGGCCGCGATCCCGCCGTTGCGCTGGGCGTTGGCCACCGCGTGCAGCGCGACGGTCGTCTTTCCCGAGGCCTCCGGGCCGTAGATCTCCACGACCCGACCGCGCGGCAGACCACCGATGCCGAGCGCCACATCCAGAGCGATCGACCCGGTGGGGATCACCTCGATCGGGGCGCGGGTGTCGTCGCCGAGCCGCATGACCGAGCCTTTGCCGAACTGACGGTCGATCTGGCTCAGCGCGGTCTCGAGGGCCTTCTCGCGGTCCTTCTCCTTCGGGATGCTGCGCAGGTGGCTGGCTGCAGGGGGCATGTCTTCTACCTCGTCAGTCCGGGCGGCGCGACGCGCCGCATGTGCGGGGGCTGGTCATCTCGTCGTGCTGGCGACCGTATGCCCGACCACCGACATAGACCCCACGCCCGCCCTCTGCTCGCACCTGGCACCTGTGTGCCTGACGCCTGAGGACGGCTCGTGAGGCGATCACCGAGGAGCACACTACCCAAACAGATGTTCGATGCCACATCGACACGCCGCACCCGCTCTCTCGACCCACGTCGTCCCCAGACATTCTCTTCCCCTCCGTCGGACGCTCGCCGTCTCGTCAGTCCGGCGAAGCGACGGAGGAAGGGCGAGAGGTGACCGGCAGGCAGGTGGAGCGGGTCAGCCCTGCTCGCGCAGGGCGCGGCGGCGGGCTTCCAGGTCGATCAGGTCGGCGAACAGCGCGCCGTAGCCGGGGTCCGAAGGGTCGGTGCGCTGGAGCCTGCCTCGCAGGTCAGCGATGGAGCGGGTCAGGCCCATCTCGAGCAGACGGCCGACCACAGCACGCACGTAGCCGGCCAGGGTGTCGGCGCGGTCGGTGGGCAGCTCTGCTACAGACAGCTCGGTGACCAGCGGACGCAGCGGCTCGGCGGCCTCTTCGCTGACCGCGTCGACCCAGCCGGCCGCGCCCCTGGCCCGACCGAGGCTCACGCCTCCGGCGGCTCGGACGGCCTCGTGCACCGCGCGGTGGGCGGGGATGGCGAACGCGTCGGCACCCAGACCGTCGAAGGCCTCGGGAACCAGGTCTGGGTGCTGGAGCACGGCTTCCAGCGCGCTGCGCTCCACCTGGGCCACCGGGTCGGAGCGATCCGGGCGAGGCGCGGCGGGCGCGGGTCGTCCCGCAGGACGGCCTCGCCCGGCCGACGCCACGGCCTCACGGACCGCCCGGCCGTCGTCCATACCCAGCCACCCGGCCAACAGCCGGGTGTACTCCGGCCGCAGGGCGGTGTCGCGGATGCTGGCGACCACCGGGGCGGCCGAGCGCAGCGCCGCGACCCGGCCCTCGGCGGTGTTCAGGTCGTGGGCGTCGAGGGTGGACCTGACGACGAACTCGAACAGCGGTGCTCGTCCGGCGACGAGCGCACGCACCGCGTCGGGACCGTGCTGCTGGCGCAGCTCGCAAGGGTCCAGACCAGAGGGCTCGACGGCGACGAACGTCTGCGCGCCGAAGGTCTGGTCTTCCCCGAAGGCCTTGAGCGCGGCGGCGCGCCCGGCGGCGTCACCGTCGAAAGTGAAGATCACCTCACCTCCGACCGAGCCGCCCGACGCGAGCTGGACCCCTCCGGCTCCCCCGGCGCCGCCGACCAGCCGTCGCACGATCCGGGCGTGGTCGGGACCGAACGCCGTCCCGCACGTCGCCACGGCGGTACCGACCCCGGACAGGTGCATGGCCATCACGTCGGTGTAGCCCTCGACCACGACGACCTGCTTGGCCCGGGCGATCTCGCGCTTGGCCAGGTCGATGCCGTACAGCACGTGCGACTTGCGGTACAGCACGGTCTCGGGGGTGTTGAGGTACTTGGGGCCGTTGTCGTCCTCGTGCAGCCGCCGGGCGCCGAACCCGACGGTCTCACCGGTGACCTCGCGGATCGGCCACACGAGCCGCCCCCGGAACCTGTCGTAGATGCCCCGCTGCCCTTGGCTGACCAGCCCCGAGGCGGTCAGCTCGGCCTCGGTGAAGCCTCGTCCGCGCAGGTGGCGCAGCAGCACGTCCCAGCCGGCGGGCGCGTACCCGACGCCGAACTGCTCGGCGGCAGCCTTGTCGAAACCGCGTTCGGCCAAGAAAGCCCGGCCTGCCCGGGCCCCGGGGGTCGCCATCTGGTCGCGGAAGAACTCCTCGGCCACCTTGTGCGCGTCGAGCAGGCGCCGCCGACGCCCTGGCTCCTCCCCAGGCCGAGGTGCTGAGCCCTCCTCGTAGTGCAGGGTCAGCCCGACACGCCCCGCGAGATGCTCGACGGCCTCGGTGAACCCCAGGCCGTCGATCTTCTGCACGAAGTCGATGGCGTCCCCGCCCTCGCCGCACCCGAAGCAGTGGTAGCGCCCGACCTGCGGGCGTACGTTGAACGACGGGGACTTCTCGTCGTGGAACGGGCAGAGCCCCTTCAGCGACCCGACCCCCCCGGCCCGCAAGGTGACGTGCGCCCCCACGACCTCCTCGATCCGGACGCGCTCCCGCACCGCCTCCACGTCCTCGCGACGGATACGCCCAGCCACACCGGCGAGTCTAGGCCGTGTCTCCTCCGGCACGAGATGATCCACGGAGCGTGAGGCCGACCGCTGCGGGTGGGGCCGGAGCCGCTTCCTGGCGGGGCGCGGGGGCAGGCGCCCCCGCCAGACATGACGAGAGCGACGCGGCCTGCGCAGTCCGCAGGCACACGTCGCTCTCGATCTCGTGGGCGATACTGGGTTCGAACCAGTGACCTCCTCGGTGTGAACGAGGCGCTCTACCACTGAGCCAATCGCCCGGCCTGGGAATGGTACCCGAGGCAGCCCCCGTTGCCGAACTCGATCCGGGCCACGGCGACGACGTGTCCCCCCGGGCCGGTGAGAGCGTTCTGGCGCACGGGTCAGCGGCCGCTCCGTCGCTGCTGCACGATGCGGTGCACGAAGTCGCGGGGTCGCAGGATCGCTATGCGCTGGTGCCAGGGGCTCAGTGCGGTCAGGTCGGCGTCGTCGGAGACGACCAGGGTGGCGTCGCAGGCGATGGCGAGATCGAGGATGAGATTGTCCTCGAAGTCCGGCACGTCGAAGGCCTGCCGTTCGGGGTCGAGGATCACGCCACCTGAGGTCTCGACGAGCTCGGTGAGCGCTTCGACGTACTCCTCGACGGTGGCGTGGCTCCAGCCGAGACCGCGCAGCACGCGGACGACGTTCTCGAGGATGTGCAGCGAGGTGAAGAGCCGGAACTCTTCGGAGTCGAACGCGATCGACAGGCAGTCGGCGTCAGCGTTGCTGCTCGCAGGCGGGACCTGAGCGAGGTAGGGCCACTCGGAGTCCGCGCCGACGACGGCGTTGATGAAGACGTTGATGTCGTAGACGACGGCGGGGCGCGGTTCGGTCACGACTTGCCGAGCACTTCTGCGATGCGTGCGCTGACCTCCTCGCGCGAGACCACACGTCCACCCGTCTCGGTTCGACCACGAGCCTGGATGCCGCGCATCTTCTCCGCCCACATCTCGTGTCGCATCCTCTTCATCGCGACCCGGAGGAACTCCGACCGGTTGCCGTGCCCGAAGTGCTCGACCAGAGCATCGAGCCGCGGCCGATCCTCGTCAGAGATCGCGAACCCCACCGTCCGAGCCGCCACGAGCAACCTCCTAGAGCCCACCAAGACATGTGCAACATCTATGCAACCATACCTCGACAAGCAGACTGGCGCCCTCACGCCTGGGCAGGCTCCCTCTCCCGCCTCTCAAGACTGAGCCCGCCGTGAGGGGAGGTCTAGCGGACAACTGCGTCGACAACTACATGTTGCTTCGATATGAGTGCAGGCTTCGACCTCCCACCTGGGGAGACTCCTGCTGCAGCCCGGCGTGAGAGTGAAGCCCAGCGGGTGGCCTGACCGAATCTGAAGACGTCTTCTGCGTTGGTTCGCTCGCCTCTGGTGCACGCTGGTCGTCGGCAGAGGAAGCGAGGAAACTATGCCGACAGAACTTGTACCCAACGCTCTGATCTGGGTCTTCGCCATCATCGCACTCGCACGTACGAGCATCGACGCTGCCGTCGTGATCGTCGCTCTTGCCTCCAAGACCGAGACCAGGCGCGAAGCATCCCTTCGGATCCTCTGGATCAGACGCTGGATGCCGCACAGGCGAACTGAACAAGACAGGTCACCACCCACACCCCCACCCGAACAGCTCCACCGGACCACACGCGGGGGCCACGGGGGCTCGCCCCCGTGCGGGTGCGGGGCTAGGCCCCGCACAACATGACGAGAGCGACCAGGCTTGCCCTCGGCAAGCACAGGTCGCTCTCGGTCTCGTGGGCGATACTGGGATCGAACCAGTGACCTCTTCCGTGTCAGGGAAGCGCGCTCCCGCTGCGCCAATCGCCCTCGTGGGTCTTGCGAGGTGGAGACGGGATTCGAACCCGTGTAGACGGCTTTGCAGGCCGCTGCCTCGCCTCTCGGCCACTCCACCATGAGACTGCGACATGATACTGCGGCTGAGAGCCGACGCTTCGAGCCTCCGAGCGGACGACGGGACTCGAACCCGCGACCCTCACCTTGGCAAGGTGATGCTCTACCAACTGAGCCACGTCCGCGCGACCTCGCCGGGCTCCCGACGAAGGCGTGCCTCTGACTGTAGCTGAGCCTGCGCCCGGGAGTCCAACCCATGGGGCGTGCTCTTCCGCCTGTCGAGACGCCACACTGGTCGCGTGGACACGACAGCGGTGTGGTGCGACGGGCGGCTGCGCTCTCCCGACGAGCCGGTGGTGCGCGCGACCGATCGCGGGCTGACCAGCGGGCTCGGGGTGTACGAGTCGTTGGCGGTGATCGACGGGCGCACGTTCGCCCTGACCCGTCATCTGGCCCGGCTCGCACGTTCGGCGCAGGTCGTCGGGGTGCGGCTGCCGGGTGATGATGTGCTGCGCGGGGCCGTGGAGGAGGTCGTCGGTGCTGGCCGCTGGCCCTACGGGCGTCTGCGGATCACCGTGACCGCCGGGGCGTCGGACGAGGAGCGGGGCACCGTGGTCGTCACGGGGACCTCGGCCCGGCCGGTGGATCGGGTCAGGGTGGTTCGGGTGCCCTGGGTGCGCAACGAACGTTCCGCGGTGGCCGGGGCCAAGTCGTTGTCGAGCGCCGGCAACCTCGTCGCCGCGCGGGCGGCGAGCGCTGCGGGAGCTGATGAGGCGGTGCTGGCCAACGGGCGGGGCGAGCTGTGCGAGTGCACGACCTCGAACGTCCTGGTGGAGCTGTCGGGTGCGCTGCTCACCCCGCCGCTGTCGTCGGGGTGCCTGGGCGGGGTGACTCGCGAGCTGCTGCTGGAGTGGTCCGCGGGCTGGGACGTGCCCGTGCGCGAGCAGACCATGCCGTACACGATCCTCGACGAGGTGGCCGCCGGACGGGCTGGCTTGGCCGTGAGCAGCACCTCGCGCACGGTGGTGCCGGTGACCGAGCTGGACGGCCACCCCTCAGGCGACACCCCCTCGGCACGTCGAGCACGTGAGCTGTTCGACGCCCGGCGCCGCGACGACCTCGACCCTTAGGGCGTCTCTCACCGTCGCGCCGGGGGCTCGCCGTGTCGCCAAAGGTGGGCAGCGTCGTGAAAGACGCACCGTCCCGTCGGGGATGTGCGCGACACGGCGAGGGGTCGACGGAGCGGACGACGCGCGTGCGTCGTCCGGGACGAGAAGAGGGGGTGCTCAGGTGGTGAGCAGGGCCGCGATGAGCGCGGCGACCTCGCTCTCCATGCGGTCGCTCTCCGCGCCGATCGGCACCAAGGCCTCGGTGCGGGAGATGAAGCGGAGGAGTGGCTCGGTCGGTGCGGCCAGCAGCGCGTTGCCCTCGACCCCTGACAGCGAGATGAGGACGTAGTCAGGGTCTTCGTCTCGCCAGACCTGCACGTCACCGTTGCCAGCCGGGTCGTCGGCGGCGGCGTCCAGCCCGTCGGCCAACAGCTCGCGACCGAGCAGCCAGGCCGAGACCGACTGGGCCCCGGAAAAGACGGCACGCACGGTGTAGGGGTCGTTCGCACGGAAGGAGAACTCTGTGCTGACGGGAATGACGCTCGCGTCCGAACCGATCAGCTGGACGGCGATGACCTCGACCACGTCAGGACTGTGGGGTTTCGTCATCCGGCCTCCTTTCGATGCCCATCATGGCAGGCGGGGGGTCTCAGGCGAGGGCCTTGGCCTGGGTTTCACCCCCTGGGGATGATCGCCTCCCCCATTTGGAGGTCGAAATGTCCGGATCGCACGATATCCGCATCATCGGTATCGCTTCTCCGCTGGCCACGAACCCGCTCATCACCTCGAAGCGGCCTGACCACGAAGGGGCTTGCGTCCCTTGTGCACCTGCCGTGTACCCTGAGCCGCGGTGCGCCGGGAAGCCTGGTCGGCCACCTGGCTCCTCATGGCGTCAGGTGCGGAGCTAGCCCTGGACCGCACATGCCTCTCACGACTGCCCCACGCTTCGCCCCTGCCCTGCGCCGCCTCGCGCACGACGAGCGCGTCAGCGGCGTCTTGCTGCTGATCGCCGCGGTCGCCGCGACAGCGGCGGCCAACAGCCCTGCTCGTGATCGCTACGCCAGCCTGATCGACGCGAAGATCGGCCCGGCCGCGCTCCACCTGGACCTGTCGGTCGGGCTCTGGGCCACCGAAGGCCTGCTCACCCTGTTCTTCTTCGTCATCGGGGTCGAGCTCGCCCGGGAGCTCCGGACAGGGGCGCTGCGCGACCCTCGCCAGGCGGCGCTGCCGGTGATCGCGGCCGTCGGCGGGATGGCCGTGCCCGCGCTCGTGTACACCGTGGTGGTCTCCGTCGCCGCCCACCCCGAGGCACGACACGGGTGGGCGATCCCCGCCGCCACCGACATCGCGTTCGCGCTCGCCGTGCTCGCCGTCGTGGGGCGAGGCCTTCCGTCCGGCGTGCGGACGTTCCTGCTCACTCTCGCTGTGGTGGACGACCTGCTCGGCATCGTCATCATCGCCGTCTTCTACACCGAGCACCTGAACCTCGCACCTCTCGCTGGTGCGGCCGTCGGGGTCGGCGTCTTCGCCCTGATCGCGCGGCGAGGCTGGGCGCGGTGGTGGCTCTTGCTGCCGGTCGCGCTCGCGACGTGGGCCTTCGTGCACGCCTCCGGGATCTCTCCCGCGATCTCGGGAGCGGTGCTCGGCCTCACCGTCCCGGTCCGAGCGATCGCCGGGGAGAAGACCGGCCGCGCCGAGCGCTACGAGCATGCGTCGCGCCCGCTGACCACCTGGGTGGTGCTGCCGCTGTTCGCCTTCTGCGCCGCGGGCGTCTCGGTGTCCGCACAGGGTGACGACCCGGCCGCCCTCCTGGTGATGGCCGCCGTCGCCACGAGCCTGGTGCTCGGGAAACCAGCCGGGGTGATCGCCGCCACGTTCCTGGCTACCCGTGTCGGCAGGCTCAGGCTGCCGCAGGGGGTGCAGGCAGGCGATCTGCTCCCGGTGAGCCTGCTCGCCGGGATCGGGTTCACCGTCTCCCTGCTCATCACCCAGCTGTCGTTCAGCGACACGACGCTCACCGCGGGGGCGACCCTCGGGGTGCTCGTCGGGTCGGCTGTCGCCTGTCTCGGTGCGGTGGCCGGCCTGCGGCTGCGGGTTCAGCGAGCACGGCGCACGAGCACGGCGGCCGCGTCCTCGGCTGTCACCGCGACGGGCTCTCCGGCCGTCTCCACGACCAGAGAGCCGTCCGAGACCGCGACGAGGACCACGGCGCCCGGCACCAGCCCCGCTGCACCCAGCCAGGCCAGCCGGGAAGCCTCGGCGTCGGACACCCGGACCACCTCATAGACCCCTGGAGAGGCGTCCGGCAGGCCCAGGACCTCTGAAGGAGCCGGTCGGGGGACGTCCACCCTGGGGATCGGGTCTCCGTGCGGGTCGACGACCGGCCGGCCCAGGTGGTCGTCGATCCGGTCGATGAGCCGGTCGGACGCGGCGTGCTCGATCCGCTCGGCCTCGTCGTGCACCTCGTCCCACGCGTAACCGAGCACCTGGACGAGGAACGTCTCCAGCAACCGGTGACGACGCACCATCGCCACCGCGTGGCGCTCCCCCGCCGGGGTCAGCCTCGCGGGCCGGTAGGGCTCGTAGTCGACCAGGCCCTGGGCCGCGAGACGCCGCAGCGTCTCCGACACCGTCGCCAGCGTGGTGCCCTGCCTGGCCGCCAGTGCCTTGGTGGTGATCGGCGGCCCGCCCCACTCGGTCGCCGACCAGATGGCCTTGAGGTAGTCCTGGGCGACGGGGCTGATCTCGTCGACACCCATGCCGACAACTCTAGGTGAGGTTCACGCGTGGTCGACGGGCGCCCGGCCGCTCAGAGCGTGCTCGTCTCGGAGACGACCAGCGCGATGTTGAGCGCCACGATCGCGACGATCACGCCCCAGGCCATCACCCGGAGGCGCCTCGAAGCGACGTGGTCGCCCATGACGGACCGGTCGCTGTTGATGCGCACCAGCGGGATCAGGGCGAACGGGATGCCGAGGCTGAGCAGCACCTGGCTGAGCACCAGCGCCCAGGTCGGGTCGACGTCGAGCCCGAGCAGCACCAGGGCCGGGGCGATGGTGACCGCGCGACGCACGAGCAGCGGGACGCGTACCCGCAGCAGGCCGGCCATGATCGTCGCCCCGGCGTAGGCCCCGACCGACGTGGAGGCGAAGCCTGAGGCCAGCAGCCCGATGCCGAAGGCGACGCCGATCGCCGGGCCCAGGGCGTGGGTGATCGCGGCGTGGGCGCCCTCGATGGTGTCGGTGCCGCTGACGCCGCTGAGCGCGGCCGCGGCCAGCACCAGCATCGCCAGGTTGACCGTGCCGGCCAGCCCGAGCGAGCTGATCACGTCCCACCTGGTGGCCCGCAGCAGCCGGGGCAGCGGCTCGCTCCGGTCGAGGAGACCCCCATGGCGGTCTCGGACCAGGGAGGAGTGCACGTAGATGGCGTGCGGCATGACGGTGGCACCGAGCATGCTCGCGGCGATCAGCACCGTGT
Source organism: Micrococcales bacterium (assembly GCA_009785115.1). GTDB lineage: Bacteria > Actinomycetota > Actinomycetes > Actinomycetales > Cellulomonadaceae > Cellulomonas. The sequence goes on from WQWY01000005.1 coordinate 69,107, forward strand.
CTGGCCCTCCCAGGCGCGGCACCATGCCGCCGGCCACCGCACCCCAGCTGACCGGGGCCACGAACAGCCCTGCGAGGAACCCCACCGCGACCACCACGAGCAGCGTGATCACGGCCGCCTCGAAACGGCGCTGACCCCCTCGGTCTTGCACCGAGAGCAGGGCGAGCGAGGCGACGCCGATGATGACGCCGCCGAGCACCAACGGCACCCCGAACAGCAGGTAGAGCGCCAGAGCCCCGCCGATCACCTCGGCGACGTCGGTGGCGGCGGCGACCAGCTCGGCCTGCGCCCAGTAGGCCAGGCGCGGCCCGCGCCGCAGGCGGTCTCTGAGGATCTCGGGCAACGAGCGCCCGGTGACCAGCCCGACCCTGGCTGACAGGTACTGCACGAGCACCGCCATGGTGTTCGCGATGACCAGCACCCAGACCAGCATGTAGCCGTAGCGGGCGCCGGCGGTGACGTTCGCGGCGACGTTGCCGGGGTCGATGTAGGCCACCGCCGCCACGAAGGCCGGGCCCAGCAGGGTCGGGAGCGGACGGCGCGGGTGCGACGCGCCGTCGCTGCGTCCGAGCTCTCCCACCACCAAAGTTAAGTTAGCCGAACTTCCGTCGTCGCGCCTAACCCGGTCGGCGCTCACCTGCGCTGACGGCAGCTCCGCACGCCTCGCGCGAGGCGTGGGACGCGCAGAGGTGCCGCCGAGGAGCCGGGCACCGCCTCAGGCTCGCGCGCGGGCCCCGTCGAGGAAGAGCCCGGCGAGGGTCGGGTCGACCACAACGACGGGCAAGACCCGTGGCTACGGTCGGACGTCGCGCAGGTCGAGCTCGGCCTTGGCCAGCTCTTCGACGTTGACGTCCTTGAACGTCACCACCCGCACCGAGCGCACGAAACGGGCCGAGCGGTACACGTCCCACACCCAGGCGTCGTTGAGGGTCAGCTCGAAGTAGACCTCGCCCGCCGCGGAACGGACCTGAAGGTCTACCTGGTTGGCCAGGTAGAAGCGGCGCTCGGTCTCCACGACGTAGCTGAACAGCCCCACGACGTCGCGGTACTCGCGATACAGGGCGAGCTCGGCGTCCGTCTCGTAGTTCTCCAGGTCCTCGGCGCTCACCGGCCCATCATCCCCCATCCAGCAGCGGGGCGTCGGCGGCGCCTACCCCGGGCAGGCGCCACGAGCGGCGGTGCTCGGGGCTGGGGCCCAGCGCTCGCAGCCCCGCGAGGTGGACGGGCGAGGCGTACCCCTTGTTCCGCTCCCACCCGTACTGCGGACGAGCGCCCGCGAGCCGCACCATGAGGGCGTCCCTGGTGACCTTCGCGAGCACCGACGCCGCGGCGACGCTGGCGCACGCACGGTCCGCCTGGACCCGCAGGTGAACCCGCCGCACCGGGCTCTCGGCGGCGAGCAGGTCGGCCGGAGGGGTCAGCCAGTCGTGGGAACCGTCGAGCAGCACCGTGTCGACGCGGCCGACCGTCTGCTCCACCTCGGTCAGCGCACGGGTGGCGGCCAGGCTCAGCGCGCCGAGGATCCCTTCGGCGTCGATCTCCGCCGGGCTGGCGTGCCCGACGGCACGGGCACGGCCCCAGCACCGCAGAGCCGGTACCAGCGCCTCACGAGCCGCCGGGGTCAAGAGCTTGGAGTCGGCGACCCCTCTCGGTGCGGTGCGGGTCGTCAGGTCGACCACCACGACGCCGACGCTGACCGGCCCGGCCAGCGCTCCCCGGCCGACCTCGTCCACCCCCGCGACCAGCGCGGCCCCCCGTCGCAGGAGGTCGCGCTCGACACGCAGGTGCGGCGCCGGGCTCACGAAGGCCGCGGCACGTCGGCGAACACCGACCCGGGGTTGCGGTGGGTGCTGATCCGGTCCAGAGGCCACACGGTGACGAACACCACCCCGACCACGTCAGAGATCGGGACCGCACCACCGCCCGGCTTGCTCTGGTTGTAGCGCGAGTCCGAGGAGTGCTGGCGGTTGTCGCCCATCACCCAGAGGTGACCGGCCGGGACCACCACGTCGAACGCCATCTCGGACGGCGACGATCCTGGCTTGAGGTATCTCGACTCGTCGATCGCCACCCCGTTCACCGTGACCGGCTCGCCGGGCCCGGCGCAGGCCACATGGTCTCCAGGCATCCCGATGATCCGTTTCACCAGGTGGTCGGAGTCGGCCGGCATCAGACCGACCGTCTGCAGCACCGTGCCGACAGGCCCAGGTCTGGGCTGCTCGGCACCCACCAGCCACCCGCCGGGGTCGGAGAACACGACGATGTCGCCGCGCGACAGGTCGAGCACCCGGGGGGTCAGCTTGGAGACGAGGATCCTGTCGTCGAGGATCAACGTGTCGGCCATCGACTCTGACGGGATGAAGAAGGCCTGGATCAGGAGGGTCTTGACCACCCACGAGAGCACGAGCGCGCTGACCAGGATGATCGCGATCTCGCGCAACCATGCCAGCGGACCCGAGGCCTGACGTTTCTGCTGTCTGCGCCGAGACTGCCCGCGCGAGGGTGCGGGCACGGCGTCTTCAGGCAGACCCACGGCCTCGGCGAACGACTCGGACTTTCCCGGCTCGGGCGTCGGTTCGGGCGCGGGTGTCGTCACAGAGTCATTCTCCCACGTCGCGAACGGTGAAGATCAGGCTCAGCCTCGAGGGGCGGGGGTCTCCCGCTTCTCCTTGATCTTGGCCTTCTTGCCGCGCAGGCTGCGCAAGTAGTACAGCTTGGCACGGCGGACGTCACCACGGGTGACGATCTCGACGGAGTCGATCGTCGGGGCGTGCACCGGGAAGGTGCGCTCGACACCGACGCCAAAGCTGATCTTGCGGACGGTGAAGGTCTCGCGCACCCCGTCGCCGTGGCGACGGATGACCACGCCCTGGAAGGCCTGGATGCGGGAGCGGGTGCCCTCGACGACCTTGACGTTCACCTTGATGGTGTCGCCCGGTCGGAAGGCGGGGATGTCGTCGCGCAGAGACGGGGCGTCGATCGGGTCCAGGATGTGCATGGTGCTGTCGCTTCCTCGCCCTGCCGCCGGTCGGAGCGATTCGGGCAGACGCGCACCGGTGTGGCGTCTGCTGGTTGTCGTTTCGTCGTGCTCGACGCCGAGCCGCACCCTGTCGGGCAGCGGCCTCGCCGGTCAGCGGTCTCCCCGGGGGCAGAGACGAACCAGACAGCGCCAGCGGCCCAGTGTGCCACACGCGGGTCACGGCTCCCAATCGTGGCGCCGCTACCCTGCCGTCGGCGGTGCGGCGGCCAGCCTGCCGTCGTGGACCTGCCAACCGAGGTCTGCCAGCACCCGCAGGTCGGCGGCGTCCAGCACGGCGGGGTCGAGGCAGCGCAGCAGGTCGGGACGGCGCAGTGCCGTGCGCCGCAGCGCCTCGTCGCGTCGCCACCGGTCGACCTGGCCGTGGTGGCCAGACGTCAGCACCTCGGGGACGGTCAGGCCTCGCCAGGTGGGCGGCCTGGTGTAGACGGGGTACTCCAGCAGGCCGTCGCCCGCGTGAGACTCCTCGACCAGGGACTCCGGGTTGCCGACGACGCCGGGCAGCAGACGACCGACCGCCTCGACCACGGCCAGGGCGGCCACCTCGCCACCGTTGAGGACATAGTCGCCCAGGGACACCTCGGTGAGCCGCCCGGTGCCGGCTCCGTCAGAGCCGGACACGTCGGGATCGGAATAGTGCTCGGCGACCCGCGCGTCGATCCCCTCGTACCGCCCGCAGGCGATCAGCAGGTGTTGCTCGGCGGCCAGCTCGGTGACCATCCGCTGGTCGAGCACCCGGCCCGCCGGGGAGGGGACCAGCACGTGGGTGTCAGCAGTCACCAGGTCGTCCAGCGCGCGGCCCCACACGTCGGGACGCATGACCATGCCCGCACCGCCGCCGAACGGGGTGTCGTCCACCGTGCGGTGCCGGTCGTCGGTCCAGTCGCGAAGGTCGTGCACCCGCAGGTCGAGCCGGCCGTCGCGGACGGCCTTGCCGACCAGCGACAGGCTCAGCGGCTCCAGGTAGGCCGGGAAGATCGAGACCACGTCGATGCGCATCACGACGTTCCGCGCTCGTCTGCTCGGCCGGGCTCGTCGACCTGGTCGGCTTCGTCGGCCTGGTCAGGTTCGTCCCCGTCGACCTCGACGAGCAGCCCGCCCGGCGGGTCGAGCAGCACCCGGCCGCCAGCGACGTCCACGAGGGGCACGATCGCCCGTACGAACGGGACGCGGCTGACCGTCCCGCCGGGCTCACGGAGCACCAGCAGGTCGTGGGCAGGCGGGTGCTCCAGGCCGATCACGGTGCCGAGCGGTGCGTGGTCGCCCACCCGTTCGGCACGCAGGCCGACGAGCTCGTGGCGGTACCACGCGTCACCGGCCTCGTCCGGCTCTGGCTCGGCGAGCAGGAGCACGCCACGCAGCCCCTCGACGGCAGTACGGTCGGCCGCCTGATCGAACGTGACGTACCAGCGCCCTTGACGCAGCGCAGAGCTGGCCACGGTGAGAGGCCCGGCCGACTCCGGGTCGGTGTCCAGCACCGTGCCAGGAGCCAGCCGGTTCTCAGGGTCGTCGGTACGCAGGTCGAGGGCAACCTCGCCCTTCAGGCCGTGCGCGCGTCCGACGCGCGCGACGACGAGCCGCACGTCTCAGCGCTCGTCGACGTCCACGACGTCGACCCGCACCGAACCGTCGGTCGACAACGCGTTCACGACCTTGCGCAGCGCCCGCGCGGTGCGCCCGCCCCGGCCGATGACGCGGCCGAGGTCGTCAGGGTGCACCAAGACCTCGAGCAGCTCGCCACGGCGCAGGGCCGAGCGACGCACGTGCACGTCGTCCGGGTTGTCGACGATCCCCCGGACCAGGTGCTCCAGCGCCTCGGTGAGCATCATCAGGCCTGCTCGGCCTCGGCCGGCTCGTCAGAGGCGGCCTCGGGCTCGGCCTTCGTGGCCTTCGCCTCCGACGCCTTCGCCTTGACCTTCTCGGCGTCGGCGGTGACCTTCTCGACGGCGGCCTTCGTGTCGGCCTTGCCGGCCTTGGTCCTCAGCGTGCCCTCGGCCCCGGGCAGGCCCTTGAACTTCTGCCAGTCTCCGGTGATCTTGAGGATGTTCAGCACCTGGTCGGTCGGCTGCGCGCCGACGGACAGCCAGTACTGCGCCCGCTCGGACTTGACCTCGATGTACGAGGGCTCCTCGGTCGGGTGGTACTTGCCGATCTCCTCGATCACGCGACCGTCGCGCTTGGTGCGCGAGTCGGCGACGACGATGCGGTAGTACGGTGCGCGGATCTTGCCCAGGCGCTTCAGACGGATCTTGGTGGCCACGTGTGTGGATGCTCCCATGTGCAACGTTCGGGTGGCTCTCCGCGCTCCCGTGGGGGCAGGCGCTGCGTCGAACCGATGGCGCGACACCAGACAGGTAGAGGGGCTGTCAGGCGCGCAGACAACGGGCATCATGCCAGATGCCCACCCGAGCCCGCCAGCTGCCGACACCCACGGCCAGCGCTCTGGTCGGTGCTCGGCGTGGTCAGCGCACCCGCACCCCGCGCAGGAGCACGGCGGCGGGGGCGGCCAAGGCTCGGATGTCGGTGCGAGGGTCGGCGTCGTAGACGACGAGGTCCGCCGGAGAGCCTTCGGTGAGGCCAGGCACTCCCAGCCACTCGCGGCCTCGCCAGGACGCGGCGGCGACGACGTAGGGCGCGGGGAGCCCGGCGGCGACCATCTGGGCGGCCTCGTCGGCGATCCGGCCGTGGGCGATGGTGCCGCCTGCGTCGGTGCCGACCAGGATCGGGATGCCCGCGTCGTACAGGTCGCGCACCTGGTCGTGGCGGCGGGCGTGCATGGTCCGCATCCGTGCCGCATAGATCGGGAAGCGGTGCGCGGCGTCAGCGATCTGGTCGAACTGGGCGATCTGCAGCAAGGTGGCCGTGACGGGGACCCCGGCGGCGGCGATCCGCGCGATCTGGTCGGCATCGGCGCCGGTGGCGTGCTCGAGGCAGTCGACGCCAGCGTCGAGGAGGTCGTCCAGCGTCTCGGTCGCGAACGTGTGCGCGGTGACCCTGGCCCCGGCCGCGTGGGCCGCCGCCACCGCCTCGCCCAGCTGGTCGGCCGACCACAACGGGCGCAGGTCTCCCCCGCCCGCGAAGTCGCGGTCGATCCAGTCGGCGACCACCTTGACCCAGCCGTCGCCGCGCGCGGCCTCCTCGGCGACGGCCACCGGCAGCTGGGCCGGGTCGTCCAGCTCGCGGGCGTAGTGGCGCAGGTAACGCTTGGGGCGGGCGAGGTGGTGCCCGGCACGCACCAGCACCGGCAGGTCTGGCTCGTCGGCCACCCACGAGGTGTCGAGCGGCGACCCGGCGTCCCGGATGGCCAGCACCCCGGAGTCCCGGTCGGCCAGGGCCTGGCGTCGGGCCGTCGCCCGGTCGGTCGCGCCGTTCACGTCCAGGCCCACGTGACAGTGCACGTCGACCAGGCCCGGCAGCACGACGCCGGTCAGTGTCTGATCGGGCAGGGCGGCCGGCCGCTGGAAGGTCAGCCGGCCGTCGACGGCCCATGCCTCGCCGACCTCGGTCTCGTCGTCGACGACGACCGTGCCGGTCAGGTGGATGATGCTCACCGCAGACTCCTTCGTCGTGCTGGCGCTGGTGCCCGAGGGCGAGCTGGTGCCCGAGGACGAGAGGCCAGCACGCCGTTCGCGTCCGGCCACCTTAAGCGAGGGTGCCCCGGTGGGGAAGAAGCGGGAAGGCGGCTCGGAGGAGCGGCCGGGAAGATCAACGACCTTGGAAGAGCTGGTCGAAGCCCTCCGGCAGCTGCATCGGCTTCTCCTGGTCGCTCGCAGCGCCCAGCCCGAACGCCGATCCGGGAGCACCAGCAGCAGCGGTACCGCCGCCCTGGGCGCGGGCCTGGGCCTGACGCTCCTGCTCGGCACGCTTGGCGGGGTTGCCAGACTTGCCCTTGGCCTTCTTCGGCGGCGGTGCGGTGCGGCCCTTGGCCTTCTTGCCCGAGCCCGGCATGCGGCCCATGCCTGGCAGGGCCGGCATCCCGCCGCCCCGGGCCATCTGGCGCATCATGGTCTGGGCGGCGTCGAACCTGGTCATCAGGTCGTTGATGTCGGCCACGCGGGTGCCAGAACCTGACGCGATGCGGGCGCGGCGCGACCCGTTGAGGATCTTCGGGTTGGCGCGCTCGGCGGGCGTCATCGAGCGGATGATCGCCTCGACCCTGTCCACCTCGCGCTCGTCGAAGCTGTCCAGGGCGTCGCGCATCTGCCCCATGCCGGGCAGCATGCCGAGCATCTTCTTCAGCGGCCCGGCGCTGCGCACCTGCTGCAGCTGCACCAGGAAGTCAGCGAGCGTGAAGTCCTCGCCCTTGGCCAGCTTGTCGGCGAACGCCTCGGCCTGCTCGGCGTCGAAGGTCTTCTCGGCCTGCTCGATGAGGGTGAGCACGTCACCCATGTCGAGGATCCGCGAGGCCATCCGGTCGGGGTGGAAGACCTCCAGGTCGGTGAGCTTCTCACCGACCGAGGCGAACATCACGGGCGCCCCGGTGACCTGGGTGACCGACAACGCCGCACCACCGCGCGCGTCGCCGTCCAGCTTCGACAGCACGACGCCGGTGAAGCCCACACCGTCGGCAAAGGCCCTGGCGGTGGTCACCGCGTCCTGGCCGATCATCGCGTCGACCACGAACAGGATCTCGTCCGGGTCGGTCGCGTCCCTGATCGCCCCCGCCTGGGCCATGAGCTCGGCGTCCACACCCAGACGCCCGGCGGTGTCCACGAGCACCACGTCGTACAGCTTCGCGCGGGCGTGCTCCACACCAGCCCGCGCCACCGCCACGGGGTCGGCACCGGCCGGCAGCGCGTCGTCGTGGGTGTTCTGGTTGCCCGGGTGCGGGGCGAACACGGGGACTCCGGCTTGGGTCCCCACCACCTGGAGCTGGGTGACGGCGTTGGGCCGCTGGAGGTCGGCGGCGACCAGCACCGGGGTGTGGCCCTGCTCGCGCAGCCACAGCGCGAGCTTGCCGGCCAGGGTCGTCTTGCCCGCACCCTGAAGACCGGCCAGCAGGATCACGGTCGGCGGGTTCTTCGCGAAGCGCAGCTCACGGGTGGAGCCGCCGAGCACCGAGACGAGCTCGTCGTGGACGATCTTGACGACCTGCTGGGCAGGGTTCAGCGCACCGGACACCTCGGCGGAGAGCGCACGTTCACGCACCGCACCGGTGAACGCCCGGACCACGGGCACGGCGACGTCGGCGTCCAGCAGCGCACGGCGGATCTCGCGCACGGTGGCGTCGACGTCGGCCTCCGACAGCCTGCCCTTGGAGCGCAGGTTGCGGAACGTGGCGGTCAGCCGGTCGGACAGCGTGGCGAACACCGCGCGGACCTCCTAGGTGCGGGAAACAGACGCCCCACAGTATCGGGCCGTCAGCGCCAGACGGCGCGGGTCACTCGCCGAGCAGCCCGTCGACGAAGGCCTCGGGGTCGAAGGGTGCCAGGTCGTCGGGGCCCTCACCGAGCCCGACCAGCTTCACCGGCACGCCCAGCTCACGCTGGACGGCGACGACGATGCCACCCTTCGCGGTGCCGTCGAGCTTGGTCAGCACGATCCCGGTCACCCCGGCGACCTCAGCGAACACGCGGGCCTGGCTGAGCCCGTTCTGGCCGGTGGTCGCGTCGAGCACGAGCAGCACCTCGCTCAACGGTGCCTGGCGGGACGCGACCCGGACGATCTTGCCGAGCTCGTCCATGAGGCCGGTCTTGTTCTGCAGGCGACCGGCGGTGTCGAGCAGCACCACGTCCGCGCCCTGCTCGGTGCCGGTGCGCACGGCGTCGAACGCGACCGACGCCGGGTCTGCCCCGTCGCGGTCGGCGCGCACGGTCGTCACCCCGACGCGCGACCCCCAGGTCTGGAGCTGGTCGGCGGCCGCGGCCCGGAAGGTGTCGGCGGCGCCCAGCACCACGGTGGTGCCGTCAGCCACCAGCAGCCGGGCGAGCTTGCCGATCGTCGTGGTCTTGCCCGTGCCGTTGACCCCGACCACGAGCACGACGGCCGGGGTCTTCTCCCCGGCCTCGTCGGTGCTCGGCGTCGTGGCCAGGGCACGGTCCAGCCTCGGGTCGACGAGGGCGACCAGCTGGTCGCGCAGCGCGGCCCGGGTCGCGGCCACGTCCGTCAGCCCGGAGACCCGGGCCTGGGTGCGTAGCGCGTCGACGATCTCGGCCGTCGGCCCGGCTCCGACGTCGGCGAGCAGCAGGGTCTCCTCGAGCTCGTCCCAGTGGTCCTCCGACAGCTGGTCGCGAGACAGCACCGCGAGCAGCCGGGAGCCCAGCGGCGAACCCGAGCGGGCCAGCCGTTCACGCAGCCGCACCAGGCGCCCCGTGCTCGGTTCTGGGGTCTCCAGCACCGGGGCCGGTGCGCCCTCCTCGGCCGGGGCCCGCACCTGCGCGGGCTCTTCCAGGGCGACCGGTTCTTCTTCCGCGACCGAGGGTTCTTCGGGCGCGGGCACAGCGAGGTCGGCTTCCTCGGGCGCCTCTTCGTCCGGACGAGGCAGGGCCGGCGTCACCGGTGAGGACGGGAGGGAGCCACCACGGCGGCGGACGAGGGTCAGCGCGACGAGCCCGACGACCACCAGCACCGCGACGGCCACCAGCACCCAGGTCAAGATCTCAGGGTTCACCGTCTCAGTCTGACGGTTGCGGGCCGACCTGGGCCAACCGCCGCCCCGGCCGCGAGAAGACCTCGCTGCCCACCCCGGGGCGAGCGGCGAGGAGCATCAGGGCCCGGTCAGCAGGGAGGGGCCTCGACAGACCGGGCTTCCGAGCGGTGCCGGGTCTTCAGCACGTGGGTGACCCGTACGTGCTCACGCACCCGACCGAACGACTCGGAGATCTCGGTGACCGTGAGGTAGGCGTCACCACCGTCGTCGGTCGTAGCCAGCATCTCCGTCAGCGTCACGTCGACCGGCACCACCGGCGCGACCGGAGCCCGACCCTGGCGCAGGCCGCCACGGAAGGCCTGCCACGGTGACTCCTCCATCGGGGCGCCGTCACGCTCAGGGCTCAGATAGGCGAAGAGGATCACAGCACCGGCTCCGAGCAGGGCCACGACAGCGAGGGAGATCACGACGGCCATGTGATTATTCTCACACCGGATGGGCGCTTCTGACCCTCTCACGCACGGAGAGTCTCGCATCGTGCACAGGACCTTCACGAGCCAGGACGCTCCTGTCACGGTCTCGACGTCGCGAGGACGGACACGACTCTGGGTGCCACAAGTTCACCCTCGACCCATCGGTCTCGACGTGCGCGCGCCGACAGGGCGCGCGGGGGCGATCATCCGACCGTGGCGGCCTCCCGCAGGCGCTGAGAGATGACCTGGCTGATGCCGTCGGAGCGCATCGACACCCCGTACAGCGCGTCGGCGATCTCCATGGTGCGCTTCTGGTGGGTGATGACGATGAGCTGGGAGTCGGACTGAAGCTCGGCCATCACATCGAGCAGGCGGCCCAGGTTCGCGTCGTCCAGCGCGGCCTCGACCTCGTCCATGACGTAGAACGGGCTGGGCCGGGCCTTGAAGATCGCGATCAGCATCGCGACGGCGGCCAGCGACCGCTCTCCCCCGGACAGCAGCGACAGCCGCTTGACCTTCTTCCCGGCCGGCCGTGCCTCGACCTCGATGCCGGTGGCCAGCATGTCGTCAGGGTCGGTGAGCGTCAGCCTGCCCTCCCCGCCGGGGAACAGCCTCGGGAACACCTGCGCGAACGCCGCCTGGGTGTCGGCGAACGCCTCGGCGAACACCTGCTGCATGCGCTCGTCGATACCAGCGACGATCTCCAGCAGGTCCGCCTTCGACCTCTTCAGGTCCGTGAGCTGGTCGACGAGGAAGCGGTGGCGCTCCTCCAAGGCCTCGAACTCCTCCAGCGCCAAGGGGTTGACCTTGCCCAGCAGGCTCAGCGCCCGCTCGGCGGCCCGCAGGCGCTTCTCCTGCTCCTCGCGCACGTACGGGCGGGTCGCGGGGCCGTCTTCGGGCTCGGGGAGCACGGGGACGGGCACGTGGGGGCCGTGCTCGTCGACGAGCACCTGCGGGTCGAGGCCCAGCTCGGTGACCGACCGTTCGTGCAGCTGCTCGATGCGAGCCTGCTGTGCGGCACGGGCGACCTCGTCACGGTGCGCGACGTCGGTGAGCTCTGCCAGCTCGCGGCTCGTCTGGTCGGCCGCGGACCGAGCCTGGGTCAGCGCCACGTCCCGGCTCGCCCTGGCCGCCTCCGCGGCGGCCCGCTCGTCGCCGGCGACGGCGAGGGCGCGCTCGACCAGGCTCAGGGTGAACGTCGCCGCGTCGTGCACAGCGCGGGCGACCCGTGCGGACTCGGCGCGACGGCGCTCTCGCTCGGCGGCCCGTGCGCGCGCCTCGCGCTCGACGCTGGCGGCATGCTCCAACGACTCTGCCCGCCCGGCCATGGCGCGGGCCCGCTCCTCGACGGTGCGCAGGGTCAGACGGGCCTCGGTCTCCCGGGTGCGGGCCTGCGACGCGGCCTGGGCGGTGCGGTCGCGGGCAGCGGTCGCCTCGGCGACGGCCTGCTCGTGCTGCTCCGGCTCGGCCTGCGCGGCGGCGAGCCGCTCGGTCAGCCCGGCCAGCCCGGTCTGGTCCTCGTCGCGCGAGCGCTCCGCGGCCTCGAGCGAGGTGCGGACCCGGTCGGCCTCAGCAGCGGCGGCGCGTCTGGCCGAACCCAGGTGCCCGAGCTGTTCGGCCACCGCGGCCAGCGCCGCGTCAGACTCGTGCAGCTGCGACAACGACGCCTCGTGCCGGGCCGAGGCCTCCTCGCGGGCTGTGCGCGCGGCACCCAGGGCGAACCGCGTCTGCTCAGACAGCGCGGCGGCGGCGTCGGCGGCCTGACGGGCCTCGTCCAGCGCTGCTTGCAGGTGCAGGGCGCTAGGTGAGGACGCTGACCCGCCCGAGGCCCGGTGCGCCGCGAGCACGTCGCCACCACGGGTGACCACGGTGAGGTCTGGTCGGTCGGTGAGGAGCGCTCGCGCGGTCGCGAGGTCGTCGACGACGACCACGCCTGCCAGCAGGGCGCGCACCGCCCCGGTCACCTGCTCGGGCGTGGTCACCAGGTCCACGGCGAGGTCCACCCCAGGGGGCACGTCGGGAACAGGGCGGACCTCGGCGTCCTGGCCGGCGACCACGAGCCCGGCACGCCCGGCGTCGGCGGAACGCAGGTAGCGGATCGCGTCCACGGCGGTGTCCACCGACTCCACGACGACCGCGTCGGCCAGCGCGCCCAGGGCCGCGACGATCGCGTCTTCGTCGCGGGGCGCCACGGCGAGGAGGGCAGCCACCGAGCCGAGGGTGCCCAGCGGCTCGTCGGCGGCCAGCAGCGCACCCGCACCGTCCTTGCGCGTCAGGGAGAGCTCGAGGGTCTCGGCGCGCGTGCGCTGGGCGTCGCGCTCTCTCTCGGCCTCGGCCAGCTGCGCGCCCAGGTCGGCCACCTGGGCGTCGGCACGTTCCAAGGCCTCGGTGGCGGCCTCGTGCTCGGCGTCGAGGCCGACCTCCCCCTCCTCCGCGCCAGCGACCTCGGCCTCCATCGCGGAGAACTGGGACGTCGCCTCCCGACCGCGTCTCAGCGCGGCTTCGAGGGACTCTTGCAGCCGGCCGATCTCGGCCTCTGTCGCCTCGAGCCGGGAACGCCGCGCCGCGACCTGCCCGGCCAGCCGGGCGACGCCCTCGCGGCGGTCGGCCGCCGCGCGGACCAAGGCTGCCAGCTCACGCTCGGCGTCGGCGGCCTGCTCTTCCACCTCCTGGCGGGCGTCGACCGCACCAGCCAGCGCCGCCGTGGCCAGCTCTACCTCGGTGAGGATCTCGGCCTCGGCGGCCCGTACTCGCTCCGCCTGGGCGGCGAGGTCGTCCGGATCGGTGCCGCCACGTTGCTCGGTCGGCTCACCCAGCAGCCGGGCGCGGTCGGCGGCGAGGCCCATGGTGCCGCGCAGGCGTTCGCGCAGGGACGACAGCCGGTACCAGATCTCACTGATCTCCCCGACCGCCGGGGCCGCCTCCGCGGCCTCGAGCTCGAGAGCGGCCACGTGCCGACGGGCCTGGGTGAGCGCGGTCTCGACCTCGTCGCGACGGGCGCGCAGCGCCGTCTCGTCGGCGATCTCCTGCGCCATGGTCGCGGTGAGCTGGGCCAGCTCGTCAGCCAGCAGCCGAGCCTTGGCGTCACGCAGGTCGGCCTGGACGACGGCGGCCTTGCGAGCGACCTCGGCCTGGCGCCCCAAGGGGCCGAGCTGTCGGCGCAGCTCGGCGGTCAGGTCTCCGACACGCACCATGTTGGCCTGCATGGCGTCGAGCTTGCGCAGCGCCTTCTCCTTGCGGCGTCGGTGCTTGAGCACCCCGGCGGCCTCCTCGATGAAGCCGCGACGCTCGTCAGGGGTGGCCCGCAGGATCGCGTCGAGCCGCCCTTGCCCGACGATGACGTGCATCTCCCGGCCCATGCCGGAGTCGCTGAGCAGCTCTTGGATGTCCAGCAGGCGGCAGCCCGCACCGTTGATCGCGTACTCCGAGCCGCCGTTGCGGAACAGGGTGCGTGAGATCGTGACCTCGGTGTACTCGATGGGCAGCGCACCGTCGGTGTTGTCGATGGTCAACGAGACCTCAGCCCGGCCCAGCGGCGGGCGCCCCGCGGTGCCGGCGAAGATCACGTCCTCCATCGACCCGCCGCGCAACGACTTGGCGCCCTGCTCCCCCATCACCCAGGCCAGCGCGTCCACCACGTTGGACTTGCCCGACCCGTTGGGCCCGACGACGCACGTGATCCCCGGCTCGAAGCTCAAGGTCGTCGCCGAGGCGAACGACTTGAACCCCCGCAGGGTCAGCGTCTTCAGGTGCACGCCATGAGACTAGAGCGTGTCGAACGTCCGTGTCCGGGCAAGTGCCCTGCACCTAGGGTTGGGGGACGAGCGCTGAGCCTGTGCCCGTGTGGAGGGAGCCGAGGTGCTGGAGATTCCTGAGGCCGCGACGATCGCTCGTCAGGCCGAGCAGACGCTGACCGGGCGGAGCGTCGTCACGGCCGAGGCAGGTCACAGCCCGCACGGGTTCGCCTGGTACGCCGGCGGTGGTCCGGCCTGGTACGCGGAGACTCTGACAGGCGAACGCTTCACCGGCGCCAGGGCGCACGCCGGGCTCGTCGAGCTCGCCCTGGGCGACGACTGGCTCCTGACGTTCAACGACGGCGCCCGGCTGCGTCGGCTCGACCCTGGTGCCCCCAGGCCGGCGAAGCACCAGCTGCTGGTCGAGCTCGACGACGACAGCGCCCTGGTCTGCACGGTCCAGATGTACGCCGGGATCTTGCTCCACCGTGACGGCGACCCGGAGCGTGACGAGAACCTCTACCTCCGAGCACCGCGCACCGCACCGTCCCCGCTCACGGGTGCGTTCACCTTCGATCATCTGCTCGCTCTGGCAGAGGCGGCCAAGCCCACCCTCAGCGCGAAGGCCCTGCTCGCCACCGAGCAGCGCATCCCCGGCCTGGGCAACGGCACCCTGCAAGACATCTTGTTCACCGCGGGCATCCACCCCCAGCGCAAGGTCAGGACGCTCGACGAGGACGACCTCGCCCAGATGTACGCGGCGGTCGTGAACGTCCTGCGGGCGATGACCACCGGCGGCGGACGAGACACCGAGAAAGACCTGTTCGACCACCCCGGCGGTTACGCCACGATCTTGTCGGCCAAGACCCGCGACCGCCCCTGCCCGCGCTGCGGCGGCCCCATCACCCGCAAGGCCTTCCTCGGCAGCAACGTCTACCTCTGCCCCACCTGCCAGCCCCTCGCCTGAGACCTGGACGAGCCTCCGACCCGCACCGTCCGAGCCGGAGGCTGGTGCGGAAACCCTCAGCCCAGGCGCTGTGGGAGCCAGGAGACACGACGGCCCTCAGCAGGCGCCGACCAGACACCGAGCGCGTCGTTCCCGACGAGCCGTCAGGGCCTCAGAGGCTCGAGAACCAGAGGGCGATCTCGCGGGCTGAGGACTCTGGGGAGTCGGAGGCGTGGATGATGTTCTCGAGCACGGGGGCGCCGGTGTCGGCGGCCAGGTCGCCGCGGATCGAGCCGGGGGCGGCGGTCGTCGGGTCGGTGGCTCCGCACAGCGAACGGATGCCTTCGATCACCCGGTGGCCCTCCACGACGAGGGCCAGCACCGGGCCGGAGGACATGAACGCGATCAGCGGCGCGACGAAGGGCTTCCCGGCGTGCTCGGCGTAGTGCTCGGTGAGCAGGGCGGCGTCGGCCGTGCGCAGCCGCGCGGCGACCATGCGGTAGCCCTTGGCCTCGATCCGCGCCAGCACCTGCCCGGACAACCCCCGCCGCACACCGTCGGGCTTGATCAGGACCAGGGTGCGCTGCGGCTCGCTCATAGACACCACACTACTGGGGCGCCTCACCTCGCACGAAGAACGCCTACCGCCGCGCTTCTCCTCGGTCACGCCCACCGACGTGGAGACAGGTGCGGTCAGAGCTCGCCGAGGCTCGAGGTGATGAGCCTGGTCGCGGCGTCTCGTGCGGCGGTGGCCTGCGGGCCGGTCGCCACCAGCTTGAGCCTGCGGCCCCGGGTCGCGCCGAGCGCCATGAGCTCCAGGACGCTGGTCGCGTCCACCCCGTCGATCGTCACGGTCGCCTCGAGCCGCGACATGGCCCGGGCCAGCGCCGCGGCCGGACGGGCGTGCAGGCCCAGCGGGTTCATCACCTCGATCGTGGCGTGCACCTCGCTGACCGTCTTCGACATGCCCGGTTCCCCCGGACCTCCTCCCGACCTGGCTCGTGACACGCACGCCCCCTGGGCGGCGGCGAGCACCCCGGCGAGGTCCGCACCGCCCGCGACCGCCAGCGCCGCCGCCACCGCGCCCTCGACCAGCGGCGCGTCAGCCAGCGCGACCCGGGCGCGGATCGTGTCACCGAGCACCTCGAGGACGGACTCGGTGGTCATCACCGCCGAGCCGATGTCTGTCAGCACCACCGCCCGGCCGTCGTCCCGCGTCACCTCCTCCAACGCGGCCGCGATCTTGGCGAAGGAGGTGCCCAGACCGCCGGCGTCCGTCCCACCGACGGGCAGGATGGTCACGACGGGTGCCATCTGCCCGGCCAGCTGCATCACACCGGTCGCCAGCGCCTCGGAGTGGGAGACGATCACCAGGCTCACCCTGCCTGTCGAGACTCTGCCTGCCGAGACGCCGCTCACCGGGACGCCGCCTCGGCAGCCGCGACGAGCAGCAGCTCGGTAGAGCGGGCGCCAGGGTCCAGGTGGCCCGCCGAACGCTCCCCCAGATAGCTGGCCCGGCCCTTGGTCGCCACGAGCGGCACCGTCGATGCCGCACCCGCCGAAGCACCAACCGCCGCGGCGC
This sequence comes from Micrococcales bacterium, assembly GCA_009785115.1. Lineage (GTDB taxonomy): Bacteria > Actinomycetota > Actinomycetes > Actinomycetales > Cellulomonadaceae > Cellulomonas. Next base: position 85,468 of record WQWY01000005.1, read on the forward strand.
GCAGCACCGCCGTCGGGTCCCCGCCCGCGTCGGCGGCGGCGGCCGCCTCGGTGACAGCCGGAGCCCAGGCGTCCACCATGGTCTTCTCCCCTACCCTCGCCCTGCCCCGCGCGACGACACCCTCGAGAGCGGCCTCGAGCATCGCCACGATGTCGACCGGGCCCAGCGTCGGCGCCGCCGTCACCGTGGCCGCCCGCAGGTACGCGGTGCCATACAGCGGCCCGGCCGCCCCGCCGACGGTCGACATCAGCGTAGTCGCGACCATCCGCAGCACGTCCCCCACCTGGGCCGGCCGCTCGGTCAGCGCGTCGATCCTGGCGAGCACCGCCACGAACCCACGTGCCATGTTCTCCCCGTGGTCACCGTCGCCGATCTGCCGGTCCAGCTCGATCAGCTCGTCACGGTGCTCCACGACGGTGGCGGCGGCCCGCCGCGCCCAGTCGATCGCCCAGCCCACGTCCACCGTCATGGCTGCTCACCACCGCAGCGCCGCGGTGTGCACGGGAGCGTCCCACAGCGCGGTCAGCTCGTCGTCCAGCCGCAGCAGGCTCACCGACGCACCCTGCATCTCCAGGGCCGTGGTGTAGTCACCGACCAGTGAGCGCGTCACCCGCACCCCCCGGTCGGCCAGCAGCGCCCGGGCTCGCCGGTAGACGATGTACAGCTCTGACAGCGGGGTGCCGCCCATGCCGTTGACGAGCAGCAGCACCCGCTCGCCCGCGAGGATGCCCAGGTCGTCAGCGACCGCGTCGAGCAGGGTCGTGGTGATCTCGTCCGCCGAGGCCAGGGGCACCCGCCGCCTGCCGGGCTCGCCGTGGATGCCGATGCCGATCTCGACCTCGTCGTCAGGCAGGTCGAAGCTCGGCCTGCCCACGTGCGGGACGGTGCACGGGGCGAGCGCCACGCCCATCGAGCAGACCTGCTCGATCGCCCGCCGCGCGACCCGGGCGACCCCGGCGAGGTCGTCACCGCGCGCCGCAGCGGCACCCGCGATCTTCTCCACGACGACCGTGCCCGCGACGCCGCGACGCCCCACGGCGCTCGTCGAGCTCTCGACGGCGCAGTCGTCGTCCACGACGACGCGCTCGACCTCGACGCCCTCGGCCTGGGCGAGCTCGGCACCGGTCTCGAAGTTCAGCACGTCACCGGTGTAGCTCTTCACCACGGCCAGCACGCCCGCGCCACCGTCAGCAGCCCGCACAGCAGCGGCGATCTGGTCGGGGGTCGGGGAGGTGAACACCGGGCCGGGCACCGCCACGTCGAGCATCCCCGCACCGACATAGCCGACGTGCATGGGTTCGTGACCGGACCCGCCGCCGCTGACGACCCCGACCTTGCCGGGCACAGCACCGCCGACCCGGGCGACGTACCAGGGGTCGCCGTGCACGGTGACGATGTCGCTGTGAGCGAGGACGAAGCCCTCGACAGACTCGACGACGACGTCCCTCGGGTCGTTGATGAGCTTCTTCACTCGGCCCTCCCGCAGGCGGCTCCTCGTCACGATGGTCCCACCCTCGGGGTACCGACCGCACCAAGCAAGCCCACCGCGCGGGAGAGCTCACCACACAGGCCGACCGCACCACGCGAGGGCGGACCCACGCTCACGTGCGACCCAGCAGCACCCTTGCTTGGGCCACCAGCATGATCGAGCCGGTGACCAGGACGGCCGAACCACGGTCGACCTCGCCCTCGGCGCGCTGCACAGCCAGGTCGATCGCGTCGTCCAGGCGTGCCGCGACATGCACCCTGTCGGGCCCGAAGACGTCTTCAGCGATCTGGGCGAGGTCGTCGGGGTTCATCGCACGGTCGCCCCCCGCCTGGGTGACGACAACCTCGGCGAGCAGCGGCTCCAGCTCGGCGAGGATGCCCTCGACGTCCTTGTCGGCCATGATCCCGACGACGCCGACGACCCGGGTCAGCGCGAACGCCTCGTCGATGGCGCCGACCATGGCCCGTACCCCGGCCGGGTTGTGCGCACCGTCGACCACGATCACCGGGGACGAGCGGATCACCTCGAGCCGGCCGGGCGAAGAGGCGCCGGCGAACGCCGCCTCCACCACGCCCGGGTCCAGCGCCGCGCCTCCCGTGACCAGCGCCTCGGTGGCGACCAGGGCGAGCAGGGCGTTGTGCGCCTGGTGCTCACCGAGCAGCGGCACGAACACGTCGGTGTAGACCCCGCCCAGACCTCGCAGGGTGAGCAGCTGCCCGCCGACGGCCGGAGCACGCTCCAGCACGTCGATGTCGAGCCCCTCGCGGACCACCCGGGCGCGGCGCTCGTCGGCCGCCGCGAGCACCACCTGCTCCACCTCGGGCTCCTGGGCGGCGAGCACCAGGGTGGCACCGGGCTTGACGATGCCGGACTTCTCCTCCGCGATCGACACGAGCGAGTCGCCCAGGTAGCGCTCGTGGTCCATCGCGACGGGGGTGATGACGGCGACCTGGCCGTCAGCGACGTTGGTGGAGTCCCAGCGCCCTCCGAGGCCCACCTCGACCACCGCGACGTCGACCGGGGCGTCGGCGAACGCCGCGAACGCCATCACGGTGAGCACCTCGAAGAACGACAGGCGGGTGCCACGCTGGTCGATCATCTCGACGTACGGGCGCACGTCCTCCCAGACCTCGACGAACCGCTCGTCGCTGAGAGGTTCGCCGTCGATCGTGATGCGCTCCCCGACCTGGGTCAGGTGCGGGCTGGTGAACAGCCCGGTGCGCAGACCCAGCTCACGCAGCAGACGTTCCACCATGCGCGCGGTGGAGGTCTTGCCGTTCGTGCCGGTCAGGTGCACCACCCGGTACGCGCGTTGCGGGTCTCCCAGCAGGTCGCACACCGCCGCGACCCTGTCCAGGGTCGGGTCGATGTCGTGCTCGGGGGCACGGGTGAGGATCTGCCGGTAGACCTCGTCGGCGGTCAGGCCCACCGTGGCGTCAGGGTCGCGGCTCACGCCTTCGTCACCTGGACCTCCAGCGCCTCGCCCGGGCTCACGCGCAACGAGACGGCCAGGGTCTCGGCGGCGACGAACTCACCGTAGGTCTCGACGTCGGCCACGTGGCCGGCCGGCACCACCAGCACCAGGTCGATGCGGTCGGTGACCTCGAGCCCCGCGGCCTTGCGGGCGTCCTGCACGGCGCGCACCACGTCCCGGGCGTAGCCCTCGGCGCGCAGCGCGTCGTCCAGCGCGAGGTCCAGCACGACGAACCCGCCGCCGGGCAGCACGGCGGCCGCCACCTCGCCATGGTCCGCGGTGACGACCGTGGTCAGGTCGTACTCACCAGCGACGAGCGCGACCGGGCCGTCGGGCGTGGTCACGGTGACCGTGCCGTCCGCTTCTGCCCACGCTCCCGCCTTGGCCGCCCCGATCACCGCCTGGACCGCCCGACCCAGCCGGGGACCGGCGGCACGGGCGTTGACGGCGAGCCGCTGGCTGATGCCGAAGCGGGCCGCTGTGGTCTCGTCGGCGTGGACGAGCTCGACCTGCTTGACGTTGAGCTCCGAGGCGAGCAGGTCGGCGTAGTCGGCCGCCGCGTCCGGGGCGTCCAGGGCGACCGTGAGGTGGCGCAGCGGTTGGCGGACGCGGATCTGGTTGGCCTTGCGCAGGCTCAGCACCACCGACACGGCCTGGCGCACCTGGTCGATGACGGCCGTGAGCCCTGGCTCGGGGATCAGTGCCGGGGTGTCCGTCGGTGTCGGGTAGTCGCTCAGGTGCACCGACCGCTCCCCCGTCAGGCCACGCCAGATCTCCTCGGTGACCAGCGGCGCGAGCGGCGCGGCCACCCGGGTCAGCACCTCCAGCGCGGTCCACAGGGTGTCGAACGCGTCAGCGTCCTCGGCCCAGAAGCGGTCACGCTGGGTGCGCACGTACCAGTTGGTCAGCACGTCCAGGTGGTCGCGCACCAGCGCGCACGCTCCGGCGACGTCGTAGTCGTCCAGAGCGGCGGCCACGCCCTCGGCGAGGTCGTGGGTGCGGGCCAGCAGGTAGCGGTCCATGGGCGGCAGCCCTGGGACCCGCTCGGCGCTCACCGGGTGGGCCTGGTATCCCTCACCGGTGCCTTGGCCGACGGCGTTGGCGTACAGCGTGAAGAAGTAGTAGGTGCTCCACAGGGGCAGGATGACCTGCCGCACGCCCTCGCGGATGTTGTCCTCCGCGACCACGAGGTTGCCGCCGCGCAGCACCGGCGAGCTCATGAGCGCCCAGCGGACGGCGTCCGACCCGTAGGTGTCGAACATCACCATCGGGTCGGGGAAGTTCCGCAGCTTCTTGCTGGCCTTGCGCCCGTCGTCACCGAGCACGATGCCGTGCGAGACGCACGAGGAGAACGCGGGACGGTCGAACAGCGCGGTGGCCAGCACGTGCAGGGTGTAGAACCAGCCGCGCGTCTGCCCGATGTACTCCACGATGAAGTCGCCCGGGTAGTGGTGCTCGAACCAGTCGCGGTTCTCGAAGGGATAGTGCACCTGGGCGAAGGGCATCGCGCCCGAGTCGAACCACACGTCGAGGATGTCGGGGATGCGCCGCATGGTGGCCTTCCCCGTCGGGTCGTCGGGGTTGGGGCGAGTCAGCTCGTCGATCCACGGCCGGTGCAGGTCGGGCTCGCCGGCCGCGTTGCGCGGCAGACGCCCGAAAGCCTCCTCCAGCTCGGCAAAAGATCCGTACACGTCGACGCGCGGGTAGGCCGGGTCGTCCGACACCCACACCGGGATCGGTGAGCCCCAGTACCTGTTGCGCGAGATCGACCAGTCGCGGGCGTTCTCGAGCCACTTGCCGAACTGGCCGTCCTTGAGGTGCTCCGGTGTCCAGTCGATCTGCTGGTTCAGCTCGACCATGCGGTCCCGGAACTCGGTGACCTTGATGAACCAGCTCGACACGGCCTTGTAGATCAGCGGGTTGCCGCACCGCCAGCAGTGCGGGTAGGAGTGCACGTAGCTCGCGTCGCGCAGCAGCCGCCCGTCAGCGCGCAGCAGGTCGATGATCGGCTTGTTCGCGTCGAAGACCTGCAGACCCTCGACCTGCGGCACCGCCGAGGTGAACACCCCGCCCGCGTCTACCGAGACGATGGTGGGGATGCCGGCGGCGTCGCACGCGTCCTTGTCGACCTCGCCATAGGCCGGGGCGAGGTGGACGATGCCGGTGCCGTCGTCGGTCGTGACGAAGTCACCGACCAGCACCTGCCACGCCTCGGCGGTACCCCACTGCTCGACGTCGGTGAAGCTCTCGAAGAGCGGGGTGTAGCGCAGGCCCGCCAGCTCGGCACCGGTCAGGGTGCGGGTGACCGCGGCGGCCGCGGCGTCGGCAGACTCGTAGCCGAGGTCCTTGGCGTGGGCAGCCAGCAAGGCCTGAGCCAGCAGGAACGAGCCGTCACCTGCCCTGGTGCCGTCGATGCCCGCGGGCACCACGACGTAGTCGACGTCGGCCCCGACGGCCAGCGCCTCGTTGGTCGGCAGGGTCCACGGGGTCGTCGTCCAGGCCAGGGCCTTCACCCCGGTCAGGCCCGCGGCCTGGGCGGCCTCGCCGACGAACGGGAACGTGACGGTCACCGTGCGGTCCTGCCGGTCGGCGTACACGTCGGCGTCCATGCCGAGCTCGTGGTTGGACAGCGGGGTCTGGTCGTGCCAGCAGTACGGCAGCACCCGGTAGCCGGAGTAGGCCAGCCCTTGGTCGTAGAGGCGCTTGAACGCCCAGATCACCGACTCCATGAACCCGGGGTCCAGGGTCTTGTAGTCGTTGTCGAAGTCCACCCAGCGGGCCTGGCGGGTCACGTACTCGCGCCACACGTCGGCGTACTCCATCACCGAGGCACGGCACGCGTCGTTGAACGCCGCGATGCCCATCTCCTCGATCTGGGACTTGGTGGTGATGCCCAGCACACGCTCGGCCTCGAGCTCGGCAGGTAATCCGTGGGTGTCCCACCCGAAGCGGCGCTCGACCCGCCGCCCGCGCATGGTCTGGTAGCGGGGCACGACGTCCTTGGCGAACCCGGTGAGCAGGTGGCCATAGTGCGGCATGCCGTTGGCGAACGGCGGGCCGTCGTAGAACACGAACTCGTTCGCGCCGTTCTCACCCGCGGGACGGGCCTCGACCGAGGCGACGAAGGTACCGTCAGCGGCCCAGTAGGCGAGCACGTCGGTCTCGACGCCGGGAAGGTCAGGTGAGGCGGGGACGGGAGTCTCCCGGTGCAGCGGGTAGGCCACGCGACCTCCTGGTCCATCGCACCGCGTCTTCACCGACGGTGCGCGCACGGGTCGAGGGGACGACAGCCCTGGACCACCCAGGACCACCGCGGTACCACCCCACGTTGCCAGGTCACCGACCCGGCCTCTCGTCTGCGGCTGTGACGGGCCTGCCCCGTCCGGTTCTACTGAGGGCTGCGCGCCCCGTTCTTCCGGAGGCTCGCCGGTGATGGCCGGGTCGTCGCCTGTGGGGCCCATCGTAGACACACACCTGCTCGTCTCCCTCGCGGCGCGCGCGGAGGGGACCGTCACCCGTGCGATCAGAGGCGAGTCTTGACGAGCCCCGCCTCACCGACCTGTGGTCCCCCGCGAGCAGGCATGGCCCGCGAGGCGGCGGGCCTGGCCCCGCTGTCTTGCACGCCTGGGCCTTCAGCAGCGACAGGAGAAGGGGCGAGACCAGGAGAGTCACTGAGCACACGACTGAACGTCAGGCTATCGGGGGACGAAGAAAGGCACGCGTGCATGAGAGGATCGACACGGGTGGCCCGCTCCAACACACCGGTCGGGCGGGCCACCTGAAGGACTTCCGTCTGAAGAGCGTCAGCGCTCCCATGACCTGACAGCGCGTTCCTGACCCGGCTCGTGGTGCGGCGCGGCAGCGGGCTACCGCGCCACCGTGTCGAGCACCTCAGCGATGATCTCCAGGCCCTGACGCGCCTCGTCGTCGGTGATGACGCAGGGCGGGACGACGTGCAGACGGTTCTCAGCGACGAACGGCACCAGGCCCCGTGCCAGGCACCCAGCCTTGACCGCACCCATCACCGAGGCGTCTGCCGGCGTGCGCGACTCCTGGTCGGCCACCAGCTCGACCGCCCAGAACACGCCGAGGCCACGGACCTCACCGACCAGCCGGTTGCTCGCGGCGATCTCGGCCAGGCCCGGGGCCAGCACGTCGGTGCCGATGCGTGCGGCGTTGTCCACGACACCCTCGGACTCCATCGCCTGGATCGTCGCGACGATCGACGCCATGGCCAGCGGGTGCCCGGAGTAGGTCAGGCCACCGGGGAAGACCCGCTCGTCGAACGCCGCGGCGATCGGCTCGGAGATCATCACGCCACCGGCGGGCACGTACCCGGAGTTCACGCCCTTGGCAAAGGTGACCAGGTCGGGGCGCACATCGAAGTGGTCGAGGGCGAGCCACGACCCGGCCCGGCCGAACCCGGCCATCACCTCGTCCAAGATCAGCACGATGCCGTACCTGTCAGCGATCGCGCGCACGCCTGCCAGGTAGCCCGGCGGCGGGACCATGATGCCCGCGGTGCCGGGGATCGACTCCAGCAAGATCGCGGCCACGGTGCTCGAGCCCTCGGCCTGGATGACGCGCTCCATGTGGCGCAGCGCCCGCTCCGTCTCCTGCTCGGGGCTGGTCGCCCAGAACTCGGTGCGGTACAGGTACGGCGTGAACACGTGCACGTGGCCGTGGGCGTACTCGTTGTGCACGCGCCGCCAGTCACCGGTCGCGTTGATCGCCGCACCGGTGTTGCCGTGGTACGAGCGGTAGCTGGAGATCACCTTGTCCCGGCCCGTGGTGAGCCTGGCCATCCGGATCGCGTTCTCGACGGCGTCGGCGCCCGCGTTGGTGAAGAAGACCTTGGTGAAGCCCTCAGGGGCATGGGCGAGGATCGCCTCGGCCGCGGCGTTCCGTGCCGTGCTCACCGTCGAGGGGGCGATCGTGGCCAGGGTCGCGGCCTGAGCCTGGATCGCCTCGACCACCTTGGGGTGCTGGTGGCCGATGTTGGTGTTGACCAGCTGGCTGGAGAAGTCCAGGTAGCGCTTGCCGGCGTGGTCCCACAGCCAGCTGCCCAGCCCCCCGGCGACCACGAAGGGTCGAGGGGCCGCCTGGGCGGACCATGAGTGGAAGACGAGCCGCTGGTCGTCGGCTACGGCCTTCGCGTCGAGATCGGTGGTGTCGGTCATGGCTCCTCCTCGGCTCGCCTCGGGCGAGAGTACCCTGCGCTGAGCCTCCGGATCGACGCGTCAGACCGCTAGACCTCGCGCGCCTCGTCGGCCAGCAGCACCGGCACCCCGTCGTGCACCGGGTAGGCCAGCGGACGGTCGGGGTCGGTGGACACCAGCTCAGGAGCACCGTCGGGCCCTGTGCTCTCCACGAGGGTCGCACCGGTCACCGGGCAGCGCAGCAGGTCACGCACCCATGGTTCGAGCTGGACACCGTCGTTCATGAACGTCCTCCTCGGACTCGTCCCACCACGCTGTCTCGTATCCTCATCATCACGTCGACGTCGGCCGCCTCGACGTTGAGCCTCAGCACGGGCGCGGTGGCGGCCTCGCGCAGGTTGAACCACCACTGGGGCACGGCGTCCCAGTGCGAGACGGTCAGCCCGTCCAGCCGGTCGACCACCACGTCCGGCTCTGACCGGAAGCCCGCGAGCACCCGCTCCTGGGCGGCGACCGGGTCGTCGACGGTGAGGTTGATCTCCCCGCTGGCCGCGTACGGCTGGTACAGGTCGGCCAGCACCGACAGCGGGTGCGGCTGCTCGCCCAGCGCGGCGATGACGTGCAGCGCCGCGAGCAGCCCGTCGTCGGCGAAGAAGAAGTCCCGGAAGTAGTAGTGACCGGAGTGCTCGCCGCCGAACACCGCGCCCTGGGCGGCCATCTCCCGCTTCACGTAGGCGTGCCCGACGCGGGTGCGCACGGCCCGCGCCCCTGCCGCGGTCATCAGGTCGGGCACCACCCGAGAGGTGATGAGGTTGTGGACCACGGTCGCTCGCCGCCCGGCCCGCTCCTCGGCCTCGACCACGCGCAGACCGATCAGGGCCGTGATCGCCGACGGGTGCACCGGGTTCCCCGTCTCGTCCACCACCAGGCAGCAGTCGGCGTCCGCGTCGAACGCCAGGCCCAGGTCGGCGTGACGGTCCACCACCGTGCGACGCAGGTCGGCCACGCTCTCGGCCTCCAGGGGGCCGCCCGCGCGCGACGGCAGGCGCCCGTCCAGACGCATGTGCACACCGATCATCCGCACCGGGAGATCCGGGAGCCCCGCGGCACCCAGCACGGCCGGGACCGTCAGGCCAGCCATCCCGTTGCCGGCGTCCACCACCACGGTCAGCGGTCTGATGCCGCTCAGGTCCACCAGCGAGCGCAGGTGAGCGGCGTAGTCGCCCCGCACGTCCAGCGCCGTCACCTGGCCCGCCGCGTCGTCGGCCACCTCCGGCACCCCGTCACGCAGGTAGCGCGCCGCGACCGTGGCGACCTGCAGCAGGCCGGAGTCCTGGTCCACCGGGGCCGCCTGCGCGCGGCAGAGCTTCAAGCCGTTGTGGTCGGCGGGGTGGCTCCCGGCTGTCACCATGATGCCGGGCAGCCGGTGCACCCCTGAGGCGTAGTAGAGCTCGTCGGTCGAGCAGAGCCCGAGCGAGAGGACGTCCGTGCCGCGCACGGCGAGCCCGTCAGCGACAGCGTCGGTCAGGTCGGGCGACGTGGTGCGCATGTCGTGGCCGATCACCACCTGGGTGTGCCCGTCAGGGCGGGCGATCACGTCGGCGAACGCCGCCGCCAGCGCGGTGGCGGTCGCCTCGTCGAAGACCTCGGGCGCCCTGCCACGGACGTCGTAGGCGTTGACGATGTCGTCCAGCTCGCTGCTCACACGCGACCTCCCGTCTTCCCTGGGTGCGTGACCTCGTCGTCCCGTACCCCGGTCTTGACGACCCTTCTCACGGTTCGTGGTCGCCGACCTGCGCGGCGTCCAACGGGGCCTGGTCCCCGTCGACGGCGAACCACCCGGTCTGCTCGCACGACAAGCAGGACACGAAGACCGCGTCGATGCCTGTCGGTGTCCGCATCCGGATCCGTGTCAGCCGCTCAGAGCCACAGCGTCGACAGCTCTTCGCCCCTGACACCACGACCGTCTCGGGCTGGCTGAACGAGCCCAGCTCGGGACGGGACGCCTGCGCGCCGACCATCAGGCGTCGCCGCCGTCTAGCACGCGCAGGTGGGCGTGCTGGCGGCCGAGCGGTTCGGGGACCTCCGCGACGGCGTGCCGCCCGGCGCGACGGACCGACCGACCGGCCTCGCGCACCGCGTCGGCCACCGCCAGCAGGTCGTCACGGCTCGGCGGCGAGGCCTGAAGACCCGGGCTGAGCCGGACCACCTCCCACCCCCGTGGCGCGGTGAGCCGGTCGGCGTGCTCGCCGCACAGGTCGTAGGAGTGCGGTTCGGCACGCTGAGCCAACGGCCCGAGCACCACGGTGGAGTCCGCGTACACATAGGTGAGCGTGGCCACCGCTGGGTGCGTGCAGGCCGTCCTCGAGCACTGCCGAACCGATTGCACCCCCTGACGGTACCCCCGATCACCGATACGTCGAGGTCGACACACGCTCGCCCGAGATACCCTGACCGCGTGAGAGGGTGGGGTGAACGCCACAAGACCGGCCGCAGAGGTGAGCCTGTGTCGATCAGACGTCACCCTGAGGCCGCGACCGTCGTGCGGCGCCGAGACCGACGCGGCCGGGGGCTGCGCGGGCCGTTGATGCCGCAGTCCCTGCCCGCCTACCGCACCCGTGCCGAGCGTTTCGACGCCCTGGTGCTCGACGCTGTCGAGGTGCTCGAACGCCGCTGGGCCGACCAGCTCGACGGCGTGGAGTTCGCGGTCGAGGAGGTCCCACCCAGCACGCCCGCCCCGTGGGAGACCGGCATCCCGCTGGGCCGCTGCTTTCCCGCCGACGCCGGGCAGGCTGATCGCGTCGTCGTCTACCGCCGGCCCCTGGAGACCAGGGCACACGATGCCGACGACCTGGCCGACCTGGTGCACGACGTCGTCGTGGAGCAGGTCGCCCACCTGCTCGGGCGCGCCCCGGAAGACGTCGACCCCGGCTACGGGCAAGACCGTTGAGCCCGGCCAGCCCCCCCGACGACCCCGACGTGCGGGTCGTCTGCGTCGTCTACCGGCCCGGTGAGGAGCTGGGACGGTTCGTCGCGACGCTGCGCGAGGCCACCCGTCGCCGTGTCGAGCTGGTCGTGGTCGACAACGGGGACGACCAGACCCGCTCTCGCCCCGTGAGCCAGGCGGCCGGGGCCCGGCTGGTGGTCAACACCGCGAACCTCGGCTACGGCCACGCCGCGAACCTGGGAGCCGCCGGCGCGAGGAGCCCCTGGCTGGTCGTGGCCAACCCCGACGTCGAGTGGGCGCCAGGGTCGTTGGACGCGCTGATCGAGGTCGGTGAGCAGCGCGCCGACGCCGGGGCGCTGGGCCCGCTGATCCGCGACGTGGACGGGAGCGTCTACCCGTCAGCGCGTGAGCTGCCGTCGTTGCGCATCGGCGCCGGGCATGCCGTGCTGGCACGGGTCTGGCCCGGCAACCCCTGGACCCGCGCCTACCAGGCGCGTCAGGAGCGCCTCGGTGACCAGCGTGACGCGGGATGGCTGTCGGGGTCGTGCCTGCTGCTGCGCCGCGCGGCGTTCGAGCAGGTCGGGGGGTTCGACGACACGTATTTCATGTTCTTCGAGGACACCGACCTCGGTGAACGGCTCGGCCGGGCCGGCTGGGCGAACGTGTACGTCCCGACGGCCGAGATCACCCACATCGGCGGGACCTCGTGGCGCGCCACCCCGGCACCGATGATCCGGGCCCACCACGCCTCGGCCCGCCAGTACCTGCACCGCCGCTACCACCGCGGGTACCAGGCCCCCCTGCGCTGGGCGATCACGACCGGGCTCGCGGTGCGCGAACGTCTCGAGATCCGCGCGGCCGCCCGAGCGGCTGTCAGCCCAGGGCGTGTCCCGTAAATCCGTGCACCGGCGAGGGGTGTACGGCGCGTGCGGTCGCGAGGCGGAGGAGGAGAGCAGCACTGGAGGTGCTGCCGACGACGACAACGCGGCGAACGTGCGTGCCGGGCGCGCCGTAGCGTGCAGGGGCTTACGGGACACGCCCCAGCCCGAGAGTCGGGTCGTCGCGCAGCCTGACAACCAGCGGCCCGCCGGCGGGTGCGACCGGGTCCAGGAGACTCACGAGCGTGCCGTCCTCCTGGACCAGCTCGATGAGCACCGCCCAGGCGAGCACCGGCTCTGCCGACGCTGACAGCGCGGCCTCTGACGACGACACGATGCGCACGGCCACCGCGCCGACAGCCAGCTCGGCGAGCGCCCAGGCCCCGGTGGTGCCCGCGTCGACGCTCAGGCGATGGGCGGCCAGGATCTCGCCGGAAGGCCCGAGCAGCTCCAGCACGCCCTCGGCCGGCGGGCCGCCCGCCGGGTCGGTACCAGCACCGACGGCGCCGACCACCACCGTCGCGCTCAGCCCGGGAGGCAGCACGACGGTGCCGGGGCCGCCCGCGACGGCGGCGGAGGAGGTCTTGTCCACCCGAGGCACCGGGTCGAACTCGCCCGCCAGGCCGACACGGGAGAACGTCGCCGCCCCCACCACCGGGACGTCCGCGTCGACCACCACCGTGTAGCGGCCGGCCGGGAGGCCGCCCAGCGTCACGTCGAGCACCGTGCCCGCCGCCAGCGGCACCGCCTCGGCGCCGGGCAGGTCGACCGGGCCGTCGCCGGCCAGCACGGTCACGCGCGCGGTCGCGTCGTCCTCCCCCGGCGCGAGCAGGCGCAGCATCGGCTCGCCGACGGCGCCGATGCCCACCGCGTCGATCAGGAGGCCGGGGATCATCAGGCGGGTCGTCGGTGCCGAGCCGGCGACGACCAGGTCGGTGCCGGCCGGGGTGTAGCCGTCGATCACGCCGTCTTGCACATGAGCCCAGACCTGCCCACCGGACGCCTCCACGTGGACGGCCAGCGCACGCTGCTGCCCGGCGGCGGCGGCGAGGTTCACCACCTTGGTGGTTCTGGGGGCGACCAGGGCCTGGTTCGCGGTCAGGTCGACCAGGCCCGCGGCGCCCCACACCGTCCAAGTCACCTGTGCGGGGGTCGAGCCCGGGTTGACGAGCACCAGCTCGGCGCTGGCGCCTCCCTCTGTCGCGCCGCCGACCAGCCACTGGTCGGCCGAGGCGGGACGGCACGAGGCCCCGGCCAGGCCGCGCAGGTCACCAGCGGTGACGAGGGTCATCGTGGCCGCCGCCACGATCACGTCGTCAGCGCCCGGCTCGGACCGGACGGTCGCCGCCGGCCCGAGCGGCACCACCGCCACACCACCAGGCGGTGCCTCACCATCTGGCACCGTGCCGAGCAGCGCGCCGTCGAGGCCGAGCACGCTCGTCGCCCCGGCGGCGGCGCTGGCGACCGCGACCACGTTGGTCATCGGGGCGACCGGGACCGGGTCGAACGCGGCGTCACCACCGACCGCCGCGGGCAGCTCCAGAGATCCCGGGCACGTCAGGGTGACGGCGGACGGGGGCATCGTGACGGACGGGTCGGGCGCGGTCGCCAGGGCGGGCCCGACCCGCGCCCCACCGACGACGACGAGCGCCACAGCCCCGACGAGCACCGATGCGCTGCCGACCTGGACGAACCGGTGTCGGGCGCTCACCGCCGTGCCGGCCCGGCGCTCGCGCTGTGTCTGCTGACCACGCTGTGTCTGCTGACCACGCTGTGTCTGCTGACCACGCTGTGTCTGCTGACCACGCTGGGCCCGCCGCTCGGGGTTCGCCGGGCGGGCAGGGTCGGAGTGCTGGGGGCTCATCGGTGCACCCTTCGACGCAGCGGCACAGCAGCGACCAGCGCGACCGCGCCTACCGCGGCCTGCACCCCCAGCCAGAGCGACGAGGCCTGGTCAGCCCCGTGCACCACGAGCCGTCCTGAGGCACCGGCGGGGACGGTGAAGCCCTGACGCCATCCCACCGCCGCCGCGTCGAGCCGCTCCCCGTCGAGCCACGCCCCCCAGCGTGCCCCGGAGCGCTCGGCCAGCACGAGCGTGCGGTCGGCATCGGCAGGGTCGACGGTCGTGGCGACGCTCCGACCGTCGCTGGGGAGCACGGTCGTCTCGGCGGGTGCGGCGACGTCGGCCGTGACGAGCCTGGCCCACCCGGTGACCACCGGATGATCGGCAAGGGCGGGCGTGGCCACGCGCCACAGCGTGCCGACGCGTTGGTCGGTGACCCGCTCCAGGCCGGGCGTCGCGTCGAGACGGCCCAGCAGCTCGGCCCGGGCCCGCGCCTGCGCACCGGTGGGCGACGAAGCCTCGGGCAGCGAGGGGACCTGGACGTAGGCGACCCCGAGGGCCCCCAGAGCGGCGGACACGTCCGCGCTCGAGCCGGTGACCAGCGCGGCCACCGTCGTCTCCAGCTCGCGCGTCGCGTCGTCCCGCACCGCCGCGGTCGCGCCGTCCCGCACCTCGGCCATCTGGACCCCGTCGGCGCCGAGCAGCCGGTAGCGCGTCGGCTCCGCGTCACGAGACACAGCGTCATGAGGCACCACGTCATGACCCGCGAGGACCATGAGAACCCTCGAACCCTGCGGGAACGCCTGCTGGCCGACCGCGGGGACCACCGGGCCGGTGACGGCGCGCACCTGCACGCCCTCCCCGCCGCGCGCCTGCCACACCCAGGAGGCAGCCCCGAGGCCGGCGAGCGACACCGCGAACGCGACCAGCCCCGCGACGAGCGGCTGACGCCACCCGGAGCGACGCTCGGACCACCGGGCCACGGCACGGTCGGCCCCGACCAGCGCCGCGGCGAGGAACCCGAGGTGGGCGAGCGCGACAGACGGCCCGAGGAACACCGTCCCCACCTGCCCTGCCGCGTGGGTCGCCGGGAGCGCGACGAGCACGGTGGCCCAGAGCAGCCCCAGCGCGGCCACGACCCACGCGAGCCGTGCTGCCCGGCCGCCGACCACCAGGCCGACGACGGCGACCACGAGAACCACCGCACCGCTCAGGCCAGGCCACCCACCGGCGAGCGCCGTGGGCACCCAGGGCGGGACCATGATCTCTACCGCCTGCGTCGGCACCCCCAGCAGACGCTGCACCGGGCCCGCCGGGTCCGCGACCTGGGCCAGCCCGGGGTCCGCCAGCAGCTGGTACCACCCGTCCGCGCCGCGCCGTGCCGCGTCGACCAGCAGCGGCCCGAGCAGCACCAGCCCCGGCACAGCGGCCAGGAGCAGCCTGACGCGGCCGGTCGCCAGAGCGAGGACGACCAGCACCACCAGGCACGGGAGCACCAGCGAGGGCGCTCCCGCGCAGACGGCGGCCAGCACCAGGCTGGTCGCGGCCAGCGCCGCACCAGACCCCCGTGCCGCCCGGACGAGGCCGAACGCCGCCCAGGGGGCCAGCACGTGGACGAGCACGGCACCGACCCGGCCGGAGCCGACCGCCACGAGCAGGCTCGGTGCCAGGGCCCAGACCAGCGCGGCCCACACGCGCAGCGCGAGCGAGCGGGTCGCCGCTCCCGCCGCGACCCAGGCGCCCCAGCCCGCCGCCACGACCCCCCCGAGCAGCAGCCCGGCGACCACGACGCCGACGTCTCCGCCGACAGGCACGGACAGCACGGCCAGCACGCGCACCAGCGGCTCGCCCACCCCTGGCTGCCCGAGACCGCCGAAGACCCAGTCGCTGGTCGCCGCGGACCACGTCTGGGCCCAGGTGCTGGGGGCGAAGGCGAGCGCCCCGCCGGCCAGGCGCGCCCCCGACAGCACGGGAGCGACCAGAGAGCCCAGCGCCGCCACGGTGAGCGCCGAGAGCCCGACGAGCAGCCCGGCCAGGACGGCCCGGCGCCGAGCGGCCTGCCGTGCCCGCTCGAGCCTCGTCCGCTCCGCCACCTGAGGGGCGTCCTTTCGACGCGCACGGCGCCGTCTGTCGGCCGACTGGTCCCAGACCTGACGCCAGGTGGCCTGCAGCGGCCGCAGCGCGCGCCGGGGCAGCACCGACGCCCGGGCCAGGCGACGGCGCGCGGCGAGCACCGCCCGGGGCCTGACGAGAGCCCCCCAGCCACCGGCCAGCTCCGCGGAAGCGCGGTCCGGCTGCGACCCCACGAGCCGACCCAGCGCCCGCACCGGCGCCGCGAGCAGCGCGGCCACCATGACGAGCGGCAGAACCCACCAGGGCGCGGCGACCAGGCGGGCATGGACCTGCGAACGGCGCCTGGCCGCGAAGGAGCGGCGCGGGTCACCAGCCTCGGGCGCGACGCGGAGCCCGTGGTAGGAGGCCTGCGCGTGGCGCACGACGGCCTGCGGCACCACGACCACCCGGTGCCCGGCCAGGCGGGCCCTGCGCGACAGGTCGAGCCCGTCGCCGAAAGGCCCCAACGCGGGGTCTGTCCCGCCGAGCCCCTGCCACACGTCGCGCCGCACCAGGGCACCGGCGATGCCGACCCCGAGCACGTCGGTCGCGCCGTCGTGCTGCCCCTGGTCCAGCTCACCGGGCACCACCGCGCTGACCCGGCGCCCGGAGCGAGTG
This sequence comes from Micrococcales bacterium, assembly GCA_009785115.1. GTDB lineage: Bacteria > Actinomycetota > Actinomycetes > Actinomycetales > Cellulomonadaceae > Cellulomonas. The sequence goes on from WQWY01000005.1 coordinate 101,988, forward strand.
GTCGTCAGCCCCACCTCGACCAGACGCTCGGGCTCTGTCCAGGTGCGTTGCTTGGCCCCGGCCACCGCGACCGATGTCGCCTGACCGACCGCGCGCACCAGCTCGGCCAGGGCGTCGGGTGCCGGCGCGGAGTCGTCGTGCAACAACCACAGCCAGGTGGTCGGAGCCTGCCCGGCGCCGGCGAGCCGTGCCAGCCCGACGCTCACCGCGGCCCCGAAACTGGTCGCGGAGACCCGGGTGCGCGCGGTGCGCACGCCGGCGACGGTGAGGAACGCGTCGTCCAGCAGGGCCGGGGCACCGGCGGGGCCGCCGACGTCGACCAGGAGCACGTGCGCCGGGCGGCGGGTCTGCGCGGCCAGGGCGTGCAGGGTCCGCTCCAGGTAGGGCGTGACCCCGGCGGTCACCAGCACCGCCGTGACGTCGGCGGGCGCCGAGCCCAGGGTGGTGGTGGCTTCTGGCTCGGTGAGGTCGGCAGCGGTCATGCCCGGCCTCGCGGCGAGGACGACCCCGGCTCCCTCGAGACCACCCGGCTCACCTGCTCGACCTGCCTAGACGACGCGACGCCGCAGCCTGCGCCGCTCTCGCTCCGAGAGCCCGCCCCAGATCCCGAAGCGCTCGTCGTTGGCCAGGGCGTACTCCAGGCAGTCGGCCCTGACCTCGCACCCGGTGCAGACCCTCTTGGCCTCACGGGTCGACCCGCCCTTCTCGGGGAAGAACGCCTCGGGGTCGGTCTGCGCGCACAGGGCACGCTCCTGCCAGCCCATGGGGCCCAGGTCGTCGGCATCGAACAGGGAGAGCACGTCTGCGAGCGGCGAGACGCTCGGCTGCTCAGGGACGTCGGACACGAGGTCGTCGTCATCGAGCAGGTCCCACATGGTCCACCTCCAGCGCGCGCCTACCACCCGTCTCGATATCGAATTACACGCGTGTCGTTCCTCCACGTCAAGTCGGAGTGTGCTAATCGCCCGTTTTTTCCTGAGTGAGACCCCCGGCACCTGACCTCCGGGAGAACGCTGGCTGGTCTTCGGGGGGAGCGCCGTCCTCTGCGGTGGCCTGGTGCACGATACGCGGTCCTCGCGGCGCTCCCCCGGTCGGGGCCCCACCGAGAGCTGAGGGTCGCGGGGCCCGCCGCCGTGACCCTCACGGACCTGCTCGCGCTGGGCGTCCTGGCCGACGGCGGGTCGCTCGTCCTGGTCCACCACGACCTCGCCGCGGCGCGGCCTGGTCCTGAGCGCGACCGGCTGGCCGCCGTCGAGCAGGTGACGTCGACCGGCGGGTGACCGGCACGCAGACCGGCCGGCACGAGCCGGCCGAGATGAGAGAGACTGTCCCCATGCGCGGCATCATCCTGGCCGGCGGCTCGGGCACACGCTTGCACCCGATCACGCTCGGCGTCAGCAAACAGCTCGTCCCGGTGTACGACAAGCCGATGATCTACTACCCGTTGTCGACGCTGCTGCTCGCCGGCATCAGGGACATCCTCGTCATCACGACCCCGCACGACGCGGAGCAGTTCCGCCGGCTCCTGGGCGACGGCTCCCAGTTCGGCGTCAACATCTCCTACACCGTGCAGGAGGTGCCGAACGGCCTGGCCCAGGCGTTCGTGCTCGGGGCCGACTTCATCGGTGACCAGTCGGCCGCGCTGGTGCTCGGCGACAACATCTTCTACGGCCCCGGCCTGGGCTCCCAGCTCGCCCGGTTCTCCGACATCGACGGTGGCGCCGTGTTCGCCTACCGCGTGTCCGAACCCTCGGCCTACGGGGTGGTGGAGTTCGACGACGAGGGGCGGGCCCTGTCGCTGGAGGAGAAGCCGGCGCACCCCAAGAGCAGCTATGCGGTGCCGGGGCTGTACTTCTACGACAACGACGTGGTGGAGATCGCCCGCGACCTCAAGCCCTCGGCACGCGGGGAGTACGAGATCACCGACGTGAACCGCGAGTACCTGCGCCAGGGGCGGCTGCGCGTCGAGATCCTGCCGCGCGGCACCGCGTGGCTGGACACCGGGACGTTCGACTCGCTGCTCGACGCGGCCGACTACGTGCGGACCATCGAGTCCCGCCAGGGTCTGAAGGTCGGCGCCCCCGAAGAGGTCGCCTGGCGTCGCGGGTTCCTGACCGACGACGAGCTGCGCGAGCGCGCCGAGAGGCTCACCAAGTCCGGCTACGGCGACTACCTGCTCGGGCTGCTGGACGGCTGAGACCGACCACGGCTCAGGGCACGTCCGCCTGGACGAGGCGCCCGTGGCCGTGCACGCTGACCGATCCGCCCCCCGCCGCGGCGAACACCGCCTCGCCCCGGGTCATCACCAGCTCGTCGTCCCCCTGCACGACGGTCACCTCGCCCTCGAGGCACAGCAGCACCCGTGGTCCGGACCCCGGCAGCTCGCACCCCACGTCGTCGGTGCCGTCGAGCGTGGTCACCGACAGCTCGAAGTCGTCCACCGGCGCGTAGAACACCAGCGTGCTGGTCCTGTAGGTCTCGGGCGCGATCCTGATCGGCGGCGCCGCGACGTAGTCGACGTTGCGCAGCACCTCCGCCACGTCCACGTGCTTGGACGTCAGCCCGGCCCGCAGCACGTTGTCGGAGTTGGCCATGATCTCGACACCGACACCGCTCAGGTACGCGTGCAGCCCGCCCGCGGGCACGAACAGCGCCTCCCCCGGCCGCAGGCTGACCGGATTGAGCAGCAACGAGCTGACCACCCCAGGGTCTCCCGGGTACTCCTCGTGCAGGCGCACCACGGTGGCGTCGCCGCGCGGAGAGGGTGAGCTCTCAGACGACAACCGTGCCCGGCACGCCTGCGCGAGCTCGGCGATCTCCTCAGGCCCCGGCTGGAGCCCGGTCGTCATCAACCGGGTGAAGACCGTCTCGATCCCCCGTGACCCCGGGTTCGACCTCAGCACCTCGTGGATGCCGCGCGCCAGGGGGGTCTCCAGACCGGCGAACAGCTCGGCGGCGCGCCGGGGAGCCCTGAACCCGCACACCGCCTCGAGCGGGGTGAGGGCGAACACGAGCTCTGGCTTGTGGTTGCGGTCCTTGTAGCTGCGTCGCTGGGCGTCTCTCGGGACGCCTGCCAGCTCCTCCTCCTCGAAGCCCGCCTGGGCTCGGGCGAGCTGCGGGTGCACCTGCAACGAGAGCGGCCGGGCGACGGCGATGACCTTCAGCAGGTAGGGCAGCTGGGCACCGAAGCGGTCGACCACGTCGGCACCGAGCGCGTGCTCGGGGTCGTCGGCGATGACCGCGTCCAGGCCGCGACCGTCGCGCAGCAGCGCGGGGGCGAGCGCGTGCGCCCCGAACCACGCCTCGGCGAGCGGGCCCTCGACGTCGAGGCCGAGGATCGCCTGGAGGGCAGAGACCGACCCCCACGGGTACGACTGGACGGCAGGACTGATGCGGATCACCGAGCCGACGGTACATGGTCTGGACGGCGGCGGGTCTGCCCGAGGCGCCGACCGGGGCCGTCACTCTTCTCGGGCACTTCCCCGCATATCGGGTTAGGGTCGAGCTTGCCCTTGGCACAGCGCCTGAGCTATCCCCCCGATCGAGGAGAGTTGCACCAGTGACGACCGAGGAGACACGCCGCGCCCTCATCACGGGCATCACCGGCCAAGACGGCAGCTACCTGGCTGAGCTGCTCCTGATGAAGGGGTACGAGGTGCACGGGCTGATCCGTCGCGCCTCGACCTTCAACACCTCTCGCATCGACCACCTCTACCGTGACGAGCACGAGCAGGGGACACGGCTGTTCCTCCACCACGGAGACCTCACCGACGGCTCGCGCCTGGCCGTCCTCCTGGACGCCATCCGGCCGCACGAGGTCTACAACCTGGCAGCGCAGTCTCATGTCAGGGTCTCGTTCGACGAGCCGGAGCACACCGGGGAGGCCACGGCCATGGGGTCCACCCGGCTGCTCGAGGCCATCCGCATGGTGAACCTCGACTGCCGCTACTACCAGGCCTCGTCGTCGGAGATGTTCGGGGCGACGCCTCCCCCGCAGAGCGAGTGGACACCGTTCTACCCGCGCTCGCCCTACGGCGCCGCCAAGGTCTACGCGTACTGGATGACGAAGAACTACCGCGAGGCCTACGGCATGTTCGCCGTCAACGGCATCCTGTTCAACCACGAGTCTCCCCGACGCGGCGAGACCTTCGTCACCCGCAAGATCACACGCGCGGTCGCGCGCATCCTCGCGGGCGAGCAGAAGGACCTCTACCTGGGCAACCTCGACGCCGTCCGCGACTGGGGCTACGCGCCGGAGTACGTCGAGGCCATGTGGCGCATGCTCCAGCACGACGAGCCGAGCGACTACGTCGTCGCGACCGGGACCTCCGCCACCATCCGGGACTTCCTGTCTGCCTCGTTCGAGCACGTCGGGCTGGACTGGCGCAAGCACGTCAGGTTCGACGAGCGCTACCTGCGCCCCACCGAGGTGGACGCGCTGATCGGTGACCCCCGCAAGGCGGAGCAGACGCTCGGCTGGAAGGCCAAGATCCACGCCGAAGACCTGGCACGGCTCATGGTCGACGCCGACGTGGAGGCGCTCGAGCACGCTGGGACCTCATGGGTCGACACCGTGCCGTGGTCGATGTTCGACGAGCTCCGGTACGGGCCCACCAGCGCGGACCGGGCCGGCCTGGCCCCCGTTCTGTAGGGTCGCGTCCCGTGCCAGAAACCGTGACCCTGACATCCCCGCTCCAGTCCGCCGAGAGGCAGGCGGAGATCCGATCCCAGGTCGCCGGCCTCGTCAGCGAGTACTTCGACCTGATGCCGCAGATGCCTGCCGACGAGTGCCCGCTGTCGGTCCCGCTGTACGGGGCCGACGAGGTGAACGGCGCTCTGGACAGCCTCCTCACCCAGAACATCACGATGGGCGCCAAGGTCCGTCAGTTCGAGAAGGCCTTCGCCGAGCACGTCGGCTCGCGTCACGCCGTCATGGTCAACAGCGGCTCCTCGGCGAACCTGCTGGCTCTGGCGGTCTTGTCCGACCCGAGCGTCCCCGGTGGCCTACGTCCGGGCGACGAGGTCATCGTGCCAGCCGTCACCTGGTCGACCACGCTGGCGCCGATCCTTCAGCACGGCTGCGTCCCGGTGCTGGTCGACATCGACCCGAAGACCCTCAACCTGCGACCCGAGGACCTCGAGGCCGCCCTGTCGCCCAAGACCCGGGCGATCATGCCTGTGCACCTGCTGGGCAACCCGGTCGCCATGGGACCGCTCATGGAGCTGGCCGAGCGCCACGACCTGTGGGTCGTGGAGGACACCTGCGAGTCGCTCGGCAGCACCTTCGAGGGCCGCGCTGTCGGCACCTTCGGTGACATGGGCACCTACTCCTTCTTCTTCTCCCACCACATCACGACCATCGAGGGAGGGATGCTGGTCACCGACGACGACCGGCTCGCGGACCTCGCGAGGTCCATCCGCGCCCACGGCTGGACCCGGGACATGGCGCAGCGGGACAAGCTCGAGGCCGCCAACCCCTCGATCGACCCCCGTTTCTTGTTCGTTCACGTCGGCTACAACCTGCGGCCGATGGAGATCTCCGCGGCCTTCGGCCTCGTCCAGCTGCAGCGCCTCGAAGAGTTCAACGAGCAGCGGCGTGCGAACGTCGCCTACCTCGCGGCCGCGCTGGACGACCTGCGCGACGAGATCGCGCTGGTCACCGAGCAGCCGGGCGGGCGCTCGACCTGGTTCGGGTTCACGGCCATCACCAAGGACTCCTCCACGCGCCTCGCGCTCAGCGAGCACCTGGAGTCCCGAGGCATCGCGACCCGTCCCATCGTGGCCGGCAACCTCGCGGTGCAGCCCGCCTTCCGCGACAACCCGCACCGGCTCGTCGGTGATCTCGCGAACGCCACGGCGGTCGGAGAGCGTGGGCTCTTCGTCGGCAACCACCCCAACCTGACACCGGCCCACCTCGACCACATCGTCGCCGGGTTCCGCAGCTTCTTCGACCGGGCCTGAGACAGGCCTTTTGTCCCGCTATGACCGCAGACCAGACCTGCGGGGCTCGTCCGCGCCCTCTCGAGCCCGAAAGAGTCAGCGAGCCCTCGCGCTGCGGCTCGTGCGGGATGAAGCTAGTGTCGAAGACGCCCGCAAGGCCTGTCGAGACGCCGGCCGCGAGGCCGACTCGTCGGACGGGTGCCTGACAGCCGCAGCCGTGGTCTCGCCATCGAGGCCGCGCGGCGGAGGCTCTACCCGAGACCACACACGTACCGGAACCAGGAGCAGGACATGACCTCTGACAAGATCCTCGTCGTCATGGCGTCCCTCGGCGACCGTCTCGACACCTTGCGCGAGGCGCTCGCCTCCGTCGACGCCCAGCGCGCCGAGGTCGACCTCCGGCTGGTGGTCGTGCTCCCGGCCGGCACCGACGAGGCGGCCGCCCTGGCTCGCGAGCACGGCGCTGACATCGTCGAGGACCGTCGCCTCGGGATCTTCGAGGCGATCAACACCGGCATCCAGGCCGCCCGCGACGAGACGTACTACGCGGGGCTCGGCGACGACGACCTGCTCCGACCGCACGCTCTGCTCCGGCTGCGCACGCTCTTCGAGCAGAACCCCAAGGCGGTCGTCACCTACGGCGCCTGCGAGTACATCACGGGCGACGGCAGGCTCTTGCACCGTTCGGCGCCTGGCCGCCTCGCCCCGTGGCTGATGACCTGGGGCCCGAACCTGCTGCCGCACCCTGGCGCGCTGGTCCGGCTGGACGCCATGCGCGAGGTCGGTCTCTTCAAGCCCGAGCTGAAGTACTCCGCCGACCTCGACATGTGGTTGTCGCTGCGTCACCTCGGCCCGTTCGCGAGCACCCGACAGCCTGTCTCCGCGTTCCGCTGGCACCCCGACTCGTTCACCGTGTCCAGCCAAGGGGCGTCCGCCGCGGAGTCCGCCGTGACCAGGCGTCGCCACCTGTCGAGGTGGGCACGGCCGTTCGCGCCCCTCTGGGAACGTCCCGTGCTGTGGGCCTCAGCACGAGCCGCCGCGTCCCGGGCCAACCAGGCCGCGCAGCGACCGTCGGATCGGTCGTCCGTCGCACGGTGACCGCTGTCCTGAGCGGCCTGTCGTCGACCCCGTCGGTAGAGTGCCTCATGAGCGAGCCGAAGCTACCGTGGCCTTACCGTGGTGATGATGACGCAGAAGGGCTGATCGATGCTGGTCGACAAGACGGCGACGACCTTCGTCGCCGGGCACCGTGGGCTGGCCGGGTCGGCGATCTGGCGACGCCTGGAGACTGAGGGCTGGACCGACCTGGTGGGCCGGACGCAAGACCGGCTCGACCTGCTGGACAAGCCGGCTGTCGATGCGTTCTTCGACGAGGTCCGGCCCCAGACGGTCGTCATCGCCGCGGCGAAGGTCGCTGGTATCGGGGCGAACGACGCCCACCCCGCCGAGTTCATCTCCGAGAACCTGCGCATCCAGCTCAACCTCATGGACGCCGCGGCGCGCACGCGCACGCCACGGCTGCTGTTCATCGGCTCCGCGGTCGTCTACCCCGAGACCGCACCGCAGCCGATCACCGAGGACCGCCTGCTGACCGGCCCTCTCGAGCCGGCCAACACCGCCTACGGGATGGCGAAGATCGCAGGGATCGCCCACCTGCAGGCCGTCCGTCGCGAGCACGGGCTGGCCTGGGTCAGCGCCATGCCGACCAACCTGTACGGCCCGGGCGCCAACTTCGCTCCGGGCAGGTCTCACGTCGTGCCTTCCATGGTCCGCCGCTACGTCGAGGCCGTGGAGGACGGGATGACGACGGTGACCCACTGGGGGTCGGGACGGCCACGCCGCGACGTGCTGCATATCGACGACCTCGCCAGCGCGGTGGCGCACCTGCTGGAGCGCTACGACGACGACTCCCCCGTCAACGTCGGCACCGGCACCGACCACACCATCGCCGAGATGGCCGACCTGGTCGCCCAGGCGGCTGGCTACACCGGCCAGACGGGCTGGGACACCTCCCACCCTGACGGCACCGCCCGCCGCCTGCTCGACATCACCCGACTCACCGCCACAGGCTGGCAGCCTAAGATCGGGCTCGACGAGGGACTGACCTCGACCGTGGCCTGGTACCGCCAGCACCGGTCCCAGGCCCGAGCCTGACCCGAACCCGAGAGGAGACCGATGTACGACGACACCTGGCTGGTCGTGCCGCTCTTCAACGAGGCCCAGGTGATCGCTGACGTGATCACCGAGGCCCGCAGGACCTTCCCGAAGATCGTGTGCGTCGACGACGGGAGCGGGGACGACTCGGCCGCCCGGGCGCGAGCAGCGGGCGCGGTCGTCGTCCAGCACCCGATCAACCTCGGGCAGGGCGCCGCCCTGCAGACGGGCTTCAGCTACGCGCTCCAAGACCCAGCCATGCAGTACGTCGTGACGTTCGACTCCGACGGCCAGCACCAGGTCTCCGACGCGGAGGCGATGGTGGAGCGTCTGCGCCAGAAGGACGTCGACGTCGTGTTCGGTTCACGGTTCCTCGACGCCCGCACGAAGCCCGGCCTGCTGAAGCGGCTGGTGCTGCGTGTGGCCACCGGGATGTCGAACCTCTTCACCCGTACCCGTCTGACCGACGCGCACAACGGTCTCCGTGCGCTCAACCGCACGGCTCTGACCAGCATCCAGATCCGCCAGAACCGCATGGCGCACGCGTCGGAGATCGTCGCCCAGGTCGCGAAGTCGAAGCTGCGCTACACCGAGGTCCCGGTGCACGTGCTCTACACGGAGTACTCACGTGCCAAGGGCCAGTCGATCTGGAACTCGGTGAACATCCTCACCGAGCTCCTCTACCGATAGGGCCGCGCCATGTGGATCAAGATCCTCATCATCGTCGTGCTGTTCGCCGTCGTGGCCGTGATGCTCCGCGCCCAGGGGTCGCGAAACCTCGCGCTCCGACGGATCTCCATCGTCGTGTTCACCGTCGCGGCAGCGGCGTCCGCGATCTTCCCGGACGTGTGGAGCACCATGGCCGACGCTCTCGGCGTCGGCCGGGGCACCGACCTGCTCCTCTACCTGTTCATCATGGTGACGCTCGCGTTCATCGCCGCGACCTATCTACACTTCCGCAGCGTCGAGGCGCAGATCACCCAGCTCGCACGAAGGATCGCCCTCGACGAGGCAGGCTTTCCTGCGCAGCCTGGCCCGACGAGCGACCAGGCCTCGACCGGCGACAGAGCAGAGACAGCGAGAGCCGACGATCTCGGGAGCGGTCAGCCGACCGGCTGATGCTGGTGCTGCCAGGCGCTCCACGCGTCGGGGAGGATCTGGTCGAGCGTGCGCTGCGCACGCCAGCCGAGGGTCTCGGTGATCGCTGCGGGGTCGGCGACGACGACGGCGGGATCCCCCTGCCGCCGCGGGGCCATCTCGGGCTCGACGACGATCCCTGAGGCCGTCATGAGCCCGTGGACCACGTCGAGCACCGAGGCTCCGTGCCCGGTCCCGACGTTGAGCACGGCCCAGGGGTGGGTGTCGAGGCAGGCGAGCGCGGCGATGTGTGCCTCGGCCAGGTCCATCACGTGGATGAAGTCCCTGACGCACGTCCCGTCCGGCGTCGGATAGTCGTCGCCGAACACCATCGGCGGGCGTCCGTCGGCCAGACGTTCGAGCACCATGGTGACCAGGTTCGCGACGGCCGGGTCACCCAGGTCCGGCCAGCCAGCGCCGGCCACGTTGAAGTACCGCAGAGCCACACCCCGCAGGCCCCAGGCGGTGCCCGCGTCCCGGATCAGCCACTCGCCGACCAACTTGGTCCAGCCGTAGGGGTTGACCGGTTCGGTCGGGCCCGTCTCGGCGATCTGAGCCCCCTGCGGAGAGCCGTACACCGCCGCCGAGGAGGAGAACACGACCCTGTCGACGTCGGCGGCACGCATCGCGTCGAGCAGGTTGGTCAGGCCACCGACGTTCTGCGCCGCGTACCAGGTGGGCCGCTGCACCGACTCCGGCACGCTCTTGCGCGCCGCGAAGTGGATGACGTCGGTGACACCGTGGCTCACCATCGTCTCGGTCAGCACCCCGACCGACGGCGGGGCGGCGACGTCCAGCCGCACGAGCGGAGCACCACCCACCCTGTCCGCAGAACCCGTCGACAGGTCGTCCACCACGACGACGTCTCGGCCCGACTGCTGGAGCAGCCTGACCACGTGCGCCCCGATATACCCCGCGCCACCGGTGACCAACACTGACATGCCCCCAGCCTAGGTCGTGCGCGGGACCGGCGCAGACGACCTCAGGTAGCGCTCTCGGCCGAGACGTGGCTCTTGTCGACCATCACGATGATGAACGCCACGACGCCGCGGGTCAGGACGGCACCGACCAGGGCCCAGGCGGCACCGGTCATGCCCAGCGGGCCGATGAGGACGGCACACAGGACGAGAGCGACGAGGGTAGAGCTGATGCTCAGCGTCAGACCGTGGGCATACCGGTTGAGGACCGACACCGAGATCATGCTGAAGAAGGCGAACGGCAGCGCCACGATGGCCAGACCGAGCGGGACGGCCTGGGCCAGACCGAGCGTGTAGTCCTTGGGGAAGACGACAGGCAGCGCCCACGCCGCCAGCACCATGCCCACAGCCGTCCCGGGGATGTAGACGGCCGTCCAGCGGAGGATCGTCCGCACCAGCTCCGACCGCAGCGCGCCGTCGACCAGACGACGACGGGCCGTGGGGATCCACGCCTGGGCGGCGGCACCCGTGGCGAGGTCGGCCAGGGCGTACAGGTAGAGCAGCACCGCGAAGTGCGCGGCGACCGCCGGGCCGTGCCACGGCGTGAGGAAGTACTGAGGCATCGTCGAGACCAGAGCGATCGCCGCGACCGTGACGCCGCTCGGCAGCCCGGCCATGACGATCGTGCGGCGGGTGGCCGACCCCTCGGACCACAGGCCGGTGCTCACCCCGACCTTGCGAACCGGCAGATACATGACGACGAACGTCGCCAGCACCGCCGAGACGGCCAGCCCGGCGAGAGCGAGGTTCAGGGAACGGGTAGCGAACATGATGGTGGCGGCGACGCCGACGGTGACCACCACCGTGGCGACGGCTGCCCCGAAGACGCGCGGTATGCGATCGGTGAGCTGGAGGGGCCCGGTCAGCGTGTCGGCGAACATGTCGGCCATCTTCGCCACCCCGACCAGGAGCAGGGTGAGGACGAAAGCGCCAGGCACGCTCGGCTCGAGACCGACCGTCCCGACGACGACCGCGATCGCGGCGAGCACGACGAAGGCCAGGGTGAGAGAGACGCCCTGGACGAGAGCGTAGTCCTTGATCGGAGCGTTGGGGCGCAGCGTGACGTAGACCGTGCGCAGACCCAGCTGGGCAAAGCCGAAGAGGGGCGTCGCGATGGCCAGGGCCAAGGTGTAGTACCCGACGGTGGCCTGGTCGAAGACCCGGGCGAAGAAGAGGAGGAGAAGGAGAAGACCGACGTTGCGGACCACCGCAGCCCCGAACAGCAAGCCCGCCGACCGCACCATGTATGTGCCTGCTCTCCAGTCGATGCGAGGGCGACCGACCTCGGCATACCGCCCCGTCCACGTGTCCTCTGGCTGGAGCACACTGTATTGCCTCACCGATCTGCTCGATCACGGTCGGCGCCACGACGATGATCCCCGCGTCGGGTTCTCGAGACGGTGGCGACCGTCGTCAGGTCGCCGGTCACCGGTACGGTCGCCTCATGAGGTTCGTCTTCTTCTCGGCACAGCACCTGCCGACGATCGGTGGTGTCGAGTACTACACCGACAGCCTCGCCCGGGCGCTAGCACGCCTGGGGCACGAGGTGACAGTGGTGACGAGCCTGCTGCCAGAGACAGCCGCTCGCGAGCAGGTGGACGGCATCGAGGTGGTGCGGCTCCCGTCGTGGATGTGGCTCAAGGGACGGTATCCGGTCCCCCGCCCGGGTCGAGCCTCTCGGGCGATCATGGACCAGGTTCTCTCGGAGCCGGTCGATCTCGCCATCATCAACACACGATTCTGGGCTCTGTCTCTGTGGGCGGCCCGCCGTTGCGGACGCCGTGGCCTGCCGATGGTCGTCATCGAGCACGGAGCTGGCTGGCTGACGCTGGGCCACCCGATCCTCGACCGGGCCGTGCGGCTCTACGAGCGATGGGGGCTGCGCTGGATGCGTCGCTCTGGTGCCCCCTTCTACGCCGTGTCCGAGGCAGGGACCTCATGGCTGCGATACCTGGGAGTGCATCCGTCAGGGGTGCTGTCGAACGCCGTCGACGGAGCAAGGCTGCGTGGCGTGGTAGCCCAGCCCGGGTGGGACGTGCGCACCGAACTGGGGATCTCGAGGAACGCCCCGCTCGTCGCGTTCGCAGGCCGGATGATCCCCGAGAAGGGTCTCCGAGAGCTCGTCGCGGCCATAGCGCTGCTGCGCCAGACACGACCTGACGCCGTCCTGGTCGCAGCAGGTGACGGGCCGCTGCTCGAAGAGCTCGAGGCTCGAGCCGCGACAGGGACATACTTCGTCGGGCCGCTCGGCCACGACCGCACGATGCGGCTGATCGCCCAGGCCGACCTGCTGTGCCTGCCGACCTACTCCGAGGGTTTCGGCGCGGTGGTCCTGGAGGCCGCTGTGCTCGGCACGCCGGTCGTGACCACCCCCACCGGAGTCGCACCCGAGATCGCCGTCGACACCGACCACGGGCTTCTTCTGCCTGATCTCGAACCTGCCACCATCGCCTCTGCCTTGGACCGAGCGCTGGGCGACCCTGCCTGGCGACGGCGGGCGGGTGAGCTCAGTCAGACCAAGAGCTCGAGGTTCACCTGGCAGCACACAGCCGAACGAGTGGTCGCCATCGCGCACGAGCGCTCCGAAGACGGAACTTCCTGAGGCCCGACCTGGACCGACGCGAGCCCGTCGCTCTCCGCTGACCCTACCGTCACTGGATCGTCACAAGAACCCCTCCCGGATCCCTGTCCAGAATGTCATGATTGTCCGTCGGGTGATGTGTCCGACGGCGACATGCTGGAGGGCCGGTGGCGAGCGACAGTCTTCTCGACGGCGACGAACCGACCGAAGCCTGGTCGCGAGAGCATCTCGTCCTGGCCGAAGCGACGGCATCAGAGGCCGACGGCCCCGCAGTCACCGTCGTCGTCCCCGCCTTCGACGTGGCTCCGTTCGTCGTCCGGTGCCTCGAGAGCGTCCGTGCCCAGACCTTGGCCGACCTCGAGTGCCTGATCGTGGAGGACTGCTCCACGGACGACACCCTGGCGGTGGTCGAGCACTGGCTGGCCACGACCGGCGACCGACGCTTCCGACTCGTCCGTCAGCCCAGCAACCAGGGTGTGGCGCTCGCCCGCAACACCGCTCTGCGTGAGGCCCGGGGACGCTATGTCGCGTTCGTCGACTCTGACGACTGGTTCGACCCTGACTTCCTCGCTGTGCTGCACGAGCGCGCCGAGACCACAGGGGCGGACGTCGTCGGGTCGGGGTGGCGACGCCCGGGGCCAGACGGGAAGATCCACCAGCGAGTCAGCCCGAGAGGCAAGAACCGGTACTACGTCTTCCAGATCGGGGCCGTCTGGGCCAAGCTGCACCGGACCGACTTCCTCCGACGCCACCAGATCGAGTTCTACACCGACAACACCTACGCCGAAGATCTCTCCTTCGGCGCGCACGAGCTCGTCCACACCGACCGGATCGAGCTCGTCGACTACGTCGGCTACAACTACTTCCTCAACGAGACCAGCGTCTCGTTCCAGTCTCACCCGAGGTTCGGCCACCAGGGGCGAGACCCGATCGTCTTCCTCGAGCACCTTCTCGCGCTGGAGTCCAGACCCGGGACGGTCGCGTTCGACCGGGAGCTGTTCCGCTACTTCTCCTACCGGGTCTTCTTCTCGTTCGTGCTCCTGTGCGGGAGGGGCTGGACCCCGGCTCAGCTCCTCGACCTCATCCGGCGCTTCGACACGTTCATGCTGAAGGCGTACGGCCCGACCGCTCTCTGGCGCAACCGGTACCTGCCCTGGGGAGGGCCTGACGAGCCGCTCGTGGGGCGGACGATGATCGCCGGGGTCTGGCTGCTGCGCAGGCTCGGGCTGATGCCGGTCTTCGCCCGGCTCTACTGCCGGGCGCGACCCGCCGACCACGTGCAGGACGAGGCGACGACCATCCCCGCGACGGCTGTCGGCCGCTGAGGCTGGCCACCGCCTGAACCCACCCAGAGGTCCTGGGTTCCGGTGCCATGGCTCAGCGGCGCACCCAGCACCTCACGCGCTCGGTCACCAGCACCGGTTCGAACCCGGCCGAGGTGAGCAGGCTCGTGGCCGGCTCGGAGTCGGCCAGGCAAGCCAGCGAGACCTCGAGGTCGTCCAGAGCCTGACGCGCCGCTGGCAGAGAGTCCTCGTCGAGCACCGCCCGCCCGTCGGCGAGCGCTTGCAGCATGTTCCTCTGGTCGACGTGGGAGCCGGGGACCTCGCGCATCGACTCAGGGATTCCCTCGCGGTTCCCGACCGGTCGGGGTCCCGAGCTCACGACACCTGTGGCGACGACGACCCTGACCGGGGCCAAGAACGTCCCGGTCGGTCGCCGGTCGACGACCCACCGAGCCAGGTCGAGGTCGTCCATATCGAGCTTCCAGGTGCCCGGCGAAGCCAGCCGAGCCCAGTTCGACGCCGACCACACAGGGAGACCTGTGACGATGAGCGAGGCCGAGACGACGACCGCCGGGAGCCCAGCCAGCCATCGCTTCCCGACCGGAAGGCTGGCGAGCAGGCCGACGAGCGCAGGCACCGGGAGCAGCCAGGCTGTCCGCCAGGAGACCATGTCGCCGCCGATGGCGATCTCGACCAGGTGAAACAGCGGTGGCATGGTGGCGAGCAGGGCGACGACCACGGCTACCGCGAGCGGACGGCGCTGGTCAGGACCGACGACCCGGGTCGCGGACCACCAACCTCCCGTCACCACCACGATCCCTGCGAGGGCGACCACGACGCTGAGAGGGACGCTCGCCAGGACCGTCCGCCACGGGGTGATGATGCCGTAGTCGTTGTACCAGACGTTGCCGGTGCGCCCGCCTGGGGCGAACCAGATCGCGAGACCGTTGACGAACGGGCCCACCGAGATCGCCGCCACCAGCGACAGCCCAGCCCAGGGGCGCCGTGCGACGAGCAGCGCCGC
This sequence comes from Micrococcales bacterium, assembly GCA_009785115.1. Lineage (GTDB taxonomy): Bacteria > Actinomycetota > Actinomycetes > Actinomycetales > Cellulomonadaceae > Cellulomonas. The sequence goes on from WQWY01000005.1 coordinate 117,084, forward strand.
ACCGGCCGCCACCGCCGCGAGCGGCATCACGAAGACGGCAGCGTTGGACAGACCGATGCCCGCGACGCCGCCTGCCAGCGCCACGAGCAGGCCAGACCTGACAGCGCGTCGATCTCTGCTCGCCCACAGCGAGGCGAACACCACCCACAGGTAGGGCACGAGGAGCGTCACGAACACCGCTTTGCCCTGCCAGATGCGGACCAAGGACAGGTTCCCGAAGCTGGCGTGCACCGCCCCGCCCCACAAGAGCATGACCCCGGCCACGACGAAGCTGGTCGCCGGGCGCCGCGCGCCCCAGGATCGCAGGAGCCGCCAGAGCGCCCATGCAGCAGCGAAGGTCGCCAGCGGGACGAACCAACGGTAGACCACCGACCCGGTGGCCACCCCCGTCATCCACGCCACGGCCCCTTGCAGGGAGTCCAACGCCTGGAAGTCGGGGTGGATGTAGTACAGGGCCGGCCACGAGCCGTCGGAGAACAAGAAGTCGCCCGTCGGTACCGCGCCATGGTCAGCCGTCCAGGTCGCCCGGAGGACGTAGAACGCGTCGTCCGCATCAGGGCGCACCAGCACCGACGACAAGGCTGCCACACCGGTGGAGCCGACCAGAGCGACCAGCGTGGACGAGGGACGTGCGACAAGGCCGCGGGCCAACCATGGACCACGGGTGCGCCAAACGACGAGAGCCAGGGTCACCAGGCCCCAGGCCGCCACCCCGGGAGCGAACGGCAACCCGACGAGCATGAGCGCGTGCACCGCGGTCCAGACGGCGAAGGAGACGACACCGACGTCGAGCGCCGCGTCGAGCACACGAGTCGTACGATCCAGGCTCCGCACCAGCCTGGTCTGTGCCGACCCCGCAGCCTCGACAGTCGGGTCGACGACCTCAGTCACGAGGGACACCGCCAGAGGACGGTGCTACCGCATCAGAAGACGGCACCGTGACGGATTCCGTGCCGTCCACCTCCGCAGAGACCGGCTCCCCCGAGATCGGCTCCTCTGGGGTCGGTTCCTCGAGAGCCGACGAGGAAGGGGGGCGACGCATGCCGTCGAGCAGCAGGGCAGCGGCGACCGCGAAGGAGACCGAGCCGACCATCCAGACAACCATCGGTCCGACCGGGCCCGGCCACCACCATTCCACCTGCCGACCCAGGTCCCACCCGACGCCGTCCGACCCGACGACGAAACGGCGTATCGTCCAGAACAACGCGACAGAGTTGGCCACCGACAGCGCCACGACGACAAGCAGCCACTGTGCGCTGTTCCAGCGGACGGCACCACGCGTCCTGAGCAGCGCCAGGACGACCAGCATCGCGATCAGCGGCAGGATGTATCGGGGCTGGACCCATGCGCCGACGGGGTACCCGGTGGCGATCTGCATGTACCCCGGGACGAGCCACACCGCCGCACCGACAGCGATCAGAGCCAGCTGGTGACGCCGGTCTCTGCCCGGGATGGCAAGGAAGACTGCCCCGACCAGCACGCTCCAGCTCGCGGCCCAGACGAGCGGTGGCATGTAGGTGTCGAGCCACCCGAGGCCCCACCCGCCGAGCGCACCGGTCCACAGCGACGGGATGTCGACGAGCACGCGAAGACCCCACGCCGACAGCTCGAGCGAGTCTTCCGAGACGGCGTTGCCTGACTGGCCAACGAGCAAGAACGTCGCCAGACCTGCCACGCCGAGCACCACAGGAAGGATCAGGTCTCTCAGCTGCCGACGCCCGACCCTCCAGGCGACCAGCACCGCGACGGCCGCGCCGAGCGCGGCGAAGAGCCCCGCGTCCCCCCGCGACCCCGCACCGATCACCAGGCTGAGCACTGCCAGCCCGCCCAGCACCCAGCGGCGACGCCCCTCGGTGACGAGATAGCCGACCAGAGCCGGGATGAAGGTCACCGCACCGACCACGGCCCACCCACTGGGGTTGATCGACGGGATCACGAACATCCCGAGCGGCACGGCCGTCAGCACGGCGGCGGCAGTCACCGCACGCCGCACCCCTGGCGGGGATGCCATGGCCACAGCGGCCACCAGCCCGACGGCGACGAGCGCGCTGAAGATCCGCATGAGGAGCACCGACTTCACGACCCCAGGGCCGGCGAACCAGCTCATCACCCAGTAGAAGACCGGCGGGTAGTCCCCGGTGAAGTTCCCTCGTCCAGAACTGACCAGCTCGGGCTCAACGGTGAACCCCGTCTGGCACGCCGCGCTCTCCTCGGGCTTGAAGGCGAAGCACTGCACGACGAGCATCTCGTGGGACACCCACCACTCACCAGGCCTGTCCCCCGGCTCGCAGAAACCGTCCCGCTCGCCGTGGGCGCACCAGATGCTGGTGAGGTGGAAGTCCTCGTCGGGTGTCGCCCCGACCGGAGCGGCGAAAGCCCAGGCGACGAGCGCGATCACGCTGAACACCGCAGCCAAGAGCCCCACGAGGAGACGCGACCGCCCGATGCGATTCTTCACGGGACGCGACACTAGCAGCGCGGGCGGAAAGCATCCCCTCCGGCCGTCGCCGCCCGATAGGCGGCCAGGTGCGACGCCGCCGAGGCGTCCCACGTGAACTGTGCCGCGCGAGCCCGTGCGGCCTCGCTCAGCACCTGGCGACGCGCCGGGTCGGCGAGAAGGTCGCTGAGCACAGAGGCGATGTCGGTGTCGGTCACGTCGCAGTAGGCGACCGCGTCACCACCGACCTCCGGCAAGGAGAGCCTGCGGGTGGTCAGCACGGCAGCCCCGCATGCCATGGCTTCCAGCACCGGGAGCCCGAAACCCTCGCCCAGGCTGGGGTAGGTCACGACCGTCGCGGCGGTGAGGAAGGCCGGGAGGTCGCCGAGCGGCAGGTATCCGGGCCGCAGCACGGTCAGCCCGGCAGGGACGGCGTCCACCGCAGCGTCGAGCTCGGTGTCCCAGCCACGACCGCCGGCGAGCACCAGCGTCGGACGCTCGGCCTCAGGCGACCGGCCGGCCACCGTGGTCCAGGCGCGGACCAGCGCCGGGAGGTTCTTGCGCGGCTCGAGCGTGCCGAGGAACCCGACGAACGGGCGGTCCCCGAGACCGAGAGACGTCCGCACACGCTGCTGCTCAGCCTGCGAGGCAGGGGTGTAGAAGTCGAGGTCGACCCCGTGGTGGGCCACGGTGACCGGTGCGGTGATGGTCCGGACGAACCTGGCCAGCTCGTCAGCGGTGGCCTGCGACGGGACCACCAGACCCGCGCTGTGGCGGGCCGCCCAGCGGGTCGCGTTCCTGAAGAAGCGCCCCTTGACCGCGCTGTGCAGGTGGAGGTCGGAGAAGAACGTGGCGTCGTGCACGGTCACGACGACGGGCACCGGAGACCGCACGGGCATCGTGTAGTGGGGGCTGTGCAGGACGTCGGCCCTCAGCCGCCGCACCAGACGCGGCAGGACGGTCTGCTCCCAGGCGAGACGGGCCGGGCGACGACCGATGGCCGGGGGCCCGACCACGACGGGTGCGGAAGGCGCGAGGCGGGAGTAGGCCTCCTCGTCACGTGCCTGGCAGACCACGGCGAGATCCATCCCGGCCCGCACCAACGCGGGCACCAGCTCGTCGACGTATCGCCCGACTCCCCCACGGTCAGGGGGGACCGCCGTGGCGTCCAGGAGCACGCGCACCGGGATCAGCCCAGGTCTGCCAGCACGGCGGCGTGCGAGCGCTGCCACGCCTCGTCCCACGGGCCGATCGGTGCGACCCCGAGCGCCTCGAGCGCCGCGTGGGAGAGCACCGAGTACGCAGGGCGCTCGGCAGCGCGGTCAGAGTGCACGCTCTGCGACGGGGCGACGATCTCCGGGTCCAGACCGGCGGACTCGACCACCGCACGCGCGAAGCCGAACCACGAGGTCTGGCCCGACGACGTGCCGTGATACGTCCCGGCGGGAGCGTCGGCCTCGACCAGCCGGACGATCAGGCGGGCCAGGTCCTCGGTCCACGTCGGCTGGCCGACCTGGTCGTCGACCACCTGGAGGGCTCCCCGGGTTCGAGCCAGCCCCGCGATGGTGCGAGGGAAGCACCGGCCGCCGGCGCCGTACAGCCACGCCGTGCGCACGATCAGGTGGTCGGGAGCCTCCGCCCGGATCGCCCACTCCCCCGCCGCCTTGGTGCGCCCGTAGGCCGACCGGGGCGCTATCGGGGCGTCCTCCCGGTAGGGCGAGGTGCCGCGCCCGTCGAAGACGTAGTCGGTCGAGACGTGCACGAACCGTGCCCCGGCCTCGCGCGTCGCACGGGCGAGCAGCTGTGCGGCGGTGGCGTTGAGCGCGAAGGCTCCAGCCTCGTCCGACTCCGCGTCGTCCACGGCGGTCCAGGCCGCACAGTTGACGAGGACGTCGTGCCCGGCCACCGTGCTACGCAGCGCGGCCGCGTCGAGGATGTCGAGCTCCTCACGGTCGGTCGCCGTGACCGACTCTCCGGCCTCGTCCAGGACGCGGACCACGTCCTGGCCCAGCATCCCCTTGGCTCCTGTGATCAACCAGCGCACCGCCGACCTCCCCGACCTCCCGGACAACCGCCCCAGACTAGACCCTGGAGCGGCACACCCTAGAGTTGTCGACGTCCCCCGCCCCCGCCCCGTGAGGTGTGCATCATGGAGTACCGCCCGCTCTCGATCGAAGGAGCCTGGGAGATCACCCCCAAGGTCTTCGCCGACCCCCGAGGTCTGTTCACCGAGGTGTTCTCCGCCCCCGCCTTCGAGGGCGCTGTCGATCACCCGCTGGCTGTCCGGCAGGTCAACTGCTCCGTCTCGGCCGCCGGCGTGGTGCGCGGCATCCACTTCGCGGACGTGCCGCCCAGCCAGGCCAAGTACGTCACCTGCGTCTCCGGGGCCGTGCTCGACGTGGTGATCGACATCCGGGTCGGCTCCCCCACCTTCGGGCAGTGGGACACGGTGCTCCTGGACGACGTCGACCGGCGCGCGATCTATCTGTCGGAAGGCCTGGGCCACGCCTTCATGTCCCTGGAAGACGGCTCCGTCGTCACCTACCTGTGCTCCGAGACCTATCAGCCCGACCGGGAGCACGGCATCCACCCGCTCGACCCCGACCTGGCCATCGCGTGGCCGACGCACTCCCGCGGTGGTGAGCCCCTGGCCGTCTCCCTGTCTCCCAAGGACGAGCAGGCCCCCTCCTTCACCGAGGCCACCACGACCGGCCTCCTGCCCACCTACGACGCCGCCCGCGCCTTCAGGAGCGGCCTGTAGGTCGACTCGGCGCTCGTCAGAGAGGTCGGCTCAAGGCTGCTGCGCGGTGCGCGGCTTGCCTCGTGCGACACGGGAGACGCGTCCCCCGGCGCGCCGTGCCACCTCGCGCACACCGCCCTCGGTGAGGTACTCGCGGATCAGGCGGGCGTCACCGCGCAGGCCTCCCCACGGCGGGGGCGGCGGGAGGTGGGAGGCCTCGAACGAGGGCGCTGCGTGGCCGTCGGCCAGGTCGGCGGCGCGGCGTGGGGAGCGGCAGAAGTCCACGAGCGGGGCGAGGGTGCGCGACCAGCGGAAGCCCTCCGCCGCGGCGACGACCGCCTCGCGGGCCCGTGCTGCGGCCTGCTCGTCGTACAGCATCTCTTCCAGCGCCAGGCGCAGGGCTTCGACGTCTTGCTCCGGGACCACCCGGCCGAGGCCGCTGTCGGCGATGATGTCGGCGAACGCGTCGCCTTCGGTCGCCACGACGGGCAGGCCCGCCCACAGGTAGTCGAGGATGCGCGTGCGGAACGAGTACGCCGTCTCGATGTGCGTGAAGTGCGTCGAGACGCCGACGTCGGCGTCCAGCAGGTAGTCGGCCCGCTCGGCGTAGGGCACCCACCCGTCGTTGAAGAAGACGAAGCGGTCGGTCAGGCCGAGCTCGTCGGCCAGCCCTCGCGCCTCGGAGGCGATGCGCATGTGCGGCACCCCGGGGTTCGGGTGCTTGGTCCCGAGGAAGAAGAGCCGCACGTCCGGGTGGTCGGCGCGCAGCGCGTCGACGGCACGCAGCAGCGTCAGGGGGTCGAACCAGTTGTAGATGCCCCCGCCCCACACGATCACCTTGTCGTCGGGGCCGATGCCCGGCACTGCACCCTTGATCGCATGCCTGCGCTGGACGGGAGGCTCGTCCTCGATGCCGAAGGGCACGATGCGGATGAGGTTGTCGAGCGAGGCGTCCTCGTCATAGACGGTCGGGTTGACGCGCCCGACGCCCGCGAGCTGGCCCAGCCAGAAGTCGCGCTGCTTCTCCGAGGCGCACATGAGCATGTCGGCCCGGCGCAGCTGTTCGTTGAGGATGCGCGTGACGTTCTCCACCTGGGCACGGCGCCCCTCGGGCCCGAGGTCCTTGCCCTGCTCGAGCTGCTCCAGGTGCATCGGGTCGTAGACGTCGGCGACGAGGATCTTGGGCTCCCTGAGCAGCCACCTCGCGCCCTCGAGCAGGAAGCCCTGGAACACGATGACGTCAGCCCAGTCGGTCACCTGCCGCATGTCGCGAGGGCGCACGTGCTCGATGGAGAAGCGGGGGTCGGTGAGCGTCACCTCACGGGTGGTCACGAGCCTGACGTCGTGCTCGACGCTCAGGGCCGCGGCGATCTCGCGCGCGCGGATGGCGGGGCCGGCCAGCCGGTCCGTCAGCGGCTCCCCGGTGACGACCAGGACGTGCAGCCGGGTGGTGAAGTGCTGGTCGATGCCGAAGGCCCTGACCAGCGCCTCGTGCGCGCTGACGTAGCTCGGCACCGAGTAGGCGGGTTCCAGGGCTTGCCGGAACAAGGGGAACAGCTCGCGGTCCGAGCACCGCCGTCGCCCCTGGAGATCGGCGCGGTCGGCGGCCAGCCCGGCGATCTGGTCGACGAAGAAGTCGACGGCGAAAGGCCCGGTCAGCGCCATCCGGGCGAGCTCGACACGCTCCTCCTTGTCTCCTCCTGGCGAGCGTTGCAGGTCCAGCATCGTGGTGTCGGTGCCCGTCCGGGCGAAGGAACGACGCACCGACAGCGCCATGGCCGCGGGCAGCGCCTTCGCCAGGGACTCGTTGTCCAGGTTCTTGTACAGCGACATGAGCGCGTTGCGCTCCAGCAGGTACGTCTCCCGGTAGCTGGCGAACTTGTCCATCGTCGCGTGGTGGCGGTGGTAGGCCACCGACCCGGCGACGTACCGGAACCGGTACCCGAGGAGGTTGAGCCGCCACCCGAGGTCGACGTCCTCGTAGAACATGAAGAACCGCTCGTCGAAGCCGCCGACCTCGGCGAACACCTCGGCCCGGATGAACATCGCCGCTCCGGTGCCGAACAGCACGTCACGGTCGACCTCGTGGCTGCCGTCGTCCGGGTGCTCGGCCTCGCGCTTGTAGCCCATCCCGTACCAGGTCAGCGAACCGTCGACGTAGTCGATCAGCGCGCCGTCCCAGTCGAGCACCTTCGAGGCGACGGCAGCCACCTGCGGCTCGCGGTCGAGCTCGGCCATGGCCGCCGAGACCCAGGCAGGGTCGGGGCGGGCGTCGTTGTTGAGGAAGGCGACGACCTCGCCGTGAGAGCGCGCCACCCCGTAGTTGCACCCACCCGCAAAGCCCAGGTTCGCGCCCGACTCGACCACGGTCGCCCCCGGGCACGCCGCACGGATCTTGGCGGCCGAGCCGTCGCCCGAGTCGTTGTCGACCACGACGATCTCGAGCCGGTCCTTCGGCCAGTCGAGCTGTTCGAGCCCACGGACGCACGTGATGGTGTCATCCGCACCGCGGTAGTTGACCACGACGACCGAGACCGTCCCTGGGCGCATGGTCTGTGCCTGCGACGAGCGTGCCACCAGCGGATCCTCCAGGTCTTCTCGCACCGACGGGCCGGTGCGGCTCAGGCGATGCTACCCAGTGTCGCGTGTCGAAGATCGCTGACGACCGCTCTCAGCAGCCCTCGGCGACGGCGCGCCTGTAGGTCTCCAGGTGTTGCCTGGCGCTGGCCTCCCAGGTGAACGTGGCGGCCCGTGCCCGGGCCTGCTCACGACGGGCAGGGGTCCACTCGGCCGCACGCACCAGGGCGCCCGCGAGGTCGGCGACGTTCGACGGGTCGGCCAGCTCGACGGCCTCGCCGCCGACCTCGGCCATCGAGGTGCCGCGCGAGGTGACGACCGGGGTGCCGTGCGCCATCGCCTCCAGCACCGGCAGGCCGAACCCCTCCCAGAGCGACGGGTAGGCGAAGACCGCCGCCCCCGCATAAGCGGCGTGCAGGGCTCGCGGTGCCAGACGTCCCAGGACGCGGACGGCACCGGGCGGGAGCGAGCGGACGGCAGCCTCGACCCGTGCGGCCTCCCCCTCCCACCCGGGCGGGCCGACGAGAACCAGCGTGTGCTCGCTGAGCCCCCCGTGCCTGGCCGCGGCGAACGCCTCGACCAGCCTCGTCACGTTCTTCCTCGGCTCGAGCGTGCCGACCCACAGCACATATGGACCTTCGAGGCCGACCTCCGCACGCCATGCGTCTGTCTCGTCGGCCGTCACCTCCAGCGGGCGCACGCCGTGCGGGATCACGTCGACCCGGCTCTGCTCGACCCCCTGGGCGACGCAGTCGTCACGCGTGGCCACCGACGGGACCACGACCCGCGTCGCCTCGTCTCGGACGATCTGGAGCGCGCGGCGGAACCAGCGGTTGCCCCGGGGCGTGAAGTGGGAGGACTCGCGCAAGAAGGCGAGGTCGTGCACCGTGACGACGAGCGGGAGCCGGGTGCCAGGCACCGCCCAGGTGGTCGCGTGCACGACGTCGAAGGCTCCGGCCCTCTCCGCGCGCGGGCGGCGCCAGCGGACCCACGACTCGTAGAGCGCCGCTCGCGGCAGCGCGGAGGTCTTGATCGGGAGCGACGGAGCCAGACCTCGGACGGGCACCGCGTGCCCCCGGGCTGCCAGGCCGGTGAGCCTGGCTCCCGAGGGCCTCGAGAGCTGTGCGACGAGCTCTTCGATGTAGGTGCCCGAACCTCCTGGTACCGGCTGCCAGCACTGCTCGACCGTCATCGCCACCCTCAGCGGGCGGGCGCTCGTCCCGATGCTCACCGGACGACGGTACGACACCCCAGGTTGGTGGCCGGACCGCTCCAGGTGTCGATCGCGTACACGCACACCAGGTGCGGGCCTGGCGCCACCGCCCTCGTGGCGACGAACCCGGTGCGAGGATCACGTCCGAAGACGGCCCCGACGTCAGGCCTCACAATGTTGGCCGCGACCTGCTGACCGATCCCGTCCACGTACACGTGCACCACCGTCGAGCCGGCGGAGTCAGGGTCGAACGCCCACCCCGAGACGTGGACCTCCCCGCCTGACACCACCACCTGGTCGATGAAGCCGACCGGGGCCCGGTTGACGACCTGCACGACCCGGCACCCGAGGTTGCTCGCCGGACCACCCGCGGTGTCGATGGCGTACACGCACACCGTGTGCGCCCCGGCCCCCACCGCACGGGTGTAGGTGAAACCGCTCTCAGGGCTCCTGCCGTAGACCGCCCCCACGTCGGGCCGAGGCAGGTTGGCCCGCATGGCCGCACCGACGCCGTTGACGTAGACGTGGACGTCGGTGGAGCCGGCCGTGTCAGGGTCGAACGCCCATCCCGACACGGTGAGCTGGCCCCCGCTCACCGCCACCTGGTCGATGACCCCGACCGGGGCCCGGTTGACGACCTGCACGACCCGGCACCCGAGGTTGCTCGCCGGACCACCTGCGGTATCGATGGCGTACACGCACACCGTGTGCGCCCCGGCTCCCACCGCACGGGTATAGCTGAACCCGTTCTCGGGGCCTCGGCCGAAGACCAGCCCGACATCCGGACGTGGCAGGTCAGCTCGCACGGCCACACCTACGCCGTTGACGTAGATGTGCACATCGGTCGGCCCGGCCGTGTCAGGGTCGAACGCCCACCCCGACACGGCGAGCTCGCCTCCGCTGATCCTCGCGGACTCGATGTTCCCGACGGGTGCCTGATTGCGGATGGTGATCTGGCGGCAGCCCATCGAGACCGGCCCAGCACCGCCCGGACGCTCGATCTCGAGACACACCCAGTGAGAGCCTGGCCTCACCGGCACCGTGATGGAAAACCCATGAGCGGCACCCGCCGCAGGGAACACCAAGGCGACATCGGGACGGTTCTTGTCCGCTCGTTCGGTCTTCACCGCCCCCCCGACCCGGACCGTCACGTCGAGAGACACGGGGCTCGTGGGAACGAGCGCCCAGCCGGCGACGGACACCGACGTCGGCGTCGTCTGCAGGCTCTCCCATGTCCCGATCGGTCTCGTCACCACCGCACCGTCGGCGGCAGCCGCGACGCGGGCACGAATGGTCGGCAGCTGCGCGTACAGCATGGCCCCCGGGCACGCGGTGTGCTGTGCGTCGCGATGGCCGTAGATCGCCGGGAACGTCACTACCGTGCCGGCGGGAAACTTCGAGTCGCCGCCACCAGAGACCAGCGTGACGTTGCCCGCGGCGTAGATGCCGTGGATAGCGGCCTTCCACGAGATCAACGACACCAGCGCGTCGATGACCGCGGCGGGGACGTCTGACGAGAAGTCTCCGATAGCCGAGACACCGATCGTGCGCGAGTTGAACCCGCCGGTGTGGACACCCACCACTGGCGAGGTGATCCCGCCCGCGCGCCCTTCGAAAACCCGGCCGTACCTGTCGACCAGGAAGTTGTACCCGATGTCGCACCAGCCGCGCCCTTGGACGTGGTAGGCGTAGAAGCCCCTGATGAGACCCGGGACCTGCTCGGGGGTGTAGACGTTCGACGACGCGGTGTGGTGGACCGCCACCGCCGGCATCTCGGCGGAGTAGCTCGGCGCGCAGGTCCTGAGGGACTCGTCGGCACCCCACCCCGCTCTGGAGATGATGGGCGGCTGCCCGGGGACGGCCGCGGCTGCCAGGGGTGCGACCATCGCGTCCGCCGGCGCCTGCGGGACGGTGACCAGGACGGCCCTGAGCCCGGTGACCGTCCCCTCGTCCGCGCTCGCCCACACCTGGAGCCCGTCAGCCTCTCCGGTGACCACCGGGTCCGTCCCCGGCCGCTCGCCGTCCGAGGCGTCGCGGGAGTCTGAGTCCGGGACGTGCCCGGGCTCGATCTCCTCCCACTCCGACCACTGGTCGGACGCTCGGACCCGATACTTGATCGTCACGTCCGGGCTATCTGGGTCCCACGTGAAGCCGAGGACCGCGAACGTGGGCGTGTCCATGGGTGCGGTGAACACCTGCGGGTGCTCGCCGTCGTCCGTCGGAGGCAGGGCGCCTGCCCCACGGGCCAAGGCGGCACCTCGGTCGACACCCTCGAGCTCGAGCTCGGTCACCTCAGGGCTCACCACAGCTGACCGCACCGGCCCGACCGCGGCGACGGGGGACGCGAACACCGCGCTGACCGCCATCATCACCGCGACGACGGCGGCTCCTGGACGAATGAGCACTTCACTCCCTGTTCCCCGGACGGCCCAACACCTATGCATCGACACGCTGCCCCGACAGTGTAGGGAGACGACGGTCCTCGGCACGGAGGACCTCCACGACGCTGCGAGATGACCGCAGCCACCGTACTCTTCACCCGTGGGGAGGACCATCCATCTTTCGAGACGACCCGGCTCGACGCTCAGGCCAGCTGCCGATCACGCCGATATGGGTCTTGTGACACGCCGCCCCCTGCTCCGCATCGCCGCCGTGCTCACCGCGAGCGTCCTGCTGCTCAGCGGTCTCAGCAGCGTGGAGACCCCGCGGGCCCAGGCGGTCGACCTGTCGAGGTTCAACCCCGGTCTGATCATCACCGACCGCAACTTCACCGACTGGTCCTCGATGAACGCGGCAAGCATCCAAGCCTTCCTCGACGCGCGGAACCCCTCGTGCCGGCCCGGGAACGACGGGACGCCGTGCCTGCGCGCGGCGGTCTTCGACACCTGGACCCGTCCGGCGGACAACCGGTGCAGGGGGACTTACGTCGGCGCCGCCCGGGAGTCCGCGGCCACCATCATCGCCAAGGTCGCGCAGGCGTGCGAGATCAGCCCCAAGGTGCTGCTGGTGCTGCTGCAGAAGGAGCAGAGCCTGGTCACGGCCACCGGCACCTCGCTCACCGCGAGCCGGTACCGCTCGGCCACCGGCTTCGGCTGCCCGGACACCGCCCCGTGCGACGCGCAGTACTACGGCTTCTACAACCAGGTCTACCACGCGGCCTGGCAGTTCAGGAACTACACGCTCTACCCCGAGCGGTACAACCACCGTGCTGGGGTCGTCAACAACATCCGGTTCCACCCCAACGCGGCGTGCGGCTCGTCCCCGGTGCGCATCCAGAACCAGTCCACCGCGAACCTCTACAACTACACGCCGTACCAGCCCAACGCCGCCTCTCTCGCCGCCGGGAGCGGCACGGGCGACGCGTGCTCGTCGTACGGCAACCGCAACTTCTACCGGTTCTACACCGACTGGTTCGGACGCCCCGACGCCGGCGACCCGATAGGTGCCGTGGAGTCGATCACCGCCACGATGAGCTCGATCACCGTGAGCGGCTGGGCCATCGACCCTGCGACGAACGTGTCCAACCAGGTCCACATCTACGTGAGCAGCGTCGGGTACGCCGTCAACGCCAACCTTCCCCGGCCGGACGTCGGCGCGGTCTTCGGCATGGGTCCCGAGCGAGGCTTCAGCGCTACCTTCCCTGCCTCACCGGGCCGCCACGCCGTGTGCACCTACTCCATCGGGGTAGAGCGACCACAGGTGACGCTCCTGGGGTGCCGCACCGTGGACGTGGTCAACCGTCCTCCGATGGGCGTCATCGACGCGGTCGCGATCAACGAGGGCCAACTCACCGTGGCAGGCTGGGCCTTCGACCCTGACTCCCCTGGGTCCACCGACGTGCACGTCTACGTCAACGGCGTCGGC
>WQWY01000006.1 GCA_009785115.1 Micrococcales bacterium
CCGCCGCCTGCGACGCCAACCCCAACAGCCTCGCATGCTCTTCCAGCAACGCCTTGTTCTGCTCGATCGAGGGGCCGTGCTCGAACCACGCCACCGTCCTCATCCCGTCGGTGGCCGCACCGACCGCGACCGGGAGCACACCCATCCAGGGGTTGACCTCACCGACCAACGACGTCCGCACACCATGCTTGACCCGGTCACGGAACTCCTGGGCCCGCCGCTCCAGATCAGCCAACCGGCCCTTGAGCACCACCAGGTCGTCCGCATAACGATCCAACGCCCGACCGACCAGGCGGCACGACTCCTCCACCTCCAACCCCGCCGCCACCGCAGGGCCCATCAGGCTCCACACGACCTCAGACTCCGGCGCCTGGTAGCTGACCCCCAACCCCGCCCAGGCCGCCCCGATCTGATCGGTACGCCCCGAGACCTTCTTGCCCGCACCACGCACCGCGCTGCCCGCGTCCCGGATCGCATCGATGTCCAGATCCCGCGACCTGCCGAAGAAACGCTCCGGATCGACCAGACCATCACCAGAGACCGGACGCTCGCTCATCAGACCACCCCGTAGCGCTCGAAGAACGACAAGGGCCTCGACGGGACCGCGTGCCCAGGTGCCTTAGCCGTGCCTCGGTCGCACGTCGTTGTGGCGCTCGACGGGCCCTCGAGCCCAGAGCCTGACGTCATCACCAGCGTCATCAGCCTCACCCTCTGTCCGTGACACGACGCCCTCACGCTACCTCACCCGACGGGACGATCCGAACAAAGCGGACAAGGCGGAGCGTGCCCTAGACGTCGTGGTTCAGCGGGGTTGTGGTTGGGCGCGCAGGAGGCAGGAGACGCTGTGGCCCTCGCGGAACAGGGGGCGGGCGTCGACCCCGATGACCTCCCGGTCGGGGTACACCTCCCTGAGGGCGGTGATCGCGAGCTCGTCGTTCGGGTCGTCGAGCAGCGGGACGATGACGGCGCCGTCGACCAGCCCGTGGCCCAGGTAGGTCCAGTGCAACCAGCGGTCGCTCTCGCGCAGGCGTAGGGGGGCGGGGACGCGGACCACGCGCAGCGGACGGCCCACCGCGTCGCGCGACCGCGTGAGCAGGGCGACGGTCTCGATGACGGTCTCGTTGTCGGGATGCCCGATGTTCTGCTGGTCGTGGACGAGGACGACACCCGGTGCCGCGAAGACCGCGGGCGCGTAGCCGTGCCCCGAGCCGTGGCTGGAGAGCGTCCGGGTCAGCCAGAGCGTCCGGGTCAGCCCGAGGGTGTCGGCCAGCTCCTGCTCGACGTCGGCCCGGGTCCAGCCGGGGTTCCGCTCGAGGGTGTCAGGCGTCAGCAGCGCGGTGCCCCAGCCGTCGGTGTCCAGAAGGCCCAGGTTCAGCGCTGAGCGATCCCCGGGCACGTCGAAGGCTGTCTCGGTGCGGCGGCTCTTGCGGGGGCGTCGTGCCGAGCCCTGGTCGGGCCGGGTCCAGTCGACCGTCTGGACGCCCCGCTCCCCGATCACGAAAGACGGGCCGGCCTGGACCATGCAGCCCCCGAGGCTCGCCCCCGAGACCTCGACCCGTGCGCCCAGGTCGTGCGCGTTGCTCGTCTGCCCAGGTTCGGCCAGCAGCCTGACCCTCCCGTGGCGAGCGGCAGCGGCGGCGACCGCCTCGCACGCGACGTCGAGCGGGCCGACATCACCAGGCGTCCCGAGCCACGTCATCCACGTCGCCTCACGAGGCTCGCCCTCCGAGGGCATGCGCCGACGCATCTCGAGCCCGCCCGGGGCGACGCGTCGGGCAGGCGACGCGGTCGTCGTCGGTTCGCTCAGCGGCTGCATGGTGGTCTGACCGTATCTGAAGACGCGTGGGTGATATGTCCATATATCACTCGCAGGGGTTCTCCCGCCACACGACCACCATGGTGCCTCGAGCCCGGTGAGACAAGATGGCAGCATGCGGACAGACCCTGAGCAGGGCCGTGCGGCGCTGGCCCGGTGGCTGGCCGACCCGGCAGACCGGGCCGCCCGGCGCACCGCGGTGCGGTTCACCCTCGCCGTGCTCGGCGACGTCGCGCCCGGGCGCACCGTGGAGGTCCGGGTGCCACCCGACGGTGTGGTCCAGGCCGTCGCCGGGCCCCGGCACACCCGAGGCACCCCGCCCGCCGTGGTCGAGACCGACCCAGACACCTGGCTGCGGCTGGCCACCGGTGCGGTGACCTGGGACGGAGCGATCACCGACGGTGCGGTCACGGCGTCTGGCGAACGGGCCGACCTGGCCCGGTGGCTCCCGCTGCCCGGTCTGCGCCGTGAGGGTGGACCTGCCGGCGGGTCGTGAGAAGGCGTCCCGGGTGCGCACCGGCATATGGGACGATGGTCACGTGGCCCCCCGTGCGGACGGAAGACTGACCCACGCGATCGATCCCCAAGAACGCGGCCCGCAGGACGCCTGCGGTGTGTTCGGCGTCTGGGCACCCGGTGAGGAGGTCGCCAAGCTCACCTACTTCGGTCTGTACGCGTTGCAGCACCGAGGTCAGGAGTCGGCCGGCATCGCGACCTCCGACGGCGAGCAGCTGCTCGTCTACAAAGACATGGGCCTGGTCTCTCAGGTGTTCGACGAGACCGCCCTGGGGACGCTGCGAGGGCACGTGGCCATCGGGCACTGTCGCTACTCCACCACGGGGTCGGCCACCTGGGAGAACGCCCAGCCGACCCTCGGCCCCACGGCGGCCGGCACCGTCGCGCTGGGCCACAACGGCAACCTCACCAACTCCGCGGAGCTCGTGAGCCTGGTCGCCGAGCGCTACGGGCCCCGCCAGCGCGGAGAGCTCGCCCGTGGCAACACCACCGACACCGCCCTCATCACGGCGCTGCTGGCCGGCGACCCAGAGCACTCTCTGGAGACCACCGCGCTGGAGGTGCTGCCCCGGCTGCGCGGGGCCTTCTCGCTGGTCTTCATGGACGAGCACACCCTGTACGCGGCTCGTGACCCGCAAGGGGTGCGGCCCCTGGTGCTCGGTCGCCTCGAGCGCGGCTGGGTGGTCGCCTCGGAGTCGTCCGCGCTGGACATCGTCGGCGCCTCGTTCGTGCGGGAGGTCGAGCCGGGCGAGCTGGTCGCGATCGACGCCGACGGGCTGCGCGCGACACGCTTCGCCCCGGCAGAGCGGGCGGGGTGCGTCTTCGAGTACGTCTACCTGGCCCGCCCTGACACGACCATCGCCGGCCGCTCGGTGTATGCCTCACGGGTGGCCATGGGCCGCACGCTCGCCGCAGAGCACCCGGCCGAGGCCGACCTGGTGATCCCGGTGCCCGAGTCCGGCACGCCCGCCGCGGTCGGCTACGCCGCGGCGTCGGGCATCCCCTTCTGCCAAGGGCTGGCCAAGAACGCCTACGTGGGGCGCACCTTCATCCAGCCGTCGCAGACGCTGCGCCAGCTCGGCATCCGGCTCAAGCTCAACCCCATGCGGGAGATGATCCGGGGCAAGCGGCTGGTCGTGGTGGACGACTCCATCGTGCGGGGCAACACCCAACGGGCCCTGGTCCGGATGCTGCGCGAGGCCGGCGCCGTCGAGGTTCACATACGGATCACCGCGCCGCCGGTGAAGTGGCCCTGCTTCTACGGCATCGACTTCGCCTCTCGCGCCGAGCTGATCGCCAACGGGTTGAGCGTGGACGAGATCGCCTCCTCGTTGGGCGCCGACTCGCTGGGCTATCTCTCCGAAGAGGGCATGATCGCCGCGACCGAGCAGAGCGAGAACCAGCTGTGCACTGCATGCTTCTCGGGGCGTTACCCGATCCCGCTGCCGCCTGGCGAACAGCTGGGCAAGCACCTGCTGGAGCAGGCCGAGCTGCCGCTCGGCGACCCCTCGGCCGGGCTGAGGTCGGTGCTGCCCGGCCTGGGCGGCGCGGGTGCGCTGGAACACCCGTGAACGGCGAAGCACCCATGAACGGGGACGCACCCATGGACGACCAGACACGCACGAGCGGCGAGACGCCGCGCCTCACCTACGCCGCGGCCGGCGTCGACACCCACGCTGGTGACAAGGCCGTCGAGCTGATGAAGGACGCGGTGCGCGCCACGCACGGGCCGCAGGTCATCGGGGGCGTCGGCGGGTTCGCCGGGCTGTGGGACGCCTCGGCGTTGACCAGGATGCGTCGCCCCGTGCTCGCGACCTCCACCGACGGCGTGGGCACGAAGGTGGCCATCGCTCAGGCGATGGACGTGCACGACACGATCGGGTTCGACCTGGTCGGCATGGTCGTCGACGACATCGCCGTGGTCGGTGCCCGCCCGCTGTACATGACCGACTACATCGCGTGCGGCAAGGTGGTGCCCGAGCGGATCGCCGACGTCGTGCGAGGCATCGCCCAGGCGTGCCAGGTGGCCGGGACCGCGCTGCTCGGGGGCGAGACCGCCGAGCACCCGGGCCTGCTCGGCCCCGACGAGTACGACGTGGCCGGGGCGGCCACCGGTGTGGTCGAGGCCGACGAGATGCTCGGCCCCGACAAGGTGCGTGCCGGTGACGTGCTGGTCGCCCTGGCGTCGTCGGGGCTGCACTCCAACGGCTACTCGCTGGTGCGCGCGGTGGTGGCGGCGGCCGGCTGGTCGCTGGAGCGCCACGTGGACGACCTGGGCCGCACGCTGGGCGAAGAGCTGCTCGAGCCGACCCGGGTCTACGCCGCCGACGTGCTCGACCTGGTCGCCCTCGGTGGGGTGCACGCGATGTCGCACATCACCGGGGGAGGGCTCGCGGCGAACCTCGCCCGGGTGCTCCCCGCCGGGACGCTGGCCGAGGTGGACCGGTCGAGCTGGACCGTGCCGCCGGTGTTCGACATGGTCCAGCGGCTGGGTGGGGTCCCGTGGTCGGACATGGAGGGCACGCTGAACCTCGGTGTCGGCATGGTCCTCGTGGTCGACCCGGCCAGCGCGGACGCGGTGCTGCGCCGGGCCGCGACGCTCGGCCTGGCGGCATGGGAACTGGGTGGCGTGCGCGACCTCGACCCGTCACGGGAAGCGCCGGCCAGCGACCTGGTCACCGGGACCAAGGGCGTCGACGGTGGCGCGGTGTGCCTGCTGGGCGGCTACCGCTGACGAGGGCAGCCACCCGCCGTCTCTGTGCGATCGACCTCGCGGCTCGGATCTCGCTGTGGTCTGCATGCTGTGATCTGCACCAGCCGCGACCCGCGACAGGGGCGGGAGGCATGTTCTAGCGGCGGGTCGGCTCCTCGCCGTCGTCCCCGTCGTCCCACGACTCGTAGGAGTCGTCGGTCGCGGTGTCCTTCGTGCCAAGTGCACTCCGGCTGCCGCTCAGCTCGCGTTCTAGCTGCGCATAGTTGGTCTCAGGGCTGAAGTACTTCAGCTCCCGAGCGACCTTGGTCTGCTTAGCCTTCTGACGGCCGCGCCCCATCTGGCATCGACCCCCTCATTACGTGGAAGCGGGGCGGCGGCGTGAGTCACGCGCGGCCCCGGTGCTGTGTTGTCTCTCGTAGGTGCAACCGTACAGGGTCGTCGGGCATTCCGACACCGAGTTCACGTGACCCGCACATCGTTCACCCCGGTTGCGCCGAGCGATTCGGGGTCTAAGGTACCCAGAACGGGTGATAGCGCGCTGAGGGTGCGAAGGACCCGAAGATGGTGTTTACTGGCGTGACCTTGACAGATGACCTTCCTCCCGTAGCGACGGGTGGATCTGCCCGATGGAGAAGCGCCCCACGGGGCGCATGATGGAGGTTGCGATGCACCCGACGAACGTCGAGTCGGAGTCTCTGCTCACCCCGGCCGAGGTGGCGAGCCTGTTTCGGGTCGACCCGAAGACGGTGACCCGCTGGGCCCGGTCCGGCAAGCTCTCCGCGGTGCGCACTCTCGGCGGGCACCGCCGCTACCGGGAGTCTGAGGTGCTGAACCTCCTCAGCGGCGTCCCGGTGCAGCGCGAGCAGCAGCCCGTCCAGCCTGCCCCGTCCGCCCGGACGGCGTGAGCGGCCCGAGCGGCCCTGGGCGAGGAGCCCGCTGAAGAGTTCCTGGTGCCTCACCGGGGGTTCCTCAGCGGGCTCCAGTCTGCCCTGTGAGCGAGCCTGCCCCGTGTGCGATGCCACGGGGCGAGGGGACGCGCCCGGGCGCGTGCGGGGACGATGGCGGGCCTCACGCCTGGAACAAGGTCACGCACGTGTGTCCGAGTGCGCGCGAAGGTCTCCTCTAGCGCCCTGTGGCCTGGAGAGGGCGTCCTGGGCGGAGGGTCTCTGCCTAGCGGCGGACGGCCTTCCGGACGAGACCGGCGACGACCAGCGCTGCCGCAGCACCCGCCACGCCGAGCACGATGCGTGCCCGGCGGCGGGCCTCGGGGGAGGCGTCCGGGTTGGTGGCATCGGTGATGATCTTCGTGGCCTGGCTGCGCGGGTCGAGCCGGGAGGCGAGCTCGTCCACCGTGGCCGCGAGCTCGGCCCTGACGGTCTCGATCTCCTGCTGGATCTCGGCCATCGAGCGTGTGGGCCGCGGTCGAGGCTCGTCGGCGGGCACCTTGGGCTCGTCGTTCACGGCTGGACCCCCTTCTTCACGGCCTCGAGATCTTCCTTGATGCTGGCGATGGCAGCCTCGGGCACGGGAGGAGAGCCCTTCTCGACCTGGTTCTTGCCGAAGAGCACCAGCAGAGCGATGGTGACGAACATCGTGCCGGTGACGATGAGCGCGGCCGCCCAGGCGGGGAGCCATATGGCGAGCACGAGGATCAGGGTCGCGACGAGCGCCCCGACCGCCCAGAAGGCGAGAGAGGCCGCGGCGCCGAACATCCCGACCCCAGCACCCACCCGCTTGGCCTTGGCAGCGAGCTCGGCCTTGGCCAGCTCGATCTCAGCACGCACCAGCCGGGCGCTCTGCTCAGACACCGAGGCGAACAGCTCCCCCAGAGACCGAGCCTCAGAGTTCTGCGACGTCATACCCCCAACCTAGCCCGTCCGCCCACCCCCAGGCCATGCCCCAGACCGCAAGCCTGACAAGTCCGACCCCCAGCTGCTCCACCAGTGCGAGCAGCGACACCAGGGACAGTGGCACGCTCAGAGAAGAGCGAAAGACGAGAAGGTGAGGAAGCAGGGGAACCCTCATCGTCGGCCCCCCGCTGGTCGGAAAGTGGCCGAGTGGAAGACCGAGACGCGCTCCGATGCTGAACCCAAGGGGGCGGGCGGCTCGTCACCGCCGACCACACGAAGGCCGGGAACCGGCCGAGCGGGGGGTCTGGGGGCGTGTCCCAGGCGGGGCGCGGGGGCAGAAGCCCCCGCCAAGAATGACGGGTGAGACCAGCCCAGCCGTGCTGGGCACAGGTACCCCGAACCCGTGGCTCCGACGGGCATCGATCCCGTGACCTCACGATTTTCAGTCGTGCGCTCTACCAACTGAGCTACAGAGCCCGGCCGTCCGGCATGCCGGACGGTGGAGCGACCCTGACGGGACTCGAACCCGCGACCTCCGCCGTGACAGGGCGGCGCGCTAACCAACTGCGCCACAGGGCCTCGTAATGAGACTTGAGAAGTCCGTACCCCCAACGGGATTCGAACCCGTGCTACCGCCGTGAAAGGGCGACGTCCTAGGCCGCTAGACGATGGGGGCGAGCGCCCCTGACGTCGAGGCGTCCTGTAGACCAGGAGAGATCATACGGGTACTGGGCCGAGATCGGCAAAGTCGGTGGTCGGCGGCGGGCAGGACGGGGTGGCTCAGCCCCAGCCGAGCTCGTGCAGACGGGCGTCGGAGATGCCGAAGTGGTGGGCGATCTCGTGGACGACGGTCACCGCCACCTCTTCAGCGACCTGCTCCGCGTCCTCGCAGATCGCGAGGGTAGGCAGGCGGTAGATGGTGATCCGGTCGGGCAGGGAGCCCGTCGCCCACCCGAGGTCGCGGTCGGTGAGCGGCGTGCCCTCGTAGAGCCCCAGCAGCTCGGGCTCGTCGTCTGGCGGGGAGTCCTCCACCAGGATCACGACGTTGTCCATGAGCCTGGTCAGGTCGACCGGGACCATGTCCAGGGCGTCGGACACGGCTGCCTCGAACTCCTCTGCCGTCATCTGCACCACCGGACCATCTTCCCCCGACCGGCCGAGGTGGCAGAAGAGGCGGGACGGCGGCTGGTCGGCCTCAGCAGCCAGCCGGGCCCAGAAGGTCAGCCGAGCTCGGCAGCCGGTCAGGCTCAGCGGCTACTCGGGCTCGCTCAGCTGGTCGGGCTCATGCGTCTGGTCGGGCTCGTTCAGTCGGTCGGGTTCATGCGGCTGGTCGGGTTCGGCGGGCAGGGTCTGGTGGCGGTGGTAGAACACCAGCACCAGGCTGGCGGTGGCGAGCACCGCGCCGGCGACGAACAGCAGCGGGTAGCCCAGCAACGGGTCGAGCGCGGCGAGCACCGCTGGCACGAAGAAGCCCAGGTAGGACATCGAGTAGTAGACGGCGGTGAGCCCGGCCAGGTCGTCGGGCCGGGCGATGCGTTGCACCTCTTGCAGCCCGCCCACCAGCAGCAGACCGTAGGCGGCGCCCAGCACGGCCGCCGCGACCAGCCCGAGCGCGGGGGAGCGGGTGGTCGCGGTGAGCGCGGCGAGCGCCATGCCCGGGACGGTCACGGCCATGGCGACGACCATCCCGCGTGCCGAGCGTGGACGGTCGAGCCGCCGCCCCAGGGCCTGGACCCCGACACCGGTGCCCAGCGCGACCAGGCACATCAGGCCTGAGAGCCCGATCGCCAGGTCGGGCACCTGGGCTGAGAGCAGCGCCGGCAGGATCGCGTAGGCGCTGGCCGCGGCGCCGAAGACCCACGGTGCGGTGGGTGCGACCACCAGGAGGAAGCGGCGGTGGCGCCCGGCGGGGATGCGCAGGTCGTCGCGCAGCCGCCCGGGCGTGGTCGACCGGGGGCGGGTCTCTGGTGCGCTGAGCAGCACGACGCCGGCCGCAGCGGTGAGGACGATGTTGACCAGGTAGGGCAGCTGCGCCTGCCACGGCCCCCACTGGGCCAGGGCGGCGGCCACTCCGGCGCCGAGCCCGAAGCCCGCGGTGAGCGACATGGACGCCCGCCGAGGGCCGGACCCGGGGGCGTCGGAGGAGAGCTCTTTGATCCAGCTGGTGCCGACGGCCATCACCAGGCCCAGCGCGATGCCGGAGCAGACCCGCCCCGCCGCGAGGATCGCCGGCTCTCCAGACCCGGCCGCGAGCACCGCGCTGCCGAGCATGCCGAACACCGGGGCCCAGAGCATGAGCGGCCGTCGTCCGTGCCTGTCTGACAGCGGGCCCCCGAGCAGCAGCCCGGGGACGATGCCGAGCACGTAGGCGGCCAGCAGCAGGTCGACCACCAGGGCGCTCATCTGCTGGTCGACGCGGTACATCACCAGCAGCGGGGTGAACTCGTTGCCTCCCCAGGCCACCGCGAACAAGGTGCCTGCGACACGGAGCCACGCTCGTCTCACACGCACCTCCGCTCTGCCCGTGCGTGGCTGGACGCACGCCTACGGGCACTGTAACCAGCCAGAGCCGACGCGGAGGTGTCGCTGCGGTGAAAGGTTCCGTCAGGCGCGGGGCTCGGCGCCGAGGGCGGGTCGAGAGACCCGTACCGGCACCGAGCCCCGCACCTGACGTGGACGGCCTCAGAGGGCGACGTAGCCGGCGTCCTTGATCGTCTGGCGACCGGGGTCGGTGCCGAGCCACTCGACGATCTTGCGCGCCGGGCTGTCGGCGGGCTCGTCGGCCCGCACCACCACGTAGAACTCGTTGACCCACGGGTAGGTGCCGTCAGCGATGGTCTCGTTGGACGGGGTGACGCCGTCGATGGCGATCAGCTTGATGCCGTCGACCGCGTACTGGTTGCTGACGTAGTAGAACACCGAGTAGCCCAGGGCGTTGCTGCTGTTGGCGTAGGAGGCGACCCCGTCGACCAGGCTGCCCATCTCGGCGGCGACCAGCTCGGTGGGCGGGTCCGTCATCGTCGCGTCACCCATGACGAGCTTGCGCATCAGCGTCTGGGAGCCTGACACCTCAGGGCGCTGGAACGCCATGATCGGGACGTCGGGGCCGCCGACCTGGCTCCAGCTGGTGATCTTCCCGGTGTAGATGTCGCGGACCTGCTCCGCTGTCAGGCTGTCGACCGGGTTGTCCTCGTTGGTCAGGAAGACCAGGGCGTCCCTGCCGATGGCGTGGGACTCCAGGTTCCTGCCGCGCGGGTCGACCTTGGCACGGGTCTCCGCGCTGGGCTCGTAGGCCAGGATCAGGTCTACCTCCCCCTCGGCGAGGCGCTCGTAGGCCCTGGAGGTGGTGTTGAACTGGATGGAGTTGTCGGCGGTGGCGGCGTCCAGGCCGGTGGTGCGTTGCAGCACGAGAGACCCGAGCGGGATGTTCGCGGTCGAGCCGTCCATCCGGGGGAACTCCTCCGGGGTCATGATCGGCTCGTAGTGGACCGTCGCGGTGGGTGAGGGGGTCGCGGTCGGTGTGCTGGTGGCTGCCGGTGTCGGGCTGCCGCACGCTGCCAGCGTGAGAGCCAGGGTGCTGGCGCCCAGCAGCGCGAAGGCACGGGTACGGGTCATCGTGGGTATCTCCATCCTTCTTCTTGTTCAGTCTTCCATCACAGCGTGACGAGACTCTGAGTACATCCAGCGGCCGTCGCGGTCGACGTAGCCGTGCCGGTTCCCGGCGACAGCCCAGAAGTAGAGGTTGCCGTCGGTGGCGGTGACGACGCGCTCGACCGCGCCGAGGTCGGTGCGGTCGCCGGTCCCGTCGAGCACCGTGCGCAGGCCGTTGGGGGACTCCACGTTGATGTAGGCGTCGGCGTGGCCGGAGACTGCGGCGTAGGGGGCGGGGACGTCGAAGGTCTGGCCGGTGGCGAGGTTGTGGACCTGGGTCCCGGCGTCGTTGGTGACCAGGTGCTCAGACAAGACCCTGGTGAATCCCTCGGGCAGCGGAGTCTGGGTGCCTTCGGGAAGAACTACCAGCCGCATCGAGCCGTCCGTTGCTGTGGCCAGGCACACGTGGGGACCAACAGCCCACCGGTCGCAGTCGGCGGTCTCGGCAGCAGGGTCGATCAGCACGGTCAGGTCTCGGGCGACGACACCGTAGCGTTCCCCTCCTCTGGGCAGCCTCACCGTGTATCCCAGAAGGTTGTCGAACAGCGTCGAGGTGCCGTAGGGGTGGATCCCCTCGATGTATTCGTAGGTCTGTCCGACCTGGGTAAAGCTGGTGTCCACAAAATGCGCCCGGTCATGGCTGGTGCCGACCCAGCCGTGACCGTCGGTGAACCAGCCAGCCTGGCTGAAGGTTCGACCGGTCGCCCAGGTGCCATCTCGGTTCAGGTAGCGATAGGGGTTTTCCTCCCCCGCTCTCACCGGGGCTGGCACGGGCCACTCGCCGCTAGGTCGGTCACCGACGACCCCGCCGTACGAGGTGCCGACAAACATCAGGTCGGAGGGAAGCCTGCTTCTCGTGCCGGTGCCCACGTCGTACAGGAAGCCTGCGTTCCGGGTGTAGTCATGGACATAGAAGGTCTCGGTGTCGAGCGCCAGGCCGCTGGGCAGGTCGGTGCCGACCAGGTCGGGCAGCCGGACGACCTGGGGGGTGTCTGAGTCGTCGACGCTCACCGTCGCATAGCCCGGCAGCGGGCCGCACCTGACGCCGCGAGCCGTGATCGATCCGGTCTTGTTGCCCTGGACGTCGAACGAGTCGACGGTCCCTCGGCGCTGAGCCACGATCACGTCGGCGCTGTCCTGGTCAGAGCACGTCTGGTAGCCGTTGTAGACCGGTTCTACGACGACTCGCCATGACGAGTCGAGGAAACCGATGCGGAGCATCTCCGTCTCGGAGGGAGAGCCGTAGAAGCTTGTGGTAGCGCTGACCTCATAGATCAGCGGGAACAGCTGGGTGCTGACGGACGTGGTCGGGGAGGCCGCGGGGGGTGCCGTGGTGCTGGTGGTGGTCGGCGCCGGAGAGGGCGTGCAGGCGGCCGCAACTACAGCCACGACGACTAGACCCAGCAGTGCGCTGATCCGATGAGCCTCGATCCGCATCATGCTCCCAAGAGTAGTTGTGATTCTTCATGGAGGTGGGGACACGGGATGGTGTGCGAGTCAGAACGCCTGGCTGGGACGGATCGGTACAGGATGGTTCATGACCTGGTGAAGAAGTAGCGGTAGGTGCAGCTCCCTGGCTGGCCCAAAATGAGGTGTCCGTAGACGCTCATCTGTCCGGTAGAGATGAACGTGTCCCCCAGATACTCGCTGTTCGGGTCCTCCCAGGTCACCACCATGTCCACCCCTGTCGTCGTCCCGTCGTACCACTGGTGCATATCCCTCGTCGTCCAGGTGCCGTTCGACACGCGCGATCCTCCTGGCAGGTTCGGGATGATCTGGGTGAGCGTTCCGTCGCTACGTACCGTCAGTGTTGTTCCTGCTAGGGCTGCGCCGAGCTCAGAATCATCTCGGTCCCCGCAGCCGACCTGGTGGAAGATCGCCCATGATCCGAGAAAGTTATAGTCGATATCGTCGACGTGAGCCCCAGGTGTCGAGGAGAATTCCATCTCTCCGGTCTGTGGGTCTACCGTCCAGTACAGCCAGTCTCCGTCGGCAGGGTGCAGCACCGCATCGAGCGATGCGGCACCAGAGGAGGCGATGGGTCCGGGAGGAAGGCCGGGGTGAATCCCGGTGTTGTAGAGGTTCGAGGCGTCTTCTCGTTCGTTCTTCGTCAGGTAGCCCCAAGGTCGCCCCAACCCGTAGAGCGCTGTCGCGTCGATGTCCAGCGCCATGCCTTCGGACAGGCGGTTGTCCACCACCCGGGCGATCATCGGCCGGTCCTGGTCGCGTGGCGCTTCGCGCTCGACCAGCGACGCCTTGATGAGGACGTCGTGCCACTGGTCGCGCGGGACGTCCCTGCTCTCGAGCTCGGCGACGGTCTGGGTGACCATCTGGGAGAGCACCTGTGCCGCCGAAGCGTCCTCGGGCACCTCGTAGGTCGCCGGGAAGAGCCAGCCCTCGACGTCGCCCCCGGCCTCGGTCGGGAGCCCGACCATCTCCGGGTCGGCCGCAGCCGCTCGCAGGTCTTCCACCGGGAGACGGGTGGCGGCGTGGATCGTGTCGAAGGTCTGGTCTTTGGTCAGGCCTTCAGGGATCGTCAGGCGACTGGTGGTCTCGACCCACGACGAGGAGGGAGTCGGGGTCGGCAACGCGATCTCAGGCGTCGGGCGGTACAGGCCCACAGCGATCGCAGCAGCCACGGCGGCACCGGTGAACAGGGCCAGGATCGCGGTGCCTGCCACGGCCGTGCGGGCGGTGCGACGCCGCCGGCCCTTGCGCAGCACCGCAGCGGGGTCGACGTCGATCACGGGGCCGGGTGCGCTGAGCCCCTCACGCAGACGGCGGATGATCTGCTCGTCGTTCATGGTTGCTCTTCCTCCTTCAGCACCTCGCGCAGACGTCGCAGGCCACGTGAGCCGGCCGACTTCACGGCCCCGACGGAGATGCCGAGCATCTCGGCCACCTCCTTCTCGGTGAACCCCTCGACGTGGCGCAGCACGACGACCCGACGCTGCTGGTCACCCAGGAGCGCCAGCGCGCGCACCAGACAGTCCCGCTCGGCCACAGCGCTGGAGCCGTCGACGAGCTCGCCGTGCGGAAGGTTGCCCGTGGGCGCGAGCACCTCGCGGCGCCGCGACCTCCACGTGCTGATCCGTTGGTTCGCCATGACCTTGCGGGCGAAGGCCAGGGGGTCGCCCTGACGTGCCCGCGGCCATGCCAGGTAGGTGCGGACCAGCGTCTGCTGCACCAGGTCGCCCGCCCGGTGCACGTCACCGGTCAGGTGCCATGCCGTGCGGGTGAGCGCCGGCATGGCGACGGTCATGAACGCGGTGAACTCCGCATCACGAGCACCCGCGTCGCCCGGGGCGCCGTCACCGCCGTCGACCACGGCAGTCTCGCCGCCGTCGACGGCCCCCTCGAGGCTCATACCTCACACACCATCGAGCCGGCCGAAAGGTTGCCTGGCTGTGCCAGGTCGAGCGGGTGACGTTTGCGGTCGAGACCGTCAGCGTGGCCGGTAGGGCCTGAGGTGCCGGCGGCACGGTGGCACGAGCAGCGTGCTGACCCTACGAGCATCGGCCCTGCCGGCTCAGTCTTCCATCACGGTGTAGCGGGTCTCTGAGTACATCCAGCGGCCGTCGCTGTCGACGTAGCCGTGCTTGTTCCCGGCGACAGCCCAGAAGTAGGGGGTGCCGTCGAGAGCGGTCACTGTGCGTCCGATCACGCCGAGGTCGGTGCGGGCGCCTGTCGCGTCGAGCACCATCCGCAGGCCGTTGGGGGACTCGCAGCTGACGAAGGCGTCAGCGTGGCCCGAGACCGCCGCGTAGGGAGCGGGGACGTCGAAGGTCTGGCCGGTGGCGAGGTTGTGCACCCTCGTTCCGGCTTCGTCGGTGACCAGGTACTCCGACAGGGCCTTGGTGAAACTCTCGGGCAGGGGGTGCTGGGCGCCCTCCGGGAGAAGCAGCAGCCGGGTCGAACCGTCCGCGGCCGTCGCGACGCACAGGTGCTCCGGCCCGCACTCAGCGGTCTCGGTCGCGGGGTCGACCAGGACGGTCAGGTCCCGGGCGACGATGCCGGTGTGCTCGCCGCCCCTGGCCGAAGCCACCCGATAGCCCAGGACGTCGACGAGAGGCGACGGGGAGGCGTAGTCGTACATCAGGTAGATGCTGCTGTAGCTCGGTCCGGTCCGGACGATGTTGGTGTCTACGAAGTGGGCCGACGAGTAGTCGTCCGTCATGACCGCGCTGAAACCGTCGACGAAGGGCCATGCCATGTCGAAGGCCTGTGGCGTCAGCCACCTGCCGTCGCGGTCCAGATAACGAAAGCCTGCCTCCGCGCTCGGTGCGGGGACCGGCCACTCGCCGCTAGCCTGCGCCCGCTCGGCCTGCGTGGGGTTGATGTCGCCCAGGTCGGTGGGAAGCCTGATCTTCGTGCTCGTGCTCACGTCGTACAGGTACCTCGTGAGCCCCTCGTTCTCCGAGACGTAGAGGGTCTCGGTGTCCAGCACCAGGCCGATCGGCAGGTCGCTGTCAGCCAGGTCAGGGAGCCGGACGGTGCGTGAGGTCCAGTCCCAGGCCGTACCGGGGACGCGGGCGGTCACCACGACGTAGCCCGGCAGCGCGCAGCTGACGTAGGTGGCCTCGGTCGAACCGGTCTTCGTGCCCTGGGCGTCGAAGGCGTCGGCTGTCCCGTCGCTGCGCACGGCCAGCATCACCTCGGTGCCGTCCGGGCCGGGGCAGGGCAGGTAGGTGCTGTAGACCGGTTCCACGACGACCTGCCACGACGAGTCGAGGAAGCCGATGCGGCTCATCGGGTACAGGGAGGTGCTGTCGTCGACCATGGTCGACTCGACCTCGTAGAGCAGCGGGAACAGCTGGGTGCTGGTGGCCGCGCCGGGAGACACCGGGGGAGGTGTTACGGGCCTGGTCGAGGTCGGTGAGGGGCTGGGCGTGCAGGCGGCCGCTGCTGTCGCGGCGACCACCAGGGCTACCAGCGTGCTGACACGACGAGCATCGACCCGGATCACGATGTGAACGTACACCCCTTTGCCCGTCCGCTCGGGCGTCCGTGCGGTTCTCGCCACGCGGTCCGACACATGAGACGCCTCGGTGAGGTCGCCGTGTCGTCGGGCTCCCGCCGTCGTGTCGCAGCTCAGCGCTTCAGAAGAGGTTGTCGGGTGGTGTCGCGTCGGGCCGCTCCAGGTCGAGCAGGTGGCGTTTGCGATCGAGACCGCCGGCGTAACCGGTGAGGCCTGAGGCGCCGACGACGCGGTGGCACGGCACGACGATCGACACCGGGTTGCGGCCCACAGCCGCACCCACGGCACGCACAGCCGTGGGTCTGCCGATCATGGCCGCGAGCGCGGCGTAGGTGGTCGTGGTGCCGTGCTCGGTCTCGGAGAGCGCCTCCCAGACCTCCTGCTGGAACGGTGTGCCGTCGGTGCGGTACGGCAGGTCGAAGGAGCGCCGTCGTCCTGCGAAGTACTCCTCGAGCTGGGCGGTGACGAGGGTGAAGACCTCTGCGGGGCCGGCCTCCCCGAGCCGCCCTGGGCGCGGGGCCGGGCGGTGGCCCTCGAAGTACAGGCCGGTCAGCGTGCCGTCAGCATCAGCCGCGAGAGTGAGCGGACCGATGGGCGAGGCGATCACGGTGTGCATCGGCTGAGGCTCCTCATCGACGAGACGGTGTGCGCCAAGCGGCCCGACGGAGCACTCGGTTCACCATGACCCGGGTGAGCGTCGGGTGAACCAGCGAGACCGGGGCGAAGTAGAACCGTCCCCGCCAGCCGTGCAGGCGCACCGTCGTGGTGACTCGCAGCAGGCGGTGCTCACGATCCACACCGATGCCGCACCGGAAGTCTAGGTGCTCCTCGTCGGCAGCGATGAGCACCTCGTCCCCCAGAGCCTCGTCCACGTCGAACGTGTCGGCGGGCGAGGGCTTCAGCCCGATCAGCCGGACGAGGACCTGACGTGTGCGCATCAGCGCTCGCACCGGGAGCGGGGCGGCGTCGATCGCGAAGATGGCCTCGGCCCACCAGGCAGGGTCCTCGGGCGCACCAGGCGGCAGGGGGAACACGTGGACGTCGGCGAAGTCGGGGTCGGGGATGTCCTGCAACGCCAACGACCAGAACGCGGGTACGGCTGTCATCTGGCAAGCGTGACGGTCTCCACCTGAGCGGGTGCTGAGGGGTGCGCCGTACGGGTGCACCAGGGTGGGCAGGCTCGCCGGGCGTCTTCGACGGGCTGGTGACGGTACCGAGGACGGGGCTGGCGGTACGTGAGGTCGGTCGGTGCGCGAGGTCAGCCGCTGAGGACGGCACTGTCGGGGATCGTGCCGCCCTCCGGCCCGAGCACGACGTCGCCGGTGGCGACGACGTCGGCGCCGAAGGTCCAGTCGCCCTCGATACGCAGCGAGCGGGCGTCGCGCAGGGAGGGAGCTCCGGCCGGGAAGCGCTCCTCGAACGCGGCGATCGTCCGGTAAGCGTCAGCCAGCTCGACCGTGGGTGTCGAGCCTGACGTCAGGCGCAGGGTCGCCTCGGGGGTGATCTCGTAGGCGTCGGAGCGCAGCAGCAGCAGCTCGGCCGTGGTCTTCACCGGCAAGAACCGTGCCCGGTCCACGACAACGGCGCTCGAGCGGTCGAACACCTCGATCGCGGCCCCCATCGCGGACTCGACCTGGATCACCCGCGGTGAGGTCGGGTCGGTCGGGTCCACCGTCTTCACGTTGCGGATCAGCGGCAGGCCGAGCACCCCTCCTCGCTCGACCAGCGTGGCGCGCAGCACCTCCAGGTCCCACCACAGGTTGTTGGTGTTGAAGTAGGGGTGCCGGTCGGTGTCGGTGAAGAACCCCATCTCGTCGGCCGGGGTCTGCGCGACGTCACGCAGCACCAGACGCCCGTCCGAGCGTCGGAGGGCCAGGTGCCCGCCCTTGCGGTCCATCGCGGTGCGGCGGCACACCTCGGCGGCGAAAGGGGCCCCGGAGGCGGCGAACCAGCCCGCGAGCCGCGCGTCCGGGCCGGCGCCCAGGTTGTCGGAGTTGGACACCGACGCGTACCGGAACCCCGCGTCGAGCAGAGCGTCCAGCAGGCCCGAGCCGAGCAACGACGGGTACACGTCGCCGTGCCCCGGGGGGCACCACTCGAGCGCCGGGTCGGACGGCCAGGAGACCGGGGTCAGGTCGTCGGCGCGCAGTCTCGGCTCGCTGCTCTGCTCGAAGTCCAGCGGGAGCCCGTCGACGGGGAGGTCCGGGTAGGCGCGCAGGGCGTCACGGGTGTCGTCGCGGGTGTAGAAGGAGGTCATGAAGACCAGCGGCAGCCGCGCACCGTGACGCGCACGGGCCGCGAGCACCTGGGCGACGATCAGGTCCAAGAAGCTGCGCCCGTCGCGCACCGGGAGCAGCGACTTGGCCCGCGCCATGCCCATCGAGGTGCCCAGGCCGCCGTTGAGCTTCAGGATCACGGTGCGCGACAGGGCTTCCCGGGCGGTGTCGCCGTCCACCTCCACCGCGTCCAGCCGGGGCGGGTCGAGCAGCGGGGCGATCGAGCTCTCGGGGACCAGACCGGTCGCACCGGCCTCGAGCTGGCGGTAGTAGTCGGCGAAGACGCTGACGGCGGCGGGGGTGACCCCGGCCGTGCGCATCGCCTCGGTCGCCAGCCGCAGCCCGTCGTCGCTCATCGTCTCGGCCACCTCCGAGGCCACAGTGTGCCCGGCGAGCCTCGTCGTCGCCCAACCGGGGCGTGTCTCCTGGTCCCAGGCGTCCCCGCGGCGGGGAGCCGGGGAACCGCGACGCGCTAGCCCGCCAGCAGGTCCAGCAGCCCTCTGCCGCGCTCGCCTCGTCCTGCGTCCCCTCAGGTGGCGGCCACGCCACCCTCGCTGGGCTGGACGAGCACGTGCCCATGGCCGCCGAACGCGACCTGGAAGACCTCGCCCGTGCCGCCGCGCACGAAGGAGCCGATGCCGCCGGAGGTGTCGGTGCGGATGTTCGCCGTCACCCCGGCCGTCCACAGGACGGCGGCCTGCGGGTCACCGAAGGTCGGGGCGGAGGCCACGTCGAGCGCCACCGGCTCGCCCCTCGTGGTCACCGCGACGAAACCGGTGCCGCGCAGCACCACGTTGAACAGCCCGGCGGCCATCATCCCGCCGAGGCCCTTGACCCGCTGGATGTCCCACTGGATCGACGACGAGAAGGCCAGGACTGCCGACCCGTTCACCGTGACCATGTCGTTGTCCATGTACATGATCTGGACGTTGGCGGCGCTGTCGCCGAGGAACAGCTCGCCCTGGCCCGAGGCTTCCATGATCGGGACGCCCTCGCCGGTCACCGCTCTCTTGACGAGCCGTTCCATGCCCTGGCTCTTCCTGGCGAAGCGGACGTCGCCCTGGTAGGCGACCATCGACCCCGCGCGGCACTGCACCGGCCCGTAGCCCATCTGGATCTTCAGCATCCTGGGGCCTTGCAGCGAGAACTGGTCCGTGGACGTGTTCTCCTTGAAGTCTTCGAACAGCGGGCCGTGCAGCGTCATGACCATCCCTGAGCCGGTTCGTCGCGACCCTCCCTCGGGGTCGCTCTCCGAGGACGAGGCTAGCGTCGGCGCACCGGGGTGCGGGGCGTTTTCGCTCAGGCAGTCTGGTGGAAGGTCCGCTGCAGCACGTCGAGCTGCTGCTCGCGGGTCAGCTTGACGAAGTTCACCGCGTAGCCGGAGACCCTCACCGTGAGGTTCGGGTAGTCCTGCGGGTTCTCGATCGCGTCGATCAGCGTCTCGGGCGTCAGCACGTTGATGTTCGCGTGATACAGGCCCTCGCCCATCCCGGCGTCGAGGATCCCGACCAGGTTGGCCACCTGCTCGTCCTTGTCCCAGCCCAGACCTGAGGGTGTGATCGTGCTCGTCAGCGAGATGCCGTCGAGGGCGTCGTCGTAGTCGAGCTTGCCCACCGACAGCATCGACGCGACCACCCCGTGGGTGTCCATGCCGTTGCTCGGGTTGGCGCCCGGCGCGAACGGCGTGCCGGCCTTGTGCCCGGACGGGAACGAGCCGGTGGCCTTGCCGTACACCACGTTCGAGGTGATGGTCAGCACCGACTGGGTCGGCACGGCGTCGCGGTAGGTCGGCAGCGTGCGGATCTTGTCCATGACGGTCTTGACCACCAGGGCGGCGATCTCGTCGGCGCGGTCGTCGTCGTTGCCGTACACCGGGAACTGGCCCTCGGTGCGGTAGTCGACCACCAGGCCGGTCTCGTCGCGCACCGGGTAGACCTTGGCGTACCTGATCGCGGACAGGGAGTCGGCGACGATCGAGAGCCCCGCGATGCCGCAGCCCAGGGTGCGCAGCACCTCGTCGTCGTGCAGCGCCATCTCGATGGCCTCGTAGGCATACCTGTCGTGGCAGTAGTGGATGATGTTCAGCGCCTCGACGTAGGTCGCGGTCACCCAGTCCAGCATGTCGGAGTACCTGGCCCAGACCTCGTCGAAGTCCAGCGGGCCGTCACCGACGACGGGTGCGTGGCCGGTGACGATCTGCGTGCCCGTCATCTCGTCGCGGCCGCCGTTGATCGCGTACAGCAGCGACTTGGCGACGTTGACGCGCGCGCCGAAGAACTGCATCTGCTTGCCGATGGTCATCGGGGAGACGCAGCAGGCGATGGCCGCGTCGTCGCCCCACCGGGTGCGGATCTGCTCGTCAGACTCGTACTGGAGGGCGGAGGTCTCGATCGAGATCGCCGCGCAGAGCTCCTTGTAGCCCTCGGGCAGGTTCTCGTCCCAGAAGATCGTGATGTTCGGCTCCGGCGCCGGGCCCAGGTTGCGCAGAGTCTGCAGCAGCCGGAACGAGGTGCGCGTGACCAGCGGGCGCCCGTCGGTCCCGAAGCCGGCGTCGGTCCAGGTGGCCCAGTAGGGGTCGCCGGAGAAGATCTGGTCGTAGTCGACGGTCCGCAGGAACCGGACGATGCGCAGCTTGATGACCAGGGCGTCGATGATCTCCTGGGCGCCCTCCTCGGTCAGGACGCCTGCCGCGAGGTCGCGCTCGAAGTACACGTCGAAGAACGACGACAGCCGGCCGAAGCTCATCGCCGCGCCGTCCTGAGACCTCACCGAGGCCAGGTAGGCCATGTAGGTCCACTGCACCGCTTCTTGGGCGGTGATCGCGGGGCGGGCCAGGTCTAGCCCGTAGATCTCACCCAGCCTCTTGAGCTTGACCAGCGACTTGATCTGCTCGGCGTGCTCCTCGCGGCGGCGGGCCCAGTGCTCGCTGAACGGCTGGTCGACCTCGGCGTCCTTGTCGCGCTTCTTCGCCTCGATCAGGGCGTCCACCCCGTACAGGGCCACCCGGCGGTAGTCGCCGATGATCCGGCCTCGGCCGTAGGCGTCGGGCAGGCCGGTGACCAGGTGCGCCGAGCGGGCCGCACGGATGCGCGGGGTGTACAGGTCGAAGACGGCCTCGTTGTGGGTCTTGCGGTACTTGGTGAACGCCTCCTCGACGTGCGGGTCCACCTGCTTGCCGGCCTCGGTGATCGCGGTGCGGACCATGCGCCAGCCGCCGTTGGGCATCATCGCGCGCTTGAGCGGCACGTCGGTCTGGAGCCCGACGATCACGTCGTCGTCGGCGCTGATGTACCCCGCGGGGAAGGCGTCGATGTCGGCGGGGGTGTGGGTGTCGACGTCGTAGATCCGCTGGGCGCGCTCGACGGACAGGTAGTCGCGCTCGAGCGTCTGCCACACGCGCAGGGTCTTGGCGGTGGGGCCGGCGAGGAAGCTCGCGTCGCCGGTGTAGGGGGTGTAGGTGTGCTGGATGAAGTCGCGGACGTCGATGGTCCGCATCCATGGCCCCGGGGTGAAACCCTGCCACGCGGCCAGCATGGCCGGGGTGGGCTGAGAGGGGTCCGCAACCATGGTCATGGGATGAATATACGGCAGGTTTGAGCGGAAATTCATAGGACCAAAGGGCATCGTGGGCCGTCCGGGGGACGCGAGCTCGGCTCGCTGCCCCTCTCCTGCCCCATCGGGTCGAGAGGTGAACCCTTGAGCCGATAGTGATCTCGGTTTGGGCGCTGGGCCGTGATGCCGGACGATGTGCCCGTGCGCTTCCGACACCTCGGCCGCTCCGGCCTGAAGATCTCCGAGATCGCCTACGGCAACTGGCTCACCCACGGCTCCCAGGTGGACGACGGCGTGGCCGCCGCGTGCGTGCGGGCCGCGCTCGACGCGGGCATCACCACGTTCGACACCGCCGACGTCTACGTCGACGGCGCCGCCGAGGCCGTGCTGGGTGCGGCGCTCGCCGGGGAGCGCCGAGAGTCGCTGGAGATCTGCACGAAGGTCTTCTACCCGACCGGCCCCAAGGGCCCGAACGACACCGGGCTGTCGCGCAAGCACATCATGGAGTCGATCGACGCCTCGCTGCGCCGGCTGCGCACCGACTACGTCGACCTCTACCAGGCGCACCGGTACGACCACACCACGCCGCTCGAAGAGACGATGAGGGCGTTCGCCGACGTGGTGCGCGCCGGGAAGGCCCTCTACGTCGGGGTCAGCGAATGGACCGCGGACCAGCTGCGGGCCGGCCACGCCCTGGCCTCCGAGATGGGCTTCTCGCTGGTGTCCAACCAGCCGGAGTACTCCATGCTGCAGCGGGTGATCGAGGCCGAGGTGGTCCCGGCCGCCCGTGACCTGGGGATGTCGCAGATCGTCTTCTCGCCGATCGCCCAGGGTGTGCTGACCGGCAAGTACATGCCTGGGCAGCTCCCGCCGGCCGGGTCGCGAGCCACCGACCCCGCGGGCTCTGGCTTCATGGCCAACGTCATGCGCGACGAGGTGCTGACGGCGGTGCAGGGGCTGCGCCCGGTCGCTGACGAGCTGGGCATCACCATGGCCCAGCTGGCCATCGCCTGGGTGCTGACCAACGACAACGTCGCCGCGGCCATCGTCGGGGCGTCGCGCCCCGAGCAGGTCGCTGAGAACGTCGCCGCGTCGGGTGTCCAGATCCCGCCCGAGCTGCTGGCTCGCATCGACGAGGCCCTGTCCGGCGTGGTCCTCACCGACCCCACCGTCACCGCGCGCAGGTCACCGGCTCAGCGCCTGGGCTGAGCGTCGGAGGCCACCCGCTCCGCGCCGTCGTCACCGAGGGTCGGCGTCCGGCATGTCGAGGAGCCAGCGGCCCCCTTCGCGCACGATGCGGCCTGATCGTAGGCCGTGCGGGTCGGGGCCGATCCCGGCGTCGGGTGCCCACGCCTCGATCGCGTACGGGCGGCAGCGGATCACGGTGTAGTCCTCCTCGGGGCCGCCGGGCCAGTAGGCGAGGAAGAGCGGTCTCCACCAGCGTCGGCGTTCGTCTGGGTCGTCCACCGTCTCGGCGTCGCAGTAGGCGGTGACGGCGGCGCTCAGCCCCGCGCTGTAGGCCAGCACGACCTTGCCCGTGGACATCGCCTGACGGGCCTTGGTCGATGCCGGGGAGGTGGCGACGTGGACGGTCAGGTCTGAGGTCGGGGCGTAGGGCATGACCACCCGGGCGGTCGGCCCGTCGGGCCCGGAGGTGATGAACGTGCACAGCTGTGCCTTCATGCGGCGCTGCGCGACAGCGAGGATCCGCGCGGCAGACTCCTCGTCCGTCTCGATCCCGACACGGTTCCGCCGCAGCCCTCGTGCTCGGACGAGCGTGGCGGCTCGCGCCTCGACCCACCTCTTCATCGTGATCTCCCTGGTGCTGGTCAGCCTCTCCGAGGCCCAGGCCTGGGCCGGGGGCTCGAGTCTCGCACCGGGGACCTGAACGTAGCCTGAGCGTAGGAGGTCAGAGGCCAGGGCGGCGGCCGGTGCTCTAGGCCTCGTTCCTGTCGCGTATCTGGGACACGAGACGGTCGATCGCGTCGCGGTCGATGGCGTCGATGTCGGTCTTGGTCTTGACGTTGGCGATGCGCTTGATGGCGAACCTGTCGGTGATCCCCATCCGGCTGAACAAGAGACGGCCACCGAGGTAACCGACGGCGACAGCACGGTCGACGAGCTCTGACGGGAAGGCAGCCTTCGTCTCCACGTCGCGCTTGGCGGGGTCGGTCTCCATGCCGCTGACGAACAGGGCGACCTGCTTGCCGTCGAGGGCTGTCGACCCGGCGAACCTCGTCATCAGCGGCAGCGGCTGTCCGGTGTAGACCGGTGTGCCCAAGACCACCAGGTCATAGTCGGACAGGTCCGGGTCGCCGTCGGCCAGGTCGAACGCGTCCGCGTCTGGGCCCAGCTGCTTGGCGATGTGGTGAGCGATGGCACCGGTGGAGCCGTACCGGGATGCGTAGACGACGACGGTGGTCATGAGGAGAGGCCCGGGCGGCGGCCGATCGTCAGGCCGGTGACGACGGGCTTGGAGACCTCGGCGAAGAAGTCGTCGCCCTTGTCGTCCACGACGATGAACGCTGGGAAGTCGCGGACCTCGATCTTCCAGATCGCCTCCATGCCGAGCTCGGGGTACTCCAGCACCTCGACCGAGGTGATGCAGTCCTGGGCGAGGCGGGCGGCGGGGCCGCCGATCGAGCCGAGGTAGAAGCCGCCGTGCTTGGCGCAGGCGTCGGTCACGGCCTGGGAGCGGTTGCCCTTGGCCAGCATCACCAGGGAGCCGCCCGCAGCCTGGAGCTCGTCGACGTAGGAGTCCATGCGGCCAGCGGTCGTCGGGCCGAACGAGCCCGAGGCGTAGCCCTCGGGGGTCTTGGCCGGGCCCGCGTAGTACACCGGGTGGTCGCGCAGGTACTGCGGCATCGGCTCCCCGGCGTCGAGCCGCTCCTTGATCTTGGCGTGGGCGATGTCGCGAGCCACCACCAGCGGCCCGGTCAGCGACAGCCGGGTCTTCACCGGGTACTTCGTCAGCTCGGCCAAGATCTCGGGCATGGGCCGGTTCAGGTCGATCTCGACGACGTCGCCGCCCAGGTCCTCGGCCACGGTGTCCGGCAGGTAGCGGCCCGGGTCGGTCTCCAGCTGTTCGATGAACACGCCCTCAGGTGTGATCTTGCCCAGGCACTGACGGTCGGCCGAGCACGAGACGGCCATGGCCACCGGCAGCGACGCACCGTGACGAGGCAGACGCACCACACGCACGTCGT
Organism: Micrococcales bacterium; assembly: GCA_009785115.1. Taxonomy (GTDB): domain Bacteria; phylum Actinomycetota; class Actinomycetes; order Actinomycetales; family Cellulomonadaceae; genus Cellulomonas. The sequence goes on from WQWY01000006.1 coordinate 24,559, forward strand.
GGCAGAAGTACTTGCCGCCGAACTGCGCCCCGATCCCCAGCCGCCGGGTCAGCTCGAGCACCTGCTGCTCCAGCTCCAGGTCACGGAAGCCGTGGCCGGTGATGTCGCCCGACGTGGGCAGCGCGTCGAGGTACTTGGCGGAGGCGTACTTGGCGGTCTTCAGCGCGTGCTCGGCGGACGTACCCCCGACGACGATGGCCAGGTGGTACGGCGGGCAGGCAGCGGTGCCCAGCCCGCGGATCTTCTCTTCGAGGAACGTCAGCAGCGAGTCGGGGTTGAGGATCGCCTTGGTCTCCTGGAACAGGTACGACTTGTTGGCAGACCCGCCCCCCTTGGCCATGAACAAGAACTTGTAGGTGTTCTCGTGGCCCGGTGCGGTGTCCGCGTACAGCTCGATCTGCGCGGGCAGGTTCGACCCGGTGTTCCGCTCCTCGAACATCGTGACCGGAGCCATCTGGGAGTAGCGCAGGTTCAGACGCGTGTAGGCGTCGAACACCCCGCGCGACAGCGGCTCCTCGTCGGTGCCCGCCGTGAGCACGTGCTGACCGCGCTTGCCCATGACGATCGCGGTGCCGGTGTCCTGGCACATCGGCAGGACGCCCTTGGCGGCGATGGCCGCGTTCTTCAGCAGGTCCAGGGCGACGAACTTGTCGTTGGCCGATGCCTCCGGGTCGTCCATGATCGTCTGGAGCTGGGCCAGGTGCGCGGGCCGCAGGTAGTGGGCGATGTCGTGGAACGCGGTGCTCGCCAGCAGCGTCAGCGCCTCCGGGGCCACCTGGAGGAACGTCCGCCCGTCAGCCTCGACGACTCTGACGCCCTCGTCGCTGAGCTTGCGGTAGGTGGTGGTGTCAGCACCGAGCGGCAGCATGTCGGTGTAGGCGAAGTCGGGCATCGTCGCTCCTTGGTCGTGGCACCTTCGATCCTGGCGCACCAGACGCTCTCGTTCCAGGATGTGCTGCTGCGAAGGATAGGCCGTCTGAACGAACGGTGAACCCCTCCGGCAGAACCAGTCGAGTCGCCGTCGTCACGCAGACGTGGTTCTCTGCCAGAGAGCGCGTGCGACGCGGGAGGGTGCGATGTCTGGGTCACGTCGTCGTGGTGGGGGACACCGGCTGTCGGAGCAGCGAGAGACCGTCTCGCTGAACCCGGTGTTCACCCGGCCGGGAGAGGCGACCGAGCTGCCACGGTTCCGGCTGCCGGACGCTGAGTCGCTGCCGGAGACCGCCTACCAGATCGTGCACGACGAGGCGATGCTCGACGGCAACGCCCGGCTCAACCTCGCCACGTTCGTCGGCACCTGGATGGAAGAGCCCGCGGACCGCCTGTACGCCGAGGCGGCCGACAAGAACATGATCGACAAGGACGAGTACCCGGCCACGGCTGCGGTCGAGGCGCGGTGCGTGACGATGCTCGCCGACCTGTGGCACGCACCCGACCCGCGCGGCGCCGTCGGTACGTCGACGGTCGGCTCGTCGGAGGCGGCGATGCTCGGCGGGCTGGCGCTCAAACGGGCCTGGCAGCACCGGTGCCGCGCGGCTGGGCACCCCACCGACCGGCCGAACCTGGTGATGAGCTCGGCCGTGCAGGTGTGCTGGGAGAAGTTCTGCAACTACTTCGAGGTCGAGCCCCGCTACGTGCCGGTCAGCATGGAGCACAAGGTGCTCGACGGGCACGACCTGGCCGCCTACGTGGACGAGAGCACCATCGGCGTGGTCGCCGTCATGGGTGTCACCTACACCGGGATGTACGAGCCGGTGGTGCGGATCGCCGCCGCGCTCGACCAGGTCCAGGCTGACACGGGCCTGGACGTCAAGATCCACGTCGACGGCGCCTCAGGCGCGATGGTGGCCCCTTTCCTGCAGCCCGACCTGCTGTGGGACTTCCGGGTGGAGCGCGTGGTGTCGATCAACACCTCCGGGCACAAGTACGGGCTGGTCTACCCGGGGGTCGGGTGGGCGCTCTGGCGCGACGAGACCTGCCTGCCGGACGACCTGGTGTTCCGTGTCGACTACCTCGGTGGCGACATGCCTACCTTCGCGCTGAACTTCTCCCGCCCCGGGGCACAGGTGCTGGCGCAGTACTACGTGTTCCTGAGGCTGGGCTTCGACGGGTTCCGCAGGGTGCAGCAGGCCTGCCAGGACGTCGCGGTGCACCTGGCGCACGGGGTAGCCCAGGCTGGTCCGTTCGAGCTGTGGAACGAGGGGCGAGACATCCCGGTGTTCGCCTGGTCCCTGAGGCCCGACCCGCACCGCACGTGGGACCTGCACGACCTGTCCGAGCGGCTGCGCACCCGCGGTTGGCTCGTGCCGGCCTATCCCATGCCCGAGGGTCTGGCCGACCTGACCGTGCAGCGCGTCGTCGTCCGCAACGGCCTGAGCCTCGACCTGGCCGAGGCCTTCCTGACGGACCTGCGCTCCCAGGTGGAGCACCTGGAGTCCACGGGCGGGCCCGGCGGTCCGCGCCCGTCGGGCGGTTTCCGCCACTGACGACGCCGCCGCGCCACGGCGACGGGTCGTCACCGTGGCGCGGCAGCTGTCTCAGCCTTTCGCCTGAGCGTCGGTCACCGCCCGGCCGTGCTGCGGCGAGCCAGCAGCACCAGCGCGCCACCCAGCAGGAGGCTCACGCCCATCAGAGCCGTCGTCGCCGTGCTCTCGATCCCGGTGTGTGCCAGGACGGACGAGCCCGGAGCGGCGAGAACCTGAGAGAACGGCTCGTCGTCGAGGGGGTAGAGAACCGTCACCACGGCGTCGGGCAGCACCATGGAGAGCACGTCGTCTTCCGACGGGTCGTCGCCCGGCGGTGAGGTGGTGCTCGAAGAGTCAGGTGGGTCCGGGCCGTCCGAAGGGTCAGGTCCTGGGGCTGTGGCCGGCCTGTGGCTGACCATGGTGCAGACGATCGCCTCGCCCGGGTTGAGCGCTGTGCTGAAACCCAGCGTGCCGATGTCGTCCACGGTGATCGCTGCTCCGTCGGGGCTCTGCACGCAAGCCGCGTTCTTGCCGCCTTGCTGGAGCAGGGTGTAGCCATCCTGCGGGGCCTTGGTGACGTCGACCGATGCCAGCGCGGGCGTGACGAACTCCACCGCGAAGCCCACCGTGCCAGCGTCCTCTGTCGTGGTCCCGGACAGGTCTGGCAGCGTGACGTCGGGCGTCGAGGTCTCGACCTCGAACACCCAGCCGCCCACCGGTGTAGCGCTGGCGATCTCGCCGTCGGTCGTGACCTTCTTGATCACGGTGAGCGACGCTGGCACCAGAGTCGGCTCGGGCTCGGGCTCGGGCTCGGGCTCGGGCCCGGGCTCGGGCCCGGGTACGGGCCCAGGCCCAGGCCCGGGGTCGGGCCCGGGTACGTACGGTCGTGGTGTGCCCACGCCTGGGATGAGAAAGAGGTAAGAGATCGCCGGGGTGTTGCCGCCGGGGTTCGTCAGGAGCCCTGCGGCGTTGATCGTCACGGTGTCACCAGCCTCGAAGCGGTGCTCGAAGCTGCAGACGGCGTAGGTGGGGCCACCCTTGATGAGGATGCCGCTGATCGGGTACCTGGCGGCATCGAACCCCGCCTCGAAGGTCAGGGTGATGCTCCTCTGGGCTTGGCCGAAGACCCACGACAGGTTCGGGACGTGACCCGCGCCCCAGGATGAGCCCGCGATCTTGCCGTGGCTGCCGTACGTGGTCGGCTCGCTGTCGTCGCTCTGCTGAGGGATGCACACGACTGTGCCCGGGTTGCCGCCCAGGACCACGGAAGACGGCGAGGGGGCGGCCTGGCTGGGCAGGGCGCCCGCCGTGAGCATCACAGCGGCCACGCCTGCTGCCAGGACTGCTCCGAGGCGTTGAGCCTTCGAACGGTGCTTGTTCTTCGCTGTCGACACTTTCCTCACTTTCCTCTTCGTGTCGTGTCGAGCTGGAGCCGTCCGTCCCGGGCGACCGGAACCAGACAGCAGGGGAGATCGTGGAGACACGGCGCACCCGAGCGGGCCGGGTCGTCGACAACGTCCTCGTTATCGTGAACGAGCACGGTGGGGACGATGGGGGTCCTCCTTCTCAACCCCGAAACCATGTCATCCCATGTATCGGCGGGCGAAGGAGGAGGCAGCAGTCCCTGAGGCGGAGATCCTGTAAAGATCCCATGAATGCGCGGCCGTGCGACGCAGCGGCCCTTCGCCTGAGCGGCGTCACCGCTCGGCCGTGCTGCGGCGACCGAGCGCCACCAGCACGATCCCCAGCAGGAAGGTCGCGCCCGTCAGGGCCTTCATCATCGAGGTCTCGGCCCCGGTGTCCGCCAGAGCGGTCGTGCCTGGAGCGGCGAGAACCTGGGAGTACGGTTCCTCGTCGAGCGGGTAGAGGGCCGCCGTCAGGACGCCAGGCAGCACCACGGAGATCACGTCGTCTGTCGACGGGTCCTCCGGCGCTGTGCCGGTCGAAGAGCCGGACGAGGTCAGGTCGCCCGGAGGCTCGGAGCCGCCGGGAGTCTCGGCCCCTGGGGTCGTGAGCGGCTTGTGGCTGATCACCGTGCAGATGATCTTCTCGCCCGGGTAGACCGCGGCGGTGAAGCCCAGGGCGCCGTAGTCGTCCACCGCGACAGCCGTACCGTCGGGGTGCCGCACGCAGTACGTGTTCTTGCCCTCCTGCTTGAGCAGGGTGTACCCGTCCTGCTGGGTCAGCGTGACGTTGAGCGACGCCATCGTGTCGGCGGCGAAGCCCACCGCGAAGTCCACCTCGCCGACCTCCTCCGCCGTGCTCCCCGAGACGTCGGGCAGCGTGACGTCGGCCGACGAGGTCTCGATGTCGAAGACCCAGCCGCCCGCGAGGGTCGCGGTGGTGATGTCGGGCCCGGTCGCGGTCTTCTTGATCACGGTCAGCGATGCCGGGTTGAGAGAGGGTCCGGTGGTCGGTGGGGTGACCTCGGGCAGCACGTGCCCGGGGTCGAGGTACCACTGCTGGTAGAGGCTCTCGAGCTGCTCCGTGGTGAAGTCCTCGTAGCAGATCGTCGGACGCTCCCCGGCGAAGTACCGGGAGGAGGGGCCGCTGGACTGCCAGCCGTCGGTCTTCCTGGCCAGACCACCAGCGGCGTACCACTCGTCGTAGGCGGCGTCGACGACAGCCCAGTCGATGCAGTCGCCAGGCTCGAGGTCCGTCCAGTGGAACGACGTGCTCAGGACGTTCTCGCCGTGGAGGTAGTAGCCGAGGAGGCCGATGCTCTTCCTGACCTCTACGGCATCGCTCGCCGGTGGTGCCGGACGCTCGCTACCGACGCCCGGGAAGAGCGAGACATAAGAGATCGCCGGGGTGTTGCCGCCGGGGTTCACCAGGATCCCTGGGGCGCTGATGGTCACGGTGTCGCCGGCCGCGAACCGGTATTCGAAGCGGCAGACGGTGTGGGCGGGGCCACCGTCGATCACGATGTTGCTGATCGGGTACCTGGCGGCGTCGTACTCAGGGCCGAAGGTCAGGGTGATGGTTCTCCCGTTGTCGCTGAAGGCCCATGACAGGTGGGGGAGGTGGCCGGTGACCCAGTTCGCACCCGCGATCTTGCCGTGACCGCCTGTCTCGGTCGGGTCGCCGGTGTTGCCCTCGACCTGAGGGCCGCACGTGACCGAGCCTGGGTTGCCGCTCAGGGCGACCGAAGACGGCGCGGTGATGACCTGGCCCGGTAGAGAGGCCGCTGTGATCATCGCCGCTGCCAAGCATGTTGCGAGCGCGGCCCCGATTCGCTGACCTCTTGAGGCGCGCTGCCTCTTCCTCGTCGACACTGTTCTCACTTTCCTCTGCTGTCGTGTCGGACAGGGGCTGTCTGCCCGGGGCTGCCGGAACCAGACAGATGGGGGATCGCAGGGACACGGTGCGCCCGAGAGGGCCGACGCCCGCCGTGCGGGCGGGCCAGGCCGTCGACAACGTCCTTGTTATCGTGAACGAGCACGATGGGGACGATGGGAGCCCTCCTTCTCAGTCTCGGGACCATGTCATCCCATGTATCGACGTGAGAGGGAAGTGGCAACAGTCCCTGAGATGGAGATCGTGTAAAGATCCCATGAATGCGCGGCTGTGCGAGACCTCCCGCCCTCCCAGGGACGACGAAGGCCCTGACCGGTGAACCACCAGGTCAGGGCCTTCCGTCAGAGGAGAGACCCTCCCCACCCCGACTCCCGAGTCGGAACAGACCACACGAAGACCGGGAACCGGTCGAGAGGGAGGTCCGGGGGGAACATCCCGGGCGGGGCGTGGGGGCAGCGCCCCCACAGAACATGACGAGGGCGACGAGGCTTGCCTTCGGCAAGCACACGTCGCCCTCGATCTTGTCGGGGTGGCGGGATTTGAACCCACGACCTCTTCGTCCCGAACGAAGCGCGCTACCAAGCTGCGCCACACCCCGTGAAGCCGGACCAGCATAGCCGATCCCTGAGGTTGCCCGTCATCCGAGGCCTTGGGGTGGGCGGCCTCTCGAGGTTCGGCAGGTCAGCCAGCGACGGGGACCAGGCGGAGCAGGGTTGCCTCCGGGCGGCAGGCGAAGCGGACCGGGGTGTAGGGGGAGGTGCCCAGACCCGCGCTGACGTGCAGCCACATCGACCCCGCGCCGCCGCGACGGTCGGGCCGTGCCCCGGGCCAGCCGTTCAGGCCCTTGGCGCGTCGGGTGTCCAGGTCGCAGTTTGTCGTCAGCGCGCCGTACCCGGGCACGGCCAGCTGCCCGCCGTGGGTGTGCCCGGCGAGGGCCAGGTCCACGCCGTCGGCGACGAACGCGTCGAGCACCCTGCGGTATGGGGCGTGCGTCACGCCGACGTGCAGGTCTGTGTCTGTCTGCGGGTTCGTGCCTGTCCGCGGGGCGGGGTCGGGCATCTGGTCGCGGTCCAGGTGGGCGTCGTCGGTGCCGACGAGGGTGAGGTGCCGTCCGTCCACGTCCAGGGTCGCCCGTCGGTTGGACAGGTCGCGCCAGCCTGCCGAGGTGAACCGGTCGACCATCTCGCGCCACGGCAGCTCGACCTCGCCGCCCGGTGCGAGACGAGCGTCGTCGCGCAGGTAGCGCACAGGGCTCTTCAGGCGCGGTGCGTGGTAGTCGTTCGAGCCGAGGACGAACACGCCCGGACGGGCCAGGTGCGGCTCCATCGCCCGCAGCATCGTGGACATCGCGTCCGGGTGCGCCCAGAGGTCGCCGGTGGAGACCACCAGGTGCGGGTCCAGGACGTCCAGGTCGCGCACCCAGTCCACGAGGCGGGTGCTGCGTGGGGTCAGGTGCAGGTCGGACAGGTGCAGCACCCGCAGCTCGTCCTGACCCGGGGCGAGGACGGGCACGTCGACGGCCCGCAGCACGTACCAGCGGGCCTCGACCAGCGCCCAGGCGAGAGCGCCGGCACCGACGCCGACCGCTGCGCCGAGCAGGCGCGCGGAGCGCGTCATCCGCCGCCCTGCCCCTGGTCGGCCGCCGGTGCGGGCGGCTGCCCGTTGGAGATGCTCAGGGTGATGGTGGAGCCCGCCGTCGCCGAGGTGGCCGACTGTGCGCCCACCGTGTTGACGGGGTGGTTCGAGGCGATCTGCTCAGGTGCGACCGCGACGGTGAACCCCGCGGCTCGGAGAGCCTCTGTCGCCGAGGCCACCGAGCGCCCGAGGACGTTCGGCACCGGGAGCTGCTTGCCGTGGATCAGGTCGTTCGAGCCGGCGCCGAAGCCGGGGTTGTCCACGCCGTCGTCCAGCGCCGGGACCATGAACCGCTTCCACGTCGCCCCGGCGATGGTGGAGCCGTAGACGATCCCGTACCGCCTGTCACCGATGGTCTTGCGGTTGGGGGAGACGAAGCCGGTGAGGCTGCCGGAGACGACCACCGCCGTGGAGAGCCGCGGCGTGTAGCCGACGAACCAGGTGTACTCGTTGTTGTTCGAGGTGCCCGTCTTGCCCGCGGCGGGGAAGCCGGGGCCGCCGACGCCCCTCATGGTGCCCCCCCAGACGCCCGACAGCGCGTGGTTCATGGTGTTGGCCACCGCTGGGCTTATCGTCTGGGTGCAGTCGGCCGTCGGGATCGGCAGCTCGACACCGTCAGGGTCGACGACCCTGAGGATCGCGACCGGCTTGCAGTACGTGCCTCCGGAGCCGAAGGCCGCGAACGCCCCGGCGATCGCCAGCGTGGTCGTGTTGTCGGTCCCGATGACGTTCGCGGGGAAGACCCGGAAGTTCTCGCCGTTCTTCGCCTGGGTCACGCCCAGGTCAGCGGCGTTCTGCATGATGTCGCACAGGTCGAGCCGCTCGGCCATCGACATGAACCCCAGGTTCACCGAGCTCCTGGTGGCCTCGGACACCGTCATCATCCCGCCGGGGGAGCCCGCGACGTTCTTCATGTTGAAGGTGCCGCGGCCGAAGCCGCCCTGGCAGCGTGCCGAGAAGTCTGAGTAGTTGAAGGTGCCCTTCGACCCGTTGACGACGTCGCTCAGCGAGCGGCCGCTCTCCAGCCAGGTCAGCAGCGTGAACACCTTGAAGGTCGAGCCAGGCTGGAAGCCCTGGTTCAGGTAGTACGGGTAGGCGACGTTGAGGTTGATCGCCGTCTCGCCGGGCACGTCGGTCTTGTTCGGGACGTAGCGGGTGCTCTGGGCCAGCGCCTTGACCTGCCCGGTGCCCGGCTCGACGACGGCCATGGCCTGCACCACGCCGGAGGGGTCCCCGATCGGGACCGTGCGGGTGACCTCCTCGAAGGCGTGGGTCTGCACCCGCGGGTCCAGCGTCGTGGTGATCGTCAGGCCACCTCGGTTCAGCTTGGCCCTGCGCTCCTCCGCCGTCGCGCCGAAGGCGGGGTCCTTGACGATGATCTTGGTGACCCAGTCGCAGAAGTACCCGGACCCGGCGACGATCTCCTCCGCGACCTGGCAGCCCTGCTTGACCTGCGAGACGCGCAGGGTGTCGACCAGCGGGGTCGCCAGACCGCGCTCGTACTCCTCGGCGGTGATGTAGTCCTGCTGGTACATCACCATGAGGACGGTGTCGCGCCGGTTCTCGGCAGCCTCGGGCTCGCCACGGGTCGGGTCCCACCTCACCGGGTTCTGGGTGATCCCGGCGATCGTGGCGGCCTCGATGTAGTCCAGGTCCTTGGCCGGCTTGCTGAAGTAGTACTGGGCGGCGCTCTCCGCGCCGTATACCGACCTGGCCCCGAACTGGGCGATGTTCAGGTACTTCTCGAGGATCTGGTCCTTGTCGTCACGCTGCTCGAGCGCGATGGCGAGCCGCGCCTCGCGCAGCTTGCGCGCGTAGCCCTCGGCGCCCTCGGAGGCGACCGCCGTCTCGTAGGCGGCCTGTCGCTCGGCCTCGGTGGTGGCCTCGGCCAGCGCCTGCTCGATGAGCACGTTCTTCACGTACTGCTGGGTGATCGTCGAGGCGCCCTGCTGCTGCTGGCTCAGACCCAGCGCCGACACCGCCAGCGCCCGGGTCATCCCCTGGGGGTCGACGCCGTTGTGCTGGTAGAAGCGCCTGTCCTCGGTGGCGATGACAGCGTTCTGGAGGTGGATCGAGATCTCCGACAGCGGGACCACCACGCGGTTCTGCGCGTAGAACGTCGCCAGGAGGGTGCCGTCGGCCGCGAGGATCTCCGACTTCTCGGGGAGGGCGTCCTCCTGGAGCTCTGTCGGCAGCTCCTCGAAGGTGGCGGCCGCCAGCTCGGTGCCGACGTTCAGCGCCCCGACGGCAGGCAGCGCCAGACCCGCCGCGACGACCCCGCCGAGCGAGGCGAGCAGGACGAAGGTCGCGACGAGACCGACGGAGGTGAGCGGGCGCACGGAGGTGGCTGAGGGGCGGATCGAGCGTGGCACGGCACCAGGGTAGCTACCTGTCGCGGCGGGGAGGCGGTCGAACCCGGGCGTGGGACGACCTTGCACCAGACCTGCACACCGCAGCGAGCGCGGAGGTCGCTCGTCTGGCCCAGGCGATCACCCACGAGCACGGCCGGGTCGCTCGAACGGGTGGGCGCTCGAGGCGGATCGGGACAGTTCTGTCGTCCATATGATCGAGCTTGGGCGCTGTGTCCCCAAAAATGGGGTCCAAATCACTCGAATCGACCCCCGAACGGGTGCTCCCGCTGGGGTACCTTTGCGGACTAAAGTCCTCTTGGCTGGTCAGAACGACCGGCACACCGATGAGGTGACAGACGGGGGAGGTTAGATACGGTGACTCCGTTCTCGGGGGACGGGCACTGGTCAGCCGGGGCCAGCTGTGGTGCCGGGGGTGCGTCACCAGACGCTCTCTTCGTGGAGGGTTCGGCGCAGCGTGAGGCGCGCGTCATCTGCCACGACTGTCCAGTACGTCTCGAGTGTCTGGCAGACGCTCTGGACAGCCGGATGGACTTCGGCGTCTGGGGCGGCATGACCGAGCGGGAACGACGCGCGCTGCTGCGTCGTCGTCCCGAGGTCCGGTCGTGGCACGACGAGCTCGTGGGCTCGACCGCACAGGTCGTGTGAACGTGCTCGTCGCTCGTGGGGGGCGAGACTCCCGATAGGCTGCGGTCGTGGCTGTTCGTTGGGAGTACGTGACCGTCCCGCTCATCGTCCACGCGACGAAGACGATCCTCGACCAGTGGGGTGCGGACGGGTGGGAGCTCGTCCAGGTCCTCGATGGTGAGACCGGCTTGGTGGCGTACCTGAAGCGCCCGGTCGAGCAGTGACCGTCGCCGAGCGTCTGGACAGGCTCGGTCTGACGCTGCCCACGGTCGTCGCGCCGGTCGGTGCCTACGTCCCGGCGCTGCGCACCGCGGACCACGTCTGGACCTCGGGCCAGCTCCCCTTCGTGGACCGAGAGCTGCCCGTGGTCGGCAGGGTCGGCGACGGTGCCGGCCTGGTCGTCCCTGACGAGGCCGCCGCGCTGGCTCGCGTCGCCGCGCTCAACGCGGTCGCGGCGGTCGCGGCGCTGCTCGGTGCTGAGCGTGACGAAGAACCCGTCGTCGCGCTCGAGAGGGTGGTCCGGGTGGTCAAGGTCACCGGCTTCGTGGCCAGCGACCCAGGCTTCACGGCGCAGCCGAAGGTGCTCGACGCGGCCAGCACCCTGCTGCACGAGATCTTCGGCGACGCTGGCGTCCACGTGCGCTCGGCCGTCGGCGTGGCGGTGCTGCCCCTGGGCTCGCCGGTCGAGATCGAGCTCGTGGTCGAGGCGCCCTGACGGTTGTGCTCTGACGACCAGCCGGCGTGTCCGGCGCTAGCGCGCGCGGTTCTCCAGCCGCTCCACGTCCAGCAGGATGACGGCTCGTGGCTCGCGCACCAGCCACCCGCGCTGTGCGAACTCACCGAGAGACTTGTTCACGGTCTCCCGGGAGGCTCCGACCAGCTGAGCGAGCTCGACCTGCGTCAGGTCGTGGTTGACGTGGATGCCCTCCGCGGTCGGCTCTCCGAACCGCTCGGACAGGTCGAGCAGAGCACGGGCCACCCTGCCGGGCACGTCGGAGAACATCAGGTCGGAGAGGGTCTCGGTGGTGCGCCGCAGGCGGTGGGCCAGCGCCTGCAGCAGGTGCAGCGCGACCGTCGGATTCTCGTGCAGCCACGCGGTGAGGCGCTCGCGATCGAGCGTCAGCAGGACGACGGTGTCGGTCAGCGGCATCGCCGACGACGTGCGGGGGCCCGGGTCGAACAGAGAGAGCTCGCCGAGCATGTCGCCGGGGCCGAGCACGGTGAGCAGGTTCTCCCGGCCGTCGCCGGCGTGGCGGACGAGCTTGATCTTGCCCTCGCAGACGACGTACAGCCGGTCCCCGGGCTCGGCCTCGTCGAAGAGGGTCACGCCATCGCCGCGCTCCAGCTCGACGGTCGTCATCATGTCGATGAGCGCGGCGGTCGCCTGCCGATCCAACCCGGCGAAGATCGGGGCGCGCAGCACCACGTCGTCAACCACCGAATCCACCATCCGTCCATCGCGAGCGGGGGCACCGGGAGAGCCGGTCGGGCTCCCACTCTACGGCGTGGCGCGGGCCGTCCGCCCTCCTCCTGCACAGAGCTCACCCGTCACACGTCTAGGCTGCGAGAGTGAGGACCATGGCGGACGAGACCCCTCTGGCGCGCACCCGCCGCGCGCGGCGCATCCACCGGGCGCTGGCGCAGCGGTACCCCGACGCCCGCTGCGAGCTCGACCACGCCGACCCCTTCCAGCTGCTGGTCGCCACGGTGCTGTCCGCGCAGACCACCGACGTGCGGGTCAACCTCACCACCCCTGAGCTGTTCGCCAGGTTCCCCGACCCTGCCACGATGGCCGCCGCCGACCCGAGCGAGCTCGAGGAGATCCTGCGCCCGACGGGCTTCTTCCGCGCCAAGACGCGATCGGTCCAAGGGCTGTCGGTGGCCCTGGTCGAACGGTTCGGCTCCCAGGTGCCCCGCCGCATGGACGACCTCGTCACGCTGCCCGGGGTAGGCCGCAAGACCGCGAACGTCGTGCTCGGCAACGCCTTCGGCGTGCCCGGGCTCCCGGTAGACACCCACGTGAAGCGGCTCGCTCGCCGCATGGGCCTGACCGTGGCCGACGAGCCGGCGGACATCGAGACCGACCTGTGCGCGCTCGTCGAGCGCAAGGACTGGACCATGTTCAGCCACCGGATGATCTTCCACGGCCGTCGCACCTGCTTCGCACGGAACCCCGCCTGCGGAGCCTGCCCGGTCGCGCGGGAGTGCCCGTCGGCGGGGATCGGCCAGACCGACCCGGTCAAGGCCGCCGCGATGCTGAAGGGCTAGCAGCGCCGAGAGGTCTGAGCGGCGCGCGACGTGGTGAGGGTCGGGCGATGCTCAGGGGTCGAGCGGCGCCACCTGCGTCAACCAGCCGACGAGCAGCTCGGTGACCAGGTCCGGCGCCTGCTCGGCCGGGAAGTGACCGGCCCGGGTGACGGTCTCGAAGCGGTAGCCCTGGGTGAAACGGGCGACCTCGGGGGCGGTCAGCCCGGCGCGGGCCGCCGGGCGCAGGCCGTCGCGCGAGCCGTGCACCTGGAGCACCGGCACCGGACGTGCGGCGTTGAGGCTGGCGCGCAGCCGTGCGCCGTCGGTGCGTGGGGTGGAGCGGACCAGCCAGCGCAGCTGTTCGAGCTGGCTGTGCGCGGCGAACGGCACCCGCAGCGCGTCGCGGTACATCGCCAGGGTGTCGGCGTCGGGCCAGCCGGGCACCCCTCCCCAACGAGCCAGCAGCCTGGGCAGCAGGTCGCCGTGGGTCAGCGAGCGCTCAGGCAGGCCGGGAAGCTGGGCGTAGGCCAGCCCGCGCAGCGCGCCGGGCGCCACCGCGGTGCGCGGATCGCCGTCCGGCCCGACCAGGCGCGGCGCGGCCAGCACGGCGACGGCGCTGACCACGTCGGGAGCCAGCGCGGGCAGCGCCCAGCACACGTCGCCCCCGGTCCCGGTGCCGATCACCACCGCGTCGTCGGCGCCCAGCGAGCGCACCACGCCCGACACGTCGGCCGCCAGCGTCGGCACGTCGTAGCCGCTCGGGGGCTTGTCCGAGGCACCGGTGCCCCGCAGGTCCATCGCCGCGACGCGGTAGCCGCTCTCGGCGAGCACGGCCAGCTGGTGGCGCCAGCTCCACCAGAACCCGAGCACCCCGTGCAGGAGGACGACCAGCGGAGCCTCGCGCTCGTCCGGGCCGACGACGGCCACGTGGAAGCGCGAGCCGTTCGCGGTGACGAAGCGATGACGCCACGGCCCGTCCACCAGCAGCACAGAAGCGTCGACCGTCATCCGGGTCAACCTACCGTGCCCGTGCCGCGTCTGTCAGAATCGGCAGATGCCTGAGGACCCAGACGCGACGGTGGACAGCCAGTGAGCCTTGCCACCAGGTCTGTCACGACCGCGGCGCTGGCCGCTGTCGTCGCCGTCGTCGGTCTGTTCGGCCTGCTCCCGCTCGCGGTGGTGTCCGCCGTGCTCGCGGTCGCGGTCGCGGTCGGCTGGCCCCGGCTGGTCGGCCTGCCGCACCGGCCGGGCTCGTCCATGGTGATCGGGCTGACCGGGGTGGGCGGGGTGGTCGCGGTCGCGACCACCGGGACCCGCCCCGACCTGCGCTCGCTGGCCGTCGTCTTCGCCGCGTCGATGCTGCTCACCTTCGTCAACGAGCTGCTGCGCCGCGACGGGCGGACCCGCCTGGTCGAGTCGGTGGCCGGCACCGTCACCGGGTCGCTGCTCGCGGTGACCACGGCGGGCTGGGTCGCTTGCGGGCGCTCCGAGGAGGGCAAGGTGCTGGTGGTCGCGGCGGCGGTCGCGCTGGCTCTGGCCGCCGGGCTCAGCGCGCTGCGGATGCCGGTCTGGCTGACCACCCTGGTCGTCACGGCGGCCGGCGCCGGTGGTGGTGCCCTGCTGGGGCTGCTGCTGCCCATGATCACCCCGCTGATGGCCGGGCTCGCCGGGCTGGCGGTCGGGCTGCTCGTCGCCTCGCTGCACGCCCTGTTCCACCCGATCACGGCGCTGGAGCATCGGATGCCTGCCGTGTCGGCGGCGGTGCTGCCCGTCGCGATGGGCGGGATGCTCGTGTACGTCGCCAGCCGGGTGCTGATCGGCTGACGGCTCGGTGAAGGACCTGCCGCACAGTAGGATCACGGGCATGACCACGACCGCGCTCGAGGGTGTCTTCATCGGACTGCTGGTTGCCGCCACGCTGACCATCGTGTGGTTCGCCGGCTACGTCGTCGTCCGGTTGTTCCGGAAGTAAGGCAGGTGCTCGGAGCGAGAGTGCTTCGGCGATGACTTTCGTCCTCCCTGAGGGGCTCGCGCCCGAGGTGTACCCGCTGGCCTGGCTGGTCGGCTCCTGGCAGGGCGAGGGCGTGCTCGGCTACCCGGGCGTCGAGGAGTCGGCCTTCACCGCGCACGTGCGGGTCACGAGCGACGGCGGGCCGTACCTGTCGTGGACGTCCCGGCTGCACCTGGCGGGCGACGACGACGCCCCGGCCTGGGCGGCGGAGACGGGCTGGTGGCGCGTGCCACCGTCGTCCGACGACACCCTGCCCGAGGGGCAGCACCCGGTCGAGCTGCTGGTGGCTGACGCCTCGGGGCACGTGGGGGTGTACGTCGGGCAGGTCGGTGCCGGGCGCATCGAGACGGTCTCCGACCTGGTCGCGCGCACCGAGACCGGCGCGCAGGTGACCGCCGGCCGGCGTCTGCTCGGGCTGGTGTCCGGCGAGCTGATGTGGGCGTTCGACCTGGCGGCCTTCGGGCACCCGTTGCAGTCCTACGCCTCGGCGCGCATGCGGCGGGTGGACTGAGTGACCCTCTTCTTGGACCCGTGGTACGCGTCGGGCTGGAGCGACACCACCGGTGAACCAGACCGCAGATGGTTGAGCCCTCGTGAGGCGCGGGTCGCCTACGAGGCGCGAGGGGGCCCGTACCTGTGGGTGATCGACGGCTCGTACCCGGTGGGGGAGCGCGCCGTGCGTGCCCGCTGGCGCATCGAGCTCGGCCCCGGGCGCGTCCAGGTCGGGTGGTTGGACGAGCACGGGTCGGTGCTGCGGGAGTCGAGGTACGACAGGATCGACGGACGGCTGTTCCGGGTGCGGGTGGCCGACTGGGTCTACGCCGACGACCGGCGCCGCTGGTTGATGTACCAGGCCCTGCTGACCCGGACGCTGAGCATCGACCCCGACGGGACGACCACCGTCATCCACCGGCGCCCGGGCGACCCGGGGTTCGAGCGGGACGTCGTGACCATCGACGACCCGTCGGCGCTGTGGATGGACGTCCCGGAGTTCGGCCGCTGGGAGGGCCTGCTGAACCCTGAGCACGGTCTGCCCGAAGACCCGCTCACCGACCCGCGGCTGGTCGACGAGTGGGGCCTGCCCCCGCGGCAGTCCGCCAGCCTGGGCGTGCGGTGACGAGCCCTGATGTGAGGAGCCACGACGTGACGAGCCGCGAGACAGGACCGGTGCCCGACAGGCCGCGACAGCCGTGGGCGTCCCCGCTGCTGGGACGGAGCGGGGCGGTGGCTGGCACCGGAGCCGCCCAGGGGGTGGCCTGGCACTACGGCGACCCGGTCGCTGAGCAGCGCGCCCTGGTGGCAGGTGCGGGTGTCGTGGACCTCTCGTACCTGGGCGTCGTCGCCGTGACCGGTGCTGACCGGTTGTCCTGGCTGCACACGCTCACCAGCCAGCGCCTGGCCGACCTGGCGCCGCGCACCTCCACCGAGACGCTGGTGCTCTCCCCCCACGGGCACATCGAGCACGCCGCCGGCGTGGTGGACGACGGGGCGACCACGTGGCTGCTCACCGCCACCCCGGACGGGCTCGCCGCCTGGCTGGGCACGATGCGTTTCGCGCTGCGCGTCGAGGTGGCCGACGTCACCGACGCCTGGGCGGTGCTCGGTGAGGCCCGTCGCGGCGAGGGGGAGCCGGGCGGCGACGTGGTGTGGTGCGACCCGTGGCCGTCCACCGCCCCCGGGGGCACCCGGTACGGGCCGCCCGACGACGAGCACCCGGGTGCCGACCGCGCGTGGCGCCTGGTGCTCGTGCCTCGCGCCGACCTGGCCGCGCGTGTCGCCGCGCGCGAGGGCGCCGGGATGCGTCTGGCAGGCACCTGGGCGAGCGAGGCGCTGCGCGTGGCCGCGTGGCGCCCGGACGCGGCTCACGAGGTCGACCACCGGACCATCCCGCACGAGCTCGACTGGCTGCGCACGGCGGTGCACCTGACCAAGGGCTGCTACCGGGGGCAGGAGACCGTGGCCCGGGTGCACAACGTGGGCCGTCCGCCCCGCCGGCTGACCATGCTGCACCTGGACGGCTCGGAGCACCTGCTGCCTGCTGCGGGCGCCGCGGTGAGCGACGGGTCGGGCACCCAGGTGGGTGTGCTGACCAGTGCGGCTCTTCATCACGAGCTCGGGCCTGTCGGGCTGGCGCTGCTGCGCCGGGCCACCCCGGTGGACGCGGCGCTGCTGGTCGACGGAGAGCAGGGGCCGGTCGCGGCCGCGCAGGAGGTCGTCGTGCCGCTCGAGGGGCACTCCGTGGACCGTCCAGCCCCGCGTGGGCCGCTCACGCTGGGGCTCGCGCGCAAGCGTGGCCCTGCCGGCCCGTCCTCGTCGCGCACCCCGTAGGCTCGTTCCTGTGGTGGTCTACATCCAGCTGTTGCTGTTCATGGCGTTCTACGGGGCGATCTTCATCGCCAGCGTGTGGGCGCTGGTCGACCTGCTGCGCCGCCCGACACGCGCGTTCGTCGACGCGGGCAAGCGCACCAAGACCTTCTGGCTGGCGATCTTGGTGACGGCCACCGTGGTGTCGTTCATCGCTGTCCCGTTCACGGGCGGTTCGGTCGGGGGGCCGGTGTTCTCGTTCTTGGCGCTCGGCGCGGCCGTCGCCGCGGTCGTCTACCTGGCGGACGTGCGCCCCGCGGTCGCACGTCACACCCGCCGAGGCCCGCGCGGGCCGTCACGCTGGTGAGAGCGGTCGTCCAGCGGGTCACCCGGGCGTGCGTGCGGGTGGCTGGCGAGACGGTCGGCGCGATCGACGCGCCAGGCCTGCTGGTGCTGGTCGGGGTGACCCCTGGGGACGGGCCGGAGCAGGTCGAGCACGTCGCGCGCAAGATCGCTGACCTGCGCATCCTGCGCGACGAGCGTTCCGCGGCCGAGACGGGTGCGCCGGTCTTGGTCATCAGCCAGTTCACGCTGTACGCCGACGTGCGCAAGGGCCGGCGGCCGACCTGGAACGCCGCCGCCCCCGGCTCGGTCGCAGAACCTCTGGTCGACGACGTGGTAGCCGCTCTGCGCGCTCGGGGCCTGCACGTGGAGACCGGTCTCTTCGGCGCCGACATGGCCGTCGAGCTGGTCAACGACGGCCCGGTCACGATCATCGTGGAGTCTGCCCCGCAGGACCGTCCGAGCGTGCGGTGACCCCGGGCCGGTGCGGCGGGGCTCGGTGCCATACCGTGATCTAGCGCGTCCTCTCGTGCGAGGCCGTGGCATGGCACCCTGGCTGGTGCACCGTCCCTGGACAAGAAAGCGCGGTCTCATGCGTCGCAGCATCCTTCTGCTCTCGTCGGCCTTCGCCCTCGTGCTGGTCGCTGGCTGTGGCCAGGGGGGTGATTCCGACGAGGGGTCCGCGTCCGGCTCCGGCAAGAGCGGCCTGGCGTCGTGCGTCGTCGGGACGTGGGAGCAGGACACGGCCTCCTTCGCCGAGATGATGGAGGCGACGATGTTCGCGGGGATGCCCGACGGGTTCGAGACCCCTGACCTCTCGTTCGACGGCACCCAGCTGACCACGTTCGCCGAGGGCGGCACGTTCCGCAGCGAGGTGGACATGACGATGCGCATGTCGATGACGGTCAGCGAGATGCGCCAGGACTGGGTCGTCACGACGGCGGGCACGAGCGAGGGCACCTGGAAGGTCGAGGGTGACGTCCTCCTGACGTCGATCACCACCGACACCACCACCACGACCACCATGGTCAACGGCCAGAAGGTGGACGCCGGGTCGAACGGCCTCGACCTCAGCGCCATGCCGGAGGGCGGTGCCTCGGCGACGTGCGACCGCTCGACGTTGACGCTCAGGCCAGACGCGGCAGACCTGCCCGACGGCGCTCCTGAGCTCTTGCGAGACTTCGCGGTCACCCTCAATCGGAAGTAGGACCACGGGAGCAGGACGTCGGAGACGTGGCAGGCGCCCGCGCCTGACCTGGCCGTAGCAGCACGAAGCCCCGCCGCCTGGGCTCAGGCGGCGGGGCTTCGTCGTGGGACTGGTCGCGTCAGTCGCGCGGACCGACGGGCAGGACCGTCCGGCCGAAGGTGGAGTTGATGACCCCGGCGGCCGAGCCGTAGAAGGCGGCGAGCGCCGTGAGGATGCCGACGACACCACCGGCGTTCACGATGGCCGTGGTCTCGGTGAAGTCACCGATGGCCAGCAGCAGGAACGTGGTGGTGAGCAGCACGAACACCGTCAGGACCACGTTCGAGACGCGGAGGGCCGCGACCGTCATGTAGGCGGTGAACAGAGCCCAGGCGAACAGGAAGACCCCGACAGACTGGTACATCAGGGTCTGGGCCTCGGCCGGAGAATGCCCGGCGGCCTCGGCGGCGGCCAGGAGCTCCCCCTTGCCGACCAGCTCGAAGGTCAGCCAGGCGAGCCAGAACGCGCCGTAGGACGTGAACGCCAGAGCGCCGAAGGTGTTGCCCACCCGGAACTCCCACATCCCAGCGAGAAGCTGGGCGAGCCCGCCGAAGAACAGGGCGAGCCCGAAGACGACGGCCTTGCCCTCGCCGGGCAGGAGACCGGCGTTGAAGGTGGACAGGACGATGGTGGACAGGGCGAACGCAGCCAGGCCGAGCGGGGCCGGGTTCGCGATGGCGGGGGCCGCCACGGGGGCGGGCTTGGCGGCCACAGCCTCATCGGTGGTGGTCATGACGCTCCTTTGCGTAGGGCCGGGTCCGTACCCGGGTCGGAGCACGCTATCCCATCGATAGGCTCCGTGGGAGGCCATGCGCGCCAGAAGATTTCAGGACTTTCGTCCTGAGGCGTGTGCTCCAAGGCAAGGGGCAGGCAAGGAGGGGGTCGAGACACGGCAACGTCTGGTCGACGGGAAGGTTGAGACCTCCTGGCTCGGCGTTGCGGGACGGGGCGCCCCTGGCGGCGTCCGTAGGGTGTCCTGCGGTGTGCGGGCGTCGCCCGCCGACGAGGACGAGGACGGCGATGGATCAGCGGCTGCCCGCCCGGGTGTACTGGGTGCGTCGGGTGCTCGTGCTCGTCGTGCTCGTCGGTGTCGGGGCCGTCGTGGTGCTCGGGCTGCGGGCGCTGACCGACCCGGCCCCGGGCGCGTCGCCCACCTCCACCCCGGGCTCGACGGCGACGTCGACGCTGCCCGGCGGGATCGCGGACTGCGACCCGTCCGCGCTGAGGCTGACCGTCGCTCCCACCGCGGCCTCGTTCCCGGACGGGGTCAGCCCGGGCCTGACCGTGACCATCGCCAACGACGGCTCGGTCGCCTGCCTGGTCGACGCGGGCGAGCAGCACGCCCTGGTCACGATCACCTCAGGGGAGGATCGCGTCTGGTCGAGCCAGGACTGCGCTCCCGCCGACGCCCCGGCCCGCACCCTGCTGCTCGCCCCGGGCAAGGCCGACACCCGACAGGTGGCCTGGAACCTGCTCCGCTCGGCCCCGGGCTGCCCCGAAGGGCTCCCCACCCCAGGAGCAGGCACCTACGTCGCGTCCTTCACCGTCGGTGGCGCCCAGGCGTCACCAGCCCCGTTCGTCGTGGGCTGAGCCAGACACCGAGGGCTCGGAGGCGGCAGGCAGGTCAGACGTAGCGTTCGAGGATGGAGGACTCGGCCAGGCGGGACAGGCCCTCGCGGACCGAGCGGGCGCGGTGCTCTCCGATGCCCTCGACCGCCATGAGCTCGTCGATCGAGGCCGCGAGCAGGCGCTGCAGGCCCCCGAAGTGCTGGACCAGGCGTTCCATGAGATGGACGGGCAGGCGGGGGATCTTGGCCAGCAGGCGGTAGCCGCGCGCCCCGGCGGCGGCGTCGAGCGTGTCGCCCCCGGGCAGCCCCAGCACCCGGGCGATGCGGGCCAGGTCGAGCAGCTGGGTGGAGTCCAGCTCGGCCAGCTGGGCGAGCACCGCCGGGGCGTCCCGCCGGGAGGTGTCGACATAGTCGCGGATCACCAGGGTGCGATCAGCGCCGATGCCGCCGACGAGCTCGTCCAGCTGCAACGACAACAGCCGGCCGTCGGTGCCCAGCTCGACCACGTAGCCGTCGATCTCGTCGGTGATCCGACGCACCATCTCCAGGCGCTGCACCACCACAGACACGTCACGGACGGTCACCAGGTCTTCGATCTCCAGGGCAGACAGCGTCCCGGAGACCTCGTCCAGGCGCGTCTTGTAGCGCTCCAGGGTCGCGAGGGCCTGGTTGGCCCGAGACAGGATCGTCGTGGAGTCCTCCAGCACGTGGCGGACCCCGCCCACGTACAGCGCGACGATCCGCATCGACGCGGAGACCGAGATCACCGGGAAGCCCGTCTGCTTGGCGACCCGCTCGGCCGTGCGATGGCGGGTGCCGGACTCGCTGGTGGAGATCGACGGGTCGGGCACCAGCTGCACGTTGGCGCGGACGATCCGAGACAGGTCGGCGTTGACGACGACGGCCCCGTCCATCTTGGCCAGCTCGCGCAACCCGGTCGCGGAGAAGCCGACGTCCAGGGAGAAACCGCCAGAGCTGATCTTCTCCACCACAGGGTCGATGCCCAGCACGATGATGGCGCCCGTGCGCCCGCGCAAGATGCGCTCCAGGCCGTCGCGCAGCTCGGTGCCCGGCGCCACAGCGGTGAGGGTGCTGCGCAGCAGCTCCTCAGAGGCAGGCGGGGCGTTCACGGGTGTGATCGTATCGAGGTCCGCCGACACCGCTCGGTGAACGTGTGCTCGACCCGTGCTCGACCCGTGCAGGTCTGGCCCTCAGACCAGCCTCACGCGGCCGTCGGCTGGATCGCCGCCACCGCGTCGGCCAGGTCTCGTGCCGGGCGCACCCGCATCCCGTCAGGCACCGACAGCCCGTCCATCGCACCGGCCGGCACGATCGCCCGGGTCAGCCCCAGCCTCGCGGCCTCGGCGAGACGACGCTCCACCCCGGCGACGGTGCGGATCTCCCCGGCGAGCCCCACCTCCCCGATCGCGACCATCCCGCGAGGCAGCGCGACCTCGAGCCGAGAGCCGACCACGGCCAGGGCCACCGCCAGGTCGGCCGCGGGCTCGAGCACCCGAGCCCCGCCGACCGTCGACACGTAGACCTCCTGGTCGGCCAGGCCCACCCCGACCCGTCGTTGCAGCACCGCCAGCACCATGGCCACACGGGCCGGGTCGACCCCGCTGGTGGTGCGCCGAGGGTTGGTCGCCGCCGTCGGGGCGACGAGCGTCTGCACCTCGGCGAGCAGCGGACGGCGCCCCTCGAGCGTCACCGCCAGGCACGTGCCCGGCACGTCGAGCACCGCCTGAGAGACGAACAGCCCGCTCGGGTCGGCCAGCCCGACGATGCCGTGCTCGGACAGGTCGAAGCAGCCGACCTCGTCAGTCGGGCCGAAGCGGTTCTTGGTGGCCCGCAGCAGCCGCAGCCGCGACCCGGGCTCGCCCTCGAACTGGCAGACCACGTCGACCAGGTGCTCCAAGGTGCGAGGCCCCGCCACCGACCCGTCCTTGGTCACGTGCCCGACCAGCACCACCGGCAGCCCCCGAGCCTTGGCCGCTGCGATGAGCGCCGACGCCACCTCACGCACCTGGGCGACGCCCCCGGGTGCGCCCTCGACCCGCGCCGACGTCACGGTCTGCACCGAGTCCACCACCAGCAGGTCGGGCGCGGACTGCTCGACGTGACCCAGCACGGTCGCCAGGTCAGACTCCGCGGCCAGCAGCAGCCCGGGGTCCAGCGCCCTGATGCGACCCGCGCGCAGCCGCACCTGCTCGGCGGACTCCTCACCGGTCGCGTACAGCACCGTGCGCCCCCGGCGCGCCGTGCGGGCCGCGACGTCCAGCAGCAGGGTCGACTTGCCCACCCCGGGCTCGCCCGCCAGAAGCACCACCGCCCCGGGCACCAGGCCGCCGCCGAGCACCCGGTCGAGCTCGTCGACCCCGGTCGGCCGTGCCTGCGCCACCTGACCGGAGACCTCGTCGATCGGCCGTGCCGGGGCGCGCGGCGGCGTGGCGGCGACGGTGGGCGACGCGCCCTCCTCGGCGACGGTGCCCCATGCCTGGCACTGGGTGCAGCGGCCCACCCAGCGCGGCGTCACCCAGCCGCACTCGGTGCAACGCAGCCCGGGCCGGGCGGGACGGCGTGCTGTCGTGGTGCTCATGACGCCGACGCTAGCCGCGACCGCCCACACATACCCGGTCGCTGTTCATACACTGTGGCGGGCCCGTGACCGTCAGCATCTGGGTAGGCTCTCTCGCACGACAACAAGGAGTGGCTCATGTCGTCACCGTCCTCACGGCGCGGCCTGCGCCCGGCTCGGCGCCCGCCCGGCACCGAGCCTTCCGGCACGCCTCAGGTTCCCGAGGGGCGGTCGAGCGGCCGCAGACGCTGGGTGATCCCGGTCGTCCTCCTCGTCGTGGTGCTCGCCGGGCTCGCCGTGGTCTGGGCTGTCGTCGTGCGCGACAACCGCCCAGAGCCCCTCGCGTCGATCCTGCACGTGCCCTCGCCCACCCCGACCGTCGACGCCGTGCCGCGTGAGGGGACCACCGCGTTCGCCTCGGCGCTGCCCACCTCGGTGCTGCAGTACGCGCTGGTCTCCTCCGAGGAGGAGCCGCACTGGATCACCCTCGGGGCGCTCGAGGCCTACGTCGAGGACTTCAGCGACGGAGCCTCGGGCGTGCTGACCCTGCGTGCCGGCCAGTGGGAGGCGGAGGACGAGGCAGACCGGGCCCTCACCGAGCTCACCGAGGGCTCGTCCGACGCGCAGGCCACGGCCAGCCCCAGCGTCGGGGGCATGTCGCGTGTCGGCAAGGTCCAGGTCGACCACGCGACGGTCGGCAGGTATGTCGTCACCGAGGGGGGCGACGGGACCGCCACGATCACCTGGTCGAACACGACCGCGGTCTTCCAGATCACCGGGCCCACCGGTGAGGTGGTGCGCGCCTACTCGGCCTTCCCTCTGTGAGAGCCTGACGTGAAGAAGGCCTGACGTGCGGAGCTCTTGGCGCGCCTCTCGCGGGGCGCTGGTGACGCTCGCCGTCGCCGTCGTCCTCTCGTGCGCGACAGGGGTGTGGGCGCTGTGGCGGGTGTTCGTCGTCTCCGCGCCGGGGCGCCGGCTCGACCAGCTCGGGATGGTCGGCGCGCAGCGCGGCCGCACGAGGCTGTGGCAGTACGCCGAGCACGTGCTGGAGCCGGTGTCCGTGCTGTACGGGGCGGTGGCGCTGGTGGTCGTCGTGAGCATCGCCGTGATGCGGCGTCGCTTCTGGCTGGCCCTCCAGGCCGCCCTCCTGCTCGGGGGTGCCGTGGCGACCACCCAGGTGCTCAAGCGTCTCGTCCTCGACCGGCCTGACCTGGGCGACATCGCGCACTACGGCCACAACACCCTGCCCAGCGGGCACACCACGGCCGCGGCGGCCACCTCCGCCGCGCTGCTGTTCGTCGTCGGGCCCCGGTGGCGACCGGCGGTCGCCGTGCTCGGGGCGGTCTACACGGTGCTGATCGGGTGGTCGACCCTGATCGGTCAGTGGCACCGGCCGGCGGACGTGATGGCCGCCGTGCTCGTGGTCACCGCGTGGTTCGCCCTGGCCTGCCTGCTGATGGTCGTCGTACCCCCCGAGACGGTGCCCACGGCGACGACCTCGGTGCCGGTGGTCCGGCCGGCCCTCGCGGGCCGGGTGATCGCCGGGCTGGCGACGGTCGGGGCCCTGGCGGGGCTCGTCACCGCGGTGATGGTGGCTGGGTGGTGGGACAGGCCGTCGCAGACGGCGTCCGGGGTCGTCGCGTACGGTGTGGGCGTGGCTGCGATCGTCGCGGCGGTCGGCCTGGGTGTCGCCGTCCAGCTCGCGCTGCGCGAGGCGGCTGGGCGGTGCGCACGCCCGTCGAGATTCTCGGCGGCCGCGCACGGGGCGTGACGGCGAAGCGGCTGCGGCCACGTTAGAGTCCCTGTCGGACATGTCCGGAGCAGAGAGCCACCACACAGCCATGACAGCAGGACGCAAGCTGGTGATCGTCGAGTCGCCGGCCAAGGCGCGCACGATCGCCGGGTATCTCGGTGAGGAGTTCGAGGTCGAGGCCAGCGTCGGGCACATCCGTGACCTGCCGCAGCCCTCCGAGCTCCCGCCCGCGATGAAGAAGGGGCCGTTCGGCAAGTTCGCCGTGAACGTCGAGGACGGCTTCACGCCGTACTACGTCGTGGACGCGGACAAGAAGAAGAAGGTCGCCGAGCTCAAGAAGCTGCTCAAGGACTCCGACGAGCTCTACCTCGCCACCGATGAGGACCGCGAGGGCGAGGCCATCGCCTGGCACCTGGCCCAAGAGCTCAAGCCCAAGGTGCCGGTCAAGCGGATGGTCTTCCACGAGATCACCCGTGAGGCGATCACCCGGGCGCTGGACAACACCCGTGACATCGACCTGCGTCTGGTCGACTCTCAGGAGACCCGGCGCATCCTCGACAGGCTGTACGGGTACGAGGTCTCCCCGGTGCTGTGGCGCAAGGTCCGCCAGGGCCTGTCCGCCGGCCGGGTGCAGTCGGTGGCCATGCGGATGGTGGTCGAGCGCGAGCGCGAGCGCATGGCGTTCGTCGCCGTCGACTACGCCGACGTGACCGGCACGTTCGCGACCGCCGACCCCGGCCAGCCGTCGTTCGCCGCGCGGATGGTCATGCTCGACGGGACGAAGATCGCCGTGGGCAGGGACTTCTCCGACCGTGGCGAGCTGACGACCGGCGCGCGGCACCTGCGGCTGGACGAGGCCGAGCAGGTGGCGGCCGGGCTGGACGGCGCACCGTTCACGGTGGCGTCGGTGGAGACCAAGCCGTACACCCGTCGCCCCGCCGCGCCGTTCATCACCTCGACCCTCCAGCAGGAGGCGTCCCGCAAGCTGCGGATGAGCTCCAGAGCAACCATGCGCACCGCGCAGTCGTTGTACGAGAACGGCTACATCACCTATATGCGGACCGACTCGCCAGGTCTGTCGGCGCAGGCGGTCACCGCCGCTCGCCGCCAGGCCGCCGAGCTCTACGGCCCCGAGTACGTGCCCGACGCCCCGCGCGTGTACACCGCGAAGACGAAGGGCGCGCAAGAGGCTCACGAGGCGATCCGGCCGGCTGGCGACCACTTCCGCACCCCGGCCCAGGTGGCCGGGCAGCTGAGCGGCGACCAGCTGAAGCTGTACGAGCTGATCTGGAAGCGCACCGTCGCCTCGCAGATGGCCGACGCCAAGGGCACCACCGCGTCGGTGCGTCTCTCCGCGACGGTCACCACCGGCCCCATGGCCGGCCAGCAGGCGACGTTCGCGGCCTCGGGCACCGTCATCACGTTCCGCGGGTTCCTCGCCGCCTACGAGGAGGGCCGCGACGTCTCCCGCTACGCCGACGCCGAGGACGCCCGCCTCCCGCAGATGGTCACCGGCGACCCGGTGACCGGCTCCGACCTGGCAGCCGAGGGCCACCGCACGTCCCCGCCGCCGCGCTACACCGAGGCGTCGCTGGTCAAGGCGCTCGAGGAGCGAGGCATCGGCCGCCCGTCCACCTACGCGTCGACGATCTCCACGATCCTGGACCGTGGCTACGTGACCGCCCGGGGGCAGGCGCTGGTGCCCTCGTGGCTGGCCTTCGCGGTGACCAGGCTGCTGGAGGAGAACTTCGACCGGCTGGTCGACTACGGCTTCACCTCCATGATGGAGCAAGACCTCGACGAGATCGCCGCCGGGCAGCGTGACCGGGTGGCCTGGTTGAGCCGCTTCTACTTCGGGGACTCCTCCGACGGCAAGGACGCTGAGGGGCTGCACGACCTGGTCGCCAACCTCGGGGAGATCGACGCCCGGGCGGTCAACTCGATCGACATCGGTGACGGCCTGGTGGTCCGGGTGGGCCGCTACGGGCCGTACCTCGAGGTGCCCGGCGACGACGGCGAGCCGCGCCGGGTGCCGGTGCCCGACGACGTCGCCCCCGACGAGCTGACGCCGGACCGCGCGCGCGAGCTCATCGCCGCCGAGCCGGAGGGTGACCGCGTGCTGGGCGTCGACCCGGGCACGGGCACGACGATCGTTGCGCGCAAGGGCCGCTACGGGCCGTACGTCACCGAGGTGCTGCCCGAGCCCGAGCTCGACCCGGGCCTGTCGGCGGCAGCACGCAAGAAGGCCCTGGCCGCCGCGCCGAAGCCGCGCACGGGGTCGCTGTTCAGGAGCATGTCGCTGGAGACGATCACGCTCGACGAGGCGTTGACGCTGCTCTCGCTGCCTCGTGTGGTGGGTACCGACCCGGGCACCGGCGACCCGATCACCGCGCAGAACGGCCGCTACGGGCCGTACCTGAGGCGGGGGACGGACTCACGCACGCTCGCCAGCGAAGACCTGCTGCTGACCATCACCCTGGACGAGGCGCTCGCGATCTACGCCGAGCCGAAGCGCGGCCGTGGCGCGACGGCCGCGCCCCCGTTGCGCGAGCTGGGCACCGACCCCACCTCGGGCAAGCCGATCGTCGTCAAGGACGGCCGCTTCGGCCCGTACGTGACCGACGGGGTGACCAACCGGACGCTCCCGAGAGACACCAGCCCCGAGTCGATCACCGAGGAGCAGGCGGTGGAGCTGCTGGCGCTCAAGCGCGCCGCAGGCCCGGCCAAGAAGCGCACCACCACCAAGCGCACCACCAAGACCAAGGCCGCCGCCAAGGGCTGAGGAGCATCCTCAGGCTCCTGAGCGGCGGACGGGTCTGAGGTCGTCGCTCGACCGGTGCGAACCGAGGGGTCGCGCTACGTTGAGAGGCATGGCCTACACCGAGGACCCGCGCACCGCCCCGCCCGTGCGGTGGGGCATCATCGGCACCGGCGGCATCGCGGGCGCGTTCGCCGACGCGGTGCGCAAGCACACGCGCTCCCAGGTGGTCGCAGTGGGTTCTCGCAACCGCGACCGCGCCGGGCGGTTCGCCACCGCGCGCCGTGTGCCGACGGCGCACTCGTCGTACCGGGCGCTGGTCGAAGACCCTCAGGTCGACGTGGTGTACGTCGCCACGCCGGTGTCCGAGCACCGTGACCACGCCCTGCTCGCCCTGGGTGCGGGCAAGCACGTGCTGGTGGAGAAGTCGTTCACGCGCGACGTCGGAGAGGCTCGTGAGGTGTTCGCCGCGGCCGAGCGGGCGGGGACGTTCGCCATGGAGGCCATGTGGACGCGGTTCTTGCCGCACGTCGCCGCGCTGCACCAGATGATCGACGCCGGTGAGATCGGGGAGATCGTCAACGTGCGCGCCGACCACGGGCAGCACTTCCCGTTCGACCCGGCGCACCGGCTGTACGACCCGGCGCTGGCCGGCGGGGCGATGCTGGACCTGGGCGTGTACACGGTGGCATGGGCGCACGACCTGCTCGGGGTGCCGTCGGCGGTGCACGCGGTGGGAGAGCTGACCGAGACCGGGGTGGACGGGCAGGTCGCCATCGCCACCGAGCACGGCCCGCGTCAGCACGCCACCTTGTTCACCACGCTGTGGGCGCAGACGCCCACCACCTCCTCGATCTCCGGCACCGAGGGCCACGTGCGGGTCGCCGGCTCGTTCTACCAGCCGACGTCGTTCGTGGTGACCCGCCGCGACGGGCGGGTCTGGACGTTCGACCAGCCGGTGGCTCGGGGCCTGCAGTACGAGGCGGCCGAGGTCGCCCGCTGCGTCGCCGAGGGGCGTACCCAGTCGGAGCGGATGACCTGGAAGGACACGACCGACGTGCTGGCCACCATGGACGAGGTGCGCCGTCAGGTCGGGGTGGTCTACCCGGGCGAGCAGGGCTGGCCTCGACAGGGCTGACACCGGCAGGCGACGACCTCTGAGCGGCCCGCCCGCGGGTACGCTGCCCCGGTGACGCGCGGACTGTTCATCTCCTTCGAGGGCGGGGACGGCGCGGGCAAGTCCACGCAGTCCCGAGCGCTGGCACAGTGGTTGACGGACCTGGGGCGCACGGTGGTGCGCACCTTCGAGCCCGGCGACACCGCGCTGGGGGCCGTGCTGCGCCAGGCGGTGCAGCACGGCGAGGAGGTCTCGGCACGCACCGAGGCGCTGCTGTACGCCGCTGACCGTGCCCACCACGTCGACACGGTGGTGCGCCCCGCGCTCGAGCGCGGCCAGGACGTGGTGACCGACCGGTACCTGGACTCCTCGGTCGCCTACCAGGGCGCGGGCCGGGGGCTGGGGGTCGAGGAGGTCGAGAGGTTGTCCCTCTGGGCGACCGAGGGGCTCCTGCCTGATCTCACGGTGCTGCTGGACCTCGACCCGGCTGTCGGGCTGGGCCGGCTCACCGGCACCCCGGACCGCATGGAACGCGCCGGTGACGAGCTCCACCGCCGGGTCCGTGAGACCTTCCTGGCGCGGGCCGAGGCTGACTCGGGGCGTTTCCTCGTCCTCGACGCCACCCGTCCCGCCGACGAGGTGGCCGAGGCGATCCGCACCCGTGTCCGTCCCCTCCTGCCTGCCGTCTGATCCGCGTCCAGCCTCCGCGCTGGTCGGCAGGGGGATCGCGAGGCGGGGTTGATAGGGTCTGGCGACAAGGAGGTCGGGTGAGCGTCTGGGACGAGGTCGTCGGGCAGGAGCCCGCGATCGGCGTGCTCTGCGCCGCGGTCGCCGACCCCAGGGCCATGACCCACGCCTGGCTCGTCACCGGACCGCCCGGCTCGGGCAGGTCCACCGCCGCGCGCGCGTTCGCCGCCGCCCTCCAGTGCGCGTCGGGCGGGTGCGGCGTGTGCCACGACTGCACGACGGTGCTGGCCGGCACCCACGAGAACGTCACCCTGGTCGCCACCGAGGGGCTGCACCTGCGGGTGGACGACACCCGGCCCCTGGTCCAGCTCGCCCAGCGGGCACCGACCCGCCACCGGTGGCGGGTGATCGTCGTCGAGGACGCCGACCGTCTCAACGAGGCCAGCGGCAACGTGCTGCTCAAGGCGTTGGAGGAACCCGCGCCACGCACCGTGTGGGTGCTGTGCGCCCCCAGCCCCGGTGACGTGCTGACGACGGTGCGCTCACGCTGCCGAGGGGTGCGTCTGAGGGTCCCGCCGGTCGACGCCGTGGCTGCCCTGCTCGTCGCGCGCGACGGTGTCGAGCCGCGTGCCGCGGCGGTCGCGGCCCGTGCGGCGTCGAGCCACGTGGGTGTGGCCCGGCGCCTGGCCCGTGACCCGGACGCCCGTGCCCGCCGTGATGCGGTGCTGGAGATGGCCGGACGCATCAGGGGGGTCGGTGACGCGGTGACGGTCGCTGACGAGCTGGTCGAGACCGCGAAGGCCGAGGCGGTCGCGGTCACCGGCGAGCGGGACGCCGCCGAGCGCGCCGACCTGCTGCGCGCCCTGGGTGCCGAGGCCGGGAGCCGGCTGCCCCCCGCGGTGCGTTCCCAGGTCACCGAGCTGGAGAAGGAGCAGAAGCGCCGGGCGACCCGTGCGCAGCGCGACGTGCTCGACCGGGCGATGATGGACCTGCTCTCGCTGTACCGGGACGTGCTCGTCGTCCAGCTCGGGGCCGGTGTGGACCTGGTCAACGTCGAGCGAGCGGGGCTGATCGAGCGGCTGGCCGCCGAGGGGACGCCCGAGCAGACGCTGCGGCGCATGGACACCGTCGGACAGGCGCGCACCCGCCTGTCGGGCAACGTCGCACCGATGTTGGCGGTCGAGGCGATGATGATCGGGCTGAGGCCCCAAGGATGAGGAGTCG
This sequence comes from Micrococcales bacterium, assembly GCA_009785115.1. Taxonomy (GTDB): domain Bacteria; phylum Actinomycetota; class Actinomycetes; order Actinomycetales; family Cellulomonadaceae; genus Cellulomonas. Next base: position 54,787 of record WQWY01000006.1, read on the forward strand.
GGCTGAGGCCCTACGGACGAGAACGATGAGGGAGCTGGGCGTGGGTCGGACGGTATCGAGGTCGGCACGTGGTCGTGCGCCGGTGGTGGCGGTGGTCGCGTGCGCCGTGCTGGTGCTGGCGGCCTGCGCGCCGCCGGGCAAGAACCAGAGACCGGTGGCGAGCAGCGCCGCGACCGAGGCCCCTCCTGGCCTCGAGGCGTACTACTCCCAACAGCTGGACTGGAAGGAGTGCGACGACGACCGCAGCCTCCAGTGCGCGACGATGACGGTCCCGATGGACTACACCGACCCCGGTGGTGAGACGATCGAGATCGCCGTGGCCCGGTCGCAGGCCAGGAACAGCCAGGGCTCGGTCGTCATCAACCCTGGCGGGCCGGGGGCCTCGGGTGTCGACATGGTGTCCTACGTCGCCTCGAGCGCGGGCAAGAAGCTGCGCGAGTCGTTGGACGTGGTGGGTTTCGACCCGCGCGGGGTGCAGCGCTCCAGCGCTGTCGCGTGCGTGGACGGCGAGCAGATGGACGCGGTCATGTCCTTCGACATCGACGGCTCCACCGAGCGGGGCAGGGCGGCGGCCACGGCGATGTGGACCGAGCTCGGCGCGGCCTGTCTCGAGAACACCGGCCCGCTGCTGGGTCACGTCGACACGATCTCGGCGGCTCGTGACATGGACGTGCTGCGCGCCGTGCTGGGCGAGACCACGCTGACCTATCTGGGCTTCTCCTACGGCACCCAGCTGGGCGCCGTCTATGCGGCGCTGTTCCCCGAGCGGGCCGGCCGGCTGGTGCTCGACGGTGCGCTCAGCCCCACCATGACCTCGCTGGAGGCCAGCGTGGGCCAGGCCGGTGGTTTCGAGTCCGCGCTGCGCGCCTACGCCGAGGACTGCCTGACCTCCGCGAGCTGCCCCCTGCGCGGCTCGGTGGACGAGGCGGTCGCCCAGGTGGGGGCGATCCTCACCCGGGCTCGCACGAACCCGATCGACACGGGCACCGACCGTGCCCTCACCGGCACGCTCGCCTTCCTCGGTGTCGCCATGCCGCTCTACAGCCAGGACTACTGGCCGTACCTCACCCAGGCGCTGTCGGCGGTCATCAGGGACAACGACGGTTCCAGGCTGCTGTGGCTGGCCGACATCTACGCCGACCGCGAGCAGGACGGCACCTACTCGACCAACAGCATGGAGGCGTTCATCGCGATCGGCTGTGCCGACGATCGCGGTGACGCCGACCCGGCGGCGATGGCGGCCGAGGCCGAGCAGATCAGGGCGGTGGCCCCCACGGTGTGGGAGTACTTCTCCTGGACCGCGCTGGAGTGCGCCGCCTGGCCCACCCCGCCCGCGCAGCCGTTGGAGTCCTACGCGGCCGAGGGTGCCCCGCCCATCGTCGTCATCGGCACCACCAACGACCCGGCCACGCCGTACCAGTGGGCGAAGGACCTGGCCGCGCTGCTGAGCTCGTCGGTGATGGTGACACGCGAGGGGGAGGGGCACACGGCATACCTGTCGGGCAACAGCTGCATCACCGCCCTCGTGGACAGCTTCCTGGTCGACGGCACCGTCCCCAAGGACGGCACCACCTGCTCCTAGCGCGACCTGCCGGCCGGTACGCGCCCCGGGCAGGGGCACGTACCGGCCGGCTTTGGCCTGGCCCTGGCCGACCCGGTAGAGTTGCCCCGCTCGCCGTGAGGCGAGCCCCGTCTGCCGTGAGGCCGACGGCGCCGCCTTAGCTCAGTCGGCAGAGCGTCTCACTCGTAATGAGAAGGTCGAGGGTTCGATTCCCTCAGGCGGCTCCGAAGAAGGCCCAGGTCAGAGGCAATTTCCTGACGTGGGCCTTCTCGTGTCCCGATGCGAGCGGTCATCTGTCGGTCATCGATGGACCTCGGTTCGCACCCGTCGCGATACAGCCACGAGCGTGGGTAGAGACGTCTAGGTGATGCGGGTAGCGACTGGCCGTGATGGGGTTTGCGTGTGATGCCCGCCAAGGCCGCGACCGTCCTGGGTTGCTCCGCCCTGCTCCTCACCCTCGGAGCCTGTGCGGCTGACACGTCGACCCCGGGCAGCACGCGAGAGGCGACGTCGACCGCGCTGTCCAGCACACCGCCAGAGAGGGAGACCCCCATGGGCCAGAGCATCTTCGTCGGGGAGTGGCGGACCGTGTCGGACCCCGACGACGCGGGGACGACGCTCACGCTGCGCGCTGACGGCACCCTCACCGTCGCGCTGGCCGGTTCCGGTGCCCCGCCGCCGAGCGATGGCACCTGGGAGGAGACGACCGTGGCCACAGCCACCCTCAGGGTCGACAGCGACCTGACCGAGGCGACCGTGGTCGGTGACCGCCTGATCCTGTCGGGTACCTCCGACATGATCCTCGTCTTCACCAGGCACTGAGCGGCCCTGTGGGACGAGGGTGGCTCGCCCGGGGCCTTGAGGTTCCAGAGACGACGAGGGCCGGTCACCCGAAGGTGACCGGCCCTGTCGGTACGACGGGGGACGGACTCAGAAGTCCATGCCGCCCATGCCGCCGTCACCGGCCGGCGCTGCCGCCGCGGGGGCCGGCTTGTCGGCCACGACGGCCTCGGTGGTGAGGAACAGGCCTGCGATCGACGCCGCGTTCTGCAGCGCGGAGCGGGTGACCTTCACCGGGTCGGCGACACCGGCCGCCAGCAGGTCGACGTACTCGTCGGTGGCCGCGTTCAGGCCGTGACCGGTCGGCAGGTGGCGAACCTTCTCGACCACGACGCCGCCCTCGTAGCCGGCGTTCACCGCGATCTGCTTCAGTGGGGCCTCGACCGCCTTCTTCACGATCTGAGCACCGGTCGCCTCGTCGCCCTCGAGCTCGAGCTTCTCGAACGCCTTGGCGCTCGCCTGGATCAGCGCGACACCGCCACCGGCGATGATGCCCTCCTCCACGGCTGCCTTGGCGTTGCGCACCGCGTCCTCGATGCGGTGCTTGCGCTCCTTGAGCTCGACCTCGGTGGCCGCGCCCGCCTTGATGACGGCGACGCCGCCGGCCAGCTTGGCCAGCCGCTCCTGCAGCTTCTCGCGGTCGTAGTCAGAGTCGGAGTTCTCGATCTCGGCACGGATCTGGTTGACCCGCCCGGCGATCAGGCTGGCCTCGCCGGCACCCTCGACGATCGTGGTCTCGTCCTTGGTGACGACGATCTTGCGAGCCTGGCCCAGAACCTCCAGGCCGACCGTGTCCAGCTTCAGGCCGACGGTCTCGGAGACCACCTGGCCGCCGGTGAGGATCGCCATGTCCTGCAGCATCGCCTTGCGGCGGTCGCCGAAGCCCGGCGCCTTGACCGCGACGGACTTGAAGATGCCACGGATGCGGTTCACGACCAGGGTCGCCAGGGCCTCGCCCTCGACGTCCTCGGAGACGATGAACAGCGGCTTGCCGGCCTGGATGACCTTCTCCAGAAGAGGCAGCAGGTCCTTGACGTTGCTGATCTTCGACTCCACCAGCAGCACGTAGGCGTCCTCGAGGACGGCCTCCTGCCGCTCGGCGTCGGTGATGAAGTAGGCGGACAGGTAGCCCTTGTCGAAGCGCATGCCCTCGGTGAGCTCGAGCTCCAGGCCGAGACCGTTGGACTCCTCGACGGTGATGACGCCTTCCTTGCCCACCTTGTCCAGGGCGTCGGCGATCAGGTTGCCGATGGCCTGGTCCGCGGCGGAGATGGCGGCGGTGGCGGCGATCTCCTCCTTGGTCTCCACGTCCTTGGCCTGAGCCAGCAGCTCGGTGGTGACGGCCTCGACGGCCTTCTCGATGCCGCGCTTCAGCGCGATCGGGTTGGCGCCGGCGGCGACGTTGCGCAGACCCTCGTGCACGAGAGCCTGGGCGAGCACGGTGGCGGTGGTGGTGCCGTCACCAGCGACGTCGTCGGTCTTCTTGGCGACCTCCTTGACCAGCTCGGCGCCGATCTTCTCGTAGGGGTCCTCGAGCTCGATCTCCTTGGCGATCGACACGCCGTCGTTGGTGATCGTGGGGGCGCCCCACTTCTTGTCGAGCACGACGTTGCGGCCCTTGGGGCCGAGGGTGACCTTGACGGTGTCGGCGAGGACGTTGAGCCCGCGCTCCATGCTCCGCCGGGCCTCCTCGTCGAAGGCGATGATCTTGGCCATGTGGCTATCGATCCTTCTGGGTCGGTGGTTGTCCGGGTCTCGGCGCCCGCGACGGACGGCCCGCGCCCGACGGTCATGTCCCGCCGACCTGCGGACCTCACCGAGAGCCCGGGTGGTCCTTCTAGCACTCTCGGCCTGAGAGTGCTGGGTCAATGGTTAGCACTCGACACCCTCGAGTGCAAGCTCGTGCCGTCGGTGTCGCGGCGCTCAAAGGCGGTGCGGACGGGCGGTGCCGTGCCCGGGCGGGGCGGCACCCGTCCGCACGACACTCTCAGGACAAGCGCTCGAGCAGCACCACGCGGATGCCCTGGGTGCGTGTGTCGAGGCTGACCTCGTCCAGCCCCAGGGTGCTCGCGACCAGCTCGGCCGTGGGTCGCAGGTCTTCGGCGCCGTAGAACACGGTGGACGTGGTGAGCGAGCCCCGCTCGGTGTTGTCGGCGGTGACCTCGGTGAAGCCCGCAGAGGTGAGCCTGCTCTGGGCCGTGGCCGCCAGACCCTGGATGCGCGCGGCGTTCAGCACCTGGACCGGGGTCGTGAGCACCGGCTCGGGCTCCGTCGGCTCCGGCTCGTCGTCGGTGGGCTCGGTGGGTGCGGGCTCCGGCTCGGGGATGTCGACGTCGATCGGCTCCCCGGCCGTGGTCCCACCAGAGGGCGTGCCCGACGAGCCGAAGGGGTTCCAGTAGTACACCGCGCCGAAGGTCAGCCCCGCGATGACGACGAGGGCGAGGAGGAAGGGCCACCACCTGCTCCAGGCCGAGCGCGGCGCTCGGTGCACGCCACGGGGACCGTCCGGGTCCGCCTGCACGTCGAACTCGTCGTCGGGGTACGGGTAGCGGGCCTTGCTCACGCCCGACAGGCTATCGGGTCTGCCCGAAAGCTGGGCGGGAAGGGCACAGCGGGAAAGGCACAGCGGGGCTGGATCAGACGGCGCCGAGCCTGCGTGCGCTGCGGGCGCGCTGACGCGAGGCGCGCATCCGGCGCAGCCTCTTGACCAGCATCGGGTCGTGAGCGAGCGCGTCCGGGTCGTCGATGAGGGTGTTGAGCACCTGGTAGTACCGCGTGGCAGACATGTCGAACAGCTCGCGCACGGCCTGCTCCTTGGCCCCGGCGTACCGCCACCACTGCCGCTCGAAAGCGAGGATCTGCTGATCCCGCTCCGACAGACCAGGCGTGGACAGACCAGGCGTGCCGAGGGCCGGCTCGTGCAGCATGCTGGGCACCGTCGCCGCGCCGTCCATACGCCTCTCCTCCCGGCCTTCCACGTCTGGCCCCCACCCTACGCCCTGAATCACACCTCTGTCGTTAGCTCTGCCACCCTTCCTCCACCCCCTGCCGCCCCCTTCTTCGCGCTCTGCGATCTTCCCCGGCACCTCCGCTCGTCGGCTCTTCGCCGCTTCGTCGGGCTGTCTTCTGCGAAGCGGCGAGGGCCCGCGAGGCAGCGGGGTATGGCGACGCTGAGGGTGAGGGGAGGAGGGTAGGGTTCGGGACGTGGCACCAGCACCGCTCGACCAGATCATGGCGCCCGACTGGGCGGCGGCTCTCGCGCCGGTGGAGCCCACCATCCGCACCATGGGCGACTTCCTGAGGGCTGAGACCGCCGAGGGGCGCGGCTACCTCCCCGCGGGCGACGCGGTGTTCCGCGCCTTCGCCCGCCCGCTGGCCGACGTGCGCGTGCTCGTGGTCGGCCAAGACCCGTACCCCACGCCCGGGCACCCGATGGGTCTGTCGTTCTCCGTGCAGCCCGACGTGCGACCGCTGCCCCGCTCCTTGGAGAACATCTTCCGTGAGCTCGTGGACGACGTGGGCGTGCCCGCGCCCACCTGCGGCGACCTGACGCCGTGGGCCGACCGTGGCGTGATGATGCTCAACAGGGTGCTCACCGTGCGTCCGGGAACCCCGGCGTCGCACCGTGGGAAAGGCTGGGAGCAGGTCACCGACGCCGCGATCGAGGCCCTGGTGGCTCGTGGCGGTCCGCTCGTGGCCGTGCTCTGGGGCCGGGACGCCCAGTCGCTGGCCCCACGCCTGGGCGCCGTCCCGTCCGTGCGCTCGCCCCACCCCAGCCCCTTGTCGGCCTCGCGCGGCTTCTTCGGCTCCCGCCCGTTCTCCACGGTCAACAGCCTGCTGGCCGACCAGGGCGCGACCCCCGTCGACTGGACCCTCCCCTGAGGGGCTGTCTCGCGCGCTACTGGCGGTAGGAGGCGAGGAAGTTGCCGAGGCGCTCGACGGCCTCGCCCATGACGCGGGCCTCGGGCAGGGTGACCAGACGCAGGTGGTCGGGGTGCGGCCAGTTGAAGCCGGTGCCGGACACCACGAGGATCCTCTCCGACACCAGCAGGTCGTAGACGAGCCTGCTGTCGTCGTGGATCTCGTGGACCTCGGGGTCGAGGCGCGGGAAGAGGTACAACGCCCCGCCGGGCCGATGGCAGCTCACCCCGGGGATCGCGTTCAGCCCTTCCCACGCGACGCGCATCTGCTCGTGCAGACGCCCGCCCGGGGCGGTGAGCTCGTCGATGGTCTGGACCCCGTTCAGCGCGGCCTGCACCGCGTGCTGGGCGGGCACGTTCGGGCACAGCCGGGTCGAGGCCAGCAGGTAGATGCCCTCGAGGAATCCCTGGGCGTGGGCCTTCGGGCCGGTGATGGCCATCCAGCCGGAGCGGTAGCCGGCCACCCGGTAGGTCTTGGACAGCCCGTTGAACGTGATGACGAGCTGGTCGGGTGCCATGGTGGCCACCGGGGTGTGCGTCGCGCCGTCGTAGAGGATGCGGTCGTAGATCTCGTCGGCGAGCAGCAGCAGGCCGTGCTCGGCCGCGATCTCCGCGAGCCGGCGGACGGTCTGCTCGGAGTAGACCGCGCCGGTCGGGTTGTTCGGGTTGATGACCACCAGCGCCTTCGTGCGGGGGGTGATCAGCGACGCCACCAGCTCGGTGTCTGGCTCCCAGCCGTTCTGCTCGTCGCACCGGTAGTGCACCGGGGTGCCCCCGGCCAGGCTGGTCATCGCCGTCCACAAGGGGTAGTCCGGCGCGGGGATCAGCACCTCGTCACCCTCGTCGAGCAGCGCCTGCAGCACGATGGTGATGAGCTCGGACACCCCGTTGCCGAGGTACACGTCGTCCACGTCGAAGCGTGGGAAGCCGGGCACCGTCTCGTAGCGGGTGACCACGGCCCTGCGGGCGGGCAGGATTCCACGAGAGTCGGAGTAGCCGTGCGCGTGGGGGATCGAGGCGATCATGTCGCCGACGATCTGGTAAGGCGCCTCGAAGTCGAACTCGGCAGGGTTGCCGGTGTTCAGCCACAGCACGCGCTGGCCCTCGGCCTCGAGCCGGGCAGCCTCCGTCACGGCCTTGCCCCGGATCTCGTACAGGACGTTCTTCAGCTTCGACGACTGGTCGAGCGGGCGTGATGGAGACATAGACCGAGGGTAGACCGCGGGATGGCGAACCTGTGAGCTCAAATCTGGTGACCTCTCGCCCGATCCGGTGACTCCTCCTTGCCGCTGAGGTGCGGGACGGCGGGCCTCAGAACAGGTACAGCAGGCCCGCCACCACCCAGGGCAGGGCCAGCCCGGCAGCGACGATCAGCGCCGTCCTGCGGCTCAGACCCGGCCGCCGGCGAGGGGCCGGGGGCTCGGGGACGGCGGGCGGCTCGGGCTCTTCGACCGTCGGCGCGTCGTCGACGGGCGGGGCCGGCTGGGGCACCCGGGTGGCCCGTGGGGCTGCCACCGGGTCGAGCTTGTCGCGCAGATAGGCGCTGACGAGAACCACCTCGAGCGGGCTGAGCACCGGGTCGAGCGTGGTCAGCCAGCCCGCGAGGTGCTCGGAGTCGACGACCTCGGCCAGCGTCGGGGCCTCGACGCCCGGAGGGACGACGAGCACGCCGCGCACGCTGCGTCGGTGGCGGGGGGCGACGAGGGCGGTGACGGCCGAGGTCGCGCAGGCCAGGTCTTCCTGCGGCTCGTCGAGGGCCTCGTCGTGCACCGTGGTGTGGGGCACGGCCACGACGACGACGCCGCCGGGCCCGATGGCGACGTGCTCGATCGTCTGCCCCGGGTGCCCGGGCCAGCGGGTCGTGTGCAGCATCCGCCAGCCGTGCGTAGACAGACCGTCCAGCGCTACGACGACCGGATCGGTGACGGTTCCCCCGGAGGGGTTCGTCATGCTCATTCGGCGCCTCCTCTCGCCCGGTTCCATCGGTCAGCAGCGGTCTGGCCTGAAGGCTCTCCTGGTGATTCTGTCTTCTCGTCGCCCCTCCTGATGAGCCGAAAGACCCCGAAGTCGACCTTCGTGGGGTGAAAGCGCGCAAAAAGGCCAGATAGGCCCTCGGTGGGAGAAGAGGTGCGAAACATGACACAGGCGACACATCACGCGGTAGCGTGGCCCGGTGCCCGCACGGACCAACCCCGCCCAGCACGGCCGCCACGGTCGCGGCCCGGTGCCGCGCGGTGCCGCGATGGCTGTGGCGACCGTGGTCAGCGTGCTGCTCGGGGCAGGTGCCGGGTTCGCCGTCGTCGACGGTGGTCCGGACGGCCCGATGGGCTTCGTCTGGTCGGCCCTCGGGTCGGACGCGCAGCGCAGCCAGGGTGCTTCCTCGCTGCCGGAGGGCTCCCAGGCGTCGCCGGCCGGGACCCCGGGTGCCTCAGCCTCGGTGCCGGCCGACCCCGACCCGTCTGCCACGGAGGCCCCGGCCTCGGAGACGGACGCCGCCCCGACCGAGCCGAGCGCCGGGCCAGAGCCGGTGACGACCCCCGGCCCACCCCCGGCGGCCGGCCCGGGTGCGCAGCTGGTGGCCGAGATCGCCGCGGCGACGAACGCCCAGCGGGTCGCCCACGGCCTGCCCGCGCTGGCGGCGCTGCCGTGCGCCACCCAGCAGGTCGACAGCCGGGTGGCCCGGCTGGTCGCGGAGAACGCCTTCTACCACCCCGAGCTCGCCCCGGTGATCGACGCGTGCGGCGTCCAGGCCGTCGGCGAGAACCTGGCGCTCGGCTACACCAGCGGTGCCGGCGTGGTGGACGGGTGGATGAACAGCGACGGGCACCGCGCCAACCTGCTGGGCGAGTGGACCCACCAAGGAGTCTCCTGCCAGCTGCAGAACGGCCGCTGGCTGTGCGGGACGGTCTACACCCGCGCCCGGTGAGGAATCAGTGCCAGGCGCCGCGAGCGTGCTGCGGGGGGAAGCCCGTCGGCTGACCCGGCTCGATCGTGGCACCAGCCCCGGTGAAGGCCGGGTCCGGCAGCGTGACGCCGAGCTCGTGAGCGGCGCGCAGCGGCCACGACGGGTCGCGCAGCGCCGCCCGTCCGATCTCCACGGCATCGGCCGACCCCTCGACGAGGATCTGCTCGGCCTGGGCGGCGTCGGTGATGAGACCCACCGCGGTGACGGGCAGCCCGGACACCTCGCGAACCTTGCGCGCGGCGAGCACCTGGTAGCCGGGCTCCTCGGGGATCGGTGCGGGTGCCAGCCCCCCGGTCGTCACGTCGACCAGGTCCAGCCCGTGGTCCGCGAGCTCGCGGCACACGCCCGCCACGTCGTCGACGGTCAGCCCGCCGTCGGCCCAGTCGGTGGCAGAGACCCGGACCATGATCGGCAGGTCGTCGGGCCAGACGGCCCGCACCGCGTCGGTGACCTCGACCAGCAGCCGGGCGCGCGCCTCGAGCGACCCTCCCCAGGCGTCGGTGCGCTGGTTGGTCAGCGGGGAGAGGAACTGGTGCAGCAGGTAGCCGTGGGCGGCGTGGATCTGCACGGAGTCGAACCCCGCGGCGAGCGCCCGCCGGGCCGCGTCGGCGAACTGGCCGGGCACGGCCGCGATCTCGTCGGCGCTCATCGCCCGAGGCAGGGCGAGCCCTGGGAAGGCGAGCGCTGACGGAGCCGACGTCACCCAGCCACCGGCCTCGAGCGGCACCGGACCGGCGCCGGGGCCGTAGGGGCGGTAGACCGAGCCCTTGCGCCCCGCGTGCTGGAGCTGCACCGCGATCGCGGCGCCCCGCTCGTGCACGAAGCGGACCGTCCGCGCCCAGGGCTCCACCTGGGCGTCGTCCCACAGCCCGAGGTCGTGGGCGGTGATCCGGCCTTCTGGGGTCACGGCCGTGGCCTCGGCGATGATCATCCCGAACCCGCCGGCGGCCCGGGCGCCCAGGTGGGTCAGGTGCCAGTCGTCGGGCAGGCCGTCGGTGGCGCAGAACTGGCACAACGGGGGCAGCCACACGCGGTTGCGCACCGTCAGCGAACGCAGGGTGATCGGGGAGAAGAGCTGGGCCATGCGCCAAGCCTGCCATCGATCCGCGCCGCGACCGCGATCGCTCCGCGCACACAGGCCGGGGCGATTGCCTTAACATCGTCGCGGCAGACCCGACCGTGCTGGGTGGAGGCTCGCTGGCTCGAAGAGCCCGCCGGGCCGAAGGCCTGACAGCGCCGATGCTTCTGCCTCTCAGCAGGTTCTCAGCCTGCGGCTGGCACGCTGCCCGGCGGTCTGTCGTCTGTCTCGCTCTCCCACGGAGGAACCGTGTCCCGTCTTGCCCAGCTCTCGTTGAAGAACCGGGCGGTGGTGCTGCTCACCACGCTGGCGCTGGTGCTGGGCGGCATCTTCGCGATGACGTCGTTGAAGCGCGAGCTGCTCCCGCAGATGAACCTGCCCATGGCTGTCGTCGTCGCGGTGTACCCCGGCTCGGCGCCCGAGGTCGTGTCGCAACTGGTGTCCGAGCCGATCGAGGCGGCCGTCCGCGGGGTCCAGGGTGTGGACTCGATCGAGACCACCGCCATGAGCTCGGTGTCCACGACGATGGTGAGCTTCGTCTACGGGACCGACATGGACCTGGCCAACCAGCGGCTGACCACGGCGGTCGCCCGTCTGGGCGACCGTCTGCCCTCAGGGGTCGAGACCCAGATCATCACCGGGTCCATGGACGACCTGCCGATCATCCAGCTGGCGATCTCGGGCATCGACGGTGAGGCCCAGCCCGGAGAGCTGGCGACCGCCGTCAACGACATCCTGGTGCCCAGGCTGAGCCGCCTGGGCGACGTCCGCGAGGTCACCGTCTCCGGCTACGCCTCGACCGTCGTCACGGTGACGGTCGACCCCGTCGCGATGGCCGTCGCCGGGGTGGGCATGCAGTCGGTCGCCGACGTGCTGAAGAACAACGGGCTCAGCTTCCCCGTGGGCACGGTGGCCGAGGGTGAGCAGACGCTGACCGTCCAGGGTGCTGAGCCGATCACCTCCGTCGAAGAGCTCGCCGCGATCCCGCTGGTCACCGAGCCCGGTCAGGCGCCGGTGCTGCTGGGCGACATCGCCACGGTCGTCCAGGCCGAGGCCCCGGTCACCTCCTACTCGCGCCTGGACGGCAGCCCGGCGATCGCGCTGGCCGTGACGAAGACCCCTGCCGGCAACACCGTCGAGGTCTCCCAGGCCGTGAAGGGCGAGATCGACCGGCTCGAGGACGTGCTGGCCCAGGCGGGCCTGGAGGTGAACGTCGCCTTCGACCAGGCCCCGTTCATCGAGGAGTCGGTCAACGGGCTGGCCAAGAAGGCGCTGATCGGCCTCGGGTTCGCCGTGCTGCTGATCCTGGTCTTCCTGCTGTCGATCCGCTCCACGCTGGTCGCCGCGGTGTCGATCCCGCTGTCGCTGCTGGCCACGTTCGTCGTGATGAGGGTCACGGGGGAGACCTTCAACATCATCACCCTCGGTGGTCTGGCCATCGCCATCGGCCGGATCGTCGACGACTCGATCGTCGTCATCGAGAACATCAAGCGGCACCTGAGCTATGGGGAGCACAAGCGCGAGGCCATCATCGGCGCCGTCAAGGAGGTGGCGGGTGCGGTCACCGCGTCCACGGTCACCACGGTGGCCGTCTTCGCGCCGATCCTGTTCGTCGGCGGCATGGTGGGCGAGCTGTTCCGTCCGTTCGCGCTGACGGTCACCATCGCCATGCTCTCGTCCCTGGTGGTCGCGCTCACCATCGTGCCCGTGCTGGCCTACTGGTTCGTCCCCTCGCCGGTCCACATCGACGAGGAGGACCTGGCCCACCAGCGCGAGCAGGCCGAGGCCAAGGAGCGGCGAGGCCTGTGGCAGCGCGCCTACCTGCCGACGCTGGGAGCCGCGCTGCGTCACCCGGTCATCACGCTGGTGATCGCCACGCTGCTGCTCGGCAGCACGGCCGGCCTGGCCACCAGGCTGGAGACCAACTTCATGGACGCCGCGGGGGAGGACTCCGTGACGGTCACCCAGACGTTCGCCTCCGCCACGTCGCTCCCGGTCAAGGACTCCGAGGCCCGGGTGCTCGAGGACGCCCTGCTGGAGCTGCCCGAGGTCGAGACCGTGCAGACGACGGTCGGGGCCGACGGCGCGATGATGATGGCCATGGGCGGGGCCGACAGAGCCTCCTTCGCGGTCACCCTGGCGAGCGGCGTCGACGCCGTCGCCGCGGTCGACACGGTGCGTGAGGCCGTGATCGACCTGGGCGGCCCGCGCACCAGCGAGATCACGGTGACCGCCGGGGCGGGCATGAACATGATGGGCGGGGGCAGCGTCGACCTGGTGGTCACCTCGGCCGACGCGCAGGCTCTGGCCGCGGCGGCTCAGATGGTCACCGACGCCGCACGAGCGACCGAGGGTGTCGTCGAGGTGACGAACAACCTCTCCGCAGACCAGGACACGGTGGCCGTCGTGGTGCGCCGCGACGTCGCGGCCTCCGCCGGGCTCACCGAGACGCAGGTGCTGGGCATGGTCGCCGCGGTGATGTCCTCGTCGTCTCTCGGCTCCATCGACACCGCTGACGGCCGGCTGAGCGTGCGCATGTCGATGGGCGCCGGGCCGGCCACGCTCGCCGAGCTGCGGTCGCTGCCGCTGGCCGGGCCCCTGACGCTGGGCGAGCTCGCCGAGGTCGACGTCGTGCAGACCCAGGGTGCGATCACCCGCAGCGACGGGCAGCGGACCGCCACGGTCTCGGTCACCCCCGAGGGTCAGGACCTGGGCGCGCTGGGCAGCCGCCTGCAGGAGGCCGTCGACGGTCTCGACCTGCCGGTCGGGGCCACGGTCGAGCTCGGCGGCGTGATCGCCATGATGAACACCTCGTTCAACGACCTGGGCCTGGCCCTGCTGATCGCCGTCGCGGTCGTGTTCATCGTCATGGTCGCGACCTTCGGGTCGTTGCTCCAGCCGTTCATCCTGCTGATCTCGATCCCGTTCGCCGCGACCGGTGCTCTGGCCGGTCTGCTGCTGACCGGTCAGGCGCTGGGCGTGCCCGCGCTGATCGGGATGCTCATGCTGATCGGCATCGTGGTCTCCAACGCGATCGTGCTGATCGACCTCATCAACCAGTACCGCGAGCGAGGGCGGAGCCTGGACGAGGCCATCGTCGAGGGGGCGCGCAAGCGTCTGCGCCCGATCCTCATGACCGCGCTCGCGACGATCTTCGCCCTGGCGCCGATGGCGCTGGGCATCATCAGCGGCGGGGCCTTCCTGTCCAAGCCGCTGGCGATCGTGGTGATCGGCGGTCTGCTGTCCTCGACGTTCCTGACGCTCGTCGTCGTGCCCGTCCTCTACCGCTACGAGGCGCGTGCTCACGACCGCCGCGAGGCCCGTCGCGAGGAGCGGCTCGAGGCTCGCCGGGCCGAGCGGACCCGTCAGCGCGAGCTGCGCCTGGCCACCGACGGCTGAGGCCTGCTGGGTGCGTGCCGGGTGCGCCCGGCACGCACCCGTGCGACACGCCCCGGAGCGTCGTCAGCCTTGCCAGGTGGTGGGCTGCTGGGCGGCGTCGAAGACGGCGGCGACGGTCTCGGGAGCGAGCGTCTCGGGCTGGGCGCGAAGCCATCGCCGCAGGTGCCTGCGGTCGAGCACGACCACCCCGACCGGCGGTGGCATCGTGGTGGACAGCGTCTCGGTGCCGACCATCACGACCAGCGCGGTGACGGTCAGCCGGATCTGGCTCGCGGCCGACAGCAGCCGTTCGACGTGCTCCCTCTCGTGCAGGGCGGCGCGCACGTACGGCACCCGGGTGTCGTCCACGGTGATCGACCGGCCGCTCACCGAGACCTGCGCGCCGGGGTGCACCTTGACGGTCAGCGCGAACACGCCGCCAGGCCCGATGACGAGGTGGTCGCCCCCGCCGCCGTGCAGCACCTGCCAGAGCGGGTCGGCGCGGACGAGGTGGGCGATCTCGGCGGTGACCTTCCTGTCGCCGTCCGCGTCGGTGAGCGGCGGGTGGGGGGTGGGTGCTCCCGCCAGCAGGGCGGCGAGCGTCTCGGTCGGCGCTCGCCGTGGTCGGACCGTGCCTCTGCCCCGCGCCGCCAGCCCGCCTCGGGAGGCGGTGAGGTCGACCCAGATCCGCTCCGGGCCGGAGACGGGCCGCTCGACGGTGGTCGCCACGTCCTCATCCGTCCTGGGGGCGAGGGGGAGAGGGATCTCGTCGAGCGGGACGACGTCGGGGCGGGGTTCTTCTCCGGCGTCGCGCAGCGCCTGCTCGACCACGCCGCGGTGGTGCTCGGCGACGAGCACGACCTCGCCGGTGGCCGTGTCGAGATAGCCGAGGGAGCCCCGCTGGTCGCTCACGTAGAGCCGCCGGTGGCCGTCCTCGTGCCACGGCGTCACCGTGAAGACGTCTAGCCCCGCTGCCACGAGCGGCCCCGTCGGTGCGTCCACATGACTGGCAGCGTAACAGTGGGTTATCAGCCTTGAGTCAGGCTCGCCCGGGACTCGACAGGAGGGGCCTCTCGGGTTGCGGGCGAACATGTGTTCGCACTAAGGTGGCGGACGCGTCCGGCGCGGGGCACTGTGGACCGCGCCGGACGACCAACCCTACGGCGTCCACCGTGCTCGCTCTCGGCAGACGAGCGGTCGGGCGTGCGGGTGAGCGTGGGACAGATGGCGCGGCACCGGTACCCTGGTGGCACGCTGCGTCCACTCGGGGCGCGTTCGACACACAGAGGTGCAAGGGTGCCCACCGGCAAGGTCAAGTGGTTCGACGCCGCGCGCGGGTTCGGCTTCATCGCCTCCGACGACGGCAGCGAGGTCTTCCTGCACGCCTCCGCGCTCCCCGACGGTGCCACCGCGCCCAAGCCTGGCACCCGCGTCGACTTCGGCGTGGCTGACGGCAAGCGTGGCCCGCAGGCGCTCGCGGTGACGGTGCTCGACCCGATGCCGTCCGTCGCCAAGGCCAAGCGTCGCCCCGCCGACGAGATGGCCGTGGTCGTCGAAGATCTCATCAAGGTGCTCGACCGGGTCGGCAACGACCTGCGTCGCGGGCGCTACCCCGAGAAGAGCCGAGCCACCCAGTACGCGCAGCTGCTGCGCGCGGTGGCCGACGACCTCGAGGCGTGAGCATGGCCAAGGACGCGGTGCTGGACCGGGCTGTCGACCTGGCTCGCCAGGCTGCCGAGGAGATCGCCGAGGAACCGACCGACGTCGGTGAGCACCTCGGTGTCACCTGGGAGTCGGAGCGTCTGGTCACCCACCGGTTCGCATGCGCCTCCCGCGGGTATCGCGGCTGGCACTGGACGGTCACCCTGGCCCGCGTGCCACGGGGGCGCAGCGCCACGGTCTGCGAGGCGGTGCTGCTGCCTGGTGACGACGCGCTGCTGGCCAAGCCGTGGGTGCCGTGGGCCGAGCGTCTGCGCCCCGGTGACCTGGGCACGGGCGACGTGCTGCCGTTCCGGCCGGACGACCCGCGCCTGGTGCCCGGGTGGAAGCCGTCCGGCGACGACGAGACCGACCTGGTGGCGATCGAGGAGCTGGCCCTGGCCCGTGCCAGGGTGCTCTCCCCGGCGGGCCGTGACGAGGCCGCCGCCCGGTGGTACCGGGGGTCGCACGGTCCCACGTCACCAGGTGCGCTGGCCGCCACGGCCGCGTGCGCGAGCTGTGGGTTCTTGGTGCCGATGGCCGGCGCCCTGGGCCAGGTGTTCGGGGTGTGCGCCAACGCGTGGTCCCCTGACGACGGTCGGGTCGTGAGCCTGGACCACGGCTGCGGCGCGCACTCGCAGACCGATGTCGAGCCGGGCCCTTCTCAGTGGCCCGCACCTGACCCTCTCATCGACGACGGTCTGGTCGAGGTGGTGACTCTCGACCGGTCGGACGAGACGTCGGCGGTCGAGGCCGCGGCGTCCGCCGAGGAGGTCGGCACGACCGAGGCGCAGGAGGGATCTGCTGCTGGGGTCGCTGAGTCGGCCGCGTCCGAGGACGCTGGTGTCATGACGAACAAGAACCCTGACGCGGAGCCCGCTGCCGACACCTCGTCGACCCGGTGGCTCGGTCCCGAGGACGCGCTGGCCGGCATCGCTCCTGCTGGTGCCTCGTCGTCGATCGCGAGCCGTACCTCGTGCCGACTGCCGTCGGCCGAGGCCGAGCCGCTCGAAGAAGCCGACGAGATGCCCGAGTCGTGCGAGAGCGCCAGCCCGCCTGACCAGGAGTGAGCCCCGACCCGTTCGGCACGGCGAGCCTGCGGGCCGCCGTCCTCGAGGCGTGGCGCGTCTCGCCGGCCAGGTTCCGGGAGGACGCCAACACCGAGGAAGACCACGCTCGTGGCTACTATCGCGACCGCGTGCTGGTGGACCTCGCGCAGAACGCCGCCGACGCCGCCGTCGCCGCGGGCGCGCCGGGCCGGCTGCTGATCCGGCTGGGCCATGATGCCGAGGGCGCTGTGCTGGTGGTCGCCAACACCGGGGCCCCGCTGGACGCCGCCGGGGTCGCCGCGCTGGCCTCGATGCGGGCTTCGGCCAAGAGGGACGTGACCGGCCAGGTCGGCCGCTTCGGGGTCGGGTTCGCCGCGGTGCGCGCCGTCTCCGACGAGATCGAGGTGCGCTCGACCACAGGTACCGTCAGCTTCTCCTCGGCCGCGACCCGTGCGCTGCTGGCCGACGCCCCGGAGGTGCTGGCGGCCGAGGTGGCCCGACGTGGTGACCGGCTGCCCGTCCTGCGCCTTCCCCTGGCAGGCGGCTCCGGGCTCTCGTCGGGGTCTGGCCTCGACGGGGTCTACGACACCGTGGTGGTCGCCCGGCTGCGCGACGACGAGGCCGTGGCGGCGGTACGAGCCCAGATGGCCGAGGTCGGAGACCCGCTGCTGCTCGCGCTGCCCGGGCTGGCCGAGATCGTCGTCGAGCTGCCTGACGCCCCGCCTCGGTGCGTCGCCGACGCGGAGGACCGCTGGGTGGTCCGCACCGCGACCGGGACCCTGGACGCCGCGCTCCTCGCTGACCGGCCGGTCGAGGAGCGCGACCGCACCGGCTGGCGTGTGACGTGGGCGTTCCCTCGTACGCAGGCGCCTCTGGCTCGCGCCGACCTGACCTCGTCGCGGACCGGCCTGCCCCTGCCGTCGGAGGCGTCGGCCCTGCCTCGGGTGATCTGCGCCCCGACCCCCACCGACGACCCCTGCTCGCTGCCCGCGCTGCTGGTCGCGACCCTGCCGCTGGACCCTACGCGCCGTCGGGTCGCGGCGAGCACCGCCACCGAGGCGGTCCTCGCCCACGCCGCCGAGGTCTACGCCGCGCTCGCGGCCGACCTGGCGGCGGACGGCGGCGACGTGGCAGCCCTGGTGCCGACCGGTCTGGCGTCCGGAGAGCTCGACGCCCGGCTGCGCGACCTCGTGGTCGCCGCGCTGCGACGGACGCCGGTGCTCGCCGGTCCGCACGGCCTGCGGGAGCCCGAGCGAGCCGTCGCCCTGGCAGGTGCCGACCCCCGGCTCGTCCGTGCGCTGGCTCGATGGGTGCCCGCGCTGGTCTTCTCGTCCCAAGGTGGGACGGCGCCCCTGCGTGCCCTGGACGTGCCGGTGCGCGGGCTGGCCGAGGTGGTCGAGGCCCTGCCTGCCGACCCTGGGCCGTGGGTCGAGCTGTACGACGCGCTCGCGTCGGTGCTGCCCGAGCAGAAGGAGGAGCTCGGGGCGCTCCCTGTGCCGCTGGCCGACGGTCGGGTGGTACGTGGTGCGCGAGGGGTCGTCCTGCTCGACGCCCCGTTGGCGGACCGGCTCTCCCCGAGCACGCTCACGGCCCTGGGGGAGTGGGGGGTGCGGGTGGTCGACCCCGCCTCCGCTCACCCGGTGCTCGAACGGCTGGGAGCGACCGCCGCGACCGTCCCCAGCCTCCTGGCCTCCGCACAGGTCCGCGACGCGGTCGTGCGGAGGCAGGACGACCCGGACGGTGACGGCCTCGGTGCTGTGGCGGCCGCTGTGGTCGAGATGGTCGGGCTCGACCTGCCAGAGCCTGGGAGCGCCGTCCTCGGTCTGGTCGAGCTGCCCGCGTTCGACGGCGAGCCGACGCCCGCGCACGGGCTGGTGCTTCCCGGTTCGCTCGCGCACCGGCTGTACGACGAGCGCGTGCTCGCCCCGGTCGCTGCCGCTGTGGTCGAGCGCCTGGGAGAGCCGGTGCTGAGCGCGCTGGGTGTGCGTGCGGGCCCTGTGGTGGTGCGGGTGCCCGAGGTGGTGGCCGACCCGTCAGCAGATCTGGACGGCACCGACGACGCCGCGCTGCTGGCCTCTGGTCTCGACGGCTGGGAGAGCTACCTGGCGTACCTGGCCGAACGTCTCGGGCCAGGTGCGTGGGTGGGCGACGTGCGGTGCGTCGCGGACCTGGACGCGGTGGCCCCCGACGCCTGGCCGGCGATGCTGGCGACGTCGGCGGGCGACCGCGACCTGCGCTCTGCCCTGCTGGACCCGGTCCGCACCCCGGAGGGGTCGGCGTCGTCGTACGCCCTCTGGTGGTTGACGCGTCGGGCCGGGCTGGGCCTGGGTGCGCCGTTCGCGCTGGGTTCTCCGGCAGCACCAGGCTCTCAGGTGCTGCCTGGTTCTCAGGTGCTCCAGGGCTGGCTGCCCGGCCGGCCTCCCGTGCTGTCTGGTCTGGACGACGAGGTGTGCCAGGCCCTCGGCGGGGTCCGTCACGCGGGCGATCTGGGTCTGTCGGGCTGGGCCCAGGTGCTGGCAGGGATCCCGGCGGGCGAGACGGTAGACCTGAGCAGGGCTGTCGAGGTGTGGCGCTCGCTCGCGTCCCTGGCCGGGGAGCCGGGCGGCGGGCCGTCGGACGTGCGCGACCCTGGCGGTCCTCACCCTCTGGAGGTGCTGCCCGCGCTGGTCGGCCCGGGGCGAGCGGTGCTGGTGCACGCCGACGAGGTCGTCGTCGCTGGCACGCCGATGTGGTGCCAGCGCACCGACCTGGGCGCGGTGCTCCCCGCCCCGGCGCGGACGGCACCCGCGCTGGCCACGCTGCTCGACCTGCCGCTGGCCGGTGACACCGCCGCCGGGGACGTCGACACCGAGGGCACGCCCGAGCCGGTCCCGGCCGAGGCCGCCGCGCTCGTCGACGTCCCCGAGGTCTGGTACCTGCACGACGAGCTCGTCGTCGACGGCTGCGACGTCGAGTGGTGGGTCGACACCGACAACCAGGTGCACGCCGTCCACCTGGCGGGCCTGGCTGCCGCCCTGGCCCAGGTCTCTGGTCGCTGGTCCGCTCGCTGGGCCCTCGAGGCGATCCTCACGGACCCCTCCCGGACCCCCGAGGTCACCCTCGACCGGGCGATCGCCGACGACCGCGACGGCTGAGCGCGCTCAGGCCCGTGCCGGGGGTGCTCAGGCGGGTGGTGGCTGCGCCGCTGAGGGACGGTGGCGATACCCCCAGCGGAGGACGAGCGCGCCGATCAGGAGGCCGGCGGCGCAGGTGGCGGGGGCCACCGGGTCGAGGTGACCTGTCAGGGCGAGCACCCCCGTGACAACCAGCCCGAGACCCCAGAGCGCCAGCCCGGTCCAGGCGATGGCCACCATGTCGACATCCAGCACCGGCGGTGCCGGTCGCAGCTCTCGTCTCTCGCCCACGCCCCCACCCTACGACCCCGAGGCCGGCTCCTCGCCTCGTCGGGGTCCTCGCCGCCTCGTCGGGCGTCTCCGCCAGACCGGCGAGGACCCGACGACATGGCGGGACGAGGAGAGAGGGGCGAGGCGGGGTGAAGGTCAGGAGGAGGGGTCGACGGCCAGGGAGGAGGCGATGGTGAGAGCCTCGGGGACGGCGGCCAGGAGGGCGGCGGAGACGTCGTGAGGGTCCCGGCCGGCGGCCAGGACGCCCATCATGTCGTTGGCCTCGTGGGCGACGATGGCGGCCAGGGCGTCGCCCAGGGGGCCGGCGTGGAAGAACAGCGCGTCGGCGACCTCCTGGGAGACCCCGGTGCGCGAGACCAGCGACTCGAGGGCGAGGTGGCGCTGCTCGGCCACCGCCGAGAGCAGGCCGACGGTGTAGCCGGCGTCCGAGCCGGCCAGGTCCCAGCAGGCCAGCGCACGCGTGAGGATCGCCCACAGCTCGGAGACGGTCGACGGTCTGGAGCTGACCAGCGCCGCGACCGCCAGGGCCGCCAGGTGGTGCTGGCCGACCAGGACGACGGCCTGCCGCACCGAGTCGATCTCGCGCGGCAGCCCGAACGCCGAGGAGTTCACCAGGTGCAGCACCCGCACCGTGAGCATCGGGTCGGCCGCGACCAGGCCGATCACCGCGGCCTGGTCCACGGGCTCGTCGGACAGCAACGCCATGAGCTCCAGCACCTGGAGCTCTCCGGCGGAGAACTCCCGCGTCAGCACGTCGCCGCCGCGCTCGAACATCGGGCCCTGGAGCAGGTCGACCCCGGCGGCCACCGCCTTGTCGATGTCGGCGCGGGAGTCGGCGTGCTCGGCGATCACCGTGGCGCCGGCGTCGTGGGCGCGCTGGACGAGCGCGGCCAGGTCCTCGACGTCGGCCGTGGCGGAGACCTTGACGATGTGGATGTCCACGAGCAGGGCGTCCTGCTCAGGGCTGCCCGTGTAGTCGCCGAGCACCATCCGGGTGCCGACCGCGCCCAGGCGGGAGACGTGGGTGGAGACCTCGGGGTCTGACGCCATCGTGCCGGGCAGCTCGAGCACTACCTCGACACCGTCGGTGGTCAGACGCTGAGCCCCGGAGAGGATGCGGGGGGTGCAGCGCACGAGCAGCGGGCGGTCACCGGCGAGCGCCGCCAGGTCCAGCAGGGCGTACTCGGTCTCGATGGCCCGGTCGAGACGGGCCGGGTCGGGGGCCGGCGCGTCGGGGTCGAGGTTCGGCACGTGCTCGGCCCGGATCGCCCAGGCGAACACGGAACGGTCGGGGTGGACGACGGGCTGACGGACGATGGCGGGAGTGCTCCAACGTCGCATCGGAACCTCCTCGTGAACGTCAGTCATGGTCTCCTCCACCCTGGTGCGTCGTCTGCGCCCGCTCAGCCCACCACCGGTGCTCGGAGCGGGTGGTCCCCGTCGAGGACCACCTGTGCAGCATGCCCCGTGGCCGGGTCGATCACCAGCGGTGCGAGCAGGTTGGCGGTCGGGACCTCGCCGTCGGCGTCCGCGGGACGCACCACCACGAACAGCACCCGTTGCGCCCCGTCGTCGAGGGTCCCCGCGGGGATCTCGGGGGCGTAGGTCGGGAAGAACACGTGCGGGCTCACCAGGAACAGACGGATCTGAGGACCGTCGAGCGGGTTGCTGCGGATCGTGAACAGCACGCCGAGGTCGTCCAGGGCCTGGAGGTCGTAGGCCGTGCGACCGGGCAGGCCGAGCAGAGGTTCGACCAGGTCGAGGCGGCTCGGGACGGCGCGCACGCCGTCGGGGGTGGCCACGGACAGCTCGTCTGCTCGTGGTTCCACGGTCGTGGTCCTTCGCGTGGTCTTCACGCTCACCTCAGGAACTCCATCAGGCTCGGGGCTAGGACTCGGGAAGCGGCGCCCAGCGAGGCCTCGTAGGCGACGCTCTGGGACTGCAGCTGCAAGATCACCTGGGCGAGGTCGATGTCCTCGATCCCGGAGATCTGCGTCTTGAGGTTCAGGCCCGCGTCGGACAACCTGGTCGTGGCATCCTCGATCCGGTTCTGCCGGGCACCGATCGACGCGAGCTCGGTGCGGATCCTCGTCGAGAAGACGTCGACCTGGTCGAGGTAGTCCGCCGGGTTCCCGCCGGCCTCCAGCGTGGAGGCGACGCGGTCCAGCAGCGCGAACAGCGAGCTGTCGCCGCTGCCGAACACGTTCTGGCCGTCAGCGTCCACCCGGACCTCGGTGCCGTCGGCGACGATGCGGTCCACCGAGCCGGCGGGGTTGCCCGTCCACGCGTACGTCGTGGGGTCGAAGGCGTGGCCCGCCGCGGACGTGCCGGCGAACACCGTGCGGCCCAGGAAGGTCGTGTTGGCGGTCTGGATCATCCCGGAGCGGATCTCGCGGATCTCGATGGCCAGGGCGTCCTTGGCGACCTGCGGCAGCGAGGTGTTGCCGCCCTGGATCATCAGGTCACGGGCGCGGCGCAGGGTGCTCGACGCGGTCTGCAGCGCGGTGTCGGCGGTGGTCAGCCAGCTCTTCGCGTCGGTGACGTTGCGCTCGTACTGGACGTTGCGGGTCTGCTCTCCGCGCAGCGACAGCAGCTGGGCGGCGTACGCGGGGTCGTCGGAGGCCTTGGTGACCTTCTTGCCGCTGGACAGCTGGGCCTGCAGCGTCGAGATCGACGACAGGTTGGTCTGGAGGTTGGCGAGGGTCGAGTGCTGGATCGTCTGAGAGGTGATGCGTCCGATCATGCTCACACCGCCATTCGGTTGATGAGGGTGTCGAGGATCTCGTCGATCGTGGACATCACGCGTGCGGCGGCCTGGTAGGCCCGCTGGAACGTGAGCAGGTTCACGGTCTCCTCGTCGGAGTCGACAGACATGCCGGCCAGCTGTTCGGCGGCCACGGCCGCGCGCGCCTGGTCGGCGACCCGTGCGGACGACATCGCGGCCGCCGTCTGCGAACCGGTGTCCACGACGAGCCGCGACCACAGGTCGTCGGCGCCGCCGGGCTTCAGGGCGAGCTTGGAGATCTCCTTGGCGATCGAGCCGTCGTAGCCGCCGATCGCCGGGTCAGCGAGGGCCACCTGGCTGGGGTCGCTGATCGACACCGCGATGGTGGACGCGGAGGTGCCGGTGAAGAACGTCCCGTCCCCGCCGGGCCCTCCGGGGCTCCCGTCGACGGTGACCGCGGTGGAGTGCAGCGCGTTGACGTCGCTGATGAGCTGGGCGGCGATCTCGTCCAGACGCGCGCCGGCCGTGGCGAGGACGCCCCCGGCGTCGGCGGGGGCCAGGGCGGTCAGGTGCCCGGCCACGGAGCCCCCGGTCAGGGTGACCGGGACTCCTGGGTGGTTGCTCCACTGCAGCGTGACGGGGGTCCCGGCCGCGACCTCGGAGAAGGTGGTGGCTCCGCTGAGCGACAGCGCGGAGACGCGGTTGCCGCTGACCAGGGCGTTGCCGCCGACCATGACGTCGATCTGACCGTCGGGCCGGTGCACCGCGCTCGCGCCGACCGTCGACGACAGCTGGGTGATGAGGAGGTCGCGCTGGTCCTGCAGCTCCCCGGCGGGGAGGCCGTTGGCGGTCAGGCCGAGGATCCTGGTGTTCAGGTCAGCGATCGACGCGGCGGTCGAGTTCACCTGGTCGACCAGGGCCGACGTCGCGGAGAACGTGTTCTTCCACTGCAGGGAGATCGCGTCGTGCAGCGAGCCCAGCTTGTCAGCGACCCCCTGGGCCTTGGTGAGCAGGACGGACCTGTTCGCCGCCTCGGCAGGGTTGTTCGCCGCCTCTTGCCAGGTGTTCCAGAACTCCCCGAGCTGGGCGGAGAGAGAGTCCCTCGAGGTCTCTCCCAGCGCGCTCTCCAGCTGGGACAGGGCGCTGGCCCGGGCCTGCAGGAACGAGGCGCTGCCTGTCGCGGAGCGCAGCCGGGCGTCGACGAACGCGTCGGTCAGCCGGTCGATGCTCGAGACCAGCACCCCGTTCCCCACGCCGTCGGTCTTGGAGAAGAAGGCAGGGACCTCGGTACCAGCGATCGACGTCATGTTGGCACGCTGGCGCGTGTACCCGACCGTGTTCAGGTTCGCCAGGTTCTGTGCAGCGACGTTGATGGCCTGACGCTGCGCGATGAGCGAGCTCAGTGCCGTGCTGATCCCCGAGAATGTGCTCATCGTCACATCGCCCGATCGACGAGCTGCGCCACCGCCGTCTGGGCGGCGCTCTGCCCGCTGTCGTCGTAGGTCATGACGGACTTCTGCAGACCGGCCAGGGCCTCCTGGGCGGCCTTGTGGCTGATCGCGAGCAGGTCGCGGTTGCCGGCCCCCAGCGAGGCGATCTCGGCGGTCAGGGAGCAGAACGCGTCGCGGTGCGCGCGCAGCAGCTCGTCCCAGGGGGCGGGTGCGGCCGAGGCCAGGGTGTTGAGGCTGCACCCTGGCTCGAGGCCGAGCATGACCGCGGCCTCGTCGGCCTCGATGGCGCGGCCGAGGTCGGCGGCCCGGATCTCGTCCAGCACGTTCTCCACCTCACGCGTGGCGTGCGAGAGCCACCGGGTGCGGCCTGAGGTGATGATCAGCTGCTCTTCTTCGAGCTTGAACACGAGAAGCTCGAGCAGGTGGCGCTCACGCCAGAGAACCTCGGACAAGTTCATCAGCACGGGTTCGTCTCCTCAAGGTCCCAGAAAGGTCTTGCCCATCCATCGGTTGTGCTGGGGAGGTTCTGACGAAGTCCGTCAAGACATGGGGCCGACCGTGTGACGAGCGGTCGCCGTGCTGATCCTCAGGGCTCCGTGCGGGTTACGGGGCGGGTGAAAAGAATGTGCCGGAGGGCGGGTGAAGTCTGCTCAGGGGCTCGTGGATCGCGCCGGAAGAGCGAAGACCGTCCCGGTTCGCGCGTCCGGATCGCCCCGATCGTGCCGATCTGGGTGAAGAGGTGCGCGATCCATCTCCTCCGCCTAGGGGCTCAAGCCCGAGGCCTTCGTGGTCGAGAAACCCACCGTGACCAAAGACGAACAGCCAACCGTCGAAGAACTGATCCTCGACCACCTGCCGCTCGTCGGCTACCACGTGACAGAGATGCTGCACCGCGTCCCGCCGACCGTCTCTCGTGACGAGCTGGCTTCCGCCGGAAATCTCGCGCTGGTGCTCGCCGCGAAGGCCTACGACCCGACCACGGGTGTGCCGTTCGCTCGTTACGCGGCGCTGCGCATCTCCGGGGCCCTGCTCGACGAGCTGCGCTCGATGGACTGGGCGACCCGCGGTGCCAGGCGTCGGGCCCGTGAGCTGGGCAACGCGGCCGACTCTCTGCGCGCGACGCTGGGACGTACCCCGACCCGCGAAGAGCTCGCGGAGTCGATGGGCACGGACACGGCCACGGTGGACGCCGCCCGGATGGATGCCGAGCGTCGCGTGCTGTCGATCGACGCCACCGACCACCCCGTGTCGGAGACCATCCGGGACGAGGACGTCACTCCTGAGGAGTCGTTGCTGGCCAACGAGCGCATCCACTGGTTGCGCAGCGCCGTGACGTGCCTGCCCGACAGGCTGCGGACCGTGGTCGAGGGCCTGTTCCTCGAGGAGAGGTCTGTCGCCGAGCTCGCCAGCGAGCTGGGGGTCACCCAGTCGCGGATCTCCCAGATGCGCACCGAGGCCCTCGGTCTGTTGCGCGACGGGATGAACAACAGCCTCGACCCCGACCTGGTGCCCACCCCGGCGCGCGAGGGCGTGGCCGAGCGGCGTCGGCGCGACTACTTCGCCGCTGTGGCCGCCCGGGCCTCGAGCCAGCCGATGCTCGACCGGATCCCGACCCAGCGCACCGCCCCGGCGGCCCGGCCCGTCGAGGCCCGGGACCTGGACCGCGCGAGCGCCTGAGCGTCGCCTCGTGCCCGCTCGCGCCCGACAGCGAGCGTGAGCGGGCACGAGGCGCGTCCAAGCACCACCGTCGCCCCTGAGGGTGTGTGCCTTCTGGGCGATCTGGGGCGAATCGCCCCGGAAGAGGGGAGCCCTTGGGTAGTCTCGCGCGGGTACGAGGCTGATCGGCCTCGTCCAGGTGACGAGGAGGACCTCTGTGCGAAGCCCGAAGCGTTCTGTGACGATCACCGCGGTCGCGGTGGCTCTCGTGGTCGGGGTGGCGGGCTGCTCCGCGAGCGACCCCGACCCGGACCCGACGACGACCGCCGCGTCGACGCAGGAGCCCTCGGGCGAGCCGACCTCTGACGTGGTGGCCTCACCGGCGCCCGACGGCTTCCAGCTGGCCACGGCTCCGGCGTCAGGCTTCCGCCTGGCGCTGCCGAGCGAGTGGTCGGCGGTCGAGATCGAGACCGTCATGGAAGACCCGCAGATCCTCGCGCTGCTGGACGACGTCGCCGCACGCCTGGGCGCGTCGGCCGACCAGCTCGTCGGCGCGGGTCTGGACCTGATCGCGGTCGGTGCTGACGGCGACAACGTCAACGTCACCAGGCCGAACCCGGGCTCGTTGACCGCGCCGGGCGTCGAGGGGCAGATCAGGGCGCAGCTGATGAGCGCGTTCTCCGCGAACGACATCACCATCAGCCAGGTGACCACCGCCGTCGGCCCCGCCATGGTCGCCAGCTACACCGCGTCGATGATGGGTGCCACGGTGCACCAGGTCCAGATCTACCAGCAGGTCACCTCGTCGGAGATCTCGGTCATCACCGTCACCCACGGGGACCTCGACGCCGCGAAGGCCCTGGCCGACGTGATCGTGGACACCCTTCAGCCGAGGCGCGGCTGAGCAGCACGTCTGACGAGAACGCCAGCGGCGGTCACCCCCGAGCCGGGTGACCGCCGCTGGCGTTCTCCTCCGGGCAGGGCCGCGCGAGGCCGGCTCAGGTCAGGCCCGGCAGCAGCTCGCGGGACTCGACCACCGCGGTGATCCAGGCTCGGGAGACGGCCCACGGGTCCATCCCGAGCGTCGCCACCCCCGCGGGGTCGCCGGCCTCGTGGGCCGCGACGGCACCCACCGCCGAGCCCAGCTGCCCGCGTCGGGCCAGCAGCGCCGCGCTGACCTGGCTCGAGACCCCGGCTCGTTCGGTCAGCCAGTCGATCGGGAAGCGGCGCACGTCGGCCAGGCCAGACAGCAGCCCCGTCGTGTACCCGGCCTCGCGCCCGGTCAGCTCGGCCACCGCGTGAGCCCTGGAGAGGATCGCCCACAGCGCGTCGACGCCGTCGGACCTGGCACCGGACAGTGCCGCCACCGCGATGGTCCGCAGCCGGCGCGGCCCGGCCAGCACAGTGGCGTGCGGGACGGAGTCGACCCGGTGACGCAACGCCACGGCCGAGGAGTTGACCTGGCGCAGCACCGCGACCGACAGCTCGGGAGAGGTAGAGATCAGGTCGGCGACCTGCGCGGGCTCGGCCGGCTGGCGGTCCAGCATGGCCAGCAGCTCCAGACAGTGGGCCTCCACGGCGGCCAGCTGACCCTCGTGACGCTCGTCGTCGGGATACACCCAGGCCGCCTCGGCCATGTCTGCCCCCGCGGCGAGAGCCCGCTCCAGCGAGGCTCGTGTCGCCGGGCCGCGGGCGATCACCGTCGCGTCCCCCCGGGCCTCGATGATCCGCGCCAGGTCAGGGTCCTCGGCGTCCACCATGACCGTCTGGACCATCTCCAGCGCCCCCAGCTGGGCAGGCGTGCCGCGGAAGTCTCCCAGAGCCAGCGCCACCCCGTGCGCCTTCTGCTCGGCCATCAGCTGGTCCACCTCGGGCTCCTCCAGGAGCCAGGAGGGCACCTCGAGCAGCGGCTGTGCGATGTCGCCGAGCAGGTCCACGGCCCCGGCCAGCAGCGCCGGGGTCGCCTGCACGCTCAGCAGGCGCCCCTCGGTCAGCGCCGCCAGGTCGGCGTGCCGGTACTCCTCGTCCACGGCTCGCAGGGTCTCGGTGTCGTGGGAGCCGCTCGGGCAGGCCGCCCGCACCGTGTACCCGGCCTCCGCGCCGGCACGGTCCACCAGGCGGTGCCGCACCAGCACCGGGTCTTTCCACAAGAGGGACACGGTCTTCTCGCCTCGGTTTCTCTACGGTTCGGCGGTCAGCGCCGCGGCGATCCCGCGTGCTTCGGGCAGGGCGTCCAGCCAGGCTCGGGAGACGGTGTGGGGGTCGATGCCGAACGCGAGCGACACCCGTGGGTCGCCGAACTCGTGAGCCCGCACCGAGGCGAGCGCCGCGCCGACAGAACCCTTGAGCGCGACCAGGGCCTCGGTCGCCCCCTGCGACAACCCCGCCATCTGGGCGAGCCAGGCGGGGTCTATCCGACGCTGGTCGGCCACCGCCGACAGCAGCCCGACGGTGTACCCGGCGTCGTCGGCGGCCAGGTCCCAGCAGGCCAGCGCCCGGGCGAGCACCTGCCACAGCTCATCGGTGTCGGAGCGGCCCGCTCGGTTCAGGGAGGTGGTGGCCACCGCCGACAGCAGCCTCGGGCCGACCATGACGACGGCCTGACGCACCGAGTCGATCGGTCGGGGAAGCCCGAACACCGCGGAGTTCACCAGGTGCAGCACCCCGATGGCGAGGTTCGGGTCGGCGGCCACCAGCCCGATCACGGCGTCCTGGTCGACCGGGTCCTCAGCCAGCAGCGACAGCAGCTCCAGGCAGCTCAGCTCGTCGGCCGCCAGACCACCCTTCTCCAGGGCGCCCTCGGGCAGGACGCGCCCCTCGACCAGGTCGGCCCCCAGGCCGAACGCCCGCTCGGTGGCCTCGACGGTGCGGGCCTCTTGAGCGATCACGGCGACCCCCAGGCTGTGGGCCAGGTCGATCAGCTCGCCCAGCTGGTCGTCGGGGGTGGAGGCGTCGACGCTCACCATGGTGACCTTCGGCAGCAGCGCCACCTCGGCCTCGGTGCCGGTGAACTCGGCCATGGAGGTGCGCAGGCCGCGGGCGTGGCGCCAGGCCACCATCGCGGCGGTCTGCGGACGCTCGGCGGCGCCGGGGGGCAGGTCGGCGATCATGTGCTCGTCGTCGCTGGTCATCACGCGCCGGGTCGCCTGGAGCAGCAGCGGGTGGCCCGCGGCGAGGGAGGCCAGGTCGGTCTGGTCGTACTCGGCGTCCAGGCACTCGTCGGGCGCGCTCTCGGCCGCCGGCGCCTGGCGCTGCTGCGGGACGATCCCGTGCAGGGTGTACGCGGCGACGTGACCTGTGGCGTCCGTCACAGGCTGGTGCACCAGGGTGGGGCCGGGTGGCGCGGAAGACTTGGACGCGAGCATGCGGTGTCCTCCCCTGGTGCGCCGGGCGATCCCTCTTGTATCGGCAGGTTCCCCGCGATCAGGAGCAGACCGCGCCGTGTTCACCCGTGCGACGTGCGACCGCTCACATGCCGGGGGTCCAGCGCCGATGGGTCCGGTGGTCGCCCGACGAGAGGAGCCCGCGTGACCCGCCTCCCGGTGAGCATCGTCATCCCGGTCTGGAACCTCGCCAAGGTCACCGACGAGTGCCTGAGGACGCTGTCGAAGACGCTGGGCGACGACGACCAGGTGGTCGTCGTCGACAACGGCTCGACCGACGGCACCGCACAGGTGCTCGAACGGTACTCGGACCGGGTCGAGGTCGTGAGCCACGAGAGCAACCTCGGGTTCGCCGCGGGCTGCAACGCTGGCGCCGAGCTGGCCCGCAACCCGATCACCGTGTTCCTCAACAACGACACCCTGCCGATGGGGCGCTGGATCGAGCCGCTGGTCGCGCCGTTCTCCGACCCGCAGGTGGGCGCGACCGGGCCGATGAGCAACTTCGTCTCCGGCTCCCAGCTGCACCAGGGGTCCGCCGGCTCTCAGGTGCGCGGCCTGGCGGACGTCCGACGTACCGCGCTCGCGGCGATGGCCGAGGGCAAGGGGAGGACCTGGCCGACGCACCGGCTCGTGGGCTTCGCGCTCGCGGTGCGCACCGAGCTGTTCGCGCAGGTCGGCGGCTTCGACACCGCCTTCGAGACCGGTGGCTACGAGGATGACGACCTGTGCCGCAGGCTGCAGGCCGCCGGGGCTCGGCTGCTGGTCGTGGCGGGTTCCTACGTCTATCACCTGGGGCACGCCACCTTCGACGCCAACGGCCTGGACTGGCTGGAGATCGAGCGTCGCAACGGCGAGGTGCTGGCTGCCAAGACCCGTGCCTCGGCACCGTTGTCCCTGGTGGTCGACTGTGACGCCGGCTTCGAGGAGTCGGCGCGGTCCATGATCGAGCTGGTCGACCTGTGCCGCCTTCAGGTCGAGCTGGTGCTCGTGGAGCACGGCGACGGGGTGGCCCGAGACCTGGCGGGGCAGATCAGCGGCGGAGACGTCACCGTCGTGGACTGTCCGCCCGATGTTGACGGCGTCCGCCGCGGGCTGGCCGCGGCGACCGGCCGCCGCCGGGTCTCGATCCGCGGCGGGGAGGCTGTCGACGTCGCCACGCTGCGCGACTTCGCCGCCGACCCGGGCGCGGACTTCACCGCCCGCCACGTCGGCACCCCCCGGGTCTTGGTGCCATAGCCCCAGATGCTGAGACGGGTGCCAGGAAGACGGCTTCGACCGTCTTCCTGGCACCCGTCTCGCTCGGTGGGCGGCA
The DNA here is from genome assembly GCA_009785115.1 of Micrococcales bacterium. Taxonomy (GTDB): domain Bacteria; phylum Actinomycetota; class Actinomycetes; order Actinomycetales; family Cellulomonadaceae; genus Cellulomonas. Next base: position 85,207 of record WQWY01000006.1, read on the forward strand.
CACCTGGGGCTCAGGCGTCGCTCGCGGGCTGGTGTGTCGCTCGCAGCACGGTCAGCGCGGACTCGGCTTCTCTGAGGGCAGCCTCGGCCTGGACGACCCGGGCGACCGCCGCCTGATGGTGGAGGTCGTTCACGCGCTGGACCCTGTCGGAGTAGTGGCCACCCAGCGCGAGCAGGGGTTCCACCGTCTCGACCACAGGAGACCTGCTGCACACCAGGTAGAAGTAGAGAGTCTGCTCCGGTGACAACGGGCTCAGGTTGAGCACCGCGGTGTCGACCGGGCCCTCGGTGTCGATCATCGACAGCGGTGCGAGGAGCACAGCCTTCCACGTCGCCTGGAAGTAGGGCTCGATGTGCGCGAAGCGGGGCCGGACGAGCCCGACGAGCTCGTCGTAGGTGAACTGGTGCAGGTGGAAGTGGTTGTCCTGGACGAACTCCAGGTCGTTCGGGGTCGAGAGCAGGAACACCCCGTCGTCGGCCAGCACGCGGTCGACCTCCGCCACGAAGGCGCGGTAGTCCTCGAGGTGCTCGATGGTCTCGAAGCTGACCACGACGTCGACGCTGCGGTCGGCCAGCGGTATCGACGTCGCGTCGCCGACGTGGAACTCGCTGTTGTCGCTGCCGTAGACGTCGGTGGCGTAGGTCACCGCCTCCTGGCTCGCGTCGACCCCGACGACATGAGCGGCGCTCTGCGCCAGCAGGTTCGTGCCGTAGCCAGAGCCTGAGGCGATGTCGAGCACCCGCTTGCCCGCGACCAGGGGCAGGGCCGCCAGGTAACGGGTGACGTGCTCGGAGTACATCAGCGTGGCCGCGTGCAGCTGGGGCACCATGCGCTCGCCGTCGCCGTCGATGCTGGTCACTGGGGGCTCTCCCTCGATACGGGGCCGGAAGGCCTGTGGGGTCGTCGTGTCGTGCGGTCAGAGCCCTGGACGAGGCCCGGTGCGGGTCAGCCGCTCGGCCTGGTCACGCTCTGGAAGGCGCCGTCGCGTCGCGCGGGGTTCGGGCGGGCGTTGTCGCGGTCGTCGGAGACGAACTCGGGGACGTACCGTTCGCCCCAGCGCCGGTTGAACAAGGCCTCGTTCTCGTCGGTGGCGGAGAACCGCTCGCTCCCGGACGCTGACTCGTGGTGCACCGAGGTGGACCGCGGCTCGTAGACCACCCGCAGGCCCTGCGACCGTGCGGTCAGGCACAGGTCGACGTCTTCCAGGCCGTTCCAGTACTCGATGAGGAACCCGCCGACGGCCTCGAAGAACGACCGGCGCACCCCCATGAGAGCACCGGTGACCACGTCGACGTCTCGACGGGACTCCGGTACCGGTGGCACGCCGTAGGGGTCGTGCGTCGGGACGATCTTCCCGTCGGGCGTCAAGACGGTGCGCACCCCGGCGTGCTGCACCGTGCCGTCGGGGAACAGCAGCCGTGCCCCGACGATCGCCACGTCTGGTTCGCCGTCGAGCACGTCGAGCAGGGGTTCGAGCCATCCGTCCCGCACCTCGACGTCGTTGTTGCAGAACACCAGGTGGTGGCCGCACGCGGCCCGCGCCCCCTGGTTGCACCCTCGGGCGAACCCCAGGTTGGTCGCGTTGCGGATGATCTGGACGTCGCCGTCCAGATGGTCCAGCAGCTGGCCCGTCGCGTCGGTCGAGCCGTTGTCCACGAGCACCACCTCGTACAGCGTGGGGTCGGTGTGCTCCGCGATGCTCACCAGGCACTCGGCGGTGTGCTCCACCTTGTTGAACAAGGGGATGACGACGCTCGCGGCGAACGTGTACCCGTCCACATGACCTCCTTCCACCACGTTTCCCCCGATCGGCCGATCACGTCGTCGCCTGAGCGGATGAGGTCGGCATCTCACGACCATGTGCATACCGCCGATCAGGTGAGATGGGTCGGGCCCGAGGAGAGCCACGATGCGGCAGGTCAGCACGGTGTAGCGCTGCGTGCTACGCTATGACACATGCCTGTCTCTGCGTGGGACCCGCACACCATCAGCCAACGTGAGCTGAGGAACCACTCCGCCGCGATCATGGACCGCCTCGAGGCCGGGGAGCGTTTCACCGTGACGCGCGACGGCCGTCCGGTTGGCGAGCTGGTGCCCATCGTGGGTCCGCGAGAAGGCGTTCCGACGCGTGAGCTCCTGGCCGCGTTCGCCAACCAGCCGCATGTCGACTACCACGCGATGCGAGCCGAGATGGACGAGTTCTTCGGCGACGACGATGCCCTCGTCTGATCCGCCTGCTGCCGATCAGGCGTCGCAGAGGCCCCCTCGTTCCTCAGGGCTGCTCGACACGTGCGTGGTCATCGATCTGCCCCGATACGACCCTGTCGAGCTTCCTGATGTCTCCCACGTCAGCGCTGTCACCCTGGCCGAGCTCAGCTACGGTGTGGCGCTGGCCAGGTCTCCCGTCGACGCTGCCACCCGCTCCCAGGTGTTCGCCAACACCAAGGCATGGGTCCGGCCTCTGCCGTTCGACGGCGCGGCAGCCGAACGCTACGGCGAGCTCGCCGCTATGGTGCTGGCCGCCGGTCGCCAACCTCGACCGCGCCGCATGGACCTCATGATCGCCGCGGTCGCCGTCGTCCGTGGCCTCCCGCTCTACACCGCCAACCCCGACGACTACCGCGGACTGGCCCCCGCCCTCACCGTCGTCCCAGTGACCCCACCGGACCACGAGGGAGCGTCGACGAGACCCCCGTCTTGGCGGCGCGGGTTGGGGTAGGCCTGCCAGGCGTCATCGGTCACGAGCTCGGGTATGTAGCGGCCTGCCCATCGTTCGGTGAGGAGCCGCGAGTTCTGGGTGACGTGCGAGAAGCGTTCGGGGCCGGAGCCCGACTCATGGTGGATCAGGGTCGACCGCGGCTCGTAGACCACTCGTAGTCCCTGCGAGCGTGCGGTGAGGCACAGGTCTACGTCTTCGTGCCCGTTCCAGTAGTCGCAGCAGAAGCCGCCCTCTTGCTCGAAGAACGACCTGCGCACCGCCATGACCGCCCCCGCCACGACGTCGAGCTCCGCTCGCCGTCCAGCGAGTTCCGGGTCGACCTTGTAAGGGTGCAATGAGGCTCCTATCGAGCCGTCTGGTTTTTCCCAGGTCCGCATGCCGCCGTGCTGCACCAGCCCGTCGGGGAACAACAGCCGGGCTCCGACGATCGCCACGTCGTCCTCGGCCTCGAGCACCTCGAGCAGAGGCTCGAGCCAGCCAGGAAGGGTGACGACGTCGTTGTTGACGAAGATCAGATGGTTCCCGAGAGCCGTCTCGGCACCCTGGTTGCAGGTTCGGGCGAACCCTAGGTTCTTCTCGTTGCGGACGATCTGTACGTCGCCGTCCAGCGCGGAGAGCAGGTCTCCCGTGGTGTCGGTCGAGCCGTTGTCCACGAGCACCACCTCGTACAGCGCTGGGTCGGTGTGCTCGGCGATCGACGCCAGGCATGCGGCGGTGTACTCGGCCCGGTTGAACAGCGGGATGATGAGACTTGCCTCGAACGGGTGCTCGTCCATGTAGCTCCTTATGGTCTGTTTCCCCCGATCGGCCGACCACGTCGTCGGCTGAGCGGATGACGTCGCTCGCTCACAACCGCGTGCGCTCCGCCGATCAGGTGAGGCATGCCGAGCCAGCGGCCGAGCCAGCGGGAGCCTGTGATGAGCAAGAACCGTCGTCTGACCATCTCTGCCGTCCTCATCGTCAAGAACGAGGAGGACGTGCTGGCCACCTGCCTGGACTCGGTGCGGTGGGCCGACGAGATCGTCGTGTACGACACCGGCTCGACCGACGCCACGCGCGAGATCGCGCGCCGGTACACCGACATCGTGATCGAGGGGTACTGGGACGACGACTTCGCGGCCGCCCGCAACCGTGCGCTCGAGCACGCGACGGGAGACTGGGTGCTGTCGATCGACGCCGACGAGGAGTTCGAGTCCCAGGGCTCGACCCTGCGCAAGAGGCTGGCTTACGCCAAGCACACGACCTACGGCGTGCGCATCGTGAACACGGGGAGCAACAGCGTCGACGAGACGGACGAGTTCACCGCCATCCGCGTCTTCCGGCGCGAGGGGAAGCACTGGGTGGGACAGCTGCACGAGCAGATCGCCGGTGCCGACGGACTGGTCGCGGCCTCGGGCATGCTCGGCGGCATCCGCCTGCGGCACAGCGGCTATGCCGACCAGGAGCGGCTGACCACCGAGAAGGCGGAGCGCAACATCACCCTGTCTCGTGAACAGCTCGCGGAGGCGGAGGCGGCAGGCGACGCTGTCGGCGCCGCCGTGGCACGGGTGCACCTGTCCCGGTCTCTGATCATGGGGGGGCCCGAGCGCCAGGAGGAGTCGGCAGCCGTCGCGGAGCAGGCGTGGGAAGAACCCGGCAGGATCACCGACCAGCTGTCCCGGACGCTCTCCCTCGCCCAGTACAAGCTGGCCCTGGGCAGGGGAGACCTGGACCGCGCGCTGCTCTGGGTCGAGCGGTGGCGCAGCGCACAGCCCGACAGCGCGGCGGTGGACATCGCGGCCGCCGAGGTCTACGCGCAGCGTGGTGAGGCCGAGGCTGGCCTCGCCGCGCTGGATCGGGTGCCGACCGTCTTCCGGGACAGCGCCGGCGGCGAGATGCGACGCTCGTCGGCCATCAACGTGGAGATCGGCCTGCTGGTCTCCGTCGACAGGGGCGACGAGGCGCTGGCCCTGGTGCGCGACTCCCTGCGGACAGGTGACGGCGACCCGTGGCCTGTCGTCGTCCTCGTCAGGCTGGGAGAGGACGCGTTCCGCGGCCTGCTGGGTGACCTGTCTGACGACCAGTGGCGGCGCTGGGCGCTGCTGAGCGTCCGTGACGGCAGCCGGGCCGCGCTGCGGGTGCTGGAGCTGATGGAGGAGCACAGGCCGGGTGACCACACGGTGCTGGCCAGCGGTGCGCGGGTCGCCCCGCTGCACGGGCTGGAGGCCGCCGCTGACTGGGACGCCCGGCTGCACCGTCACGGTCTGGGCAGGCTCTCGACCCTCGTCGCCTTCGCCTCCGACCGCCGAGGCGCACCGGCCGACCGGGCTGTCGCGGCGGCCCTGGCGATCTCCGCCTATCACGACGAACGGGCCTTCCCCCACCTGGAGAACGCGTTGGACCGGGTGCCGACGCAAGGGCGCAGCGAGCTCGCTGAAGCCTTGGGGATCGTCGCTCCGGGGCTCGTCAGCCTGGACTGACCTGCAGGTTCATCACTTCACCCGCCCTTCGGCGCCAGAGCGCTCAGCATCGGGACACCCTGCCCGATCGTTCATGGCGTGCCCACGGAAGGGCCGACCGACCCGCATCATAGGAGGAAGTCATCATGGGTCTCTCAGTGAACACCAACGTTGCGGCCATCAACTCGTACCGCAACCTGAGCGCAACTCAGAACTCTCTGGCGAAGTCGCTCGAGAAGCTGTCGTCTGGTTTCCGGATCAACCGGGCCGCTGACGACGCCGCTGGTCTGGCGATCTCGGAGGGTCTGCGCGCGCAGATCTCCGGTCTCACCCAGGCTGCCCGCAACGCTCAGGACGGCATCAGCGTCGTCCAGACCGCTGAGGGTTCTCTGACCGAGGTCCACGCGATCCTGCACCGCATGCGCACGCTCGCGGTCCAGGCGGCCAACGACTCGAACTCTGAGGCGGCTCGGGCGAACATCGCGAGCGAGGGTGTCCAGCTGCAGCAAGAGCTGGACCGCATCGCGAAGTCGACCAACTTCAACGGCACCACCCTGCTGGACAAGGTCTCTGGTGGCACCGGCGCAGTCATGAACTTCCAGGTCGGCGCTGCTGGTGACACGGACAGCCGGATCGCTGTGGACCTGTCCTCGGCGAACGTGGCCTCCGTGGCCACCGCCGTCACCTTCGCCACCACCGCGGCTGGCACGGAAGCTCTGAACCTGTTCAGCCACTCTGGTGCTCAGGCCGCGATCAGCGCGATCGACGCTCAGATCTCCAACATCTCGACCGCACGAGCCAACCTCGGTGCATACCAGAACCGGTTCGAGCACACCATCAAGAGCGTCAACGTGGCGGTCGAGAACCTGTCCGCCTCGGAGTCTCGGATCCGAGACACAGACATGGCCTCCGAGATGGTGAACTTCACCAAGTCGCAGATCCTGTCGCAGGCCGGCACGGCGATGCTCGCGCAGGCCAACTCCATCCCGCAGGGCGTCCTCCAGCTGCTCCGCTGAGGAACCTGAGTCGGATGACTGATACGTCGGAGGCGGCGGGGTTCACCCCCGCCGCCGCCGGCGCATCTCGGTGAAGGTGAAGCAGGAGGGAACGAAGAGCCATGGCGAGCATCTCGGGCCTGGTGTCCGGTCTGGACAGCGCCGCGATCGTCAACGCGATGATGAACGTCGAGAGGCTGCCCCAGCAGCAGCTGATGGGCACCAGGAGCGACCTGACCAGGCTGGTCACGGCCTTGCAGTCCCTGAACGCCAAGACGGCCTCCCTGGGTGAGGCCGCGGGCAAGGCTGCGAACCAGACGTCGTGGGACGCGCTGTCAGCGAAGTCCTCCTCCGATGCTGTCACCGCGAGCGTGCGCGCGAACGGGTCGCCGACGTCGGTGACCTTCAACGTCGACAGGGTCGCGCAGAGCCAGATCTCCCTGAGCGGCTCGTTCTCCTCCGTCGCCGACCTCACCGGGGGGGCCTCGACCCTCTCGCTGAAGACCGGTGACACCGTCACGCAGATCGACGTCTCGGGCATCACCAGCCCCGCCGACCTCGCGGCGGCGATCAGCAGGTCGGACGCTGGTGTGGCCGCGTCCGTCACCTCGAGCACCGACTCCTTCGGCAACCAGACCTTCCGCCTGCAGCTCACGGGCACCCAGACGGGGGCAGACCAGTCGTTCACGCTCTACGCCGGCGACGCTGACGCGGTCCAGGCCGGCACCGCCACCCAGCTGTCGCTGGTCGAGGCCCGTGCCGCGCAGGACGCCCAGGTCACTCTCTGGGCAGGCACGCCTGCCGCGCAGACCGTCACCTCGGCGTCCAACACGTTCACCGACCTGCTCACCGGTCTGGACGTCACGGTCGTCAGGGCCAGCGCCGACCCGGTCACCGTCGACGTGGCGCGCGACACCGACGCCCTCACCAGGCTCGGCTCTGACCTGGTCAGCCAGCTCAACCAGGTGCTCTCGGAGATCTCCTCCCAGACGGCCGTGACCTCGTCGACCGACGCCCGGGGCAACCCGACCGTCTCCGCCGGGGTGCTCGCGGGGAACAGCGTGGTCCGCTCGCTCTCCCAAGACCTGATGCAGGCGGGCTCGCGGGACATCAACGGTGTCTCGCCCTCGGACGTCGGGATCGTCTTCAACAAGGACGGCACGTTCACGTTCGACGCCGAGAAGTTCGCCGCGGCGCTGGCCGACGACCCTGCCCGGGTGCAGGCGGTGGTCTCCGGGATCGCCGAGCGCGTGAACCAGGTCGCCACGACGGCGTCGGACAGGCACGACGGGACTCTCACCCAGCGCATCAACAGCGACAACGACCGGATCCGGGACCTGAGCGACAGGATCGCCGGCTGGGACAACGTGCTGGAGCTGCGCCGCACCACGCTGGAGCGGCAGTGGGCAGCGCTGGAGACGGCGCTGTCTCGGCTCCAGTCCCAGTCCAGCTGGCTCACCTCGATGAGCGCCACGCTGGACGGGCTCAAGGCGAGCTCTCGGTCCTGATCTTCTAGAGGAGAAGCCTCATGTATGACGCCCGTGCCGCCTACCTGGCCGACTCGGTCGCCACCGTCGGCCCCGCCAGGCTGCTGACCATGCTCTACGACCGCCTGGTGACCGACCTGGACAAGGGGCTCGAGGCCCTGGGCAGGAACGACAGGGTGGCGGCAGCCGCTCACCTCGGCCACGCCCGAGACATCGTCACCGAGCTGATCTCCTCTCTCGACGTCGGCGCGTGGGACGGCGGGCCTCGTCTGATGTCGATCTACAGCTATCTGCTGTCGGGCCTGATCGACGCCGCGGCCACCGGCAACGCGGCCAAGGCCGCGGAGTGCCGCGAGCTGGTGCTGCCTCTGGCCGAGGCGTGGCGTGGCGCCGCGGAGTCGTTGTCCGACTCCGCCCAGGAGTCGCGGATGATCGCGACGACGCAGGCCTCCGACGAGATCGGCTCCACCATGCTCGGCGTGGGCTGAGAGTCGCACGCGGGGCGATCATGACCTTCACCTTCGACGTCGCGTGGGTCCAGGCGCTGGAGAGCCTGGAGCTCGACGTCGCCACCGCCGAGGCGATGCTCGACAGCGACCATCTGCCGTCGGTCGAGGAGGTCGCCGTGATGGCCGCCTGGCAGCCGCCGACCGACCTCGGCCCCTTGCCCGCCCCTCTCTTGGACCGTGCGCGGGCGCTGGCCGAGCGTCAGCAGGCCGCGGCCGAGAAGATCACTCGCGCGATGATCGTCAACCGCCGCCACCTCGCGGCGCTGGACCAGCTGCACCCCGCCGTGCCGGCTCGTCCGGTCTACCTGGACCTCGAGGGCTGAACCCCCGTCCAGCCCGGGGATCCGCAGCGCGCCCGCACGACCCTCTCTCGAGAGCGTCGTGCCTGCCGCAGAGGAATATCTCGCCCCTGAGCCTGTTCATCGCTTCATGATTCTTCGTGAGATCTCCCTGTGCTGCTTGAGGGATGTGCTCGCCGAGAGAGGTCGTGTAGCTGTTCAGGAGATGTTCTGCAACTGTTCGAGGCCGCGTCCAGGATGATCCCCCTGAACATCTCTCAGAGCTCAGGTATTCCCGTCGTCTCGGATGGTGGAACGTGATGCAACCGTCGACATGACTCATGTCAGGTGCTGATAGCACATCGATGCTGAGATGGCACCTCGGAGCGGGTGAAAAGCAATCCGACCAGACGAGTGAAGGGGGAAGGATGATCCGGACATCGGAGGCATATCTCCTCGTCCGGGGGAGTGAATCGGCTACGCCAAGACCGGTGGAGGCCGATGGCTGCAGGTGAGCGACGGACTGCTCGACGACAGGCCACGGATCGGCCGCTACACCATCGCTGGTGGGAGAGACCTATCCATGGGCCTGTTCAACTCTGTGACCGCGGTCGCCATGAACAGCGCGCTCAACGCGCTGTCGCAGCGCCAACGTGCCATCGCGAACAACGTCGCCAACGTGCAGACCCCGGGCTTCCGTGCTCAGCGCGTCCACTTCGAGTCCGCCCTGAGGGCGGCCGTGGCCAACGGCAACGGTGCGGTCACCGCAACCACACGCCGCAGCCTGGAGCCCACCCGTCTGGACGGCAACAACGTCAACCTCGAGACCGAGGTTCTCTCCAACATCGACACCAACCTGCGCTACTCGCTGGCGATCAAGTCCATCGACGGCCAGTTCTCGTCGATCCGGACCGCGATGAGGACGAGCTGATGCCTATCTTCGGGGCGATCGGGGTCGCCGGGTCCGGCATGAACGTCATGCGTAAGTGGCTCGACGCGGTCTCTGACAACATCGCAAACATCAACACCGTGAGAAGGACGTCCGAGGACGCTTTTCAAGCACGATACATCCAAGCCAGAGAGATCACCACCGGAAATGGTGGCGTCCAGGTGCAGGCCGCGCTGTTCTCCGGCGACACCGTGGGACGCATGGTCTATGACCCTGACAACCCTCTGGCCGACGAGCAAGGTTATGTGAGGCTGCCCAGCATCGACATGTCTTCGCAGATGACGCAGCTCATCATGGCCCAGCGCGGCTACCAGGCGAACGCCGCGGTGGTCGAGCGGGCCAGGGCCGCCTATGAAGCCGCGCTAGAGATCGGAAAGAGCTGATGAGCATCCTTCCTGTCGCCCCCGTCTCTCCCACGTCGCCGTCCCAGGTCGCCGGCTTGCAGGGCGCTGCCGCCGTGCCGGGCTCTGGCACCGCCTTCGCGTCGGTCGCCTCGAGCGTCGACTCTCTCCAGCAGGCCCAGGCGACCAGCAGCTCGCTGGCCGTCGCCGCCGTCACCGGCGACCTGCAGGACGTGCACACCTACACCATCGCCGCGGCGAAGGCCGCCACCCAGCTGGAGCTGACCGCAGCCCTGCGTAACCAGGCTGTCTCGGCCTTCCAGGAGATCATGAGGATGACCGTCTGATGCCAGCGCCTCTGAAGACGACGCTGGACCGTCTGAACAAGGCGGTCGCCGAGCTCTCGCTCGCCCAGAGGGTGTTCGGGGTGCTCGCCGTCATCGCTCTGGTGATCTCCGCGGTGGCCGTCGGCGGGATGCTGTCCCGGCCGACCATGGCCCCGCTGTTCTCGGGGCTGTCGGGTGCCGACGCCTCCGCGGTGATCGACCAGCTGGCCTCCGCCGGGGTCGCCTACGAGCTGGCCGACGGCGGCACGACGGTGCTCGTGCCTGCCGACAAGGTCTTCAGCCAGCGCATCGCGATGGCTGCCCAGGGCCTGCCCACCAACGCCGACGGCGACGGGTACTGGTTGCTGGACGGCCTGTCGGCGACCTCGACCCAGTTCCAGGAGCAGACCGCGCTGCAGCGGGCCATGGAGGGCGAGCTGGCTCGCACCATCGCCGCGATGGACGGCGTCTCCTCGGCGTCGGTCAAGCTGGCGATCCCCGAGGAGACCGTGTTCACCAGGTCCAGGCAGAGCCCGACCGCGTCGGTGTTCATCCGCCAGAGCGCCGGCAGGGACCTGAGCGGGAGCCAGGTCCAGGCGATCGTGCACCTGGTCTCGGCCGCCATCCCCGGGATGGAGTCGACCGACGTCGCCGTCGTCGACTCGGGCGGCAGGGTGCTCTCCTCGGTGGGTGGGCAGTCCACCCTGGGCTCGGCGATGGCCGACCAGAAGACCGGCGAGCACCAGGCGAGGGTCGAGGCCGCGATCCACGGCCTGCTCGACCCGCTGGTCGGCGCGCAGAACGTGAGCGTGACAGCGAACGCCGAGCTCAACTTCGACGCCTCGAGGAGGACCGTCGAGTCCTTCCAGGCCGACCCGGACGTGCCGCCGCTGACCTCGTCCACCAGGACAGAGGAGTACGACGGGACCGGTGCTGGCGGGGCGACCGGCGTGCTGGGCCCGGACAACATCGCGGTGCCCGGAGGCGTCGGCGACGGCCAGGGCTCGTACCGTGCGACCAGCGAGGACGTGACCAACGCCGTGGGCAAGACCACCGAGGTCATCACAGCGGCTCCCGGGTCGCTGGAGCGGCAGTCGGTGTCCGTCGTCATCAACTCCAGGGCGAGCAACGCCCTGGACCTGGTCGCCCTCGAGGCTGCCATCGCCGCCGCGGCCGGCATCGATGTGGCGCGCGGTGACACCCTGTCCGTCCAGCGCATGCCGTTCGACGAGACCGGGGTCATCGCCGCCGAGGAGGCCCTGGCTGCCGCCGAGGCTCGGGAGCGGGCGGAAGCCACCCAGAACATGATCCGACAGGCGGCCACCGCCGGTGCGGTCCTCCTGTTCTTGGTCATCGCCGGCTCCGTGGCCGCGAGGCGCTCGCGCCGGGCCCGCCGCGAGGCGCTCGACCTGGGCAGGCTCGAGGCGGCCACCGCTGCCGACAGGGAGCAAGAGCTGCTCGAGGCCATGCCGCCGAGCGAGATGCCCGAGCTGCCCGGCGCGATGGAGTCCTCGGGGCCCGACCCGGTCGCGCTCAAGCGTCAGCAGATCGCCGCGCTGGCCGACGAGCAGCCCGAAGAGGTCGCTGACCTGCTGCGTGGCTGGCTGACCGAGAGCGGGCGCCGGTGAGCGGGCTGACCGGGGCGCAGAAGGCCGCCACCCTGCTGCTCCAGCTCGGCCGTGAGCGCGCGGCGCGGGTGATGGCCGAGCTCGAGGTGTCCGAGGTCGAAGAGCTGACCGCGGAGATCTTGCGGCTCAACCACATCGACCAGCGGCTGGCCGACGAGGTGCTGGAGGAGTTCTACGCCTTCTCCGCGGTGGGCCCGGGCCTGGGCGGCGGGGCCGGGATGGCTCAGCACCTGCTCGAGGCCACCATCGGTGCCGAGCAGGCGGCCGGCATGATGGAGCGTCTGCGCACCCACCTGGCCGGCGACCCGTTCGAGTTCATGCGGGTCGCTGACGCCCGGCAGGTCGTCTCGCTGCTGTCCGGCGAGCACCCGCAGACCATCGCCCTGGTCCTGGCGCACCTGCGCCCGGAGCAGGCGTCGGCGATCATGGCGGGCCTGCCCCCCCAGGAACAGGCCGACACGGCCCACAGGATCGCGCTCATGGAGCGGGCGACCCCCGACGCCGTGCAGATCGTCGCGGACTCGTTGCAGCGCAAGGCTTCGGCGGTGCTCGCACCTCGCGAGACCACCGCCGTGGGTGGGGTCCAGCCGCTGGTGGACATCATCAACCGTGCGGACCCGACGACGGAGAAGCTGATCCTCGAGGGGCTCAAGGAGCTCGACGAGCCCTTGGCCGACGAGGTCCGCTCGATGATGTTCGTGTTCACCGACGTCGTCGTGCTCGAGGACCGCGCTGTCCAGCTGGTGCTGCGCAACGTGGAGACCGGCGAGCTCGCGCTGGCCATGAAGGGTGCCCCGCCCGAGGTCTCGGACATGATCCTGAGGAACCTGTCCGAGCGGGCGCGGGACAACCTGGTCGAGGAGATCGACCTGCTCGGCCCGGTGCGCCTGTCCCAGGTGGAGGAGGCGCGCGCGCACATCGTCCAGGGCATCCGCCGCCTGGAGGAGTCCGGCCAGATCACGATCAGGAGGGACAGCGACGATGAGCTTGTCGTCTGACACGTTCGTGCCTCTTGCCGCGACCCAGGTCGACGTCCCGAGGCAGCGCTCAGGCGCCGTCAGGTCCGTCTTCGGCGCCTCGGTGGCCGAGGCGGCGGTCGCGGTTGCCGCGGCCGCCGAGGTCGAGGCGCTCCCGGCGCGCTTCGTGCCGCTGGTCGAGGACTCTCAGAGCGCGACGCTCGCCGTCCGTGAGCAGGCCAGGGCCACCGGGTTCGCCGCGGGGTTCGCCGCCGGCTCCCGGGAGGCCGCCAGGGTCGCGGTCGCCGAGGCCGAGGCCACCCGGCAGCGCGTGACCGAGGCCGAGGCGGCCCGGGCCGCCGAGCACGCCCAGGCGATGGAGGCGCTGGCCGCCGCGACGCGGGCGGTGAGGGCCAGCCAGGTCCCGACGTTCGACGCCGTCGAGCAGCGCCTGCACGTCGCGGCCCTGGAGCTGGCGGCCGCGGTGATCGGCTCCGAGCTGTCCGACGCGGAGCGCTCGGCCCAGGCCGCGCTGGCCCGGGTGCTCACCACGGGCACGGCCGGCGAGCTGGTGGTGCGGATGAACCCGCGCGACGCCGACGCGGTCGGTGGCACGCCCGAGGGCATGCGCGTGATCGTCGACCCGTCCCTGGCCCACGGCGACGCCGTCGCCGAGCACGCCGACGGCGAGATCGACGCCCGTATCAGCACGGCGCTGGCCCGTGCCCGTGCCGCGCTGGCCGAGACGAACGAGAACGAGGCCTGATGGCCACGACGACCGTCGACTCCGCCTGGGGCCGAGCGCTGGCCGCCGTGGCACCCGAGGCCGTGGGCAGGGTGCGCGGTGTCGTCGGCCTGTCGATCGAGGTGACAGGGACCGGCGCCGCCGTGGGCGACCTGCTGCGCGTCGGCGAGGGCGACGACGCGGTCGTCGCGGAGGTCGTCGCGACCGGGGACCGCACCGCACGGTGCATGCCGCTCGGCCCGCTGACCGGGCTGCGTGCGGGCATGCCGGTGCGCAACGTCGGCGGCGGGCTGCGTGCTCCCGTCGGGCCCGGGCTGCTCGGTCGCGTCATCGACGGGCTGGGCCAGCCGATCGACGGCAAGGGGCCGCTGCGCGACGTGCGGTGGGTCAGTGTCGAGGGACGCGCCCCGCACCCGCTCGAGCGCACCCGGGTCGCCGCTCCGCTGCCGCTGGGCGTGCGGGTGCTGGACACCCTGGTCAGCGTCGGGCAGGGGCAGCGCATCGGCCTGTTCGCCGGGTCTGGGGTGGGCAAGTCCACCATGCTGTCGATGATCGCCCGGGGCACCGAGGCCGAGGTGTCGGTGATCTCCCTGGTCGGTGAGCGTGGCCGTGAGGTCCGCGAGTTCCTCGAGGACGACCTGGGCGAGGCCGGCCTGGCCCGCTCCGTCGTCGTCGTCGCCACGTCGGACGAGCCCGCGCTGGTGCGGCTGCGCTCCGCCTTCGTGGCCACCCGGATCGCTGAGGGGCTGCGCGACGACGGACGCCACGCGGTGCTGATGATGGACTCCCTGACCCGGGTCGCGATGGCCCAGAGGGAGATCGGGCTGTCGGTCGGTGAGCCGCCGGCGACCCGGGGCTACCCGCCGAGCACGTTCTCCCTGCTGGCCCAGCTGCTCGAGCGTGCGGGCACCGGGCCGGAAGGCTCGGTCACCGGCATCTACACGGTGCTCGTGGACGGCGACGACCACAACGAGCCGATCGCGGACGCCGCGCGGTCCATCCTCGACGGGCACGTGGTGCTGGACCGGTCGTTGGCCGTGGCCAACCACTACCCGGCTGTGGACGCGCTCGGGTCGATCAGCCGTGTCGCCAGCCGCGTGGTCGACCGGGAGCAGAAGGCGCAGGCCGCCCGGCTGCGCGAGGTGATGGCCGCCCGCAAGGCCGTCGCGGACCTGATCGCCGTGGGCGCCTACGTGGCGGGGTCGAACCCGCTGGTGGACAAGGCGATCGAGCACGCGGGCGCGATCGACGGGTTCTTGAGGCAGGCCGCCGACGAACCGTCTCTCGCCTCCGACTCCTGGACCCGCCTGGCCGGGCTGGTCACGACCCTGGACGGTGCGTGATGAGACGGGCTTTCCCCCTGGCCGGGCTCCTGCGGGTGCGCAGCATCGCCGAGGACAGAGCGGCTGCCGAGCTGGCCGAGGCGCACCGCCAGGAGCAGGCGGCACGAGACCGCGCCATCGAGACCGCCCGGCTGCTCGGCTCGTCGGCGGCGACGGCCGAGGCCGAACCCCAGGCGTTCAGGGCGTCGGTCGCCGCTCGGATGGCGATGTCGGCGCTGCTGGTCGAGGCGAAGGCCGACGTCGCCGTCGCCGAGTCCCGCACCGCGCAGCGCGCGCAGGCGTGGTCTGTCGCACGTCAGGCGACCCGCACCGTGGAGCGGCTGGGAGAGAAGCACGACGAGGAGCAGAGGACCGAGGAGCTGAAGGCCGAGCAGGCGGCGCTCGACGAGATCGCCGGACGCCGACCCACGGAGGTGACGACATGAACGGGATGCTCGGGATCGGAGGCGTCCAGGCCCGCATGGCCGAGATCCGAGAGATGGTCTCTCCCCAGCGCAGCGCCCCCACGACGAGCTTCGCCACGGCGCTCGACGCGCTCACGACGGACCAGGTGGCAGCGCTGGCAGGGACGTCGGACGTGTCGGCGCTGCTGGCACAGCTGGGCGGCACGGAGCAGCAGCAAGGGCCTACGGCACAAGACCTCATCGCTAACGCGCGCAAGTACCTCGGTGTCCCCTACGTGTGGGGCGGGTCCTCCTCGTCGGGGCTGGACTGCTCCGGGCTGGTGATCCGTGCCCTGGGTGACATGGGCATCACCGACTTCCCTCGCGTGGCGCGCAACCAGCAGTCGATGGGTACCGCGGTGCCGTCGCTGAGCCAGGCGCAGCCCGGTGACCTTCTCTTCTTCGACAACGGCAGGCACGTGGGCATCTACCTGGGAGACAACAGGATGATCGAGGCACCCGCACCAGGCGGGAAGGTACGAGAGACCGCCGTGTGGGCCACACCCACGGCGATCCGACGGATCTTGCCGCAGCAGCAGGCCGCCCCGGCCCCGGTGGACACCGCGGCGGTCCAGCGAGCCCTGCTCGCCTCGATGGTGGGGGTGGCTCGATGAGCGTCCAGGCCACGGTCCCGGTGAGCGAGCCGGTGCGTGCCGCGTCGAGCGGCGCCCGGCGTCCCTCGGACGGTTTCGCCGACGTCCTCGCGTCGGTGTCCCCGTCGCGTGACAGCGCGTCCCGAGACCGGGGTGCCACGACCCGAGACAGCACGGCCCGAGACACCTCGGCTCGCGCCGGCGCCGACCGTGGCGAGGCCGCGCGCCCGGGGCGCGCTGGTGACGACCGCCGCACGGCATCCGAGACCTCGAGGTCCCAGGCAGGTCAGACCTCTTCCGAGCAGGCGTCCCGCCCGGCCGACGTCGACCAGACCTCGCGCCCGGTCGCTGCCGAGAAGGAAGCCAGACCGGCCGACACCGACGAGGTCACCAGCCCGGACGAGACCGCCCCGCAGGCACCGGCAGGCTCGGTGGTCGCCGTGCTGCCCGGCGTGCCGGGCGACCTGTCACCCGTCGTGAGCCCGACGGACGAGGTCACGGAGGTCCAGGCCGAGATCGTGGAGCGACCGGTGCCGACCGCGCAGGCCGCACCGGCACCGCGGAGCGCCACGGTCGACGTCGCACCGACGGGACCGTCAGCAGCCGCCGAGGTCAAGGGCGGGCCGAACCTCACCCCGGCCCCCGCCGTCACGGCTCCGGCCGTCGCCGACGAGGAGCCGTCCACGGCACCCGCCGCCGAAGGTCGAGGAGTCACGTCGGGCGTCCCGGCTCAGGCGCAGGGCGCTCAGGCTCAGGCGCAGACCGCTCCGGCCGCGCCGAGCCCCGACCCCGTCGTCGCGGCTGCCCCGGTCACGGCCCCGGCCGCGACGAGCGCCCCCGTCGCCACGGCCCCTGTGGTCTCGGCTCCCAGCCCGGCGCCCACGCCGGCCCCGATGGTCGACCAGCTGGGCGGGCACCTGCGGGCGCTCGCGGGAGCGCGGGCCGGCACCCACGTGCTGAGCGTCGCGCTGGACCCTGACAGGCTCGGCGACGTGCGGATCGTCGCGCACATCAGCGCCGGCCAGGTGCGCATCGACCTGGCCGGGGCCAACGCCGAGGCTCGCGCCGTGCTGCGCGAGACGCTCGACGACCTGCGTCGCGACCTGCAGTCCGCGGGGCTGAACGCCGAGCTCGGCCTGAACGACGACCGTCCTGGTGCCGAGCGGCACAAGACCGGGAGCAGCCGGGGCCCTGACCGTGCCCCGGACGACGGTGCCCCGAGCACCGACACACCCACCCCTACCGCCGTGCCGACCGACTCGGTCCACGGTCTCGACCTCATCGTCTGACGTCTGGAGGACACCGTGCCTGACATCTCGGTCTCGTCGATCACGAGCCAGAACAACGTCGCGCCGACCATGACCGAGGCGCGCAACAAGAACATCATGGACTCGGACGGCTTTCTCAAGCTGCTCATCGCCCAGCTGGCGAACCAGGACCCGAGCTCGCCGATGGACACCCAGCAGATGATGGCCCAGACCACCCAGCTGTCGATGATGGAGCAGCTGGTCTCCATGGCCACGGACTCTCGCCTGGGCCTGGCCATCCAGCAACGGACCCTGGCCTCGCAGCTGGTCGGTGCCGAGGTCACCTTCGCCACCCCTGACGGCGCCAACGCCACAGGCGTCGTCGAGAAGGTCATCTACACCGTCGGCGAGCCGACCCTCGTCATCGGCGGCCAGAACATCTCGCTGAGCTCGGTCGCGGCGGTCAACAGGCCCGCCTCGCCCAGCCAGCCCGATCCCGAGCCGACCCCGGACGGCTCGCAGACCCCCTGACCCTCGCCCGCTCCGACCATCGGACACTGTCGCGAAAGGACACCCGCCATGCTTCGCTCTCTCTTCTCAGGCATCTCCGGTCTGCGTGCCCACCAGACCATGCTCGACGTCACGGGCAACAACATCGCCAACGTCAACACCACCGGGTACAAGGCGTCCCAGACGCAGTTCCAGGACACCCTGTCCCAGCTGCTCACCGGCGCCGGCGGTGCCCAGGACGGCCGTGGTGGCACCAACCCGGCGCAGGTCGGTCTGGGCGTGCGGGTGGCGGGCATCACCGCCAGCTTCACGCAGGGCTCGGCCCAGCTGACCAACCGCAGCACCGACATGATGATCTCCGGCGACGGGTTCTTCGTGGTGCGGCGCGGCAACGAGACCTTCTACACCCGCGCCGGGTCGTTCGACTTCGACGCGACCGGTCAGATGACGCTGCCCGGCGACGGTGCGCTGGTCCAGGGCTGGATGGCCGTGAACGGCGTCATCGACATGAACGCGCCGCTCACGGACCTGCGCATCCCGGTCGGGGCGCTCATGGCCGCCCAGCAGACCACCTCGGCGATCTACGAGGGCAACCTGCAGTCCGACGCCGCCGTGGGCACGGTGCTGAACCGTGACGTCGTGGTCTACGACTCCCAGGGCAACGAGGGCCTGCTGTCCCTCCAGTTCACCAGGACGGCCACCGGGTGGGAGGTCTCCGACGACGGCGGGGCCACCACCCAGCCGATGGTCTTCGACGCGGGCGGCCAGCTGACCTCGCCGCTGTCGCTGACCTCGACCGTGACCACCTCGGCCGGCATGGCCGTCCCCGTCACCGTCGACCTGTCCACGGTGACCGGCTTCGCGGGTGTGGACACCATCAAGAACGCCAGCCAGGACGGCTACTCGGCAGGCACGCTGACCTCGTTCAGCCTGGGCGCCGACGGGTCGATCGTGGGGACGTTCTCCAACTCTCTCAAGCAGGTGATCGGCATGATCGCGCTGGCGAACTTCAACAACCCCGCGGGTCTGGAGAAGGTCGGGGGCTCGCTGTTCACCACCACGGTCAACTCTGGTGCGGCCCAGGTCGGCGCGGCCGGCACCGGCGGGCGCGGCACCCTGTCGGGCGGCACGCTGGAGATGTCGAACGTGGACCTGTCCAACGAGTTCACCTCGCTGATCATCGCCCAGCGCGGTTTCCAGGCGAACTCGAGGGTCATCACCACCTCGGACGAGATCCTCTCCGAGCTCATCAACCTGAAGCGTTGACGACCCTGACCCGCTCGCTCCCCCCTCGCGTCCCGGTGACAGCGGTCCCGGGTCGCGAGGGGGTTCCATGTGCGCGCTCGCCGGGGCGCCGCGGCCAGGTGCCGCGGCGTCAACCAGCCGTGGAGCGTGCACCCGCAGCACCGGGGGGACGCGACAGGGGAAACCTCAGGGGAGCCCGAGGCCTGCCGAACAGGACTTGCGAGGCCCACGGACGGGCCGACCGGTCATCACGACCGGGGCACCCATGTCTAGGACGGGGAGAGCAGTGATCGTCGTGACGCGCCTGAACGGTGGGCAGTTCGGGGTCAACCCCGACCTGATCCAGCGTATCGACAGCGCGCCCGACACCATCCTCACCCTCATCGACGGGACGAAGTTCATCGTCGTCGAGCCGATGGCCGAGGTCATCGCGAGGGTGCGCGACTACCGCGCCGAGGTGCTCGCCCTGGCCCGTGCGCTCTCCGACCTGACAGAGGAGGACCTCGAAGACCAGCCTCAGCACGACGACCCCGACGACGACAGGCCGATAGCGCCTGCCGTCCCCCTGCGGCCTAGGGGGAAGTGATGGACCTCGCAGGGATCATCGGGATCGTCCTCGCGCTGGTCGGCATCTTCGGTGCCCAGCTCGTCGAGGGTGGAGACCCGGCATCGATCATCGAGCCTGGGCCGCTCCTGGTGGTCTGGCTCGGGACCATCGGCGCCGGCATCGCCGGGCACACCATGGCCGACACCAAGAACGCCTATGCCCGCATCCCCAAGGCGTTCAGCGCCAAGGCGCCCGACCCTGGCGCCACCATCGACACCCTCGTCACGCTGGCCGACCGCGCCCGACGTGAGGGTCTGCTCGCGCTCGAGGACGCCGCACGCGACATCGAGGACGAGTTCTTGAAGTCCGGCCTGCAGGCCGCGATCGACGGCACCGACCCCGAAGACCTGCGGATGATCCTCGAAGACCGGATCTCGACCAAGCGGACCACCGACAGGGTGCACTCCAAGTACTTCAACGACCTGGGGGGCTACGCCCCGACGCTCGGCATCATCGGGACGGTCATCGCCCTGGTGCACGTGCTGGAGAACCTGACCGACCCGACCCAGGTCGGCCCGATGATCGCGATCGCGTTCGTCGCGACCCTGTGGGGTCTGCTGTCGGCCAACGTGGTGTGGTTGCCGATCGGCGCCCGGATCAGGCGCATCTCCGACCAGGAGTGCGCGCAGATGGAAGTCACGCTGGAGGGTCTGATCGCCCTCCAGTCAGGGGCCAACCCTCGCCTGGTCGGTGAGCGTCTGCGCTCCATGCTGCCGCCCGGCTCTGGCAAGCCCGCCAAGGCTGCCAAGAGCGACAGCCAGGAGAAGGCAGCATGAGCAAGCCCGCGACGCGACGCCGGAAGAAGGTGATCGAAGAAGAGCACGTGAACCACGAGCGCTGGCTGGTCTCCTACGCCGACCTCATCACGGTCATGATGGCGCTGTTCATCGTGCTGTTCGCGATCAGCCAGGTCGACGAGGCCAAGTACGCCGCGCTGCGCGACTCGCTCGCGGCCGGGTTCAACCCGGGCACGCAGCTCTCCTCGGTGCTCGCCGGGTCTGACGGCGTCATGGACGGGATGTCGTCCCAGACCGACAGGAACGACCCCGACTCCTCGTCCAGCCTGGTGGACGCCGACCAGGGCCTGGGCCAGCAGGGTGTGAACCCGAAGTTCTCGCCCGGCGACCCCGTGGTCGCCGCCGCCAGGGTCGAGCTGTCGCACCTGGACGCGATCAGGGACGCGATGGCCGACGCCCTGGACGAGAGGGGCCTGTCCAGCCAGGTGACCTTCCGCATGAGCGAGCGTGGGCTGATCGTCGGCCTGGTCGCCAGCGACGTGTTCTTCGCCGCCGAGTCCGCCAGGCTGAGCCCCACCGCCGTCCAGGTGCTCAGCACGCTGGCCCCGACGCTGGCCGCCGCCAAGGAGGACATCTCCGTGGAGGGGCACGCCAACATCGTGCCGACCTCCGGCCGGTACGCGACCAACTGGGAGCTCTCCTCCGACCGAGCCACCCAGGTGGTGCGCCACCTCGTCGAGGTCAACGGCCTGCCTGGTGTCCGCCTGGAGGCCGTCGGGTTCGGCGACACCCGGCCGTTGATGTCAGGCAACGACGAGGCGTCCTTGGCCGCCAACCGTCGGGTGGACGTCGTGATCTTGTCCGACGCCCCGGAGGCGGTCCGAGCCCTGCTGCCGGTGCTGGCCGCCAGCGAGTGAGAGAGGAGAGCAGACGATGCCCATCGAGCAGCGTGTGGTAGCCCCGGGCAAGATCGGCGCGGGCAAGATCGGCGCGAAGAGCGCCGCACCGCCACCGGAGCCCGAGGCCGAGAAGAAGGGGAAGGGCGGCCGCAAGAAGCCGCTGATCCTCGTCGTCGCCCTGGTGGTGCTCCTGGGAGCCGCGGCGGCCGTGTACTTCCTGGTGCTCGCACCCCAGGACGGCGAGGCCCCCGAGGACCCGGGACCGCCCCCCGTCGTGGAGGTGGTCCACTTCGAGCCGCGCAGCCTGAACCTGGCCAGCGGGCACTACCTGCGCCTGGGCTTCGCGCTCGAGCTGGGCAAGCACCTGCCCGGTGGTGGCCACGGTGGTGGCGGAGGCGGGCTCGACTCCGCGGCCGCCCTGGACGCGGCGATCCTGGTGTTCTCCGGCCGCACCGTGGCCGAGGTGAACGACCCAGAGGTCCGGGAGGCCCTGCGCGCCGAGCTGCTGGCCAGGTGTCAGGCGATCTTCGGAGAGGATCTCGTGATAGGGGTGAAGTTCACCGACTACGTGACGCAGTAGTCCAAAAGAGCGAGATGTGATCGTTCAGCTTTGAGGTCTCGCCACCGATCTTGCTGGGCGTGAGCATCTCCGCCGAGCGCGTGTCCGCCGTGCCGACGCAACGCGGCTCGCGCGTACCCGCTGACCTGCAGGCCTACGACTTTCGTCGTCCTCTGACCCTCGGGCGCGACACCGCGCGCCGTCTGGAGATGAGCTTCGAGCGCTTCGCCCGCATGTGGGGCACCCAGCTGACGTCGAGGCTGCGGGTGCCGGCCTCGGTCACGCACGAGGGCCTGTCGCTGCGCACGTACGACGACTACGTCTCCTCGCTGCCCAACCCGACGGCGATGGTGCTGTGCCTCGTGGACTCCACCCGTCAGGCCGCGGTGGTCCAGCTACCGGTGGGTTGTGCGATGGTCTGGGTCGACTACCTGTTCGGCGGCACCGGCCTGGGGGACGAGCGCGAGCGCGAGTTCACCGACATCGAGCTCGCCGTGGTGCGCGACCTGCTGCAACGTGCGCTGGACGACCTCTCCTACTCCTTCGCCTCGATCGTGCCGCTCGCGGTGACCGTGCGCTCGGTGCAGTACAACCCGCAGTTCGTGCAGGCGACGGGTGCCGCCGAGCCGGTCGTCGTCGCGACGTTCACCATCCGGATGGAGACGCGCGAGGACACCGCGACGCTCATGCTCCCGGCCGACCTGATGCTGGTCGAGCCGACCACGGACGAGATCGACGCCGACCGTGCCGCCGAGCTGGCCCGGGCCCGCCAGGTCGCCAGGGAGCGGCTCGAGGAGCTGGTCCAGTCCGTGCCGGTCGACGTCGCCGTGCAGTTCGCCCCGGTCGTGGTCCACCCGCGCGACGTCGTAGGCATGTCCGTCGGCGACGTGATCCCTCTCGGCCACCCGGCCACCCGCCCCCTGGACGTCGTGGTCGACGGTGCCGTGCTCGCGCACGCCGCCGCCGGCAGCCACGGCTCTCGTCTCGCCTGTCAGATCGTCTCGGTCGAGGAGTACCAACCATGAGCACCGACACCGTCGCCCCCGCCCTGCAGGCCGCCGCCGACGCCGCCGCCGCCCTGGTCCCGGCCACCTCCCCGCTGGTCGCGACACCGGCGCCGGTCGGGGTCGTCCCACCGCCCGACGCGACCGCCGTCGTGGTCTCCATGGTCGGCTCCACGAGCGCCGAGCTGGCGCTGGTCGCCGCCGACGCCGTGGTCGAGGCCGTGGAGGCGGGCACCGCCGCCGGTGCCCCGATCGCCCTGACCGACGCGCTGACCCCGGCGCTGGCCGCCGCTGCCGAGGTGCTCGGCCCCGGTGCCCTGGAACCGGCCCGGGTCGAGCAGGTCTCGTCGGTCGTCGGTACGGACACCCAGGTGTTCGCGCTGCAGGCCGACGGGTCGGACCTGGCCTGGTTCACCGTGAGGCTGCGCGGCTCTCAGGTGAAGGCCGCGAAGAAGCCGGCACCGTCCAAGGGCGAGGCCAAGACCCAGGCTCAGGCGTCCATCGCCGTGCTCTACGACGTGGACATGACGCTGACCGCCGAGCTGGGCCGCACCCGGCTGCCGCTGCGGCAGGTGCTCGAGCTGGCCCCGGGAGCCGTGCTCGAGCTGGACCGCACCGCGGGCAGCCCCGCCGACGTCATGGTCAACGGCCGTCTGATCGCCCGTGGCGAGGTCGTCGTCGTGGACGAGGACTACGGCCTGCGGATCACCGAGATCATGGCCGGCCCAGAAGGGCAAGCCTGACCATGGAGATGGACGCTGTATGGCTGGCGCTGCGCGCGGCGCTCGCCCTGGCCTGCGTGCTGGGGCTGATCTGGTGGGGTGCGCGGCGCTTCGGCCCTGGCCGCAAGGCCCGCCCGAGCAACGAGCCTCACGTGTCGGTCGTGGAGCGCGCCGCGCTGGGACGCCACGTCGGGGTCGCGGTGCTCGCGGTCGGCAGCCGACGGCTGCTGATCGGCTTCTCCGAGCAGCAGGTCACCATGCTCTCCGAGCTCTCGCCCGTCGTGGAGCCGATGCCGCTGCCGACGGTCGAGGACTCCTCGACCGTGCCGACGCAGCGCACGGGCTCGCAGGCGGGGCGCTGGCGCTCGAGGGCAGGCTCGCCCGAGAGGTCCGTCCCGCGCGAGGCGGCTGAGGTCGCCGCGACCAGCTCACCCCTGGCCGGTTCGTTGCTGCACCCGCACACGTGGAGGGACACGGTGCGCGTGCTGCAGGACAAGACGGTGCGCCGATGAGGGCTCTCGTCGTTCTCGCCCGCCTCCCCGCGGCCCCTGGCGACCCTGACACGGTGTCGGTGTCGATCAACGGGATCAACGGGGCCCCGTCGACCTCGATCGTCGTGCTGGTCGGCATCACGCTGCTGTCGGTGGCCCCGTCGCTGCTGCTGATGACGACGGCGTTCACGAAGATCTTCGTCGTGCTCGGGCTGGTCCGCAACGCCCTCGGGCTCCAGACCACCCCGCCGACGCAGGTGCTGGCAGGGCTGGCCCTGTTCTTGTCGCTGTTCATCATGGCGCCGGTGCTCTCGGACATCAACACCGAGGCGGTGCAGCCCTACCTCGCCGGCCAGACGACGTTCACCCAGGCGGTCGAGGCAGGTCAGCGACCCCTGTCCGCCTTCATGGTCGCGCACACCCGCGAGGAGGACATCGCGCTCATCACCCGGGCGGCCGGTGCGGAGAACCCGGCGAGCCCAGAGGAGGTCCCGTTCACCACCCTGGCGCCGGCCTTCATGCTGTCCGAGCTGCGCAGCGCGTTCATCATCGGCTTCGCGATCTTCGTGCCCTTCCTCATCATCGACCTGGTGGTCGCCGCCTCGCTGATGAGCATGGGCATGATGATGCTCCCGCCGATCATGGTGTCGCTGCCGTTCAAGCTGTTGCTGTTCGTCCTGGTCGACGGCTGGGGGCTCATCATCCGGGCGCTGGTCGGCACCTATGTCGGGACCGGGTGAGGGCCGGTATGGATCCAGGGACAGTTCTCGACATCGCGCGCCAGTCGCTCGTGCTGGCCGCCCAGCTCGCCGCGCCCGTGCTGCTCACCGCGCTCGTGGTCGGTTTCGTCGTGTCGTTGATCCAGTCGGTCACCCAGATCCAGGAGGTGACGCTGTCGTTCGTGCCCAAGGCGATCGCCGCCGCCCTCGCGCTGGCCATCGGCGGGCAGTGGATGATCGCCTCGATCACGCAGTTCACCACCCAGCTGTGGGATCGCATCCCGTCCCTGGTCGGCGGCTGAGGTGGACCCGAACATCATGGCCCTGCCCCTGGGGCCGCTGCAGAACACGATGCTCGCCTCGGTGCGGGTGGCGGGCTTCCTCGTGGCCGCCCCGCCGTTCTCCGCCCGAGGGATCCCCGCGACGGTCAAGGTGGCGCTCGCGCTGGCCATCGGCCTGGCCGTCACCCCCCGGCTGGAGCCCCTGCCGTCGGACACCACCGGTGCCTTCGTCGGGGCCTTGGTCATGCAGGCCGTGATCGGGCTGGCGCTGGGCTTCGGCGTCCAGCTGGCCGTCGTCGCCGTCCAGGTCGCCGGCAGCTACCTGGACCAGTTCGGCGGGTTCGCCATGGCGGCGGCCTTCGACCCGCTGAGCCAGACGCAGGCCGCGATGATGAGCAGGCTCTACGCCTACATCGCCACGGCGGTGCTGTTCGCCTCCGGCGGGTACCAGGTGGTGCTGAACGGCATCGTGCGCACCTTCGACGTGCTGCCGCTCGGGGCGACCCTCGACACCGCCAGGCTGGCTGAACAGCTCACCGGGGCCTTCAGCGGCATGGTCGTCGCCGCGCTGCAGATCGTCGGGCCGCTGATCCTCGTGCTGTTCTTGACCGACATCGGCCTGGGCCTGCTCACCAAGATCGCCCCGGCGCTCAACGCGTTCGTCATGGGCTTCCCGCTGAAGATCATGATCACCCTGATCATGGCCGGGTTCGCGCTGCTCGCGATGGAAGGCGTGCTGCAGGGCCTGGCCGAGAGGGCGGCCACCTTCGTCGTCGGCGTGGCGGGGGGTGGGTGATGTCGCAGTCCTCGTCAGAGGAGCGGTCGCAGAAAGCCACCCCGCGGAAGATGAAGGAGGTCCGCAAGAAGGGCGGCCTGGGACGTTCCAAGGACCTGTCGGCGTGGCTGGCGCTCGCGGCTGCCATGACGCTGCTGCCGACTGTCGCGAGCAACACCCGCAGCGTGGTCGAGCAGCGGATCAGAGAGGTCGCCGTCGTGGCGGCCGACCCGACACCGGCCCGGGCCACGGGCCTGCTGTTCGACGGCCTGAACCGGGTGCTCGGCCTGGTGATGCCTCTGTTCGTGATGCTGGTGATCGTCGCGATCATCACCCAGGTCGTCCAGGGCGGGGTGCACCCGAGGTTCCGCATCAAGAAAGAGGTGTTCCAGCCTCAGAAGGGCATCAAGCGTCTCTTCGGGAAGCAGACCCTGTGGGAGGCGCTGAAGACCCTGATGAAGTCGGTGGCCATCGGCGTGGTCGTGTTCCTCATGATCCAGAGCCTGATCCCGACGCTGATGAGCTCGGGGCGTCTTCAGATGGCGGCGGTGCTGA
Source organism: Micrococcales bacterium (assembly GCA_009785115.1). GTDB lineage: Bacteria > Actinomycetota > Actinomycetes > Actinomycetales > Cellulomonadaceae > Cellulomonas. The sequence goes on from WQWY01000006.1 coordinate 111,308, forward strand.
CGATCGCCCAGTCGTCGGTGATGTCGCTCATCTGGGCCGGGGTGGCGGCGGGCCTGGCCCTGGCCTTCGTGGACCTGGCGGTGACCATCAGGCGCAACCGCAAGCAGACCCGGATGACCCTCAAAGAGGTCAAGGACGAGTCCAAGCGCACCGAGGGAGACCCTCTCATCAAGGGCGCCATCCGCGGCAAGCAGCGCGAGATGAGCCGCAACCGGATGATGGCCGCGGTGGCCGACGCCGACGTGGTGATCGTCAACCCCACCCACCTGGCGGTGGCGCTGCGCTACGAGCCCGGTGCCGGTGCGCCGAAGGTGGTCGCCAAGGGTGCCGACGCCGTGGCGGCCAAGATCCGTGAGCGCGCCTCGGAGCACCGGGTCCCGATGGTCTCCGACGTCCCGCTGGCGCGTGCCCTGTACGCCGCCGTCGAGGTGGACCAGGAGATCCCCGAGTACCTGTTCGTCGCGGTCGCCCGGGTGCTGGCGTTCGTGATGTCGCTGCGCCGTCGTGGCGCCGCGGCCGGTGAGCACCGCAGCCCCGAAGGGACCACCTTGCCCGAGTACATCGACGCCGACCACGGAGCGGTGGCCCGTGAGAAGGCCCGTGAGGCCCGGGCCGCGCGGCTGCGTCCGGGAGCCAGCGCGTCGTCGTCGTCGTCGGAGGCCGATCGATGAAGAACCGTTCCGTCGCCCAGCTGGCCGTGCCGCTCGGTGTGGTCGGCATCGTCATGATGCTCGTGGTGCCGATGCCCGCGGCGCTGCTGGACGTGCTGTTCGTCATCAACATCGCCGGTTCGCTGGTGATCCTGCTGACCGCCATGTACGTCCAGAAGCCGCTGGACTTCTCGGTGTTCCCGTCGCTGATCCTGGTGTTCACGCTGTTCAGGCTGGGCCTGAGCGTGGCCGCGACCCGTCTGGTGCTGCGTGACGGGTACGCGGGCCAGGTGGTCGACGCGTTCGGGCACTTCGTGGTCGGCGGGTCGCTGGTCATCGGTCTGGTGATCTTCCTGATCCTGGTCATCATCCAGTTCGTCGTCATCACCAGCGGTGCCGGGCGTGTGGCCGAGGTGGGTGCCCGGTTCACCCTGGACGCGATGCCCGGCAAGCAGATGGCCATCGACGCCGACCTGAACTCCGGGCTGATCGACGAGGACACCGCGCGCCGCCGACGGGCCGAGATCGCCGCCGAGGCCGACTTCTACGGTGCGATGGACGGTGGGTCGAAGTTCGTCAAGGGCGACGCCATCGCGGGCATCGTCATCACGGTCATCAACCTGGTCGGCGGTTTCGTCATCGGCATGGTGCAGCGGGGCATGACGGCCGACGAGTCGATCAACGCCTACGCGATCCTGTCGATCGGTGACGGCCTGGCCACCCAGATCCCGGCGCTGCTGCTCAGCGTCTCCACCGGCATCGTCGTCACCCGGGCCAGCGAAGAGGGCGACCTGGGCACCTCGGCCGCCGCCCAGATGCTCCAGTCGCGCACGGCGCTGCTCATCGCCGGGGCCGGCTCGATCGCCCTCGGCCTGCTGCCCGGGATGCCCGTGCTGCCGTTCACGCTGGTCGGGGCGACGCTGCTGCTGCTCGCGCAGCGGCACAAGAAGCTCGAGACGCAGCAGGCCGAGCTCGAGGCGAAACAGGCCCCGGAGGTCGAGGCCCCGAGCTCGGACTCCCCGGAGGTCCTCATCGAGCAGATGCGGGTGCACCAGCTGGAGATCCTGCTCGCCCCCGACCTGGTCGACCTGGTCGGCTCGGGGCCCGAGCAAGACCTGCTGGCCCGCGTGCGGGGCCTGCGACGCAAGATCGCCATGGAGATGGGCATCGTGGTGCCGCCGGTGCGCACCCGCGACTCGGTGGACCTCCCGAGCGCGACCTACGTCGTGCGTGTCGGCGGTGTCGAGGTGGGTCGAGGCGAGGCGCCCGCCGGGAAGGTGCTGGCCCTCGGCGACGACCTGGCCGCGCTGCCCGGCCCCCAGGTCACCGAGCCGGTGTTCGGGCTGCCCGGCAAGTGGGTGCCGCTCGAGCTGCGGCACGCCGCGGAGATGACCGGGGCGACGGTGGTCGACCGGGCCTCGGTGCTCATCACCCACCTGGGCGCGCTCATCAGCCAGTACGCGCCGCGCCTGCTGGGCCGCGAGGACGTGCGGGTGCTCACCGAGGGCCTGAAGAAGATCAACCCCTCGGTGGTCGAGGAGCTGATCCCTGGCATGCTGTCGCTCGGCGAGGTGCAGCGGGTGCTCCAGGGGCTGCTGGCCGAGCAGGTGCCGGTGCGCGACCTGGGCCGCATCTACGAGGCGCTCACCCTGAGGGCCAAGGTGTCCACCGACCCCGAGGGGCTGATCGAGGCGGCCCGCGCCGGCCTGGGACCTGCCCTGGCCCAGCCCTACATCGCGGACGGGGTGATCCGGGTGCTCACCCTGGAACCGCTGCTCGAGCAGGCCCTGCTCGAGGCGCTGCGCCCGGCCGAGGGCGGCACCCAGCTGATGGTGGACCCCGCGGTCATGGAGCAGATCCTCGGCCAGCTGCGTCACGCGACGAGCGCTGCCGAGGCCGCCGGCAAGCCGGTGGTGCTGACGTGCGCCCCGGGGCTGCGCCCGGCGCTGCACAGGCTCGTCAGCCTCGCGCTGCCTCGCCTGGCGGTGCTGTCCTACCCCGAGGTGACCGGTGCGGGTGTCACCGTGGAGACGGCCGGGGTGGTGAGCGGTGGTCGAGCGATTGCTGCTTGAGGGAGCCAGCCTCTCCGAGCTCATGGAGTATGTGCGGTCTGAGTTCGGGCCGCACGCGAAGATCGTGGCCGCCGAGCGGGTGAGGCAGGGCGGGTTCGCCGGGTTCTTCGCCAAGGAGAGCTACGAGCTGACCGTCGACGTCCCCGCGGTGCCGGGGACGACGCAGGCCGCGCTCCGGCTGCGCTCGCACCGTCCGCCACCACCGGCGGCGGTGCCGGTCGCACCCAAGGCGCTGCCGACCCAGGCGTCGTCGATCGAAGACCTGCTCGACGCCGCCGACGCCTCGGACACGGCCATGACCAGGGCGCCGAGCCCTGACTCCGTGCGGGCCCGGGAGGAGATCGTCGCGTCCCCGCAGGCCGCGGCCCAGGCGGCCACCCCGCGTGCGGCGACCGGGGGAGCCCAGTTCGCGACCGTGCTGGACCAGGTGCGGGCGCTCGCCGCCGAGGGGGTGTCGGTCGACGCGGTCGCCGCCCAGCTCACCGCGACGCAGCCCGCCGCACCAGACGGCACCTCGGCGCGGGCTTCCGAGACGGGGGCCGCCGTGGCCGGCGAGGTGGCCGCCGAACCTCCGGAGCCGGTTCCCGAGACCACCCGTCCGTCAGACGCCTTCTCTCCGACAGCCGCGCCTGCCGTGCCCGCGGGGGCGCCCGCGTCGGACCCCTTCGCGGCCCAGGCCGCGCCTGCTGCTGCCCCAGCGCCCCCCGCGCTGGACCCTGCCGAGCTGCGGTCCGCGCTGTCGGTGATCGGGGTCCCGCCCGGGCTGCTCGGGGCTCAGCCGCTGACGTTGTCCGCGGTGCTGGACAACATCCCGTCGGCGCCGTCGATGCCACGTGAGGCCGGGGAGATCCTCGCGGTGGTCGGCTCCTCGTCGGACCTCGCGGCGCTCGAGCCGATGCTGGTGGAGAGGATGCGCCTGACCCCGCCCGACGTCGTGCACGTGGGTCTCGGGCTGAGGTTCGACTCCTCGCAGTCCGGCCCTGACCGGCCGACGAGGATCACCTCGGCACAAGCGTTGTCGGCGTGGCGCGCACGCGCCCCCATGGCCCGGCACCCGTGGCTGGTGCTGATCCCCGTGGACGGCGACGCCGAGGCTCGCGCCGAGGTGGCCGGGCTGGCCGCCGACACCCGCCCCACCCAGCTCTGGGCCGTGGTCGACGCCCGCACCAAGCCCACGGACGCGGAACGTTGGCTCAACCAGGTAGGCGCTCAGCACCCGGTCGACGCCCTCGCGGTCCGCTCCCTGATGGACACCTCCGCCCCCGGCACCGTCCTGTCCCTGAACCGCCCCATCGCCTGGATCGACGGCCTCCCCACCTCCCGCGTCGTCTGGGCCGCCGCCTTCGGCCAACCCCTAGACTCCGCCCTCGCCTGACCATCGGTAGGCTGGCGCCACCAGCGTTGTTACCGGTGGGAGGCGCGACGTGACCGACCTGGCGACTTACGTGCCGCTGGAGAGCGACCAGCCGACCATGGGGGACGACTTCGACCGGGGTGCGCTGGTCGACCGCATCTACCACATCGTCACGCAAGAAGAACCTCTGGGGACGGTGGGGGTCTACGGCGGTTGGGGGTCGGGCAAGTCGTCCATCATGCGGCAGCTCAGGCGTCGCCTGGAAGAGGGATGGACCGGCCCCGACGGGCAGGTGCGCCCTGGATACTTCGGGACCGGCACCCGCTACGTCGGGATGCTCCCAGGCCCACCGCGCGGGCCGATCCCGATCCCGGAGGACTACGACCGTGAGCGCGGCTACCGGGGCACCGTGTGGTTCAGCGCCTGGGAGCACCAGAAAGACATCGACCCGGCCGTCGCCATGCTCCAAGAGGCCAGGCGGATGCTGCGCCCGTCCCGGCTCAACCGGTGGCGCATGAAGAAGTGGTTCAGAATCCTGCGCAACGCCATCGGCACCACGGGCGAGGTCCTGGAACGCATGGGGCCCGCGACGGCGGCGGTGGGCGCACCGCTGACCGCCCTGCGCCAGTCGGTCGAGCGGGTCAGCCGAGACCTGTACGACGTCCAAGAGGACCAGGTGCGCAAGAAGGAGGCCTTCACCGAGATCGTCCGCCTGCTGGCCAGGCGCAACCGGCACCGCCGCGTCGTGTTCTTCGTGGACGACCTGGACCGCTGCGACGACGACGTGGCCCGCCGCCTGCTGGACGACATCAAGACCTACCTCGACCAACCACAGTGCGTCTTCGTCATCGGTGTGAACTCGGCCCGCCTGCGTGAGTCTCGGCAGCGCGCCAGTTCGGACCAGGCCGAGCAGGACCCAGGGCGTCGCTCACCGGGGGAGGATCGCCTCGCCAAGATCATCCAGTACCCGTTCTACGTCCCGATGCTCGCCGTCGACCAGTACCGCCGCTACCTAGAACAGACCCTGCGCCGCAAGTTCACCGAGGGAGCGCCCGCCGACGAGACAGACGAGACCCCAGCGAGCAGGGCATCCCTGGAAGAGGTGCAGGTCCGCTCTGTCGCTGGCCTGCTCACCGACGTGCTGACCGCCCGGTCGACCTCGCTGCGCGAGGTGAAACGCCTGGTCAACGTCTTCACGGTCAACCACGAGCTGGCTAGCGACGCCTTCGGTGAGACCGGCCTGTGGGGTGCGTACCAACCGCAGGTGGTCGCGGTGCTGTCCGCCGTCCAGGCGTTCTACCCGGCGACCTTCGAGTGGCTGAGCGACCGTTCGGACGCACGAGCCAGGATGCGCCACCTGTTCACCGGCGCCCCCGTGCCCCGCCAGGAGCAGGTGCCACCCGAGGTGCTGGACGAGATGGACGGCACCTCCATCCTGGCGGCGGCACGAAAGATCGGCAGCGCCCTCGCCGACGAGACCCGCCTGAGCCTCTACCTGTCCATGTGGGGCCAGACCCACGAGTGCACCCCACGTGAGAACAGCAGGTGGACCACCGAGTGGCGAGCCCGCTCCGATCTCACCGTCGGCCAGGTGCAGCAGTGGATCCAAGGCGTCGACGACGACGGCCAGCACGAGCACCGGTGGACCGAGGACGACCTGCGCGTGGTGAAGCTGGGCGACTGGTGGTGGTGGGTTCTCGACGTCAGAGAACTAGAACCCCCGAGCGAGCACTACCCCGAAGGCCGTCCCCTCCGCGCCCTGCTGCTTTCCGAGGGCCTGGTCGCCACCCGGCCCTACGCGGGCAACGTCGACGAGCACGACGACAGCGACTTTCCCACCTTCGACCAGTGGAGCTCTGCCGGCCCCGGCACCCTCGCCGGGGCGCTGTGGAGCGAGTCGAGCCTGCGCACCTGGTTGAGAGGGGACTTTGCCGGGCGGCTTCCGTCTGAGGTGGCGAGCGCGGTGCTCCCCGAGCAGAGCAGCACCGTGACCCGTTGGGCGCGAACAGACGGCTTCTGGGCAGAGAAGGCGACACCAGACAGCGGGAACAAGGGTGCTGCGAAAGACCCGGAGACCGAGACGATCTACCTGCTGGCGTATGAGGACGCCCTCGCTGACGAGGCGCCCTACCGCCTGGGGAAGGCGGACGCCGACGCGCACACAGAGAGCGGCCTTGTGGGCTTCTGGTGGTTGCGCTCGCCTGGCCACGGTCCATACGACGCCTGGGCGGTGCTGCCTTCCTCGCTCGCGGCCCCAGACGATCGCGGCAGCACTTTCTGGGCCGGGGGTCGGGCTGGGGTCCGTCCTGCTTTTTGGCTCAATCTAGGATCTTGAATCTTTTCATCCCGTGACGCCGCCAGGCGTCACCTCGGCCGGCGTCAGCCGACAAGGTTTTCGGGCGGTCGAGCCTGCCCTACGGGCTCCACAGCTGATCGATGGGCAAGGTGAAGAGGCGGTCTTCGGGGTTGGCGGCTCGAGGGCCGGTGTGGAGCACCACCCCAGCACGGAAGTCGGGGCCGATCCGGTCGCGCAGGGCGCGCAGCGCGGCCAGGTCGCCGTCTTTCAGCCGTTGAGCGCTCTTGATCTCGAAGGCGACCACGGCGCCGTCGAGACGTTCGACGATGAGATCGACCTCGACACCCTCGTGGGTCCGCCAGTAGCCGACCGAGGCGGTGTCGTCCAGCCAGGAGGCTTCTTTCAAGATCTCTGCCACCACGAACGACTCCAGCAGACCGCCGAAGGCGGTCAGGGCTTCAGGCGCGCGAGTCGCCATCTTGTCCGAAGTGAGGCGCAGCAGATGGGCGGCCAGCCCGGAGTCCACGAGGTGGAGCTTCGGCTTGCGGAACGTGCGGCTGGTCGGCACCCGGGTCCACGGTTGCAGCCGGTGGATGATGAACGTCTGCTCCAGCACGTCGAGGTACGTCTGTGCGGTGCGTGGTTGCACTCCTGCCCCCTCGGCCAGCGATCCGAGCGTCGCGATCTGGCCTGTGCTCGCCGCTACCAGGCTCAGCAGTCGACGCACCGCTTCGGGGCGGCGGATCGCCTCCAGGGCGGGCAGGTCTCGCAGGATGGTCTGGGTGAGGTAGTCGGCGAACCAGCGTTGCCGGGCTGGTTCGTTGGGCGAGCGCAACGCTTGGGGGTATCCGCCGACGACGACCCGGTTGACGTATTCATCCCGCTCGGTCTGCGACCTGGCGACCAGCAACGACTCCGGAGCGTCGAACAGGTGGGCCAGCACACCGCCCTCGTGTCCCTCGACCTCGCGCTGGCTGAGCGGGTAGACCGGCAGCCGGTGCAGGCGTCCGGTGAGGGCCTGCGTCCCCGCAGGGAGAGCGTTGACGCTGGTCGACCCTGCTAGCACGAACTGGCCGGGACGGCCGTCACGGTTGAGACGAGCCTTGATCGCGTCCAAGAGGACGGGTGCCCTCTGGTGCTCGTCGAGGTATACCCGGGGCGCCGAGGGCAGGAACGAGCTGGGGTTGGCGAGCGCGTCGTCCGCCACGATCGGGTCGTCGAGGTCGATGCAGGGGGCGTGGTCCGCAGCAGCGAGGATGCGTAGTGCGGTTGACTTGCCGACCGCACGGGGCCCCTGAAGCAGGACGACGGGGAACTCCGTCGCGCGCTGCGGAACGAGGTCGAGCACCCGTCGACGGATGAGTTCAGGTTGGCCGTCCATGCAGGTAGAGTACCCCTAACGCACTTTCTTCGGTGACTCTAACGCACTTTTTTCGGCTGTTCTAGCGCATCTTTTCTCAGACCCTGCCAGGCTGCTACGTGGGCCGCAGGGCCTCGAGGCCAGAAGTCGCAAGATTCTCCGCCGGGGCGCCAGCTGTCCAAGCGTGCATGGCGTGGCCTGCCTTCGCCTGGTGGACGAACCGTCTCACCGGGGGCGGTCAGTAGGCCCAGCCGAAGGAGGACCAGTCGGGGTCTCGGCGGGACAAGAACGCGTCGCGGCCTTCGACGGCCTCGTCGGTGGTGTAGGCGAGGCGGGTGGCCTCGCCGGCGAACACCTGTTGGCCCGCGAGGCCGTCGTCGGCCAGGTTGAAGGCGAACTTCAGCATGCGGATCGCCTGGGGGGACTTCGTGGCGATGGTGCGGGCGTACTCCAGGCCGGCCGTCTCTAGGTCGGCGTGGTCCACGACGTCGTTGACCGCGCCCCAGGCGTAGGCCTGCTCCGCGGTGTACTCCCGGGCGAGGAAGAAGATCTCCCGGGCTCGCTTCTGCCCGACCTGGCGGGCCAGCAGCGCTGAGCCGTAGCCGCCGTCGAAGGAGCCGACGTTGGCGTCGGTCTGCATGAACCGGGCGTGCTCGCGGCTGGCGATGGTCAGGTCGGCCACCACGTGCAAGGAGTGGCCCCCACCGGCCGCCCAGCCGCCGACCAGTGCCACCACCACCTTCGGCATGGTGCGGATCAGGCGCTGCACCTCCAAGATGTGCAACCGGCCGGCCCGGGCCGGGTCTACCTGGTTGTCGTCGTCGCAGTACCGGTAGCCGTCGCGCCCACGGATGCGCTGGTCACCACCCGAGCAGAACGCCCACCCGCCGTCCTTCGGCGACGGTCCGTTGCCCGTGAGCAGCACGGTGCCCACGCTCGAGGTCTGCCGGGCGTGGTCGAGCACCCGGTACAGCTCGTCCACGGTGTGCGGACGGAAGGCGTTGCGCACCTCCGGCCGGTCGAACGCGACCCGCACCACCGGCAGGTCACGCTCCCCGTCGTCGTCGCGGTGCACCCCCCGGTGGTAGGTGACGTCCGTGAGGTCACCGAACCCGTCCACGTCCCGCCAGAGTGCGGGATCGAACACCTCGGACGCGACAGCAGGCAGCGGGCTCACAGCCCCACCATAGGCTCCCGTCCCCTCGTCAGGTCAGCGGGGGCAGAGCGGACGGGTGGGGCGGGTCGGCCGGATGCGGGCCACAATGGCCCGGTGCGCACCCGGGATGTCACCGCCAGCGACGTCGAGGCCGCTGCTGAGCGGCTCGTCGGGGTCGCCTCTCGAACGCCGCTGGAGCTCAACGAACGACTGAGCCGCGCCACGGGCGCGGACGTGTGGCTCAAGCGGGAGGACCTCCAGCCGGTCCGCTCCTACAAGATCCGTGGTGCGTACAACCTCGTCGCCCAGCTGGGGCCGGACGAGCGGGCCGCCGGGGTGGTCACGGCCAGCGCGGGCAACCACGGCCAGGGCGTCGCCTACGCCTGTGCCCGCCTGGGTGTGCACGGTCGGGTGTTCGTGCCGACCACCACCCCGCGTCAGAAGCGGGACCGGATGCAGGTGCTCGGTGCGGGCTGGATCGACCTGGTCGTCACGGGGGACACCTACGACGACTCGCAGGAGGCCGCCGCCGCCGACGCACGCCGCACCGGTGCGGTGCTGGTGCCCGCGTTCGACGACGCGCGCACCATCGCCGGGCAGGGCACGGTGGTGGCCGAGATCGTCTCCCAGCTCGGGCGCACCCCGGACGTGCTGGCCGTGCCCGTCGGGGGTGGCGGGATGCTGGCCGGGTGCGCGACGTGGGCAGCCGAGCGCGCCCCGGGCACCCGGGTGGTCGGGATGGAACCGGCCGGCGCACCGACCATGACCAGGGCGCTCGAGGCCGGCCACCCGGTGGAGCTGGCTGTGCTGGACCGCTTCGTCGACGGGGCGGCGGTGCGACGGGCCGGAGACCTGACGCACGCCCTCGTCGCCCTGCACGCGCCCGCCATGCTGACGGTGCCCGAGGGTCGGGTCTGCTCGGAGATGCTCGCGCTGTACCAGTCCGACGGGATCATCGCCGAGCCAGCGGGGGCCCTGGCGACCGCCGGGCTGGACGCGGCGGGTATCCAGGCTGGTCAGTGCGTGGTCGCGATCGTCTCCGGCGGGAACAACGACGTCTCGCGTTACGCGGAGGTGCTCGAGCGCGCGCTGGTCTACGAGGGCCGCAAGCACTACTTCCTGGTCGACTTCCCCCAGGAGCCGGGCGCGCTGCGCCGCTTCTTGGACGAGGTGCTCGGTGAGGACGACGACATCACGCTGTTCGAGTACGTGAAGAAGTCCAACCGGGAGACCGGCCCGGCCCTGGTCGGTGTCGAGCTGGGCGACCCGCTCACGCTGCCGGACCTGCTGGCCCGCATGGCCGCCTCGCCCATGCGGGTCGAGGCGATCGACCCCGGTTCGACCGCCTACCGCTTCCTGGTGACCCCGTGACGACGCCTCGCGCGGGCTCCTTGACGTCCGACGCCTGACGAGCGCTCGAGGTCACCCGCCGCCCCGCTTCCGGGAACCTGACTGTTGTGCCAGGTTGGAGTCAGGCACGCGCCCGCGTGCTCGTCGTACCTTCGAGGGAGGAAGCCTCATGCCCAGATCAGTCCCACCGGTCACCATCCGTATCGACTCCGCCCTCGAGAAGGTCTTGATCAGGGGTGGTTGCTGGCCTGGCCCGCCGCCCGACGGGCCCGACGACCCCTACGGGCTCGCGGGTCGTGACGTCCTGGTCAGGGACCTGCTGGACCTGCTGCGCGCGGACAGCCTGGCCAACCGCCTCAGCCCAGACACCGTGGCCGTTCGGCTCGGCGAGGTCTTGGGCAAGGGTGTCGCCATCGAGATGAACCTCAGCCTCGTCGGTGGCAAGGATCTGCCCGTCGTGAAGCCCCGGTCTGTGTGACCGGACCGCCCGGCGACGCCCTGGCCTCGGTGCACGCTCACGGACCGGACCGGCCCTGTGGGCGTGCACCGAGGTCCAGGTGATGTTGCGGGCCTTGTCCGTGGCGGCCTCGAACACGCGTATGGCCCACGAGCCGCCGGGCACGAGCAGCTCGCCGGCGCCGCAGGCGGCTGTGCTGGCCTGTTGCAGCGCGGCCGTGCCGCGAGCGCTGGTGCTGGCGGCGCTGGTCCAGCCAGCCCAGCGCCCCGCCGTCGGCCTCGATGTCGAACACGTGGGCCAGGCCCAGCACCGACCCGGCCGCCGGGTTCCCCCATTGGTGTGTCCCGGGACACACCAGAGGTCTTCCCGATGAGGCGTGTAGGAACCTTCATCCTCGGAAAACCTCGACCCCTACCACCCCCACGACACGCCAGCACCGCTGGCAGCACGCCCCTACACCCTCATCTGGGATGAGCCGCTATGAGGAGAGCGGTGTCGGGGTGCACGGTTCCTGAGACGGTCGGGTCGTTGTGAAGGTGCCGTGCTCGGCCAAAACACCCTCTTACTCGACAGGAAGTGTCGATGCGTCATAAAACCCTTTTGCGATCCGCTCGGCATCTTCTAGAGTGATTTCTTCGTACGGCTCGTCATCACCCTTTCCAAACAAAGGATCGATGAAGAAAGTGCTCGGTTCCCACCTGAGATTTCTCGTGTAAACCTCATCTGACGTAGAGTCGGGAAGACCGGGCAGACATAAAGGCTTGCGACGTTCGATTCCGACGACTCTTCCGTCGCCCCCGTGGCGGTACACGGCATAGTAAGTAGCATTGGGGTCCAGCGGCTCCCAATCTGGCTTATTCTGTTCAGACACGGGTTCTACACCTCTCTCTAATCCAGACGCATCCTCGGTTGCTTAACTCTTCCCCAGCACCGCATCATCCTCCGGGACCCTCGTCGCGAAAGAGGGCGGTGGCCCTCTCTGGGACCTCCAACTCCGAGAATACCTCGTAGTTCCTGGCAGTCAGGTCGACCCGCTCGGCCGCCGCGATCCCCGGCAGTCTGAGACGTTCATATATGTCGTGCGACGCTGTCTTGGCATAAAAACTCTCCGGTGTGTGGAACTGCAGCTCGAACAATTTTCCCGTGCCGGGATCGCGCCAAGTGGTGTTGATCCCCTTGTATCCGTCCGAATCCCAGGTATTTTTCGCTCTCATCAACTCCATCCCGGACGACCTCAGGTCGGCCGTCACCGAGTCGACCACCCTTGAGTATGATCCGGCGGGAGATTCGATCGTGTATCGAACAGAATCATTTATATCTGAAAGAACTTCGCCTACCGATAGGTCGGGCCTGCCGATCAGAATCGTTGATACTTTTCCTTTGAGAGAGTCGGAGAACTTGACTCGGTCGTCAAGTCCGACGAGGGTAGCGCGAGGGTCGGCTCTAGTGACAGCCTCGGCCAGACGAGGCGTGACGTTGTCGGCGGCACGTATAGCGTCAGCGGCGAAAGTTTGCACCTGAGCGTTGTCCGCAGGGTTGAGGTGCTGTCCATTCTTGCCTTCCCAACTACCGTCCGGCTGGTTGCCTGTGTTGGGGTCCTTCCGGCGAATATCGGGGTCGAGGTTCGCGTTCGCCGGGTCTTCAGCGCGGACGATCGCAACCTCATCGGGATCAGGGAGTCGTGGATACCCCCGGTCTGAGCCGCATCATGGCTGGCAGGTGTTTGGCCGCTGCCGCCACCGGTCTCGGGGTTGCTTCCCGTGTGTGGGCTACGGTCGCCGCTACCAGGTGCGACACCGCTGCCGTCCGTGGTGCCCGAGGTGGCGCCGGTGTCGACCCGAGACCCCTCGGCCCCGTGGCCCGAGGCGCTGCCACCTGCCGCAGGACTCGTTGCTGAGGCTTGCGCCCCGTGGGTCGCGCCGCCCCCGGGGCTGGTGGCGCTGCCGCCCGCCCCGGGCGGGGTCTGTCTGATGAACGGTGGGCGGGGTCTGGCCTGACACGCCGGGCGAGGGTCTGGCGGGGAAGCAGGCGGTATGACCGAGATGATCGAGCCTGTGGTGCTCGAAGCAGATGAGAAGCAGC
>WQWY01000007.1 GCA_009785115.1 Micrococcales bacterium
CGCCGAGATCACCCAAGCCTGGGTTCTCGGTGGTCCACTGGATCACGGCTCATCTCCGATCAGCACTCTGGTTCCTCTCGATCCTGCGCTGTTCATCCTCGCGCAGCGGTCGCCAGGGTCGCGTCCGCCCGGTCGAACGTGCTGGTGACCTGACCCATGTTCGCGGCGAGGCCACCAGCCTGGTGGCGGATCAAGGTCAGCTGGGCGCCGACCAACCCGATCAGCGAGCTCACCTGCGCGGCGACCTGGGGCGAACCGCAGCCCGACCCGTCCGGCGGGGTGGTGGTCGGCACAGCACCAGCCGCACGGCTCGCCGCAGCGGCCGCCGCGTCGGCACCAGCCTGGTCGATCCTCAGCCCCAACGCCGTCATAGGCGTCTCTCCTTCCGCGTGCTGCTCACCTCGGCCCACCGGTTCAGGACGCGACGAGACGAGCAGCGACAGATCAGCGGCGCAGGCCGGCAGCCAGCTGCGCGTCAGCGTCCGCCAGGGTGGCCGCGGCCTGGTTGAGGTACTGCCCCAGGCTCGTCAGGGCCGTGAGCGTCGTGGTCGTGCCGGCGGTGAACTGCCGGAACGCCTCACCGAACGCGACCGACGCCTGATCGGTGACGAACCCGGCCGAGATCAGGCTCTCGATGAACGAGCGCATCTCGGTGAGCTTCGTCGTCATCTCATCCTGCCCAGCGGTCAGCCGCGTAGCCGCGTTCCGCATGTCGTCATATGACACGTTCATGTTGGGCATGGCCGCTCCAGAGCGCTTCGACAGGGCCGGGATGTTCCCGGCATACCGGGCGCTTTACCCGGGGTCCGCTGACCCTAGGCAGGGTGCGCGGAAAAGGTCAAGCCGCTCCTGTGGACAGAGGGCCCGCCTCGCCACGAAAAATTGTCAAGATTGAGAGTTCAACTGAGCCAGAGATGATACGACAGGCTAGGTCACCCGGCCCTCGGAAGCCTGGTCACGGGGCGCTCCAGGCATGTCGAGCACGAGGCAGAACGCCGCCAGCAGGCCCGGCTCACCCCTACCGGTCCGCGGTGCTCTCGCCCGAGAGGCGCCTCAGTGGTACCATCATTTGGTACAACTACGGAGGTGGGATGTGTCGATCACAGCGAGCGAGGCACGCAAGACGCTGTTCCCGCTGATCGAGCGTGTCAACGACGACCGGGTCGCGGTCGAGATCGTGTCTCGCCGGGGCAGCGCTGTGCTGATGCCAGCGGACGAGTACGCGGCCTGGCAGGAGACCGCGTACCTGTTCCGCTCTCCCGCCAACGCTCGTCGGCTCTTGGACGCCTACGAGCGTGCCCGTGCAGGACGTTTCGACGAGCACGCCCTCGACGAGGACGCGTGAGGCTGGTCTGGGACGAGGCTGCGTGGCAGGACTACGTCCACTGGCAGACCGCCGACCGTACGGTGCTCAAGCGGATCAACACGCTGGTCGACGCATGCTTGCGTGATCCTTTCGGCGGCATCGGCAAGCCCGAACAGCTCAAGTACGGTGCCCCGGGCTCCTGGTCACGTCGCATCACCGACGAGCACCGCCTGGTCTACCTGGTGATCGAGGACGACCTCGTGATCTTGCAAGCCCGCTACCACTACTGACGACCAGACTGGCACGATCCGCCCGAGACCGAGAGCTCGGCCTCGCGCAGCTGGGCCTCGAAGGTCTCGGAGAGCTCGCGCGCATCTCGCCGCCGACGACGTACCGAGAGGACGCGAGGCGGATGACGTCGACATGGTGTCAGTTGTGTCAGTTTCAGACACTAGTGTATGATGAAGCCATGAATGCCCTGACTGTGAGCCCTGGGCTGAGCGACGAAGAGCTCGTGCGGATCGTTCGCGAGCGCGAAGCCGCTGGCCAGCGCGTCCAGATCATCTTCACCGAACCGTTCTTGACGCCTGCCGAGGCCGCCGAGGCGCTGGGGGTCTCTCGGACGTTCGTGATGAACAAGATCACTGCCGGGCAGATCGCCAGCACCCGACGCGGTACTCGGCATCGCATCGCCGTCGCCGAGGTCGAACGGTTCCGCGCCGTCTACATCGACCAGATGACCACCGACCTCGCCCAGGACTTCTGATGTCCCTGGCGTTCGTCGACGCCAACGTCCTGGTCTCACCCGTCCCCCGGACCATCCTCTACCTCGGGGCCGCCCACGGCGGGTACACACTGGTGTACTCCAAGCATGTCGAGCACGAGGCAGAACGTCACCAGCGACCCCAGCAGGTGCCTGTCTCGACGCTACGCGCCCGGTGGGGCTGGCGGCTGGTGCCAGATCCGAAGGCACCCCTCGAACTGACCGACACCGACACCAAAGACCGGCCCGTGCTCACCGCAGCAGCAGCCTGCGACGCCACCTTCCTTCTCACCGCCAACGTGCGCGACTTCGGCGACGACGACCTGACCCGGCTGGGTATCAGCGCGGTCCACCCCGGACTGTTCGCCGCCCATCACCTCTCGCTCGCCACCTATCGCAGCATCCTGACCAACGTCGGAGCACGCCGAGCACGCGAACCTCGCAACCCCCTGGCCATCCACGAGCAAGAGATCGCCGTCCAGCTGCCTGCCCTGTTCGAGCGCTACCGTGACGCCTTCGGCCCGGCCCGCACCGCCGATGACCACCAGCCACCAGCCGTGCAGTTCCGCGGCCATTCGTGCGTACGCTGCACCGGCCCCCTGACCGAACCCGATGGACTGCTCACCGGCCTGTGCCCGAGCTGTCGAAACACCTAGAGGCCAGCCGATACCCCGTCTACTGCCCATCATCGAACAACCCGCCCATCGACTGACAGGGCCGTCAACCTCCTGAGACGGACAGCTCGGCCTCGCGCAGCTGGGCCTCGAAGGTCTCGGAGAGCTCGCGGGAATCGAGCCATCCTTCGGGGAGGGCGGGGCGCTTGGGTGAGCCGGCACGTCCACGGGGCCCCTCAGCACCCGCGCCCGGGTAGGGCTGCTCGAGGTCCAAGGCGGCGAGCAGGTCGTCCAGCTCGGCCAGGGTCGACACCTGGGACAGGCTCGCGCGCATCTCGCCGCCGACGACGTAGCCCTTGAGGTACCAGGCCATGTGCTTGCGCAGGTCGCGCAGCGCCTTGTCCTCCGAGGGGAACGCCTGGACCATGAGCTCGGCGTGCCGTCGGATCATCGCGGCGACCTCGCGCAGCCCGGGGCGCACGCGCTCGGGGCGCCCGGCGAACGCCGCCGCCAGGTCGGCGAAGAGCCAGGGGCGGCCCTGGCAGCCCCGGCCGATCACCACGCCGTCGCAACCGGTGCGGGCGACCATCGCCAACGCGTCGTCGGCCGACCAGATGTCGCCGTTGCCGAGCACCGGGACGTCGGTGACCGCCTGCTTGAGGGCGGCGATGGCGTCCCAGTCGGCGGTGCCGGAGTAGTGCTGCGCGGCGGTGCGCCCGTGCAGCGCGACGGCGGCCACCCCCGCGTCCTGGGCGGTCAGGCCCGCCTCCAGATAGGTGAGGTGGTCGTCGTCGATGCCGGTGCGCATCTTCACCGTGACCGGCACACCAGCCGGCCTGGCCGCCTCGACGGCCGCGGTGACGATCCTGGCGAACAGGCTGCTCTTCCACGGCAGCACCGCTCCCCCGCCCCGGCGCGTCACCTTGGGCACCGGGCAGCCGAAGTTCAGGTCGACGTGGTCGACGCGGTCCTCGTCCACCAGCAACCGCACCGCAGCCGCGACCGTCGCCGGGTCCACACCGTAGACCTGCACCGAACGGATCTTCTCGCCCGGGGCCGGAGCGATGATGCGCAGCGCCTCGGGGTTGCGCTCGACCAGGGCACGGCTCGTCACCATCTCCGCCACGCACAGCCCCGCGCCCTGCTCCTCGCACAGCTGGCGGAACGCCGCGTTGGTCACCCCGGCCATCGGGGCCAAGATCACGGGGGTGTCGATCTCGACCGGGCCGAGGCGCAGCGGCGGCAGCACCGGCGAGGTCTCCGCCTCTGTCCGCGAGACCTCGGCCGTCACCGCCGAGGCATCCTCAGGCCGGTCGGTCGAGAGGCTCAAGCGCCCGCCAGGTGCTGCGCCAGATAGCCCCTCACCTGGTCCAGCGCGACACGCTCCTGGGTCATCTCGTCGCGGTGGCGGATCGTCACGGCCTGGTCCTCGAGCGTGTCGAAGTCGACGGTCACGCAGAACGGCGTGCCGATCTCGTCCTGACGACGGTAGCGACGGCCGATGGACTGCGTCTCGTCGTAGTCGACGTTCCAGACCTGCCGCAGCTCGGCGGCCAGGTCCCGCGCCTTCGGCACCAGGTCCTCGTGCTTGCTCAGCGGCAGCACGGCCGCCTTGACCGGGGCCAGGCGAGGGTCCAGCCGCAGCACGGTGCGGACCTCGGTGCCGCCCTTGGCGGTGGGGACCTCCTGCTCCTCGTACGCGGCGACGAGGAACGCCATCAACGAACGGGTCAGCCCGGCGGACGGTTCGATCACATACGGCGTGTACTTCTCGCCCGTGATGGGATCGCGGTAGCTCAGGTCTTGTCCGGAGTGCTCGGTGTGCGTGCCGAGGTCGAAGTCGGTGCGGTTGGCGATGCCTTCCAGCTCTCCCCACTCGCTGCCGGTGAACCCGAAGCGGTACTCGATGTCCACCGTCCGCTTGGAGTAGTGGGAGAGCTTCTCCTGCGGGTGCTCGTAGTGGCGCAGGTCGTCCCGTGGGATGCCGAGGTCGACGTACCACTGGGTGCGGACGTCGATCCAGCGCTGGTGCCACTCTTCGTCAGTACCCGGAGCGACGAAGAACTCGATCTCCATCTGCTCGAACTCCCGGGTGCGGAAGATGAAGTTGCCCGGGGTGATCTCGTTGCGGAACGACTTGCCGACCTGGCCGATGCCGAACGGCACCTTCATGCGGGCCGACTTCTGCACGTTGGCGAAGTTGACGAAGATGCCCTGCGCGGTCTCCGGGCGCAGGTAGTGCAGACCCGACTCGTCCTCGACCGGGCCGAGGTAGGTCTTGAGCATCATGTTGAAGTCGCGCGGCTCGGTCCACTGACCCCGCGTGCCGCAGGCCGGGCACGGCACCGAGGCCAGGCCCCCCTCGGGCTCGCGACCCTTGCGCTCGGTGAACTCCTCGATCAGCTGGTCCTCACGGAACCGCTTGTGGCAGCTCAGGCACTCGGTGAGCGGGTCGCTGAACACCCCCACGTGCCCGGAGGCCACCCAGACCTGCCGGGGCAGGATCACCGAGGAGTCCAGCCCCACGACGTCGTCGCGGGAGGTGACCATCGCCCTCCACCACTGCCGCTTGATGGCCTCCTTGAGCTCGGTGCCCAGCGGGCCGTAGTCCCACGCGGACCGGGTGCCCCCGTAGATCTCGCCGGACGGGTAGACGAAGCCCCGCCGCTTGGCGAGAGCGATGACGTTGTCGAGACGAGAGGCCACGGGCGTTCCACTCCTGGTCTTGGGTCCACGGCTGGCGGTCGCGGACGAGCCGGGCCAGCCTACCGGCGCCGCGCCCGCCAGCCCGTCCAGCGAGACGGCAGGTCGCGCGACCCTCCTGGGCACACCCTGGTCAGACCAGCGCCACGACGACCAGGCCGAGCCCGCAGATCGCGCTGCCGTAGACGATGACGTTGGACATCGCGGTCTCGAAGCAGCCCTTCCGCCTCACGAAGACCTTGTGCACCAGCCACGGCAGGAACCCGGCCGCGCCGACGGCCACCGCGACCGCCGTCCTCGCCTGAGGGAGCGCGGCGACGGCGTAGAGGCCGTAGAACAGCCCGACGAGGATCGGGACGTGCATGAGCAGGAACCCGGTGATCTTCCCCGGGAGCCGCAGGATCTCCCACTCCTTCACGTAGGCCGACTCGATCTCGTGCAGAAGCAAGAACGTGGCGGTCAGGACGTAGAGCAGCACCAGCATGTCGGCTCCCCTGGAGGGTGAGCTGTCATTCTACGGACTCGGGACGGTCCACGGCGGTGCCATAGCGGCGGTCGCGGCGGGCGTAGGTCTCGATGGCGTCCCACAGGTGGCGGCGGTCGACCGCGGGCCACGGCTCGTCGAGAAACACCAGCTCGGCATAGGCGGACTGCCAGATCAGGAAGTTCGAGATCCGCTGCTCGCCGCCGGTGCGCAAGAACAGGTCGACGTCAGGCAGGTCTGGCTCGTCCAGGTAGCGGGCCAGGGTCCGCTCGGTGATCCGGGACGGGTCCAGGCGACCCTCCGCGGCCAGCTGGGCTACAGCCCTGGCCGCGTCGGCGATCTCCGCCCGGCCTCCGTAGTTCACGCACATCGTCAGGGTGCACACCGTGTTGTGAACGGTACGCCGCTCGGCCTCCTCGAGCTCGGCGATCACCGAGCGCCACAACCGTGGGCGACGCCCGGCCCAGCGCACCCGCACCCCCCAGGAGTCGAGCAGGTCGCGCCGACGCCGCAGCACATCGCGGGAAAAGCCCATGAGGAAACGGACCTCCTCGGGCGAGCGCAGCCAGTTCTCGGTCGAGAAGGCGTAGGCCGAGACGTGGGTCACCCCGATCTCGATGGCGCCGGCGACCATCTCGATCAGGGTCGCCTCCCCCGCGACGTGCCCCTCGGTGCGCGGCAGGCCCTGGGCGTTGGCCCAGCGCCCGTTGCCGTCCATCACCATCGCGACGTGCCGGGGCACGAGCGCGGGCGGCAGCGCGGGCGGGCGGGCACCGGACGGGTGCGGCGGCGGGGCCACGGGGCTCTTCTCCGAGCCAGGGCTCTTCTTCGGGTTCGACCGGGCCATGTCAGACGCGCTCCACCATCGGCAGGGAGCGCAGCCGCTGCTCCACGTGGTACTGGCTGTAGGCCGCGACCAACCCTCGGGCCTCGGTGCGGTGACGAGCCTGCGACGCCTCGACCGCCTCCCAGTCGCCCGACAGCAGGCCCGCGAGAAGCACGAACGTCTCCGGTGCGGGCGAGGGCGACCCTGGCGGGCGGCACACCGCGCAGACCGCCCCGCCCCCCGGCACGCTGAAGGCCCGGTGCGGGCCCGCGGAGCCGCACCGGGCGCAGTCGGTGAAGCTCGGCGCCCACCCGGCCACCGCGAGCGCCCGCAGCAAGAAGGAGTCCAGCAGCAGGCCCGGCGGGTGGGCGCGGACGGACAGGGCGTGCACCGCACCCAGCAGCAGCCGGAAGTGCGGCAGGGCCGGCTCGTGCTCGGCGGCGACCAGACGGTCGGCCGTCTCGAGCATCACCTGCCCGACGGTGAACAGCTCGTAGTCGGCGCAGATCGCCCGGCCGTAGGCCCCGGTGAGCTCGACCTGGGCGACCACGTCGAACGTGCGCCCGGTCGCCAGCTGGACGTCTACCGCCATGAACGGCTCCAGGCGTGCGCCGAACCGCGAACCGGTCCGACGCACGCCCTTGGCGACAGCACGCACCTTGCCGTGCTCCCGGGTGAGCAGCGTGACGATCCGGTCTGCCTCACCCAGCGGGTGGGTGCGCAGCACCACCGCCGCGTCCCGGTAGACCACCACCGCCGCGTCCTCCTGCTCCGGTCTCAGCCCGCTCCGGTCTCAGCGCAGGGAGCGGTTGACCGCCGAGACGACGGCCTTGAGCGACGCCGTGGTGATCGACGGGTCGATACCCACCCCCCACAGCACGTCGCCGCCGATCGCGCACTCCACGTAGGCCGCGGCCGTCGCGTCGCCGCCGGACGAGAGCGCGTGCTCGGCGTAGTCGAGCACCGCGACGTCCACGCCGACGCCAGCCAGGGCGTCGACGAACGCCGCGACCGGCCCGTTGCCGGTGCCCCGGACGGTGACCGGGACGCCGTCGTCGAGCAGGTCGGCCCGCAGGGTGTCCGCGTCGCCGTGCTTGCTCTTGGCCTTGGTGCCCCGCAGCTGGAACCTGCCCCACGCCTGGAGCGCACCGACCTGGCCGGTCGGGGCGGAGTCCGCACCGTCCAGCGGCAGGTACTCGTCCACGAAGATCCGCCACAGGTCGTCGGCGGTCACCTCGGTGCCCAGCGCGTCGGTGTGCCGCTGCACGGCCTGGGAGAACTCGATCTGCAGACGGCGCGGCAGGTCGAGGTTCTTCTCGGTCTTCATCAGGTAGGAGACCCCGCCCTTGCCGGACTGGGAGTTCACGCGGATGATCGCGTCGTAGGTGCGGCCGATGTCGCGCGGGTCGACCGTCAGGTAGGGCACCGCCCAGACCATCTCGTCGATCGAGACCCCGGTCGCCGTCGACCTCGCCTCCATCGCCTCCAGGCCCTTCTTGATCGCGTCCTGGTGCGAGCCGGAGAACGCGGTGAACACCAGGTCACCGCCGTAGGGGTGGCGCTCGGCGACGGGCAGCTGGTTGCAGCGCTCCACGACCGAGCGCACGTGCGGCAGGTCGGAGAAGTCGATCTGCGGGTCGACGCCCTGGCTGAACATGTTCAGGCCGAGGGTCACCAGGTCGACGTTGCCGGTCCGCTCGCCGTTGCCGAACAGGCACCCCTCGATCCGGTCTGCCCCGGCCAGGTAGCCCATCTCGGCGGCGGCCACCGCGGTGCCACGGTCGTTGTGCGGGTGCAACGACAGCACCACCGAGTCGCGGTAGCGCAGGTTCCGGCTCATCCACTCGACCGAGTCGGCGTAGACGTTCGGCATGGCCATCTCGACCGTCGCGGGCAGGTTGATGATCATCGGCCGCTCGGGCGTCGGCTCGATCACGTCCATCACCGCGTTGCACACCCGGACCGCGTACTCCAGCTCGGTGCCGGTGAACGACTCCGGGCTGTACTCGTAGGTCACCTCGGTGTCAGGGACCAGCTCCTCGAACTTCTTGCAGAAGCGCGCGCCCGACACGGCGATGTCGACCACCTGGTCCTCGTCGGCGCGGAAGACCACCGCACGCTGGAGCGTCGACGTGGAGTTGTAGAAGTGGACGATCGCACGCTTGGCACCCGAGATCGCCTCGTAGGTGCGCTCGATCAGGTGCTCCCGGGCCTGGGTCAGCACCTGGATCACCACGTCGTCGGGGATGCGGCCCTCGTCGATGAGCGTGCGGACGAAGTCGAAGTCCGTCTGGGAGGCCGCCGGGAAGCCGACCTCGATCTCCTTGTAGCCCATCGAGACCAACAGCTCGAACAGCTCGAGCTTGCGGGCGGAGTCCATCGGCTCGATCAGGGCCTGGTTGCCGTCGCGCAGGTCGACCGCGCACCACCGGGGCGCGGTGGTGATGCGGCGGTCCGGCCAGGTGCGGTCAGGCAGGTCGACGGTGATCTGCTCGTGGAAGGAGCGGTACTTGTGCACCGGCATGCCCGAGGGGGTCTGGGTGCTCGGGTAGGCAGAAGAGTGCTGGTTCATCAGGTCTGGTCCTCGTTCACGATGGGAAGGGCCGGGCGCGTCAGGCCTCCGCGACGAGGGTCCGGCCTCAGTCAGAGGGCCTCGTCGCGGCAACCAAGGAGCAGCCGCACCAGCACGAGAAGCAGACTACCGCCTGATCGTGCGTTCCGGGAACGCGGGCTCGCCGCTCACCGAGCACAACCGCACCCAGGCGTCGCCGATCCTGATCACCGAACCGACAGGGACCTGCACCGGCTGTCCGTACGCGCACTCCTCCCGCGAACCGTCCGGCAGGTGCACCGTCGACCCGTTCGTGGACCCGGCGTCCTCGACCCAGACCGCGACCGGCCCGACCGTCATCCGCAGGTGGGTGCGCGAGACGGAGCGCTGAGGCTCTGACAGACGCAGGGCCGTCTCCCCGGTGCCGGCCGTCGGGTTGCGCCCGACGAGCACCACCCCCGCGACCTCGTACGCGGAACCGTCAGACAGCTCCAGCTCCGCGCTCATCGGCGAGAGTCCCTCGTGGTCGTCCCAGTCCGCATCGGCACGCGGAGGGGCCTTCCTGGTGCGCTCCAGCTCAGGGGCCAGGCCAGAGCTCAGCACGGGGGACGGCGTGTCGGACGTCACGCCGCTCATCGGTCCCGCACCGGCCGGCTCGGCGCTCGGCAGCACCACACCTGCCGACACGGCGCTCGGCAGGACGGCGCTCGGCGGCACGATGCTCATCGCCATGGTCGGCGCGGCCAGGTCGCTGAGCGAGCCCTCGTCCTCCCGCTCAGGCACGGGTGCAGCGAGGTGGACGACCTCGTGGTCGACGCCCAGCGGCACCAGGCGTCCCAGCGCGATCGGCTCACCGGTCTGCCGGTCGACCAGACGCAGGTCGACCAGGTACTTGCCCACGGTCCAGCCATACCGGGCCTGGAGGTACAGCTGCAGCAGCGTCACCCCCAGCACGAGCGTGACCACCAGGAGCCCACCGACGACACCGTCGGGTGGCGCGGCCAGACCGACCAGCAGCACCGGGACCAAGACCAGCACCAGGTCCCAGACCAGAGCCACCGTCCGCCGCCCGATCGAGGCGGGAACACCGATCCTGCTCAACTGTCTCTCCTTCCGACCGCGACAGGCGCGGCACCACGACGACGCAGCGACCGGGTGGACACCCGGCCCCGGATCCTGGATCGCCACGGCACGGCCTGCCACATCCGTCGGACCGTGTCATCGACCTCGGTCCAGTACTCATCTACCTGCACCGGCGTCGGGCCCGACGCCGCGAACGCCGCCCGGTCCGCCCGCACGGCCAGGTCGTCCAGGCGGTCGGGCAGCGCCGGGTCAGCGACGACGGTAGCGACCACCCTGGCCGACTCTCGACGCGTGTCCACCGCCGACGGCGCCCTCCGCAGGTCGGAGGCGACGTCCACGAGCTCCTGCCACCCGCCCGTGAGCGCGGCCGTCGGCACCGAGGCCCGGCGGCGACGGCGACGGCGACGGGCCTTGACGGCCAGCACCGCGAGCGCGGGCGAGGCCAGGAGCAGGAGGGCCCCGAGCCCCGAGGCCGTCCAGATCGCCACGGGCAGCCATGCCGGCCACCGGTCCTCCTCGCGCGGGCCGTCGGTCGTCGGCTGGCGCACGTCTTCCTCAGGCTCCGTCTGCGGCGCCGGAGGCTGCACGGGTGGCTGGACCACCTGCGGCGCGGCGCTCGTCGACTCGTCCTGCTGCTGCTCGGGCACCAGGCGCGACGTCGGCGGCGTGGCGTCGAAGGCCACCCAGCCCACCCCGGCGAAGGCGATCTCGACCCACGCCTGCACGTCCTTGCCGCGCACCGCGACCACCCCGTCGGTGACCTCCGGGCTCGCGGCGGCCGCGGTCTCCGCGTCTCCGGCACCGGGCACGAAGCCCAGCACCACCCGAGACCTGAGGTTCATCGACCGGGCCATGAGAGCGAGCGCCGAGGCGTACTGCTCGCCGTCACCGACCATCGGCGGGGCGTCGACCAGGCGACTCATCCGGGCCGCCCCGTGCCCGGCCAACGAGGGAGCGTCACCCTCCAGCCCGTGGCTGAAGTACCCGGTCTCCGACAGCCACGACGCCAAGGACTGGGCCTGCTCGACAGCACCGCCGGCGCTGCGCGCGACCGCCTCGGCCTGACGCACCACCGAGCCCGGGACACCGGTGTCGTCAGGCAGCACCACGTCGGCCGAGCCGACGGCGCCGAGATCGGCGGGGCGCAGGCCGAGGTTGGGCACCACCACCTGCTGCGTGTAGGTCAGGCCCTGAGCGACCCCTGTGGTGAGCACCGCGGTCCCGGTGGCGTCGTTGTACCGCACGTCTCGGGTCGCCGTCCCCGCGTCGAACGAGAGCGCCGAGCCGACCGTCGGCAGCCACACCCCGGTCAGTCCCACGATCTCGATCGTCACCTCAGCCTCGACCCCGTCGTCATGGGTCACGATCGTGCTGCCGACCCGGCGATACTCCCCGCTGCCCTGGGCAGCCCGGTCGCCGGCGACGTTCCAGACCGTCCCGTCGTAGCGGTCCAGCACGGCCAGGCGCACACGAGCGCCGTCCGGCAGGCCGCTCACCGTGAACAGCACCTGATCGTCAGCCTTGACGTAGGCCCGGAAGGCGGCCAGCGGGCTGGGCTGCTCGCTCGGGTCGAACGGGGGCACCAGGTGGTCACGCAGGACGAAGCGCGGCTGGTCGACGACCACCACGGGAGCCAACCCCAACGACACGACCACCGCGACAGCGAGCAGCGCACCGGCGGAGAACGGGCGGCGGCGCGGCCCCGAGCCGGTCCTGAGCGCCGCCCACACGATCAGCACGGCCATCACGACCGCCCCGACCACCTGCGGAGGGACGGGGGTGGTCGCGGTGCCCAGCAGCGCCGCCACGACCGCGACCAGCACGACCACGCCCCCCGCCGAGACGGCCACGGCCGGCCGCGCCGCCCGCAGCGCCAGGCTCAGGGCGACGAGCGCACCGACGAGCGCCAGCAGGAACGGCGCCAGCATCACGTCTCCGGTCGCGCCCAGCGGCGGGTCGAGGGTCAGCACGTCCTTCCAGGTGGTGACCGAGGCGACGGCCACCTGACCCACGGCGCCGGGGGTGGGCAGCACCCCGAGCACCGTCGACGCGCCGATCAGCGGCACCCCGAGCAGCACGACCACGACCACGGTCGCGGCCGTGACCACCCACGCCGACCAGCGACCCCACGCGGCGACGACCGCCAGCCCCGCCCCCGAGACGAGCCCGGCCGTCAGGGCGGGCACCGCCGAGGTGCCCCCGAACGCCGGCAGGATCGCGCTGGTCGCCAGCGCCAGGGCACCCACCAGGACCACGACGTCGAGCGCGGCCTGCCACCAGGGTCGGTCTCTCATGCGACCACCCGGTGCAGCAGCCGCGGCAGGTCGTCCAACGCCCCGAGCGTGGTCAGGCTGGTAGGGCCGTCCTGACGCACCTCCATCGAGGCACCCTCGGCGCACGACACGGCGACCACGCGCAACCCTGCCGGCACGTGCCTGGCCGTGGCGCGCCGGACGTCCGCGGAGACGGTCGAGCCCCCGACGAGGAAGGCCACCGAAGAGGTCGCGGGCTCGGCGGCGACCCGGTGAGGCAGGTCCGCGGTCGACGTCCCGGAGGGGTCCAGCAGCAGCCGCGCGCACTCGTCCAGCAGGCTCGACGGGGTGAGCGCACCCAGGCGCCTAGGACCGGCCAAGAAGGTGAGCTCACGCTCGTCGCGCAGCACGTGCAACGCGAGCGAGGCCGCCACGGAGACGGCCAGCTCGAGCTCGTCCGCGTCCGCGTAGTCGTCGGTGCCCGTGGCGAGCGCGACCGTGGTGCGCGTGCGCCGGGTGTCCTCGACCTGGCGGACCATGAGCGTCCCGGTGCGCGCGGAGGTGCGCCAGTGGATCATCCGTCTGTCGTCACCCGGGACGTACTCGCGCAGGGCGTGGAAGGACAGGTCAGAGCTCGACAGGTCACGGGTGGCCTGCCCCTCCAGGTCGCGCAGCAGCCCGGGCCGCGCGGAGGCCAGGGCCACCACCCGAGGGTGCACCAGCAGCTCTAGGGCCTGGGCAAAGCTCCGGTCGCTGCTGACCAGCCCGAAGGGGTCGCCTCGACGGACCCGCACCGGCCCCACGGTGACGACGCCACGGTGGTCGGTCGGCACCGCGAACAGCTCGGTGTGGCGGGCGTGCGGCCTCAGGGACGGCAGCCAGACCGTGACGGTCCGCCCTCCCACCGGCAGCTCGGCCCGGGACGCCAGAGAGCGGCGGGTCGTCACCACCTCGAGCCGCGCGACGACCCGCTGGCCGACCGACACCCTCTCCTCGGGCATCTCGAGCGTGACGCGGTAGCGGGCCCGGGTGGCGGACATCACCAGACCGGCCACGAGCAGCAGGAGGCACCCGAGACCGATCGCGGCCATCTCGGCCCAGCCGGCCCACCACCCGCCGAGCACGGCGACGAGACCGACGGCCCCGGCTCCCGGAGCCAGCGGGGAGACCTTGACCCGCACGTCAGTCCCCGCCCACCGGAGGTTCGACCTGGCCGAGCACCCGGTCCAGGACCTGCGCCGCGGTGACCCCGGCGAAGTCGGCCTCCGCCTCCACGATCAGCCGGTGCGCCAGGACGGGCCGCGCGAGCGCCTTGATGTCGTCCGGCACGACGTACGCCCGCCTGTGCGACGCCGCCCAGACCTTGGCGCAGCGCACCAGCGCCATCCCACCGCGCACCGACGCTCCCAGCGCAGTCTGCGGGTCGTCACGCGTCACCTCGGTGATCCGGGCGACGTAGTCCAGCACGCTCTCGTCGACGAAGACCTCCGCCGCCATGTCGGCCATCGTCCCGACCTGCTCGGTGCCGATCTTCGGCCGCACGCCGACGGTCCGGTCCCGGGCACCGGCGAGGATCTCCAGCGCCGCCGCCCGGTCTGGGTAGCCCAGCGAGGTCTTGATCAAGAACCGGTCGAGCTGGGCCTCGGGCAGCCGGTAGGTGCCCGCCTGCTCGATCGGGTTCTGCGTCGCGATCACCATGAACGGCCGCCCCACCGGGTGGCTCACACCGTCGACGGTGACGTTGCCCTCCTCCATCACCTCCAGCAGCGCGGCCTGCGTCTTGGGCGAGGCACGGTTGATCTCGTCGGCCAGCACCACCGAGGCGAACACGGGCCCGGGGTGGAACTGGAAGCGCTGGCTGGACTGGTCGTAGATCGTCACCCCGGTGACGTCCGAGGGCAGCAGGTCCGGGGTGAACTGGATCCGCTGGTGGCTGCCCTGCACCGTCGCGGCCAGGGCCTTGGCCAGCGAGGTCTTGCCGGTGCCGGGGGCGTCCTCGAGCAGCACGTGGCCCTCGGCCAGCATCGCGGTGAGCACCAGGCGTATCGCGTGCTCCTTGCCCAGCAGCACCTGGCCCACGTTCGCGACCAGCGCGTCGAACGTCTCCGCGAACCACTGACTCTGCTCCGGGGTCACAGCTGCTCCTTAGGGGTTGACCTGGACGCTCGTCCAGCTGGCTGAGGCGCTCCCGTCCGCCGCCACGGCGCGGACCTGGAAGAGCAGGACGGAACGAGGAGGCGTCTGGAACCCGATCGTCGCGGTGAGCTGGTCGGTGCGTCCCGTGAAGATCACCGCGCCGTCCAGGAGAGCTCTCCACTCGTAGGCCACGGCTCCCGGGACCTGGTCCCAGCGGAGGGTCTGACCGCCTCCGGGGACGACCACCAGACCCGTCACGTCGGCGATCTGCTGCTGAGCCCAGCTCACGACCTGGCTGGCCGTGGCAGCGGGGCCAGAACCGACCCCCGTGGCGGGCGTGACCGTGACGGAGACGGTGGCCGAGGGTCTGCCCGCGCCCAGCACCGGCAGGTCCTGGGTGAGCGAGGCGCTGGTGCCCGTGCTCGTCGTGGTGACGACCACGACGCCGTCGACGGCCCAGCTCACCACGTGGTGGCGGCCGGCGGACACCCCTCCCCAGTCCGGTGCGGACCAGCTGGCGGTCGCCCGCGTGGGCTGCCCCTGGGCGTCGGTGCTGACCTGCACCCCCAGACCCGTCACCGCGCTCGGCGCCGTCTGAGGCACCGGCGAGGCGTTGCGCGCGTCCGACCAGTCCCCGCACCCGGCGACGTTGCACGCCTGGACCCGCACCGAGACGGCCTGTCCCCCGCGCAGCGAGCCGACGGTGAACGACGTCCCGCCGCCCGCGTCCACCGAGGGCCCGCCGTCGACCGACACCCGGTAGGAGGTCACCGGCGCCCCGTTGTCGGCCCCTGCCGCCCACGTCACCGTGGCCGTGCCAGCACCGTGCGCGCCCCCTGAAGCACCGACGAACGAGGTGATGGTCGGCTTGCCAGGCGCCCCGAAGGCCGAGGCCGAGGTGGTCGCGGGAGGCGAGGTGCCGGCGGCGTTGGTCGCCTGGAGCCGGAAGGTGTACGACACACCGTTGACCGCGTCGGTCATCACGTACCGGGTGGCGTCCGCTGCCGGGGCCACGGTGCGGCTCGTGCCCGCTCCGCTGATCTCCAGGACGTAGGCGCCCAGCGGGGAGCCGTTGTTCGCCGGGGCCCGCCAGGTCAGCTCGATCTGGCGCCCGGCCGGGGTGTCCACGCGGCTCGCGGTGAACGCCTGGGGGGCGTCAGGTGCCCCGGAGGGGATCACCGGCTGCGACCACGCGCTCCACGGGCCGGGCTCGGGCGACGCGTTGTACGCCCGGACCCGCACGGTGTACGACCGCCCGTTGGTCAGCCCGGAGAACCGCGCGGACGTGGTGGTGGCGCGCACGACGGACGGGTCGGACGGACGATCAGGGGCCGGGGAGATCTGGACCTCGTAGGACACGACCGCCGAGCCCCGGCTCGGCGGGACGTCCCACCTGGCCTCGACCGCACCGTCGGCTCCGGTCACCGACGGCGCCGCGGGCGCCTCGGGCACCGTGTCGAGGTTCACCGGCGACGAGGGCGGGCTCTCCGGCGACCACCCGACAGCGTTCTGCGCGGCGACGGTGAACGTGTACGACGTCCCGTTGCTCAGCCCGGACACCAGGCACGTGGTCACCGGGCAGGCGAAGGTCGCCCCGCCGGGGCTCGCCGTCACCCGGTAGCCGGTGATCGCGGCGCCTCGGGCGTCAGGGGCGGTCCAGGCGAGCACCACGGCCTGGTCGCGCGTCTCCACCACGCGCGGCGCCGCCGGGGCGGCCGGGAGGGCCGCGACCCGCAGGACGACCCGACCCTCGACCTGACGATCGACGTCACCGGTCATGTCTCGCACGCCGAAACGGACGACCATGTCTCCGATGAAGTCGTCGCCGGGGTGCAGGGTGACCGACCCCGCCCCGAAGGACACGGTGCCGGCGCCAGGGGTCTCCACCACCGCACCCACCACGGTCAACGAGCCGCCGACAGCGGCGAACGGGTCGAAGGCGTCTGCCAGCACGTCGACCGTCCGGGGCTTGCCAGCCTGGCCGTCGTCCAGCTGACGGTCCATGACACGGGCCAGCGGCCGGGTGCTCGCGACCACCTTCAGCGGCACGCTCACCTGCATCGAGCCGGTCTGCCCGTAGCCGATCACGAGCTCCAACCAGCCGGAGGTGCCCTTCGGGGTGGTCGCCGCGGCGCTCACCGTGAGCCGCGAGCCCTCCAGCGCGACGGTGAACCCGACCGGCACAGCACCGGACCTGGTGACGGTGTAGTCGCCCTCGCGGGGCGTCGTGCCCTCCGGGGTCCTCATGAACGCGGTGAGGTCGACGGTGACCGGGTCGTCACCAGGGCCGACCGTCACGGTCGTCGGGGTGAACGTGGGCGGGTGGGCGTCGGCGGCGTAGACGGTGATCGGCAACGTGATCGTGGCCTGTCGCGCCTGGGCGTCGGTGCTGCCGGTGGCGTCGGTGACCAGCATCGTGACCGACGCCTGCCCCGCGTAGCCGTCCTCGGCGGTGAACCGCACGGTGCCGGCGCCCACGGCGGTCGCGGTGCCCCGGGTGGCCCTCAGGCTCGCGACGTCGGCCAGCGAGGGCTTGCGACCCGGGGCGACCTGGACCTGCGCGTCGAGGGAGATCTCGATCGACTGACCCGACCCGACCCGCAGCGCCGGCGCCTTGGGGCGGACCGTCGGCGGGAAGAACCCGAGCGCCGGGACCGTGATGAAGGCGTAGGCGCTGGCGTCGGGATCTCGGGTGCTGACCAGCTGGTAGGCGATCACCTGCGTCCGGTCGGTGAGGGTGATGAGCACCTGGCGGGTCGAGGTCACCGAGGCGGTGGCGGCGGACGACGCGGGGATCACCACGTCCAGCTCTGACAGCGGACCGCTGGGGTTGCGGGCGAGCGCGAGCACGTCCACCTCGACCCTGGTGCGCCCGATGGTGTCGGTGGCGGGCACCACCACGTCGGCGGCCACCGGTGGCAGCACCGGGGCGTCCTCGGTCACGATCACGGTCAGCACCGCGCTGCCCTGGCCACCCCGGTCGTTGCGGGCGGTGTACTGGACCTGGACGACCCCGGCGCGCTGCGGGGCCCGGACCACGACCACCGACCCGGCGACGGTGACCGAGCCAGCCCCGGCACCCGTGCCGAGGTCGCCGGAGACCACCAGCTCGGGGTCGAGCGACAGCCGGCCGCCACCGGAGTCGATGTCGTTGGCGAGCACCGGCACCTCGACGGTGAACCCCGGGCGCACCGTCACCTCGTCGTCGCGGGCGAGCACGCTCGCGGCATCGGCGGGGCGAGGCACGATGCCGACCCTGACCGTGGCCACCGCGCGCTGGCCCGTCCAGTCCTCGACGGCGTAGGTGAAGGTGTCGGTGCCGGACTCCCCCGCGAGCGCCCGGTACTCCAGGTAGTCAGCACCGACCTTGGTCACCACGCCCCTGGTCGGGCTGGTGTCGCCCAGGCCGAGCAGCGTGACACCGTCGCCGTCGGGGTCGATCCCGGTCAGCGGGACGCTGATGCGCACCGTCTCGCCGTCGTAGACCCGCGCGGTCAGGTCCTCGGGCGTCGGCGGGGGTTTCGAGCCGGCGTCGGTCGACCGCACGTGGACGGTGAGCCGGGCGGCGGTCGACGCCCCGGCGGGGTCGCTGACCGAGAACATCGCCGTCACGGTCATCGGGGTGCTCGGTGCCTGATAGCGCAGCACGTCGCCGGAGACGAAGAGCAGCCCCTGGGTGGCGGGCAGCTCCTGAGGCAGCGTGGGGTCCAGGGTGAGCGCACCGCCCTCGGGGTCGTACGCCCCGGTCAGCACGTCGACGGTGACCACACCACCGGTGCGCACGGTCACCTCGCGGTCGGGCACCACCGGCGGCTGGTTGCTCGCCGACGGCGGGACCGGCACGACGAGGATCGTCCCGGTGGCCGACAGCGCACCGTTGGACACCGTGTAGGTGATCGGGGTCGGCGCGCTCAGGGTGCGCACCGCGGAGATCACCACCAGCCGGTGCTCGACCACCCCGACCCGCAGGCCCGAGCCGTCTGGCACGGTGACCGACTGGAGCACCAGGACCAGACCGTTCGGATCCTCGTCGTTGGCCAGCGGGTCCACCGTCACCGACCCGCCCGCCGGCAGGTAGGCGATGTCGCCCATGGTCACCGGGGGCACCAGCTCGGTGGGGAGGTCTGCGATGTCGATGCGCGCCCAGCCGACCGCCTGGTTCGGTGAGGACACCACCGTGAAGCTCACGTAGTAGGTCCCGGGGCTGGTCGCGACGAACGTGAACGAGCCCGAGGCCAGGTCCGGGACGACCGTCGCCCCCGCCACGTCACCGACCCCCGCCAGGCGTACCGGTTCGGCGCCCGTGCTGCGCACCGCGTCGAGCACGAAGACCGTCAGTGGCCGGTTGACGTGGCCGACGGCATGGACCGGGTCCACCTGCGGGGCGACACCTCCCTCCCGCACGACGACCTCGACGACGCCGGCGACCGGCTCGGCGATCCCGTCGGAGACCATGACCGTGGCCGTCGTGGACCCGACCTGCCCGGTGGCGGTCACGGTGACGACACCGTCGGGGCGGTACGTGATCGACCCGTAGGCCCCGTCCATGGAGGCCCCGACCATCACGAGGGGGTCGCCGTCGGGGTCGACAAAATCGCTGAGCACGTCGGCGCGCAGGCTCCCGCCCTGCCCGACCTGCATGGTGGTGACGGACACCTGGACCGGTGGGGCGTTGAGCGAGTGGTCGCGCACGTCCAGGCGCACCGTCGCGGTCGCCGGCGCGCGAACCCCGGGACGGTCGGTGACCGTGTAGGTGAACGTGACGGACCCGGTGGCCGAGGCGGCGACGTCGACCTCGAGCGCTCTGCCAGCGTCGACCACCCGCAGCGAGCCGAACGAGGCGGGGATCTCGTCGACCGACGAGATGACCAGGATCCCGCAGTCTGAGGTGGTGTCGTTGGCGAGCACCCGCAGCGTCGTCGTACGTCCCGGGCGCACCCCGTACTCGTCGTCACGAGCGACCGGCGGGCGGCCCTCTTCCGAGCACTGTGCCGTCAGCTGCTCGGAGGGCTCCTCCCCAGAGTCCGCGTCGGGGTCTGGTTGCTGCTGGGGCTTGATCTGCTGCCAGTCCGGCTTCCTCACCGCGGTGTCGTCGGCGACCCAGACCCGGCCGGTCACGACGTCGTTGAGCACCACCTGGTTGCGGTTGACGCGGAACCGCAGGTCATCAGCGGCGCTGACCTCTTCTCGGTCGACCTGGTCGACGGTGCTCCCGCAGACCCGCACCCAGTTGCCGGTCGGCGCGGCCCAGGCACCGTAGGCACACCCGCCGACCCTCACGGGAGCCGCGGGGGCACCGGTGGAC
This sequence comes from Micrococcales bacterium, assembly GCA_009785115.1. Lineage (GTDB taxonomy): Bacteria > Actinomycetota > Actinomycetes > Actinomycetales > Cellulomonadaceae > Cellulomonas. The sequence continues at coordinate 20,024 of WQWY01000007.1, forward strand.
CCGGTGGGGCGCACCACGGGGTCACCGCCGTCGAGAGGGACCTCGTACAGAGCGTCGGTGCTGGCCACCAGGACGTGCCGGTCGGCCGGCCCCGGCTGCTGGAGCATCAGCCCCGTGCCTGGCATGTCGGTCGACCCGCGCCGGGTGCGTACCGTCGCACCGTCCAGCACGACGGGCTCGTCACCGACCGCGGTGATCTGGTCGACCGTGCCGAGGCCGGCGACCTGGCCGCCCGAGACCGGCGAGGAGCCCGGGGTCGGTCTGGTCGTGGTCTGCCCGCCGCCGGTCACCGTCAGCACGGCCCCGCTGCGAGCGACGACCGCGGCACCGCCCTCTCCGAGACGGGCGTCGGGCGCGGGCCCGGCGCTCAGCTCTGAGACCCGGTCCACCGGGCGCACCCACAGGTCGCCACGTCTGTCGAGCACCATCACGGTCCCACCCGCCATGCCCACGGTGGCACCCGCGTCGAGCATCACCCGCTCGGTGGTCGCGACGGTCGCCGGGTCGACCACCGAGATCTCGGCGCCCTCGACCAGCAGCACGTCGTCACCGTCCTGGAGGACGTCGAAGTCGGGGGTGGCTGTCCCCAGCCCGCCGTCGAGCTCGGAGACCGGGACGTTGAAACGCCCGAGAGCCAGGTCCGTGCCGGAGGTCAGCCACACCCCTCCGTCGTCCAGGGCCAGGCGCGAGACCGGGAACCCCTCGTGCACCACGGCCAGCGTGGCGACCAGCACCGGTACCGTCATCGCCGCCGCGAACCCCGTCCGACGGCGGGTCCAGCCGGCTCTCATGGCACGCACCCCACAGCCGGGCGGGTCGAGAGCCGACCGTCGGCGCGCAGGATCGAGACCTCGATGCAGACCTGGCTCTCCCCCGGTCCTGCCGCGACGGCCACCGAGGCCGTGTCGGTCACCGCCCGCTGGGTCGAGCCCGAGCCAGGGGCGAGCCGCACCCACTGGTAGCGGTCGCCGTCAGCGGGCAGGGGGTTCGTCCAGGTGAAGGCGACCGAGCCGTCACCGGCCCAGGTCCCGACGAGGTCGGCCGGGGTCGGCACGACGGCCTCGACGGTCGCCGGCGCACCGGGGTGCTGCGACAGGGTCGGCCGAGCCTCGGAGCCAGGACGTCCCAGCACGACGGCGGTGGCGACCACCACCGCGACCAGCGCCAGGCTGGCGACCGCGACCAGCGCCCGGGCGGCCCGGCGCCCGCCGGTCCGCGAGGCCGACCCGCCTTGGTCGGTGCCCCTCCGAGACCTCTCAGAGGAGCGGACCTTGGCCGCCCTGCGGTCGATCACCGAGCCCGCTCGCGTCTCGCCGGTGTCCGGCTCGACGATCTGACGGTCCCGGGTGGTGTCGTCGAGCCCGGGCACCTCCCGAGGGCCGCCCGTCGCGACGTCGCTCTCCGAGACGATCAGGTCGAGCGCCGTCATGGGCAGCCCCATCGCGGCCTCGACCGTCTGCAGGGAGCAGGCGAACGCGATCGCGGAGGGCGGGCGGTCCTCCACCTTCCGCGACATGGCCCGCGCGAGGATCTCGACGAGCTCGGCAGGCACGTCCGAGCGGCCGATCGGCGGCAGCGCCATGTGCTCGATCCTGTCGACCAGCTCTCTCGCCGAGTTCCTGGTCCCAGGCACCTCGAACGGCGAGCGCCCGGCGAGCATCGAGTACACCGTGGCAGCGAGCGAGTACAGGTCAGACCGCTCGTCGCTCACGTGGTCCAGGCCGAGAAGCTCCGGCGGCGCCCACGGGATCGACATGCCCGCCGCCTCGGAGAGCCCGACCGCCGCGGCGATGCCGAAGTCGGTCAGGGCCGGCCAGCCGAAGTCGGTCGTCAGCACGTTGGCCGGCTTGATGTCGCGGTGGACGACGCCCGCGTCGTGCGCGGTCTGCACCGCCGAGGCGAGCCTGATGCCGATGCGCAGGCACTCGGCGACGCTGAGCCGCTCGGCACGGTACCGCTCGGCCAGCCCCGGGCGCGAGCAGTGCTCCATCACCAGGTACGGACGCCCGTCGGAGGCGAAACCGGCGTGGTGCACCGTCACGATGGCCGGGTGCTGGGACAGCCTGGCCATGAGGTTCGCCTCGGTGACGAACTGCTCGCGCGTGGCGTCGTCGAGATGAGCCTCGAGCAGCACCTTGACGGCGACCTCACGGGCAGGCAGCTGCTGGTGGTACAGGAAGACGTCGGCGAACCCGCCCATCCCGAGCAGCCGGCTGTAGGTGTAGCCGGACAACCAGGGGGGCGTGCTCGGCCGACGACGTCCGGTCACCTCATGCGCTCCACCACGAACGTCACGCCGTCACCGAGATCGACCGTCTCGTCGTCAGCAAGGACCCGGGGCTCGCCGGGACGGAGCCTGCGCGCACCGCCGCCTGGGCGCAGCACGTGGACGCCGTTGGTCGAGTCCAGGTCGGTGACCAGGACGTCGTCGCCCTCCATGCGCACCTCGGCGTGGGTGCGGCTGATGTCCTGCTGGGGGCTGGGGACCGCGACGAGACGCGGCATCTCCCGGCTGGACACCCGGGCCGCCTGCGGTGCCCGGCCGAGCAGCACCGGACGGTCGAGCGAGACGACCAGCCCGGTGGACAGCACCAGCTGTGCGGTCGGCTCGAGCCCCTCGCCCTCGTCCCCGTCCTCGTCCGACCAGGTCGGCATCGCACCGCGCACGTCGGGGAGGTTGGACGACATGATCGTGAGAGAGTCCGCGCCCGCCGCGCCGACACGGACCGGCTCGGGGACCTCGATCAGCTCCAGCTCGCCAGAGTCCAAGAGCTCGGGGAGCTCAGGGATTCCCACCGAGACGAGGATGGTCTCGTTGTCCTCGACCACGGCAGCCGTCGGTGCGGCGTCCTGCCTCGTGTCGATCTTCGTGTCGTTCTTCGCGGCGGTCTGGGCCGACAGGTCGTCTCGGGTCTGCGTGTCAGCCGCAGGCGCAGGCTCCTCGGTGTCGGCGGACTCCTCGGTGCCGACCTTCGCCCCGTGCGGCGAGCGCAGGCCCCCGGCCCGCACCACACCGGCCACCAGCGGCAGGTCGGGGCCGTCGAGCGCACCCGGGACGCGGATGATCATCGCCGACACGCCGCCGAGGCTGCGCTCGGTCCAGGTGGCCACGCCGTGCCCGTCGATGGTCACCGTGGCGGAGTCGTTGTCGAGCTGAGCGTCCACGACGACGTCGCCGCGGACCGCGACGTGGGTCACCCCGTCGTCGCCGCGCACCGAGAGCACGAACGGCTTCATCGCCCCGAAGCCTTCGGCGGCCAGCAGCGACAGGCCGTCGATGAAGTTCATCCGCTCCTGAGAACCGAACCACAGCCGCTCGGCCGTGGCCGGTGAGGTGGCCGGGCCGAGCAGCGCGACGAACCCGTCGTTCACCACCGCGGTCCAGTCACCGGGCACGTAGCTGGAGACTGTTGTCATCTTTCCTCCACTAGGTCGCGACGGGGCACGGTCGCCCCGTCGAGCATCTCGTCCCAGCCGCGACCCGGTGTCGCGCTGGTCCCGCCGGCGCGCCGCGCCGTCGGGTGCCGCTGATCGAGCTCAGCGTCCGTGAGAAGCATGTCCACCACCACGACGGTGACGTTGTCCCGAGCGCCACGCTGGACGGCCTCGTTCACGAGGTCGACCGCCGCCGTCTTGGGCTCTGGGCGGTCGTCGAGCAGGGCCGCGATCTCGTCGCGGCCGAGCTCGCGGGTGAGACCGTCGGTGCACACCAGCATCCGGTCGCCGCCGGTCACCGGGAGCATCCAGTAGTCGACCGTGGCGAGGCCGTTGGTCCCCAGCGCCCGTGTCAGCACGTGCCGCTCCGGGTGGCGGTCCGCCTCCTCGCGGCTCAGCACGCCCTTGTCCACCAGGTCCTGGACCACCGAGTGGTCGACGCTGACCTGCGTCAGCCCGGTCGCCGCCGACCAGCGGTAGACCCTCGAGTCCCCGATGTTGAAGACCAGCCAGAACAGCGCGCCACCCTGCTCGGTGATCGCGACACCGGCCACCGTCGTGCCGCCTCGCCGGCCCTGGGTGAACTCCGTGCGGATCCTGGTCGAGGTGCGGTCGAAGGCCGCGCGGATCTCGTCCACGCTCACCGACCGGACGCCGGTGAGCTGGGCGAACTCCTCGACGGTGATCCGCGCGGCGAGGTCCCCCGCGTCGTGGCCGCCCATGCCGTCAGCGACCATGAACAAGGGCGGGTAGGTCAGGGCGGCGTCCTCGTTCACCGCCCGGACCGCGCCCCGATGGGTCGCGGAGCCCCAGGATGTGCGCACCACTCACATCCTTCCGCTCGAGACGACAAACCTCCCATATCGTGCCCTACCGGAGGGCACCTCTGGTCCAGTTCACCCTTCGATCGTCGACGATCTCCCCGATCTGGTGACATCCGGGTGCTCGGCGGTGCCCAGAGCACGCCCTAGATGCCGAGCTGGAACACGCCCCAGTAGGCCGCGGCCACGAGGAGCCCCACGCACCCGAGCCCGGCGAGAGCGACCGCCGACCGCGGCAGCACCCCGGTCACCGGGCGGACGACGCGATCGCCGTGCGGCACCAGGGCCCGCAGCGCGATCACCCCGGCCAGCACGGCGAGCAGGCCGATCACCCGCACCGCGAGCCACCCGCCGGTCACCACCAGCGGGTCGCGCTCGTAGTCCAGCGCGAGCCTCGCCACCGCGACCAGGTACCAGACCAGGACGGCCACCGTGGCCACCGACCCCAGGGCGCACCAGGTGAGCGGCCGTGACACCGACCGTGAGATCCCTTCAGGAGCGGGCACGTCAGGGGCTCGGCGGCGACGCAGCGCGCGAAGCCCTCGCCCGGCCATGCCCAGCGCCACGGCGGCGATCAGCGCGGCGGCGGACGAGCCGACCCAGACGAGCACCGCCGTCCCGTCGCGCAACCACCGCGGGGTCGGCACCGGGTCTGCCCGGAAGTGCTGCTCGGGCTGCGCCCCGGCGACGTGCGGACGCGTCATGGCGGTCTGTGGCAGCCCGAGCACCCACCCGGGCAGGTCGACGAGGAACTCCTCGACCACCTGGTCGTCCACCTTCAGGCCGTGGTTCGCGTCCGCGTAGTAGCGCACGGTCACCTGGTGGTTGCCCACCTTCGCGACGTCAGAGATGATCTGCTCCGGGCCCTGCACGAGGGGCATCGAGGCGTCATCGGTGCCGTAGGCGACGAGCACCGGCTGACGCATCCGCTGCTGGAAGCTCGAGACGTCGAAGTCCACGTACTCGAAGGCCCCGGGGATGCTGAGCCCCACCGCTCGCGGGATCGCCCGGAACACCCCGGCGGGCACACCGGTGTTGCGCAGGTAGCTGTCGGCCGCGAACGCCGCCTGCTCGCGCGGCGGCACCACCGGGGGCGACACCAGCACGACGAACGCGAGCCTCGGGTCCGTCGCGGCCATCACCGGGGCGATCCAGCCGCCCTCGCTCTCCGCGTACACCCCGACCCTGTCCGGGTCCACCCCGGGCCAGGTGCGCAGCGTCTGGACCGAGCGCGCGTAGTCGGCGGCCATCTTCACGTAGTCGCGGTGCGCCGTGGTGTAGGTGTCCAGCCGCTTCTCGGGCACCAGCGCGACCACCCCGGCCGCGGCGAGCGCGCGTGCCTGCGCCCGGAAGGCGTTGGCGTAGGTGTCGGTGCCCGCGCCGTGCACGAAGACCACCGCAGGACGGTCCGGAGGGGCATCGACGGGCTCGCTGATCCGTCCCTGCACGGTCGCGCCGTCGAGCCGGACGGTCACCATCGTCTCGCGGACCTCGTACTCGGGCAGGCTCGGCGCGCCGCTGATCGCGGTCGAGGAGGTCGTGGTCCGCAACGAGCTGTTCAGCGGCACCGGGTCCCACTGAGGCCCGAGCACCGCACCGAGCACGGCCAGGGCGATCATCGCCACCACGGTCTCGGTCAGCACACGCCAGGCCGACGACCTGGTGAACCGACGACGCAGGCTCTCCAGCACGCCAGGCAGCCTAGGCGCATCTGACGACCCGTGGGCGGGCATCGAGGGTGATCCCCGTCTGACCTGGAGACTCGCGGGAGAACGCACAGAACCCATGATCCAGAAGACAGAGCCCAGGAGCAGGGCTCAGAAACCCAGACGGCCCAGCTGTCGAGGGTCGCGCTGCCAGTCCTTGGCGACGCGCACGTGCAGGTCGAGAAACACCTTGGCACCGAGCAGGGCCTCGATCTGCGTGCGTGCCCGGGTGCCGATGTCGCGCAGGCGAGACCCGCCCCGGCCGATGATGATCGCCTTCTGGGAGTCCCGCTCGACGTACAGCTCGACGCGCACGTCGATCAGCGGCCGACCGTCAGCGGCCGGCTGGTCGCGCTCGACCATCTCCTCCACGACGACGGCCAGCGAGTGCGGCAGCTCGTCACGCACCCCTTCCAGGGCGGCCTCGCGCACCAGCTCGGCGACCATCACCTGGTCGGGCTCGTCGGTCAGCTCACCGTCGGGGTAGAACGCGGGCCCTGGCGGGAGGTGACCGACGAGCACGTCGACGAGCAGCCGGACCTGATAGCCGCTGACCGCGCTGACCGGGACCACGTCGACCCACGGGCCGAGGTCGGCCACGGCGAGCAGGTGCTCCGTCATCTGGGAGCGGCCGACAAGGTCGGCCTTGGTGACGACAGCGACCACCGGCGTGCGATCAGCCAGGTCGGCCAGCTGCTGGGCGATGAACCGGTCGCCGGGGCCGACCCGCTGGTCGGCCGGCAGGCAGAAGCAGACCAGGTCGACCTCGGCCAGGGTCCCGGCGACCTGGTCGTTGAGCCGCTCGCCGAGCAGGGTGCGCGGGCGGTGCAGCCCAGGGGTGTCCACGAGGACCAGCTGGGCGTCAGACCGGTGCACGACGCCGCGCACCACGTGACGGGTGGTCTGCGGCCGTGAGGAGGTGATCGCCACCTTCTGGCCGACCATGGCGTTGGTCAGCGTGGACTTGCCGGAGTTCGGCCTGCCCACCAGGCAGACGAACCCTGAACGGTGCTCCTCAGCACTCTCGGTCCGCTCGGGTGCGCTCATCGGTCCAGGTTCCTCGTTCTCACTCGTCCGTCTTCTTCGCTCGGTGTCGACCGTCGTACCAGCACGGTAGCCAGGCGTCGGCGGCGCCCCTCGACCCGTTCGGCGGTCAGGTGCAGCCCGTGGATGACCCCCGCCGAGCCGGGCAGCGGCACCTTCCCCAGGGCCTTGGCGAGCAGGCCACCAGCGGTGTCCACGTCCTCGTCGTCCACCTCGCGGCCGAACAGGTCGCCCAGCTCGTCGCGACCCATGCGCGCGGGTACCCGGAACACCCCGTCGCCGACGGCCTCGGCCGCCGGTGCCGACGGGTCGTGCTCGTCGGTGAGCTCTCCGACGATCTCCTCCAGGGCGTCCTCCATCGTGACCAGCCCCGCGATGCCACCGTACTCGTCGACCACCATGGCGATGTGCGCGGAGGCGTCGCGCAGCTCGCGCAGCAGGTCGTCCACCGGTTTGGACTCCGGCACGAAGCGTGCGGGGCGCGCCAGGCTGATCGCCAGGTCGTCCAGCGCCGCGAGGTCACCGCTCGGGCCGAAGGCGTGCCGCACGATGTCCTTGAGGTAGAGCACCCCGCGCAGGTCGTCCACCGAGTCCCCGATCACGGGCAGCCGGGAGAACCCGGAGCGCAGCAGCAGCCTCAGCGACGTGCGCAGCTGTGTGTGGGCACGGGTGACGACCATGTCGGTGCGCGGCACCATGACCTCGCGGGTCAGCGTGTCGCCGAGCTCCATGACGGAGCGGACCATCTGCCGCTCCTCCTCGTCGATCACCGGGGACTCCGCGACCCGGTCCACCATGGCCCGCAGCTCGTCCTCGTCGGGCTCGCTCGCGGCCACGACGGCCGAGGTGCGGCTCAGGCCGCCGACCAGCGTGGTGACCACGACGAGGAGCCGCCCGATCACGACGAGGGTACGCACCGGGTGGCGACGTCCGATGGTGCGAGGGCTCACGCGGACCAGCCCCCAGGCGACGGCGGCGCTGACCCCCAGGCACACCGCCAGCACGCCCCACCACGGCCAGTCCGTGGAGGCGTCCACCCAGAGCGTCACCGCGACGGTGGCGGTCATCTCGCTCATCAGCCTCACGAAGCTCGCGGAGTCCGCGACCCGCACAGGGTCAGCGGTCAGCCTCGCGACGCGCCTGGCGGCCGGGTGCCCCTCGGCGACGAGCTGGGCGACCTGGGCCCGGGTGGCGCGCGCGACCGCGACCTCCCCGGCCGAGAGCAACGCTGCCAGGACGTAGCCGAGCAGGACCAGCAGAACCAGCGCGGCGGTCATCACCGGGCCAGGAAGCTGAGCAGCAGACGGCGTTGCAGGTCGAACATCTGCTTCTCCTCCTCGGGCTCCGCGTGGTCGAAGCCGAGCAGGTGGAGGATCCCGTGCACGGTGAGCAGCAGCAGCTCTTCGGCCGTGCTGTGGCCGGCCGCGTGCGCCTGCGCGGCGGCCACCTCCGGGCACAGCACCACGTCACCGAGCATGCCCTGTGCGGTCTGCGCCCCCTCGCGCCCCGGCCGCAGCTCGTCCATCGGGAAGGAGAGCACGTCGGTCGGGCCCGGCTCGTCCATCCATCGCACGTGCAGGTCGCTCATCGCCTCGGTGCCGACCAGCATCACCGACAGCTCGGTCTGCGGGTGCAGGTGCAGCGCGTCGAGCACGTAGCGGGCCAGCGCGGCGATCTCGGCCTCGTCGACGTCGACGCCGGACTCGTTGGAGACCTCGATGCTCATGACGGCCTCCGTCGGGACCTGGGAGAGGGCGCCGCCTGGCGGTGACGCTCGGCGGCAGCGTAGGCGTCGATGATGTCCCCGACCAGCCGGTGACGGACGACGTCGGCGGAGGTGAGGCGGCAGAACGCGACGTCGTCCACGTCACGCAGCACCCGCTCGACCTCGCGCAGCCCCGAGACCGCCGCGCTGGGCAGGTCGACCTGGGTGACGTCGCCGGTGACCACCACGGTGGAGCCGAAGCCCAGCCGCGTGAGGAACATCTTCATCTGCTCGCTGGTCGTGTTCTGCGCCTCGTCGAGGATGATGAAGGAGTCGTTGAGGGTGCGTCCGCGCATGTAGGCCAGCGGCGCCACCTCGATGGTGCCGGCCTCCAGCAGCCGTGGGATCGACTCGGGGTCCACCATGTCGTGCAGCGCGTCGTACAGCGGACGCAGGTAGGGGTCGATCTTCTCGGCCAGAGAACCGGGCAGGAACCCGAGCCTCTCCCCCGCCTCGACGGCGGGACGGGTCAGCACGATCCGGGTGACCCGCTTGGCCTGCAGCGCCTGGACCGCCTTGGCCATGGCCAGGTAGGTCTTGCCGGTGCCGGCCGGGCCGATCCCGAAGGTCAGGGTGTGGGAGTCGATCGCGTCGACGTACTCCTTCTGCCCGGCGGTCTTGGGCCGGATGGTCCGGCCCCGGCTGGACAGCACGTCGAAGGTCAGCACGTCAGCGGGGCGCAGACGGGTGCCCGCGGTGAGCATCGCGATGGACCGGCTCACCACGTCGGGACCGATCCGGGTGCCGGCGGCGACGGTCTCGACCAGCTCGTCGACCAGGCGGGCGGCCAGGGCGACGTCCCCGGCCGGGCCGGCGAACGACACCTCGTTGCCGCGCACGTGGATGTCGACGCCGGGGAACCCGTCCTCGATCGCGCGCAGCACCTCGTCGGCCAGCCCGAGGATCTCGACCATGGGGACAGCCGACGGGACGGTGACCCGGTGCTCCACACGGGCCTGCGGGGGTGTCGTCGGTCGGGGCTGCGTCATCGGCTCGGCGTCCGCCGGGGCCTCCTTCGTCTCACAGGCGCTCCTCGTCGTGCTCGTCGACGACGCTCGGCCGGACGGGCACGCGTCGATCTTACCGACCTCGCGCCAGCCCCACCCTCTCCCGCAGCTGCTCCGCTCGGGTCCGCCACGGGTCTGCTCACCTGCGGCGTCAGGCCCAGGGTCGTAGGACGCGGGTGCGCACCGGGCGAGGGCGTGGTTTTCTCGTCTGGCCGACAGGCCAGCGACCTCCGATGCAGGTCCATCGTCCTGTCGGGGCAGGCAGTAGTGTCGGAGAGACTGACCGGTGACATTGGGGCAAGGACGCTCACAGAGCTCGGAGGTATGCGGTGGCCACGTACGTCAAGGACTTCAGCGAGGGTGACAGGGACCAGAAGGACCTGCTCGGCGGGAAGGGGGCCAACCTCGCCGAGATGACCCGCCTGGGCCTGCCCGTACCGCCAGGGTTCACCGTCACGACCGAGGCGTGCCGGGCCTACATGACCACCGGCGAGGTCCCTCTCGAGCTGCCGTCCGAGATCGACGGCGCGGTGCGGCGTCTGGAGGCCGCGATGGGCCGCCGGCTGGGTGCGTCGGACGACCCCTTGCTGGTCTCGGTGCGCTCCGGTGCGAAGTTCTCGATGCCCGGCATGATGGAGACGGTCCTCAACGTCGGCCTGAACGACACGTCCGTCGTCGGGCTCGCCCAGACCTCCGGCGACGAGCGGTACGCCTGGGACTCCTACCGGCGGCTGGTCCAGATGTTCGGGCGCACCGTGCTCGGCATCGAGGGCGACCTGTTCTCCGCCGCGCTGGAGAAGGCCAAGAGCGACCGTGGCATCACCGTCGACACCGACCTGGACGCCGAGGCGCTGCGCGCGCTGGTCGCCACCTTCAAGGCCATCGTGACGGCGCACACGGGCCGGGACTTCCCCCAGGACCCCCGCGAACAGCTGACCCTGGCCGTCGTCGCGGTCTTCAACTCCTGGAACACCGAGCGGGCCCGCCTGTACCGGCGTCGCGAGCGCATCGCTGACGACCTGGGCACCGCCGTCAACGTCCAGACGATGGTCTTCGGCAACCTCGGTGACGACTCGGGCACCGGGGTGGCGTTCACCCGCGACCCCGCTACCGGCAAGACCGGCGACTACGGCGACTACCTGGTCAACGCCCAGGGCGAGGACGTCGTCGCGGGCATCCGCAACACCTTGTCGCTGCACGACATGGAGCAGATCGACAAGGCCGCTCACGACGAGCTGAGCCGCATCATGAACCAGCTCGAGACGCACTACCGCGACCTGTGCGACATCGAGTTCACCGTCGAGCGCGGCAGGCTGTGGATGCTGCAGACCCGGGTGGGCAAGCGCACCGCGCCCGCCGCGTTCCGGATCGCCACGCAGCTGGTGGACGAGGGCCTCATCGACATGGACGAGGCGCTGTCCCGCGTCTCTGGCGCCCAGCTGTCCCAGCTGCTGTTCCCGCAGTTCGTGCCCGGGGCCGACACGACGCTGCTGACCAAGGCCATGGCCGCCTCCCCCGGTGCCGCCGTCGGCGCCGCGGTGTTCGACCCGGAGACCGCCCAGGAGTGGGCCGCGACCGGCAAGGACGTGATCCTGGTGCGCCGGGAGACCAACCCTGACGACCTGGGCGGCATGATCGCCGCGGTCGGCATCCTCACCGCGCGCGGCGGCAAGACGTCGCACGCCGCGGTCGTGGCCCGGGGCATGGGCACCACCGCGGTCGTCGGCGCCGAGGAGCTCGTGATCGACGCGGCGGCCAAGACGATGGTCTGCAAGGGTCGCACGATCGCGGAGGGCGACACGATCGCGATCGACGGCGGCACCGGCGAGGTGTTCCTCGGCGACGTGCCGGTACACCCCTCCCCGGTGGCGACCTATCTGGAAGAGGGTCTGGACGCGGCGCTCGCCCACGCTGACGACGAGGACGAGGCCGAGCTGGTGAAGGCGGTGGACCGTCTCCTCACCCACGCCGACGGGGCCCGTCGCCTGCGGGTGCGGGCCAACGCCGACAACGCCGAGGACGCCACCCGCGCCCGTCGGCTCGGCGCCCAGGGCATCGGGCTGTGCCGCACCGAGCACATGTTCCTCGGTGACCGCCGGGTGCTGATCGAGCGGCTGATCCTGGCCGACTCCGACGAGCAGAAGCAGGCCTCTCTGGACGCTCTGCTGCCGCTGCAGCGCGGAGACTTCGTCGAGCTGCTCGAGGCGATGGACTCGCTGCCCACGACGATCCGCCTGCTGGACCCGCCGCTGCACGAGTTCTTGCCCGAGCTGACGGCCTTGTCGGTCAAGGTGGCGCTCGCCAAGGCCGCCGGTCAGGTGGACCCCGAGGACGTGAGGCTGCTCGCCGCTGTCGAGCGCATGCACGAGGCCAACCCGATGCTGGGCCTGCGCGGCGTGCGTCTCGGCCTGGTGGTGCCTGGCCTGTACGAGCTGCAGATCCGTGCGATCTGCGAGGCCACGGCCGACCGTCTGGCCGCTGGCGGGAACCCGCGCGCGGAGATCATGGTGCCGCTCATCGGCTCGGTGGCGGAGATGAGCCTGGTGCGCGACTCTGCCGTCCAGATCATGGCGGAGGTCAGCAAGGAGCGCGGCGTGACCATCGACATGCCGGTCGGCTGCATGATCGAGCTGCCGCGCGCCGCGCTCACCGCCGGGGAGATCGCACGCGAGTCGCAGTTCTTCTCCTTCGGCACCAACGACCTGACCCAGACCGCCTGGGGCTTCTCGCGCGACGACGTGGAGGGCTCGTTCTTCGGCCAGTACCAGGAGGCCGGGATCTTGTCGGTATCGCCGTTCGAGACGGTCGACCCCGAGGGCGTGGGCCGCCTGGTCAAGATCGCCTGCACCGAGGGCCGCGCCACCCGCGCCGACCTGCACCTGGGCGTGTGCGGCGAGCACGGCGGCGACCCCGAGTCGATCCACTTCTTCCACGAGGCCGGCCTCGACTACGTCTCCTGCTCCCCCTTCCGCGTCCCGGTCGCCCGCCTCGAGGCAGGCCGCGCCGCCATCACCACCTCCGGCAGCGACTCCCGCTGACCCCCGGTGCGGGTCTCGGTGACACGCTCACCGAGACCCGCACCGCACGGTCGCCAACCCTGCTGAAGCAGCTTCTAGGCCCAGCGGCCGAGACGCTGGGCCAGCAGGGCCAGGGCGACGGGGCCGGCGGTGGACGTGCGCAGCACGTGGGGGCCGAGGCGGACGACGACCGCACCGGCGTCGGTCAGGACGTCGAGCTCGGCGGGGGCGATGCCGCCCTCGGGGCCGACCACGACCACGACCTCACCGGACGTGGGCAGCGGTGCGTCGGTGAGCAGCACCGGCCCGTCGGCGTCCAGGACCAGCACGGTGCCACCGGCCGCGCGGGTCGTGGTGACCAGCGTGGTCAGGCCGCGCAGGTCTACCGGCTCGGCGACCGGGGGCACCCAGGCGCGGCGGGACTGCTTGGCGGCCTCGCGTACAGTGCCGAGCCACTGGGCACGGGACTTCGCGGCGCGCTGTCCTCGCCAGACGACGATCGAGCGCTGGGCCTGCCACGGCACCACCCGGTCGACGCCGACCTCGGTGGCCGCCTCGATGGCGCGCTCGTCGCGGTCACCCTTGGCGAGCGCCTGGACGAGGACAAGCGCGGGAACCAGAGAGGGCTCGTGGAGGACCCGCACCACGTCGAGCGTCACAGCCTCAGACGTGGCGACGCGCACGGTACCGACCAGCCGGGTGCCCACGGTGTCGACCACGTCGACCTGCTCCCCCGGCCCTCGACGCTGTACGACGGCGGCGTGCCGGGCCTCGGCCCCGCGCAGCACGAAGGTGGCCCCGGCGTCCAGCCCCTCCAGGTCGCCGGGCTCGGTGAGGAAGACCGGGGCGCTCATCGCGGGGCTCTCACCGTCCGGCGAGCTTGTCGCGCAGCTTGGCGAACACCCCCGGGCTGGACTGGGCCAACCTCGCCTCGGGGCGCTCCTCGCCACGCAGGGTCGCGAGCTGGCGCAACAGGGCTGCCTGCTGCTCGTCGACCGGGGTGGGCACCTGCACCTCGACGTGCACGTGCAGGTCACCGCGCCCGCCAGAGCGCAGACGGCCCACACCCAGCCCGCGCAGGGTGATGATCTGACCAGGCTGGGTGCCCGGCCTCAGGTCTACCTCCTGCGGGCCGTCGAGGGTGTCCAGGGTGAGCACGGTGCCCAGGGCGGCCGCGGTCATCGGCACGGGGAGCCGGGCGTGCAGGTCGTCGCCGTCACGGGTGAACACGTCGTGGCGGCGCTCACGCACCTCCAGGTACACGTCGGCGGCCGGGCCGCCGGCAGGGCCGACCTCGCCCTGACCCGCCAGGCGGATCCGCGTGCCGGTCTCCACCCCGGCAGGCACGTCGACCGACAGCGTGCGCCGGGCGCGCACCCGGCCCTCGGCCAAGCACTCAGGGCACGGGTCGGGGATCACCGTGCCGAACCCGTGGCACGCCGGGCAGGGCTGGCTGGTCATCACCTGACCGAGGAAGGAGCGCGCCACCCGCTGCACCTGACCGCGGCCGTGGCACACCTCGCAGGTGGTCGGTGACGTGCCCGGGCGGCAGCACGTGCCCGTGCATGTCGGGCACACCACCGCGGTGTCGATGGGCACCTCGCGGTGCGTGCCGAACACGGCCTCGGACAGGTCGATGTCGAGACGCACCAGCGAGTCCTGACCGCGCCGGGCGCGCGGCAGCGGCCCGCGCTGCGCACCAGCCCCCGCCGCCGCCCCGAAGAACGTCTCGAAGATGTCCTGGAACCCGAACCCGGCCCCCGAGGCCCCGCCCGGCGACGACGGGTCGCCCCCGAGGTCGTACATGCGGCGCTTCTCGGCGTTGCCGAGCACGTCGTAGGCACGGCTGACGTCCTTGAAACGCTCTCCGGCCTCCGGGTCGTCCCCGGCGACGTCGGGGTGCAGCTCACGGGCCAACTTGCGGTAGGCCTTCTTGATCTGCTCCGGCGTCGCGTCACGAGGGACACCGAGCACGGTGTAGTAGTCGGTGCTCACACAGCTCCTTCAGTCCTTGTCGACCTGTCTCGACCTGCTCAGCCAGCCAGGATGCGTGTCAGATATCGGGCGACGGAACGCACCACGGCGATCGTGCCGGGGTAGTCCTGGCGCAACGGGCCCAGCGCCCCGACACGGGCCACCGCGGCGCCGTCCCCGTAGCCGCTGGAGACGATCGAGGTCTCGACCAGCGGTTCATAGCGGTTCTCCCGACCGATGCGCACCGACACGGCGGTCTCGTCCTCGGCCATCTCGGCGAGCAGCTTGAGCAGGACGACCTGCTCCTCGAGAGCCTCGAGCACGGGAGAGATCGAGTGCGCGAAGTCTGCCCGGGCCGAGCGGGCCAGGTTCGCCGTCCCTGCCACCACCACGCGCTCCTCGCTCTCCTGGGAGAGCGTCTCGGCGATGAGGGTGAGCACGGTGCGCACGAGCGCCGGGTCGTCCCCGCCGACCTGCTCGACCAGGTCTTCACGCACCTGGTCCAGGTCGGCCAGCCGCAACCCCGCCGCGGCGACGTTGAGCCGCAGACGCAGCCGGGCGACCGCCTCGTGGTCCACAGGGTCGGCCAGCTCGAGCGTGCGCTGCTCGACCCTGCCGGTCGCGGTGATGATGACGACGAGGAGGTGGCGCTCACCCACCCCCACCAGCTCGACGTGCCGCAGCGCCGAGCGACGCAACGACGGGTACTGCACCACAGCCACCTGATGGGTCAGCTGGGCGATCAGACGCACCGCGCGGTCCACCACGTCGTCGAGGTCCACCGCACCGGTGAGCAAGGACGCGATGGCGCGTCTCTCGGCCTGGGACAGCGCGCGCACGTCGGAGAGCCGGTCCACGAAGGTGCGGTACCCCTTGTCCGTGGGCACCCGGCCGGCCGAGGTGTGCGGCGCGACGATCAGACCAGCCTCTTCCAGGGCTGCCATGTCGTTGCGGATGGTCGCGGGAGACACGCCGAGGTCGTGCCGCTCGGTCAGGGCACGTGACCCCACCGGTTCTCTGGTGGCCACGTAGTCCTCGACGATCGCACGCAGCACGTCCAGCCGTCGGTCTTCGCTCACGGAGCCCTCCTCCCGGTCTCGCCTCGAGCAGCAGTCACGCCGCGGGGTAGCACTCGCGCACGTCGAGTGCCAATCGTACGCACTCTGGCGCGGAACGTCCGGTGCACCCCGTCGTCGGTGCGCAGAGAGAGTCTCGACCATTCCCCTCGAGGTGCGAGCACCCGCGGGGAGACGGCTCTACGCTCGTGCGGTGACCACCGACCGCTACGGCTCCGACGTGCTCGCCACCGGGCCCTCGGCCCACCACCGCCCAGCACCGACCGCCCGCCCCCTCCCGGCCGACCGGGGCCTGGTGGTCGAGGACGTGACCACCGGCTGGGTCGGCGCTGTGGTGCGCGTCGAGAAGTCTGGCGGTCAGCACGTCGTGGAGCTCGAGGATCGCCACGGCCGCACACGCACCTTCGAGCTGGGTGCGGGTTTCTGGGTGGACGGCGAGCCCGTGGTGCTCGTCCCGCCCACCTCGACGACAGCCCCGACGAGACCCGCGCGGACCGCCTCTGGCTCTCGCGCTGTCGCGAACGCTCCCGCACGCGTGGCCCGGGCCTCGCGCCTCTGGGTCGAGGGTCGCCACGACGCCGAGCTGGTCGAGCACGTCTGGGGCGACGACCTACGTGTCGAGGGCGTCGTGGTCGAACCGCTCGACGGGGCGGACAACCTGCCCGACGCCGTGCGGGCGTTCGCACCCGGGCCTGGGCGGCGGCTGGGGGTGCTGCTCGACCACCTGGTACCCGGGTCGAAGGAGAGCAGGCTGGCCGCCGAGGCCGTGCGTGCCGCACCAGCGGGCACGGTGCTGGTGCTCGGTCACCCCTGGGTCGACGTCTGGCAGGCGGTACGGCCGCAGCGTCTCGGCCTGGACTCCTGGCCCCAGATACCTCGAGGCACCGAGTGGAAGGTGGGGGTGCTGCGCGCGCTGGGATGGCCCGCTGAGAACCCCTCGGACGTCGCCCGGGCCTGGGCGCGCATCCTGCGACAGGTGCGCACCTACGCCGACCTCGACCCGGCTCTGCTCGGCCGCGTCGAAGAGCTGATCGACTTCGTCACCGCCTGAACGGGAGCCCCATGGCCACGCCGCTGCCACCAGACGACCCCGACCAGCCTGAGACCACGCCGTCTCCGGACGCCAGTCTCTCCTCCGACCCGGCCCCCGCGCCGGTGGACCCGTCGTCCTTCCCAGGTCTGGACGACCTGGCGACGTCGCGGACCGAGACCTCGGCCGGGGTGTCGCCCGTGGAACCCTTCCGCCTCGGCTGGCAGGCGTTCACCAGCGCACCCGACGTCCTCGTCGGGGCGATCCTGGTGTGGGGTCTGGCGTTCGTCCCGGTCGGGGTGGTCGGGGCTGCGCTCATCGGGCTGCTCGACGTCAACGTCAGGCCGGACGTCTTCAGCACCGGGGTCGCCGGGTGGCGCTCCACGGTGCTGGTCGCCCTCGTCGCGCTGGTCTGGGGCCTGGTGCAGGCAGCGTTCGCACGTGCCGCGCTCGGCATGACCCGTGGGGACCTGCCGGCGTTCGCGAGCCTCTTCCGGCTCGCTCACGCCGGGCCTGCCCTGGCGGTGTCCGCGATCTTCGCGGTGGCCGTCCTGGTGCTGCTCCTGATCCCTCTCGTCGGGTGGCCGCTCGTGCTGGTCGCCGGCCTGCTGGCCCTGTTCGCCCACCACGCCGTGATCGCCGACCAGGCCCGACCGGTCGACGCGATCTGGACCAGCGTGCGCCTCGTCACCGACAACAGCCACGTCCGCACCGTGGTGGTCTTCTTCCTCATCACTCTCGCGCTGCTCGCCGCGACAGTGCTGACCTGCGGTATCGCGTTCATCGTCGTCGGGCCGTGGGTGCTGGTGTCGACGGCCTACCTGTTCGCGCGCCTGAGAGGCCAGCCGCTGGTCGTCCTGACCTCGCCGGAGGAGGACGAGGACGACGAGGACCTTCTCTGACACCTCTCCTCGCGAGGTTGAGAGACAGATGCACGTGACGGGACAGGTACGACGTCGAAGGCCCCGACCCACCCGGTGAGGTGGTGTCGAGGCCTTCGGCGTCGGCGCGGTGCGTCTTACTTCACCAGGCGCCAGTTGATCGGGTAGCGGTACAGCTGGCCCTTGTTCGCCGCCATCCCCGCGATGACGCAGAAGACCACGTTCGCGATCCACACGAGGGGATACAGGAAGGCCCCGATCGCGACGAAGACGAGGATCCAGCACGCCACGTAGGCGATCGTGACGAGGATCTGGAAGTTCAGCGCCTCCGTGGCCTGGTCGCGGATGAAGGCACCCTTGTCCTTCTGGATCGCCCAGATGATGACGGTGACGATGATGCCGAGGATGCCGGCGAGGTGGACGAGCATCCCCCAGGTGCGCTGCTCAGGCTCAGACAGCTGCGCCGGCGGAGCGGGCGGGCCGTACGCGCCAGCAGGAGGCTGACCGTCGCCCTGGGGCGGCGGGACGGAAGACGGGTCGTAGGGAGGAGGTGTGGTCATGACGCTTCCTTCTGGTGCGATCAGACAGGTTGTGGAGGGGACGACGGCCCGGACGGTCCGGAGCCACCTTGAGCGACCCGGGCGCGGCGGTGTCCTCCGCTCGGTGCGAAGCACCTGGAGGATGCCTCCGCGTCCCGGGTCATGTTCGGTCAGGCGGGAGCCGGGACCGGCTGCTCGCCGATGAGGCGACGGTAGAGGTGCGCGCCGAACAGGTAGGTCAGTGGTGTGGAGACGAGCACACCGACACCGCACGCAAGGCTGCCTACGAAGTCGATCACGTAGGACAGCAGGATCACCAGGATGGTCGGGCCGACGTTGTTCTTGGCCAGGTCGAAGCTCGCCTTCATGGCCTCGATCGGCCCGAGCCCCTTGTCGATCACGAACATCACCGTGAAGTAGAAGAAGAACGCGACGAAGAGAGGCCCGACGATCGTGATCACCGAGACGACGGCGATCAGGCTCACGAGCAGCATCGCGCCGAGGACGCGACCGAAGCCCTCGAACGAGAAGAACATCCCGAAGGTGACCGGCTCCCCTCGGGTGGCGGCGAGCGCGCCACGGGTCAGCCCCGCGACCATCAAGATCGCCACCACGAAGATGCCGACGCTGAGGAGGAGCCCGCCGAGGCCTACCGCGATCCCTGCCCCGGCAGAGAGGTCGCCACCGCTACAGCTGTAGCTGCCGTAGTAGTCGTAGCCACAGGTGGACGACCCGGCCGACGCCAGGATGGCGCCGATGAGGACCACGTAGAACAGCACGTACACGACGATGATGCCCGCGACGTAGGTCAGCGTCGCGAGGATGAACGGTCCGGCGTTCTTCCACAGCGTGGCCCAGGCCCAGCTGAACGAGCTGCCGACGTCGACCTGGTTGCTCGGCGCATACGCGGGCTGCCCGTACACGGGCGGCTGAGCGCCCGGGGCTGGCTGCCCGTACGGGGGCGGCGGGTAGGCACCCGGAGCGGGCGGCGGCGGATACCCGCCCGGTTGCTGCGGCGGCTGCTGCCCGCCAGGCTGCGGCTGGCCCGGCTGCTCAGCGCCCGAGGGCGGCCCGTATGGTGGCTGACTCATCAGTCTTCCTTTGGTGTGCGGGACAGCTGCGCCATCGAACCACCGCACCTGTGGAGGCTCGGTGAAGACGAGGCCGCTCATTCATACCAGAAGCGCGCGCACCACGGTGTCGGTTAGCAGGCGGCCTCGGCATGTCAGCACCACCGAGGGCCGCGTCGCCCGCACCGCGGCGGGACCTTCGACCAGTCCGTCGGCGACAAGCCCGGCTACCGCGCGGCGCGCGGCGGGGCTCAGCCCGACCAGCGGCAGCCCTTCGCGCAGCCGCACGCCCAGCATGACCCGTTCGGTGCGGGCGGCGTCCTGGTCCAGGGTCTCGCGGCCCGCGGCCGGGCTGCGCCCCTCGGCGAGCGCCTGGGCGTAGGCCTGCGGGTGCTTGGCGTTCCACCAGCGGGTGCCGCCGACGTGGCTGTGGGCGCCAGGCCCGACGCCCCACCAGTCGTCGCCGTGCCAGTAGCCGAGGTTGTGCCGGCACGCGGCCCCCGGTGCCGCCCAGCTGCTGATCTCGTACCAGGTCAGGCCTGCCGCCGAGGCCTCGGCGTCGACCAGCTCGTACATGTCGGCCTGAAGGTCTGGGTCTGGTTCGAGGAGCGCCCCACGTCGCATCTGGGCGCCCATCCGGGTGCCAGGCTCGACGGTCAGGGCGTAGGCCGACAGGTGGTCCACACCCGTGGCCAGCGCTGATCGCACCGAGCGCCTCCAGTCGTCCAGAGACTCCCCCGGCGTCCCGTAGATCAGGTCGACCGAGGTGCGCAGCCCTGCCGCACGAGCCCAGGCGACAGCCCGCGGCACCCGGTCCGGGGTGTGGGTGCGCCCCAGGGTGGCCAGCACGTGCGGCACCGCCGACTGCATCCCGAACGAGACCCTCGTGAAACCCGCCTCGGCCAGACCGGCCAGGCTCTCGGCCGTCACCGAGTCCGGGTTGGCCTCGGTGGTCACCTCCGCGCCGTCGGCCAGACCCCACGCGTCACGCACCGCGTCGAGGATCGCGGCGAGGTCGGCCACCGGCAGCAGCGTCGGCGTCCCCCCGCCGAAGAACACGGTGGACACCGGCCGCGTCGGCGCCCCGGCCGCGTCCAGCACGTCGCGGGCCAGCGCGACCTCGGCCGCCGCCGTGCGTGCGTACGAGGCCTGGTCCGCCCCACCGCCGAGCTCGGACGCGGTATAGGTGGTGAAGTCGCAGTACCCGCACCGCACCCGGCAGAACGGCACGTGCACATACACCCCGAACGCCCGGGAGGACGCACCGTCGGCGGCCCCTGGTGGCAACGCGCCGTCTGGTGGCACCGGATCACCGTCAGGCAGCGCCGGGGTCACTTCTTCTTCGGCTCCTTGCCGGTGGCCGCCTCGGAGGACAACGCCGCGATGAAGGCCTCTTGGGGGACGTCCACCCTGCCGATGGTCTTCATCCGCTTCTTGCCCTCCTTCTGCTTCTCCAGCAGCTTGCGCTTGCGCGAGATGTCACCGCCGTAGCACTTGGCGAGCACGTCCTTGCGGATCGCGCGGATCGTCTCGCGCGCGATCACCCGCGACCCGATCGCGGCCTGGATCGGGACCTCGAACTGCTGGCGCGGGATCAACGTGCGCAGCTTGCCCGTCATCATCACGCCGTAGTCGTAGGCCTTGTCCTTGTGCACGATCGCGCTGAACGCGTCCACCTGCTCGCCCTGGAGCAGGATGTCGACCTTGACCAGGTCGGAGACCTGCTCCCCGGCCGGCTCGTAGTCCAGCGAGGCGTAGCCACGGGTGCGGGACTTCAGCGCGTCGAAGAAGTCGAACACGATCTCGGCCAGCGGCAGCGTGTAGCGCAGCTCGACCCGGTCGGTCGACAGGTAGTCCATGCCCCTCAGCTCACCCCGGCGCTGCTGGCACAGCTCCATGACGGTGCCGACGAAA
Organism: Micrococcales bacterium; assembly: GCA_009785115.1. Lineage (GTDB taxonomy): Bacteria > Actinomycetota > Actinomycetes > Actinomycetales > Cellulomonadaceae > Cellulomonas. Next base: position 41,303 of record WQWY01000007.1, read on the forward strand.
TCGCTGGGCAGCAGCACGGTCGCCTTGACGATCGGCTCACGGATCTCGTGCAGCTTGCCGCCGGGGAACTCGCTGGGGTTGGTCACCCGCACCAGGGTGCGGTCTTCCATGACGACGTCGTACTCGACGTTGGGCATCGTGGAGATCAGGTCCAGGTCGAACTCCCGCTCCAGGCGCTCGCGGACGATCTCCAGGTGCAGCAGGCCGAGGAACCCGACCCGGAACCCGAAGCCCAGCGCCACCGACGTCTCCGGCTCGAAGGTCAGCGCGGCGTCGTTGAGCTTGAGCTTGTCCAGGGCGTCGCGCAGGTTCGGGTACTCCGAGCCGTCGATCGGGTACAGCCCGGAGAACACCATCGGCTTGGGCTCGGAGTACCCGGCCAGCGGCTCGGTGGCAGGTGCCGCAGCAGCGGTGACGGTGTCGCCGACCTTGGACTGGCGCACGTCTTTCACCCCGGTGATGAGGTAGCCCACCTCACCGGCCCCCAGCCCGGTGGTCGGCACCGGCTCCGGGGAGATCACCCCGATCTCCAACAGCTCGTGGGTCGCCTTGGTCGACATCATCGCGATGCGGTCCCGGGCGCTCAGCGCCCCGTCGACCACGCGCACGTAGGTGACCACGCCCCGGTAGGTGTCGTACACCGAGTCGAAGATCATCGCCCGGCAGGGCGCGTCAGGGTCACCCGTGGGAGCCGGGACCTGTGCGACGATCCGGTCCAGCAGCTCTTCGACCCCCTCGCCGGTCTTCGCGGAGATCCGCATCACCTCGTCCGGCTCGACACCGATCAGCCCGGCGAGCTCTTCGGCGTACTTGTCCGGCTGGGCCGCGGGCAGGTCGATCTTGTTCAGCACGGGGATGACCGCCAGGTCTCCCTCGAGCGCCAGGTAGAGGTTGGCCAGGGTCTGGGCCTCGATCCCCTGCGCGGCGTCGACCAGCAGAACCGCGCCCTCGCAGGCCGCGAGCGAGCGGGAGACCTCGTAGGTGAAGTCGACGTGCCCGGGGGTGTCGATCATGTTCAGCGCGTACGGGGTGCCGTCGACCTCCCAGGGCATCCGCACGGCCTGGGACTTGATGGTGATGCCGCGCTCGCGCTCGATGTCCATCCGGTCCAGGTACTGCGCGCGCATCACGCGCGCCTCGACCACACCGGTGGCCTGGAGCATCCGGTCGGCCAGGGTCGACTTGCCGTGGTCGATGTGAGCGATGATGCAGAAGTTGCGCAGCAGCTGCTGCGGGGTGGCTGCGGGGCCGATGCGGCCGGCGGCGTCTGGTCCGGGGATCGGGGACAAGGGGTCTCAGGCTCCGGGTCGAGGGGCGATGCGCACCGGTCCGCGACCGGCCTCACCAATGCTCCCACGACGACGCACCGACGGTCGCACCGGTCGCGGCTCCGGTGGTCTGGCCTCTCGAACCCTGCTACATCGCCCTGCGCGACGGGTATGGTTCCGCGCATGAGGGCCTGGTCTTTCCTGGCGCGCCTGCTGCGTGCGCTGCTCACCCAGGAGAGCACCCCCGGCGCCGCGCACGACCGCCTCGTCATCAGCTACCGACCGAACCTCGACGGCACCCCCGACCCTGGGGAGATCGTGTGGGCGTGGGTCCCGTACGAAGACGACCCGCGCCAAGGCAAGGACCGCCCGGTGCTGCTCGTGGGTCAGGCCGGCGACGCACTGGCCGGGCTCATGCTGGCCAGCAAGAACCACGATCGCGACGCCGCCCAGGAAGCGCGCCGAGGTCGGGTGTGGATGGACATCGGCGCCGGGGCCTGGGACGCCAGAGGCCGCCCGAGCGAGGTCCGGCTCGACCGGCTGCTGAAGGTGGACCCTGCCACGGTGCGCCGGGAAGGGGCGGTCGTCGACCGCGCGCTGTTCGACCGCGTGGTGGCGGCGATGCTCCGGGCTCGGGGTGACCGGGTGGGCTGGTAGCGCGCTCCTGGTGAGTGCCGCGTCCGACGCGCAGGCACCGGCCGGTGTATCATTGCTCCCCGCGTGCCCACGTCGTCGGGCACCGGCGGCGACCCGCCCACCTGTGGGTCCTCGGTCCTCGCGGACGCCGCCCGCCCTCAGACCTGTCAGAACGCACGAGCACGAGGAAGTCCGAACGTGGCGAACATCAAGTCCCAGATCAAGCGGATCCGCACCAACGAGAAGGCTCGTCAGCGCAACAAGGCTGTGAAGTCTGAGCTGAAGACCTACATCCGCCGGGTGCGCGAGGCCGTCGCCGGCCAGGACAAGGAGGCCGCGGCCACCGCGCTGGCCACCGCGTCCCGCAAGCTCGACAAGGCCGTCTCCAAGGGCGTGATCCACGCCAACCAGGCCGCGAACCGCAAGTCGGCGCTCTCCAAGGCCGTCAACGCGCTGTAGGCACCGGAGCGCGCACGAGCATCAGCCTGGCTCTCGCAGCGCGCGACAGACGAACGAAGAGGGCGTCACCCCCGCGGGGGTGACGCCCTCTCGTCGTCCGTGCCGGCCTCACACCTCGGTGCGGCCGACCTCGTCCATGAGCGGGTTGTTGAGCATCGCGTCGGTCGGGATGGTCGAGCGCACACCCGCCTCGCGCAGCGCCCGGTCGAAGGCCAGCGCGGCCTGGTCCGTCTGACCGCGGAACAGGTAACGGTCGCCGAGGTCGCGCCAGATCTGCGCGGACTGCCTCGTCGCGGACATCATGGCCAGCATCGACGCGGCCCGCTCGTACACGGCGATGCCCTCGGCCTCGTCACCGCCGGCGACCAGGGCGTCACCGAGCGAGACCAGAGAGTTCGCGGTCTCCAGGCGAGGCTGGTCACCGAGCAGCATCAGCGCCAGACGGGCACGCTCGGCCGCGGCGGTCGTCTGACCGAGCAGCAGCAGGCCCCGCGAGCGCTCCTTCTCGAGCGTGGCGCGGTCACCGGCAGAACCGAGCACCGTCAGCGGCCCCTCGGCACGGTCGAGCTGCTCCAAGGCCTCCTGCGGCTGCGGCGGCTCAGAGCGGAGCAGCAGCCAGGCGTAGTGGACGCGCAGCCGTGCCACGTCGCGATCCGCGTCGCCCTCGCCCATCAGGGCGAGCGCACGCTCGGTGTGCCGCTTGGCACGGTCGTAGTCGCGCCGCTCTCCGACCACCACGGCGGCGTTCCAGTACACCGAGCCCCGACCGCGCGGGGAACCGAGCTCTTCGGCGACACGGATCAGCTCTGACGCCTGCTGGGCGGCGTAGAGCAGGTCGCCGCGCTCCACGTAGGACCACAGCAGGGCCGAGCCCAGGCGCAGGTGCTCGTCCGAGCCGGACAGGCCAGCGGTCTCCAGGACCGCCATGGCCCGCTCGCCGATGTCGACGGAGCGGATCAGGTCGCCGCACTCCAGGTAGGAGACCACCAGGCTGGTCGCGACCTTGGCGAGCTCGAGGTTGTCGCCCGCCTCCTCGCGGTTCAGGTACAGCGGCTCGAGCACCTGGATCGAGCCCTCGATGTTGCCCAGCATCTCCAGCGCCTGGGCGCGGACGAACAGCGCCTCGTAGCGCAGCTGGGGGGTGACGGCGTCGAGCTTCAGGGCGTTGATCCGACGCTCGGCGGCCGAGGGGTCACCGTCGATCAGCGACAGCCGCGCATAGTCGAGCTCGAGACGCACCCGGGACTCGTTGGGCCCGTCGTCGCCGTACTTCAGATACTCCAGGGTCGTGCCGAGGTGCTCGGCGATGCGTCCGAGCGCCTTGTCCGTGGGAGTCCGGCGGCCCGACTCGATGAGGGACACGTAGCTGGGAGACAGGTCGTCGCCAGCCAGGTCCGTCTGAGTCAGGCCTTTGTCCTGCCGCGCCTCTCGGACGCGGTCACCAATAGTCGTCATGGTTCGTCATTCTATCCGTGACGTCGGGAGGATGTGGGCGATTTCGGAACCGAATTTTGAGGAGGCTCGCCCGACCGGAGCAATGGTACGGGCAGCACTGAGGGCCGGCGCCAACGAGCACCGGCCCTCAGTCGGTTCGACACCTCGGGGTAGCGTCGAACCCGTCTCGCTACCGCCTCACAGACCGAAGCGGCAACAGCCGATGGCCCCGCCGTTGGTGCCCGACGGAGCCGCCTGAGCCGCGGTGGCCGACAGTCCGACCGCCAGCAGCATGGCAGCAGCGGTAGCAACGATCCTCGACGTACGCGTCATCGGACTTCCTCCTGTAACTCGATGGGGTACACCGGTCAGTCACAGTATGACCACATCCGAGCGTTCTGTCGCCAGATCGATGCATTTCTGTCGGCGTGTCGCAATCTTCGGCGTGTCGCGACCGCCCCCTCTCGCCATCCATGCAGGACCTTAGTCCTGATGGGGAATCAGATTCCACCCGCCGGGGCGTGGTCGCTCACCCCCGTCTGTGGTGTCATGGAGGCGTGACAGGCACCGACGACCTGGGGCTCGGACGTCTCGCTGCTGCGATCGACGAGGCGATCCCGGCAGATCTCGCGCAGACGTGGAACGAGCACGTCGCGCACCACCCCGTCCTCGTGGCACGCCAGGGCATCTTCTCCGCCCACAACGCCGTGTTCGCCTACCAGCTCTCGTTCCGCGCCCCGTCCCGACCCGACCCGTTGACCTGGACGTCCGACGCGCACGAGCGCGCCACGTCCCACGTCCTGCGGGCGACCTTCCTGCGCGACGACATGGAGTCGTTGGCCAGGGGCCGGCACGTCGTGGTGCGCTGCCCCCGCGGCTACCTCGTCGGTGAGCTCCCCCTGCCGCAACGGCCCGACCGGCTGATCGTCGAGCTGCCCCCCGACCTCGACCCCGACGCCGAGGTGCTGGCCGGCATCGCAGACCTGCGCTCTCAGGGATTCCGGATCCAGCTCCCGGCCTTCTCCGACCGTCCGTCGCAGCGCCGCCTGCTGCCGCTGACCGACTTCGTGAAGATCGACGTGCGAGACCTCGACGTCGAAGGCCTGCCTGTCGTGCGCGCTGCTCGCTCCTACGGCGCTACCCTCGTCGGTGAGTTCATCGAGCAACCCGACGGCCTGGCGGGCGCCCGAGACCTCGGGATGACACTCTTCCAGGGCAACCTCTTAGAACGTGCCACGACAGTCGACCGCGCGACCGCCCGCCCGGTGGGGCTGTGACGCAGACAGCGAGCAGGTGAGCGGGAACATGGAACCGGTCAACACGACGTCTACGGCGACCACGGCCGACGTGGCGCCCAGCGAGCCACGCCCACAGCTGTCGCACGTGCCGACACAGCGGCCCCCGATCGCCCGGCAGCCGATCTGGACCACCTCCGGGGCGCTCCTCGGTCACGAGTACCTGTATCGCTCCAGGATCGGCCGGCCGGCCGGTGTCGACCACTGGCGTGCCGAGCGGCAGGACGTCGCGTCGGCCTCCGTGCTGCGGTCGGTCTTCGAGGAGTCCGCGGCCGAGGCGGACGGTCCCCTGATCTTCGTCAACGTCACGCGCTCGTTCCTGGTGCGCGACCGCCCGCTCCCGGCCCACCTCGGACGCCTGGTGCTGGAGATCGTCGAGTCCGTCCCGGGCGACCCCGGGGTGGTCCTCGGCCTGCGTCGCCTGCGCGCCCGTGGCTATCGGATCGCGATCGACGACTTCACGGCCTCGGCCTCTCAGATGCCGATCCTGCCCTACGCCGACTACGTCAAGGTGGACTGCCGCGACCTGGTCAAGCCTGGCGGCCTGGAGCTGGTCGAGATCGGCCGTCGCTTCGGCGCGAACCTCATCGCCGAACGGGTCGAGACGCTCGAGCTGGTCGAGCTGTGCGTGAAGGCCGGTTTCGACCTGCTCCAGGGTGACGCGCTCGGGCCCGCGGTCACCATGCCGACCTGAACGACGCAGCCGACCCAGACAGCACGGCCGACCCGACGGGCACGCACACGGCTCACCTGGCGTCAGCCCAGGCGCCGCGACGTCAACGCCCGGCGGCCCGCGCCACTCTCAGCACGGCACGCTCCACCGCGTACCGCTTGTCCCTGCTCTCCCCCTTGACCTGGGCGTCGGCCTCCGCGACCGCGCTGATCGCCGTCGCCAAGCCTTCAGGCGTCCAGTGCCGCAGGTCGGCCACGGCCCGGTCCACCTGCCAGGGCGCCAGCCCCAGGTCACGCAGCGCCGCCTGACCCCGACCACGCACAGCCGAGACCTTGGCCATGGTCCGCAGCTTCATCGCCAGCGCCGCCACCAGGGGCACCGGGTCGACCCCCGTGGCCAGGGCGTGACGCAGCAGCGCCACCGCCCGTCCGGGGTCGGCGGCGATCGCGGCGTCGGCGACCTGGAACCCCGTCGCCTCCACCCTCCCGCCGTAGTAACGGTCCACCACCTCGACGGTGAGCATCCCCGTCGTGTCGGCCACCAGCTGGGAGCAGGCGGCCGCCAGCTCGCGAAGGTCAGCACCGACGGCCTCCACCAGCGCGCGCACGGCCCGTGGCTCGGCGCGCCGGCCGGCGTCGCGCAGCTCGGCGGTGACGAACTCCGTCTTGGCGGCGTCGGTGCGCACCGTCTCGCACGCCACGGTCGGCACCGCCGCACCCGACGCGGCGTCGAGCAGACGCTTGCCACGCTGCCCGCCCCCGTGCCGCAGCACGACCACCGCGCCGTCGACCGGCGCAGCCAGGTACTCCGTGGCGTCGCTCAGCGCGGCGTCGCTGGCCCGCTCCAGACCTGCCAGCACCACGACCTTCGCCTCGGCGAACAGCGACGGGCTGGTCGCCACCGTCAACGACCCCGCCGCGTAGTCGACAGCGTCCAGGTGGATCACCTCGACCTGCGGGTCCGCCTCGCGAGCCAGGGCGACGACGCGCCCGACGGCTCGCTCGGCGAGCAGCTCCTCAGGCCCGGTGATCAGGACCACCGGGGCCGGGGCGGCCTCGCGCCAGCTCGACCCCCGCGACCGGGAGGGCTGAGGACGACGCTGCGTGGGCACGGGACCAGCCTGCCAGATCTACGGTGCGTCTCCCTGTCCCGCTCGTCCCGTCCGAGACGAAGGCCTAGACAGCAGCACCATCACCGCGACGACCGCCCCCGTCCCCGTGACGACGCCGAGGGGCCCGGGGAGCCAGTCCACGGTCGACCCCGGCGCTGTCGCGACCAGCCGAGCCACCAGGACGATCCATGCGCACGCCGCACCGGCGAGCCAGAACAGCACCTGACCCGCGGCGGGCCACCAGGTCACCACCACCAGGCCGAGCATCCCCAGCACGGTCACCGGGGCGAGCGTAGGAGCCGCGAGCAGGTTGGCGACCACCGCGTACGTCGGGACCGCAGGGGTGACCTCCAGCAGCACCGGCGTCACGGCCAGCTGGGCGGAGAGCGGCACCGCCACCGCGACCGCCAACGCTCTGGGTACCCGTCTCGACCACCGCTCGACCAGCGGGCCCCCGAGGCCCACGATGCCGGCCGTGGCCGCCACCGAGAGCGTGAACCCCAGCTCGGTCGCCAACCAAGGGTCGACGAGCACCAGGAAGACCACCGAACCGGCGAGCGCCGCGGGCGCCGCGGACCGTCGCCCGGCGAGCAGACCGAGCAGGCCGACGCCTCCCATCACCGCGGCACGCAGCACGCTCGGCTCCGGACCGACCAGGACGACCAGCCCGACGCTCACCGTCGCGGCAGCGGCCGCCCTCGCAGGCCGTGGCAGCCGCATCGCGGTGGTGACCATCAGCACCGTCGAGACGACGATCACGAAGTGCGCACCCGACACGGCGGTGATGTGCGTCAGCCCGGTGACGCGCATCTGCTCGAGCAGCTCGTCGTCCATGCGTGAGGTGTCGCCCCAGACGATGCCCGGGAGCAGCGCGTCGAGAGGAGAGGGAAGGTCAGCGCTGGCCTGGGTCCCCGCGACCCGGGTCCGGTCGGCCACCGTCGACCACGCGGGCGGGTCTCGCAGCACGCGCACGGGGGTCGAGGCACGCAGCACAGCCGTCGCGCGACCGGCCGGGACGCTCGCGAGACGGCCCGTCACCTCCACCCTGCTCATCGGGGCCAGGTGCTGGCACGGAGCCTCTACCCGGACGGTGGTCGCCGCTGCGGTCGTGACCCCCCGTGCGTGCACGGTGTCGACGCCGAGCAGGAAGCGGCAGGTGCCCCCGTACCTGGTCGGCACCGGTACGGAGGCCGTCGTACCGACCAGCGCCACGGTCCAGCGCTCCCCCACCGCCTCAGGCCACCGACCCGACCAGCGAGCCTCCTGCTGCGCGGCTCCGGCCAACGCCACCGACCCGGCCACCCCGGCCGCCAGCACCACCGACCCCGACCATCGCCACCTGGGACATGCCCGGGGGGCTGTCCATGCCAGCAGCGATGCTCCAGCCAGGCAGCAGGCACCGACGACCACCGTCACCGCGACCGGGGCGCGCACCACCACGACAGCCGCGAGCCAGGCTGCCGACGCGACCGGGAGCAACCGCAGGTCGACCGGGTCCACCGGACCTCAGACCTTCACCAGCGGGCGCAGCCGACCCAGCACCGTCGGGCCGATCCCGGACACCCGGCTCAGCTCGTCCACCGAGGCGAACGGCCTGGCGTCGACGATCCTCCCGGCCATCACCGGACCGACGCCGGGCAACGCGGTCAGCTGGGCCTCGCTCGCGGTGTTGATGTCGACCAGACCGTCATCGACGGGTGCGCTCGCCGTGACGACCTCGCCAGGCCTCGGCACCAGCACCTGCTCGCCGTCCACCAGCGTCCGGGCGAGGTTGAGAGCCGAGAGGTCGGCCTCCTCGGTGCTCCCCCCTGCCGCGGCCACCGCGTCGCCCACCCGCGCCCCGGCGGGCAGGGTGACCAGCCCCGGGGCGACGACCGCACCGACCACGTGCACGACCACCGAGGTTGGTTCCGCGGGCGCGGCGGCGGGCGGCGACGGCGTGGCCAGCACCACCGGCTCACCAACCCCCGAGGTCCCGGCACGCAGCGCGACAGCCGCACCCACGAGCACCACCACCCCGAGGGCCGCCAGAGCCAGACGCGGCGAGACGGCCCACCGCCGTACCCGACGCTCCGGAGCAGGTTCGTGGCGAGCCAGGTAGTCGGCCCGGGCCCTGCGCACCGCAGCCATCGAGGGCGACGCCGCGTCCGGTGCCGCTGGTTCACCTGCGACGTGGTCGAGGGGCCGGTGAGGATCGACCTGCATGGCTGGTGTCTCGGGCACCGTCGCACGGTAGACACACAGCACGACCACCTGGGCTCATCGGCAGAACACCTCGACCGTCTTCGGGGCTGGGGACGGCTCATGAGCCCGAAGCGGCAGCCGTCTCTACGTCAGAGCGAGTCAGCCTGCGGGGTTCCTCTCTCACCGAAGCCGATGAGATCGGGAGAGTCTTCACGGTGAGAACGTCCGAGACGGTGCATACCTCGCAAGAACTCCTTGCCCATGGCTCAACATCCGCCGTAGACTGGTCGGTGCGAAGGGCACGAGCCCGGAGAAGTGAGCCCGGCAGCCATCCGGACGGTTGGTGAGCCGGGCTTCGCGCTGTCTACGCGACGGTCGTCGTCGCGGTGTCCAGATCAGCGAGGAGGCCGGTCCAAGGCTGGCCGCGTTGGATGCACCAAGCGATGGCGTCCGCTGCCCACAGCAGCGGCTCTTCGTGCTTGGCCAGGTGCTGGAACTCGATATCACGGGCACGTCTGGGACCGAGTTCTTCGCGCAACCACCGTTCGTCTGAGGCCTGCACGGACTCATCCCGCTCGATGACGATCCGCTGCGGCCGCTGAAGCAGCGCATCGCGGGCCACGGCACGCAGACACGCCTCACGGGCTGTCGGCAGAGAGAGCTTGCGGCCAAGGTGGTAGACGTGGACGCTGACCGGGCTGCACGCGACGATCGCCAGCACCGACCGCCGGGCCGGGTCGCTCTCCTTGGTGAAGTGCAAGCACCGCTGCCCTGGACGTAACCGAGAGCGCAGAGCCCTACGCACCGAGGTGACCGCGGCAGAGGGCACAGCCACGACCACGACCACGACCACGAAGCCCGAGGACTTCGTCTCGTCGACGAACCAGTGCATCTCACCCATATCGCGCGAAGTGTAACGACGATGCCAGACACGAGATCACGAGCGCGACGAAGGCTGCCCCGAAGAGCGACATGCCGGGACATCCTCGCTGGTCGGTGAGCAGTATCGCCGATACTCTCCGGCACATGGCCGACGCCCACTCGACCGCACAGGCTCGCCGGAGGATCGCCATCGACGCGCTCGGGCGAGAGCTCAGCGACGACCAGGGGTCTGCAGCGAACCGGCTCGCTGCGATGCTCGGCCAGGAGCGACCGATGTTCGCCAGCGCCGATATCGATGGGCTCGTCTCGGCCGCGATGCTGGCCTCGGTCGCCCCGAGATTTGAGGTTGTCGCGTTCTCCGTGCAGTCGAGCCAGTGGCTCGTGCACCCGTCCGTCGCCCACGACGTCCCGCACAACATGTTCGGGGTGGACCTGTTCTCGGTGAGCCACGACAACGTGAGCAACCACATCGTCACCTGGGGACGCAAGCGCATCCAGATCCCTGAGGTCCTGGAGGCGTTCGAGCGGTGGGACAAGGAGGTCGAGACCGCCGCAGGCACGAGGCTCCTGGCCGTGCCCGCGATCTGGGCTGGGACACAGGGCGGTTATGAGGATGCTGGGATCCCCGACTCAGCGAGCTACAAGTACCCCCTCGGGACAGCACAGATTCTCCTCGCGCTGCTCGAGGCAACCGGTCACGGACCGAAGTTCTTCGACCGGACCTACCTGCCGTGGCTGGTCGCCAACTGCGACGGCGGCATCGAGACGTACTCCAGGTATGCGAACAACGCGCGGGTGTGGTGGCCCGTCATGGCTGGCGCCGTAGGCCCTGGAAGCATGACCGAGCAGATCTTCCGGATGGTCGACACGATGCGTCCGCACGACTTCCTCGACGCTGTCCACCGTCTCGACCGGGAACGGCAGGCCTCCGGCAAGGACCAGTGGCTCAACGACAAGTGGAACCTGTCGAACGCGTCACCGCAGGTCCTCAAGGAGACCCTGGGCTGGCTCACGGAACTCACCGGGTGGCGCGACCCGGTGCGAGGCGGGACCAGACTTCTCGACGACTGGCTCCTGCTTCCCCCGCGGGACAGCGGACAGGTCTACTACACCAGCACGGCCCCGAAAGCCTCAGCGTTCGAAGCGAACTCCAGCTGGGCCAAGGCGAAAGAAGACCCCGCACGCGCCGCTAACCTCGTCATGGGCGCAAGGAGCGCACTGAACGCGAACTTCTTCATGGGCGGACAGTCCGGATCACGATTCAACTGGGTCGGCGGGTGGGCTCCCGAGAAACCCGTCCGCACCATCACTCCCCTGCAACTACCACTGGCACCACTGCACTGACGATGGAGCCACCACGCTGAGCAACGCTCAGGCGTCGGCCACGACGACGGCGAGCACCCCTGGGCCCACGTGCGCACCGAGCACCGCGCCGGCCTCGGTGACGACCACCTCGACCACCTGGTCGCCGGTCGCTGCCACGACGCGGTCAGCGAGCTCGTGCGCCACCTCTGGGCGGCCCAGGTGGTGGACCGCCAGCCTGGCCGCTCCCCTGGCCGTCACGGCGTCGATCGCCAGCTGCTCCAACCGCGCCCGAGCTGCCTTGCGAGTGCGGATCTTCTCGGCCACGACCAGACGGCCGTCCGTCAGCGTCAGCAGCGGCCGCAGCTGCAAGATGGTGCCCAGCAGCGCGGCCGTCCCTGACAGGCGGCCGCCACGGCGCAGGTGGTCGAGGCTGTCCACGAGGAACCAGACCGACGCTGTCGCCGCGACCGCCCGGGCGGTGGCAGCCACCTCCTCCGGGTCGCGGCCTGGCACCACAGCAGCCCGGCGCCACCACCGCGCCGGCGGGGCCGACGGCGGGGTCGCGGCACGGGCGGCGGCCAGCGCCGCGAAGCCCAGCCCCATCGCTGCAGTCCCGGAGTCGACCACCACCACCGGCACCCGGCAGTCCGACGCGGCGACCTGGGCGGCGGCGGCCGTCCCCGACAGCGCACCGGACAGGTGCACCGACACGATCGCGGTGGCACCGTCGGCGATCGCACGCTCGTAGGTAGCGGCGAAGGCGGCGGGCGGCGGCTGCGACGTCACCACCCGGTCACCGCGCTCCAGCGCGGCCAGCAGGTCACCGCTGCTGCGCTCGGAGTCCAGGGTGCGCACACCGCCGACGACCACGTCCAGCGACACGACACGCACCGAGGCCGCCTGGGCGACCTCGGGCGGCAGCGTCGCGGTCGAGTCGGTGACCACCGCGACCTGCTGGGCGCCGCGCCCGCGTCTCATGTGGCTGCCGGGACCACGTTGACCAGGCCCGGCGCACGGACGATCACCGTGCGCACGCCGCGCCCGTCGAGGGTGCGCACCACCGCGGGGTCAGTCAGGGCCAGGGCTTTGAGCTCGTCGTCGGTCGCCGACGGGCTCACCTGGGCGCGGGCCCGCACCTTGCCGGCCACCTGGATCACGCAGGTCACGGTCTCCTCGACCAGCCATGCCGGGTCGACCGCCGGGAACGGCTCCGCGATGAGCGACCGGTCGTGGCCCAGCCGGGACCACAGCTCTTCGGCCAGGTGCGGGGCGACGGGTGCGGTCATGAGCACCAGCGGCTCGATGGCGGCCCTCGGCACCTGCTCCATCGTGGTCAGGTGGTTGTTGAGCACGATGAGCTTGGCGATGGCGGTGTTGACCCGCATCGCCTCCATGTCCTCACGCACCCCGGCGATGGTGCGGTGCAGCAGCCGGAGCGTCTCGTCGTCGGGGGTGCCGTCGGTGACGGTGACCTCACCGGTGGTCTCGTCCACCACGTTGCGCCACAGCCGTTGCAGGAAACGCTGCGCACCCACCACCGAGCGGGTGTCCCACGGGCGGGACAGGTCCAGCGGCCCCATCGACATCTCGTACACCCGCAGCGTGTCGGCGCCGTAGGCGTCGTACATCTCGTCGGGGGTGACGACGTTCTTCAGGGACTTGCCCATCTTCCCGTACTCGCGCCGCACGGGCTGGCCCTGCCAGGTGAAGGTGTCGCCGTCCTCGACCACCTCGTCGGCCGGGACGTACACACCGCGCTCGTCGGTGTAGGCGTAGGCCTGGATGTACCCCTGGTTGAACAGGCGGTAGAACGGCTCGGACGAGCTGACGTGGCCCAGGTCGTAGAGCACCTTGTGCCAGAAGCGGGCGTACAACAGGTGCAGCACCGCGTGCTCGACCCCGCCGACGTACAGGTCGACCCCGCCGACAGACCCGCCCGGCTGGTCACCATGACCCGGTCCCATCCAGTACCGGTCCAGGCTTGCGTCCACCAGCACGTCAGCATCGCCCGGGTCCAGGTAACGCAGGTAGTACCAGCACGACCCAGCCCAGTTCGGCATGGTGCTGGTCTCGCGCCGGTACCGCTGGGGGCCGTCGCCCAGGTCGAGGGTGACGTTCACCCAGTCGTCGTTGCGGCCCAACGGTGCTTCGGGCTCGGAGTCGGCGTCGTCGGGCTCGAACAGGCGCGGAGAGTAGTCCGGCACGTCCGGCAGGGTCACCGGCAGCATCGACTCCGGGATCGCGACCGGTACGCCGTCGTCGTCGTACACGACGGGGAACGGCTCGCCCCAGTAGCGCTGGCGGCTGAACAGCCAGTCGCGCAGCCTGAAGGTGACCTTCGCCTCCCCCACGCCACGGGCGACCAGCCAGGCGATCATCGCCTCGGTGGCCGACGGCACGTCCATCCCGTTCAGGTCCAGGGTGTCGTGCGCGGAGTTGATGACGGCGCCGTCGTAGGTGCGCGCGCCCTCCTCTCCTTCTCCGTCGACCGTGTAGATCACGGGAAGGTCGTAGGTCTGGGCGAACTCGTAGTCGCGGTCGTCGCCGCCGGGCACGGCCATGATCGCGCCGGTCCCGTAGTCCATGAGCACGTAGTCGGCGGTGAACACCGGCAGGGCGTCCCCGGTGACCGGGTTGATCGCCAGGTGCCCGGTAAACACGCCGGTCTTGCGCCCAGAGTCGGCCTGACGCTCGACCGCCGTGCGCCCGGCGGCGTAGGCGCGGTAGGCGGCGACGGCAGCGGTCGGGTCGGCGTGGCCGTCCGTCCAGCTCTGGGTGGTGCCCTCAGGCCAGGCCGTGGGCACGTCGTCCAGCAGGGGGTGCTCGGGGGCGACGACCATGAACGTGGCGCCGAACAGGGTGTCCGGGCGGGTGGTGAACACCTCCAGAGGCGGCCCCCCGACGACGTCGAAGCGCACGGTCGCGCCGGTGGAACGGCCGATCCAGTGCCGTTGCATCGACTTGACCTTGTCCGGCCAGTCGATGGCGTCCAGACCTTCGAGCAGCCGGTCGGCGTAGGCGGTGATGCGCATGTTCCACTGGCGCAGGTTCTTCTTGAACACCGGCACGTTGCCGCGCTCGGAGCGCCCGTCGGCGGTGACCTCTTCGTTGGCCAGCACGGTGCCCAGGCCGGGCGCCCAGTTCACCGGGGTGTCGGCCAGGTAGGCCAGGCGGTGCGCGTCGAGCACCCGGTGCCGGGCCACCCGGTCCAGGTCGGCCCACGCCGCCCCGGCGGGGACCCCGGGCACATCGTCAGGCACGGCCCTGGTGCCGTCGGCCAGCTCGGCCTCGAGCTCGGCCAGCGGGCGCGCCCGGCCCACACCCCCGTCCGGGCGGACAGCCTGGGAGTCGTACCAGGCGTCGAAGATCTGGCAGAAGATCCACTGGGTCCAGCGCACGTAGTCGTCGTCGATCGTGGCGAACGACCGGCGCGGGTCGTGCGCCAGGCCCAGGCGGCGCAGCTGGCGCCGCATGACCGCGATGTTCGCCTCGGTGTTGGTGCGCGGGTGCTGCCCGGTGGCCACCGCGTGCTGCTCGGCTGGCAGCCCGAACGCGTCGAACCCCATGGCGTGGAGCACGTTGTCACCGCACATCCGGCGGAACCGACCCACCACGTCGGTGGTGATGTACCCCAGCGGGTGCCCCACGTGCAGCCCCGCCCCCGACGGGTAGGGGAACATGTCCATGACGAGGAACGGCGGCTTCGCCGGGTCGGCGTGCCGCCCCTCGCCGTCGGCGAGCCGCCCGGTCGGGTTCGCCGTGAAGAACGTCCCCCTCTGCTCCCACTCGTCCTGCCACCGCAGCTCGATCTCCTCAGCGAGAGCGGCGGTGTACCGGTAGGGGAACTCGTCGGCAGCGGTAGGTGCGGAAGCCTGGCTCACCTGCACAACTCTACCGATCTTGCCCCACCCACCGCCCACCACCCACCGAGCCCGGAAGCGCCTGAACCTCCGGGCGCCCATCCCGATCGGGACGGTCGCGCCAAGGCAGCAGGTCAGTAGCCGCCTACTGGTTCCGACGCTGGCGTCGACGGACGGGGGCGGTGGCCTCCCAGGGCTGGAGACCACCCGAACCCCGCTCGTGGCTGCCAGGCCCTCTGCCAGGCAGGGCGAACGTGACACTGAGCCCGTCGAAGGAGTGCGCAGCCGACACTCTGCCTTCTCAACCTTGCCGGCTCCATGCTCACACGAAAGGATGGAAGCTGTCGCAACGAGAGGAGCTCTAGGATGCTTCCGTACCTCCGGGCAGGACTCCGGGTAGCAGGACTAGGACACCTGCTCGATGCTCTCGAGGAACTCAAGACCAAGGATCCGAACCTCGAACGCATGTTTCGGCGAGCCGCAGAATCGCTCGACGGAAACCCAGAGTTCAGATCGATCAATCTACAAGACCAAACCTCATGCCTGATCTTCTTGGTCAACGCTCTTAGTTCCGACACTCCTAAGATCTACTCCGTCGTACAACGTGGCAAAAGTCTCGCGAGATGGATAGGAGACGAGTTTCCCGAGGGGAAGAGAGAACTTGGAGACACCTGGAACTACGCCATCCCCTTGGTAAGCAGCGTCGAGTCCCAGCTTCGCGATTTGGTTCAAGGCAGCACCCCTGAGGATCAGGGGCAGATTCGACTCGCTGTAGAAACCGTTGAAAATACTGGACAAATCCGCACCGACGTCCGGAAGCTGCTCGAACACTATTCAAAACGCGACTCGTCATCCTGGATGTACGAGGGAGCCGCCCAGGGCGGCATGGGGATTGTAGTTCCTTCCTATTCTGGAGATAAAGAGAAGCGTCTGCCGCTGATTTTTCCACACAAAGCCACCCCTCGACTCAACCCGTCGCCTTCTCAACTTCTCATCGCAAGATATTCACCTGTTCCTTTCGTCGGTCGCGCAGGGTCGCGCGAACGTCTTGACCAGTGGCTGAACTCCTCGAGTCAGGTCTCGGTGGCGGTAATTGGAGGGAGAGGGGGCAGCGGAAAGACACGACTGGCTGTCGAGCTGTGCCGTGCCACCCCGCATCGCATTGTCGGATTCCTTGCCCACGGCGCGAAAACGGAGCAAATCGAGCAGCTCGCCAATCTCGACCACTCCTGTCTCATCGTGGTGGACTATGCCGAGACAAGAATTGCATCCGTGGCCGATCTGCTCGAGACGGTAGCATACGACCGACCGTCCGAGAGCGGGCGGACGCGGGTGCTGCTCCTGGTGAGAAATCCCGAGAACTACCAAGCCTCAGAGTCCTCGCAAGCAGGGTCCCAGAACCGATGGAAAGATGCCGTACGTCCTAGGGATCTGTCTGCAGCAGCCTACGAGTTGCTCGAGGACGCGACATGTCTCGTCCTCGAGAAAAATCCTCTCGACTCAGACGAGCGAAACGATCTCTTCATGAAAGCGATCGCCGAGTTTGCCGAACCCCTCGACGACGAATCGCCCGCAGCGAGCCCCGCTTCGTTGACGGCGAGCGACATGGCTCGCGACGAGAGACGCTACTCGGACCCGCTCTCCGTGCTCATCGCTGCCTTCTTGACGGTGCGAGGAACTGCGCCAGAGGACAAGACTCTAAAATCATTGTATAACGAGATAATCATGCATGAGCACACGTACTGGAGCAGGATCGCCGAGACCGGAAGATACAAGCTCGAACTGACACCAGATGAACGAGAGGCAGCCGTCGCTCTGGCAACCTTGACCAACTATAGAACGCCGGATGAGGCCGAACAGCTTCTTAGGGCAGTGCCGATGCTTTCTGGCGAGACCATCACGCATCGACCGCGCATCAGACAATGGCTCGATCATCTCTACAGGCCGAACCTGACAGATGAGGACATAAATTTCTCGCAAAGCGACGGATATTGGTTTCCCTTGGAACCAGATCGTCTCGGTGAGCACTTGGTCATCCGCGCTCTCTTGAAAGATTCAAGCACGCTCGAGACGTACCGACCACTATTTGAGACTGTACTCGAAAAGAGTCGTGACGCTTCGCTTCTTGTACGCCCGGTCGAGACTCTCGCGCGGATATGGGAACAGCTCGGACAAGAATCAAGCCAGGGCCTTGGTGCAATTCTGAGCGATTGTTATCTAGGTCTGGTAGACACAGCGAACGCCCAAACTCACGAGCCCCTCATGCGTCCAGATGTAGAGAACAAAGAGAATGGCCTCCTGTTCGACGGTCTGCACGCACTGACGAACGCTGCTTTTCGCGACATAAAACTTCACATCTTGAAAGAATGTCAGGACCGTCTGGACCGTGGAAACCTGCTGGCACACCGTTTTGCGCTGCTGCTCTCCAGCTGTGTAGTTGATCGAAGCCGCGCATCTTTCGCATCGGATCCCACTCGACTCGAAGAACTTGCCGATGCACTGGACGCCCACTCACAGCGCCTTTACGAAGACAGAGACATCGCAGGAGCAATTGAATACAGCCTCGAAGCAGTCGATCGCTGGAGGAATGTCGTCGCCGAGGATTTTAGTCGGATAAAAAAATTGGTGGTCTCGTATCGCGAACTCGCTCATTATCTCTGGATTGGCGAGCGACCCTGGGAAGCGCAGACCGCTGCGAATGCGAGCATCGCCGAGTGGGAGAAGGTCGAGGATGACAGCGTTGAATGGATGACATGCCAAGCTGGCAACCTAGGGACACGCGCCAGAGTTTCACAGTCTTGGCAATTCGCAGAACAAATGACGGCCGAAGCTGTGCGGTTGCGACGCCGCGTCGTCGCCGAAGAACCAGAGGTCCTCGAGTACCGTTCTGAACTCGCAAGTGCACTCAACTATCATGTAGGTTTCTTGATCAGCGGTCCATGGAAGGAGGGGAGCCCTGGCATTCCAACCGAAACCAGTCGACACGCAATCGCGTTGAAGTTCGCGAATGAAGCCATGGACATCTGGCAACAGTTGGCAGAAAAAGAATCGAGATACCGCCCTGCCTATGCTCGTGCGCTTGCTAATCACGCGCGCAGGATGAATCAACTGGGTATCAAAATGAACCAGTTGGCTCTCAAACGAACCGCTCTCGCTGCCAGTGCCCTCGCTGTTGAGACCGCCCGCGGTCTCGACCAGAACGACGTTACCCACATCCCGGTAATCGCTGGAGTTCTGGAAAAACACGCAAAAATACTCATTGAATGCGCCAAATTCGATCCTGACCGCCCTGCAAACATGCTCAGAACAGAAGCGCTCGACTTTGCTCAACAGGCGGTTGATGAGTGGGACAGAGTCCCTGGGCAGCAACGTGGTCACGACCTAGGGCTCTCGGGAGCCCTGCTAACCTACCTAAAACTCAAGACCAGTCGCCGCAGAACCGCTAGCAAAGATGCTGAGCAACTACAACAGGACCTTGTCTTGGCAGATTACATCGTTTCTCTGCGTGCCAAGCTCCCGTTGACGCTGAGAGAGAACCGTCTCCAACTTGTGGAGGCCACACAACTCTACGCGACACTGTTGCGTCGCGCTGGATCTTACGATGCAGTGATTGACATCTCTCAAGACATCATCCAACATCTCGAGATTCTCGCCCAAACTGACCCGAAGTATCGTGGCATGCTTGCCGATGCGAAACGCCGTCGCGAAGAAGTCATCTGTGAGTACGAGGGTTCCTGGTCTCGAAGTCTCCACCGACTCTCTCGCCTCGACTCAAATGTATCACCGGCCAAGACCCAATCTCGTACATTAAGTGCCGAAATGAGCGAACTTTTCGCGGAGACTCGGAGAGTCGTCGAGAGCCTCAAGAAACCGACGCCGTTAGCCGCGGTGGCCCAGAGTATTATTTCTGTATTCGGGAGGTCCATAACTGATGACTGGGGCGGGTTCACCTCTTTCGGCAGATTTTTGCGTGAAGCCGTTCCCGAAGCAGATATACGCACTCAACCTCCTCCCGGATATGTC
Organism: Micrococcales bacterium; assembly: GCA_009785115.1. Taxonomy (GTDB): domain Bacteria; phylum Actinomycetota; class Actinomycetes; order Actinomycetales; family Cellulomonadaceae; genus Cellulomonas. The sequence continues at coordinate 60,433 of WQWY01000007.1, forward strand.
TATCCTTCCAGTTCCCAACTCTGAGGTTCGGTTCGGAAAACAGACATCTGACCGAGCATCTTGGCGGCAACGTCCACGATCGCCCGACATGAGGGCAGGTCGGCACGTACGTCGTCGGGGCTGGCAGAAAGCCCATCCAGGTAGTCGGCGGCGTTGCGGGCACGGCGAATCCGCTGGTAGGGGGCGAGGACGGAGCCGAGCGGCGGGTGGAGCTGGGCGCGTACGGCCTCGTAGACGCTGAGATGTCCACCTTGCCTGGTCGGGCGGAGGCCTTGGGTGAGCAGCAGCGCTGTGAGTGCTTTGCGGTTGGCGGCGTGCAAGGCGTCGTAGGCCAGCTCAACGTCGCTCTCGGCCAGAGTCTCGGCTGACCTCAGATGGGTCCAAGCCCGGTCGAGCAACGCTTGCGCACCGTCGGTGTCCGGCGGCACCCGCTCCAATGCGCCGTCGGCAAGCAGCGCTTCGATCGTCATGCGGCCCTGGTTCCATGGGCTCATGGCGTCGGTTCCTCGACCAGGTCGAGCTCTACGAGGGGTCGAGAGCGGACCTGCGTCACGAACGGGTCGGCTGCGCCCCGCCAGCGCTCGGGGGTGACGTAGGTGACGTTGACCTCGCGGCTCAGCCGGGTCTCGATGCCCGCGAGCGCGTCATCGACGGCGCGGCGCGACGGGTGACCGACGAGGAGGAGGTCGATGTCACCAGGCGGCGGGCCTGGTTCGCCGTGGTAGCGGGCCGCCCATGAGCCGTGGACATAGCCTGTGTCGATGCCGTCGAGGCCGATCAGTGCCTGTTCCAGCAGGCGCGCCGGACCGTAGGTGACTACTAGAAGCTGCCGCAACGGTGCGGTCGCCGGGTTGTCCGTCGCGGGACTGAGCACCACGGCCCGGCCGACCCGCTCCCCCGCCAAGAACCCCGCGTCGAGCAGCCGACGCACCTCGCGCGAGACCGTGGGCTCTGGGGTGTCGAGCAAGCGGGCAAGGTCGGCCGCTGTCACCGGCTTCGTCGCGGTGAGCACGTGCAACAACAGCCGAGCCTGGAGCGCGGAACGGAAGATCGGCACCAACGCCGGCGCCTCTGTTCTCATATAACGCATGATATCACTCGTCAAACGAGTGTCTCGGGAGTGAGTGTCGGCCGCGCGGACGGCAGTACGTCGGGTATCGATGCTCATCAACATGCATCTGACGCTACTCACCACTACCGACACGACCTTCACGAACCATCAGACGTGGGCCGACCTTCGCACCTGTCTGCTGCACAGGTGGACAGCAAGGCATATCGAGCACCGTGGTCAGTAGCCGCCGGTCGGTTCGGGGGCTGGGGTCTGGAGGCCGGAGGGGTCGATGGGCGGCCAGGGCTGGGGGTCTTCGACGGTCGCGGAGCCGTCGGGGTGGATCTGGACCACCTGCCAGGTGATGAAGGCTCGGGTCGTCGGGTCCCACTGGAGCACGGTCATCTCGGCCGTGCCGCTCAGTGGCCCCAGGGTGACCTCGCCGGCCACGGCCCCGCCTGAGGAGGCCGAGATGTAACGGATGCCGCTGCCCACCTGTATGGGGTCGGTGCGTGTGTGCATGTGCCCGCTCAGCGACACCGGGGCGCACCCGCGCTCCAGGCTCGGGGTCGCGACCCTCGGGTTGTGGACGAGCAGCACGTCGACGCCGCGAGCCCTGCACGCCTGGTCAGCGATCCGCGCCCCGGCCTGTGCCTCGGTCTCGTCGCGGGTCGAGGCGCTCTGGCCGAACAGGGTCTGGTTCGGGTCGGCGTCACCGAAGAACCTGATGCCTCCCACGCTGACCACCGACCCCGACAGGACCGTCGCCCCGGCGCGAGCGTAGGCGCGGGTCGTGGTCCGTGAGTCGTGGTTGCCAGCGACAGCGACCAGCCGCACCCGGTCCGGGATCGCGCGGGCGAACGTCTGCACGCACTGTTCCTCGACCGAGGTGCCGTTGATCGTGGTGTCCCCGGCGTCGATCACGACGCGGGCGTCGGACAACCTCACCAGGGTGCTGATGACGCGCGCCATCCCGACGTTGCAGTGCAGGTCAGAGACGAGCACGACGGTGACGGGCTTGGCCGTCGGGCTCGCGGTGGCCGACCCGGGCCGAGGGGAGGCAGCCTGCTCCGGCTGGGCAGGAGCAGCCGGCTGGGCCGGGGTACCCACCTGTGCCGGGGTCTGTGTCTGGGGCGAGGTGCCTGGCTCATCGAGGACGTCCGGCTGGTCGGGCACCTGCGGCTCCGTCTGACCGGTCTCGGGTACCTGGGTGCGTGCGGCGAGCTCGCTCCTGGCCTCGTAGCCAGACCAGGCGATCTCCAGGGCCTCTTGGGCGCCGTCGTAGAACTCGTCGTTCTGCCTGATCGTGGTGATGACCATGGCCGAGTAGGTGTCGATGATGCCGCCCAGCCGCCCCGTGATCCGCGCACCCTCCAGCGCGGTGCCCTCGAACACCGGTGACGCCTCCGTGCCCGAGAGGTTCGGGCGGTCTCTCGGCGCCAGCGAGCTGGTCAGCACCGTGGCCCCGAGCAGGACGATCATGGTGCTCGCGACGAGCACCCGGGCGCGCGGGCGCAGCCCGACCACCAGCTCTTCACGGCGCTGAGGCCCGAGCATCCTGCGCAGGACGACCCAGGTCGCGACGAGCACCACCAGAGCCCCCACGGTGCGCCAGGCGGCGTCGATCACCAGCGCGACCGCGACCGAGCGGATCTCCGTGCTCAGGCCGGTGAACAGCCCGACGTACTGGTCGAGATCCTCTTGCAGGGCGATCAGCGTCTCCGCCTGACCGACCCCGGTGGCGTCCTGCGGGATCTCCTGCACCACCGCGCGGACCCCGAGGGTGAGCGGCATCGGAGAGTCGACCTGCAGCGTCCCCAGCGGGCCGACGTCCAGAGTCATCGTGGAGTCGGTGGTCACGTCGAAGCGTGCCTCGTGCGGGCCGATCGCCCCCCGGGTGGTCGCGGTGGTCACCCCGAAGACCAGGGACGTCACGATCACCACGAGCACACCCACGGCGTGCCAGAACCACCAGGACACCGCGTGTCGCGGCCTCCCGGTGGCGCGTCGCCAGCGGAGTCTGGTCATGATCGACCAGCGTAGGACGCTTCCGCCGGTCCTGTCCGTGGGGAGCGGCCAGACTCACAGGTCCAGCGGACGGTTCTTGCCCAGCCCGCCGAGGAACGACGGGCCTGAGAGCGCGAGCTCTTCGGCGTACTCCTCGGCCCAGCCGCCGAAGGGCCGGACCGCGAGCGCCTCGTTGGACATCCGGGGGTCGGTGGTGAGCTCGGTGACGCAGAACGAGGGGATCGCCAGGTTCGTCACCGGCCCGCCACGCTCCACCTCCGCGATCGTCAGCGGCGCGTTGGCGGCCAGGAACTCGTCGAGCACCCAGCCGTCCTCGCCCAACCAGACGGCGTGACGCAGCTTGGCGACCCGGTGACCGCCGCGCAGCACCATCTGGATCGCGACCTCGGGCTCGATCTGCCGCTCCGCCTCGTACCGGGTGCCCTCGACCATGGGGCCCTTGACGGTCACCGCGGCGAAGTCGACCTCGGCGGCGTGCTCACGCAGCAGGCTCTCCTCGTCCATGTCCAGGTCGAGGGTCGCCCGCTGCGTCGGCGCCTGGGTGCGCACACGCAGCGCATAGCCCCCGTCCGAGAGGAAGTAGCTCTGCACGATGAGCATCGGCGCGTCGTCGAGCAGGTGAGGCGGGGCGTCCCGCACCAGGAAGCGCCGCTCGAACTCGAAGTCGCCGTTCCCGCTGTCGCTCACGGTGCTCTCCTTCGCTCGTCGTCATGACGATGCTACGCCCGGGGGCGATAATCCCCAGGTGCCCCACCGCTACGCCGACGACGACCACCTCTCCGGCCGGACCCTGCTGGTCGCCGCCGCCTACGTGGTGCTGCGTCGAGAGGACGAGGTGCTGCTCCAGCGCCGGGCTGGCACCGGCTACCGCGACGGGCACTGGGCGGTGGTCGCCGGGCACGTCGACCCTGGCGAGTCGGTGGTCGAGGCCGCGCTCCGCGAGGTGCGCGAGGAGGCCGGGGTCGAGGTGGCCGCCGACGACCTCGTGCCGCTCACCGCCGTCCACCGGTACTGGCCCGGCGCGGGCGTGGTGGAGCAGCGCATCGACATGTTCTTCACGGCCTCGCGCTGGGCGGGCCAGGTGCGGCTGACCGAGCCTGACAAGGCCGACGCGATGGGCTGGTACCGGCTGGGAGCCCTTCCCGAGCCCGTGGTCCCGCACGAGCGACGGGTGCTCGACGCCCTGGCCTCCGGCGAGCCCTTGTCACCGGTGCTGGTCTGGCGCACAGACACCGCCGAGCCCTGATCCGCACCAACCCCTCACACCTGCCTGAGCCTGGCCTCACGACCACGCGTAACCTGGGGCTCGAGGTGATGGACAGGTGAGAAACCGATCGGTGCGCGCACCGGCCGTGGCGGGCTCCTTCTACCCCGCCGACCCGCGCGAGCTCAGCGAGCAGGTAGACCTCCTGCTGGCGACAGCACCCGTGCCCGCGCCAGGGTCGCCGCGCCCGGGTGCGGTGATCGTCCCGCACGCCGGGTACGTCTACTCGGGGACGACGGCGGCGCTGGCGTACACCCGGCTCACCGGGGCGGACGTCGACAAGGTGGTCGTCGTCGGGCCCACCCACCGCGTCCCGGTGCTCGGGGTGGCTCTGCCGACGGCTGGCGCGTTCGACACCCCCCTGGGCCAGATGCCGGTGTGGCCGCAGGCCCGCACGACGCTCACCCACCTGCCGTGGGTGACGGTCGACGGGGCCACCCACCGCGACGAGCACGCCATCGAGGTTCAGCTGCCGTTCCTGCAGCGTGTGATCGGTGACGTCGACATCGTGCCGCTCAATGCCGGGGACGCCAGCGCCGACCAGGTCGCTGACGTCATCGAGGCGCTGTGGGACTCTCCTCGCACGCTGGTGGTCATCAGCTCTGACCTGTCGCACTACCTGACCTACGAGCAGGCGCAGGAGCACGACGCCGCGACCATCGACCAGATCATGACGCTGGCCGGCCCGCTCGACCACAGCCAGGCGTGCGGCGCGACCCCGATCAACGGGATGCTCACCGTGGCCCGTCGCCGTGGGCTGGTGCCCCACCTGCTGGGAGCGTGCAACTCCGGGGACACGGCCGGGCGGCGCGACCGGGTGGTCGGCTACTGCGCGGTGGCGTTCGAGGGGCCGTCGTGACGGTGCTGCCCGACGACGCCGGGCGGGTGCTGCTCGCCCACGCCCGGGCCGCGATCGCCGGCTCGCTCGGCGCGGTGTCTCCCTCGCTGCCGGCCTGGCCGCCGTGGGCCGACGCCCACCTGGCCTCGTTCGTCACGCTCACCCAGGACGGTCGGCTGCGCGGGTGCATCGGGTCTCTCTCGGAGGATCGCCCGCTGCGCGAGGGGCTCGTCGTCAACGCGGTCCGCGCGGCGCTGAACGACTCGCGCTTCCTCCCGCTGACCGCTGACGAGCTGGGCCGCACCCGGCTCGAGGTGTCCGTGCTCTCTGACGCCGAACCGGTCGCGGCGACCACCGAGGACGAGGCGGTGGCCGCGCTGCGGCCGGGTGTCGACGGGGTGATCCTCACCGCCTCGGGCCACCAGGCGACGTTTCTCCCGCAGGTGTGGGAACAGCTGCCCGACCCGCGTGCGTTCCTCGCCCAGCTGCGCCGCAAGGCAGGGCTCCCTAGCGACCGCTGGGGCTCTGACGTGCGTCTGGCCCGCTATACCGTCCAGGCGTCGTGGGAGGAGCCCGCCCCAGCCGGAGACGACCTGTCGTGACCAGCCACGACGCGCCCAGCAGCGGGCCAGACGACGTCGGCGCCGGCTCGGTCTCCGACCCGGCTGCTCCCCCGTTCGCTGACGACCTGGCGGATGCGCCTGCCGCCCGCTGGTGGCACCCGCTGCCCGACGGCCGGATCCAGTGCGACGTGTGCCCGCGCACCTGCCGTCTGCACGAGGGTCAGCGCGGCTACTGCTTCGTCCGGGCCTGCGACGGCGACCACCTGGTGCTGACCACGTACGGCCGCTCGTCGGGGTTCGCCGTGGACCCGATCGAGAAGAAGCCTCTGGCGCACTTCTACCCGGGCACCCCGGTGCTGTCCTTCGGCACGGCCGGGTGCAACCTGGGTTGTCGGTTCTGCCAGAACTGGGACATCTCCGCCGCTCGCAGCAACGACCGGCTCGCCGCGTCCGCCTCCCCGGCCCAGATCGCCACGGCGGCGCGCGAGGCAGGCTGTGCGTCCGTCGCGTTCACCTACAACGACCCGGTGATCTTCGCCGAGTACGCCCTCGACACCGCCGAAGCAGCCCACGAGGCGGGCCTGCGCACGGTGGCCGTCACCGCCGGCTACGTGCTGCCCGAGCCTCGAGCGGCGTTCTTCGGCGCGATGGACGCGGCGAACATCGACCTCAAGGGCTTCACCGAAGACTTCTACTGGCACACCACCGGCGCCCACCTGCGCGACGTGCTGGACACCATCGCCTGGGTCGCCACCACCGACACCTGGCTAGAGCTGACCACCCTGGTGATCCCCGGCCACAACGACGACCCGGCCCAGCTCCGGGCGATGTGCTCCTGGATCGCCACCGAGCTAGGCCCTGACGTCCCCCTGCATCTCTCAGCCTTCCACCCCACCCACAAGATGCGCGACGTCCCACCCACCCCCGCATCGACCCTGCGCACAGCCCGACAGATCGCCCTCGACACCGGCCTGCACTTCGTCTACACCGGCAACGTCCACGACACCACCGGCGAGATCACCCGCTGCTCGTCCTGCGGCCACGTGCTGATCGAGCGCGACTGGTACCAGTTGCTCCGCTACGACCTCACCCCCGACGCCCGCTGCCCCTCCTGCACCACCCCGCTCCCCGGCCGCTTCACCACCGAACCCGGAACCTGGGGCCGCCGCACCACCCGCGTCACCATCCGCTGACGCACAAGAACGACAGGTCTCGGCCAGCGACATGATGCCCACACGCCCTACCGGCGACTATCCACAGCGCTACCCACAGAGGCCGCGTGCCTGTGGGCAACATCTCAGCCAAGGGGGCACCGTCTGGGAGCGTGTTCCTATGACGAACGCGACCACGGTCCCGGCGATGAAGCGAAGCGCCTTGATCCCTCCGTACAAACGCCGTACATTGAGTCCATGGCTGTTGGGACTCCGGCACGCAGCAGGCGGATCGAAGCGCGGATCGACCCGGAGTCTGACGACGTGATCGCCCACGCCGCCGCGCTCACCCACGAATCGAAGTCGGCCTTCATGGTCCGCACTGCTCGCGAGGCCGCCGAACGTGTGCTGGCCAGAGCAGACGTCACACTCATGCCAGCCGAGCAGTTCGACCAGATGATGGCCAGCCTGGACGACGCCGAACCGCTGCCGGTCCTGGCCCGAGCCGCCGCCGCACCCCGCGTGGTCCGACGAGGCTGAACCGGTGTGGCGCGTCCGACCCCTCTCACAAGACCACGACACGAGCACCTTCTCCTGCGGCAACCCTGAGCTGGACGACTGGCTCCACCGTCAGGCGTGGCGTGCGACGACCCAGGACACCGCCCGTACCTACGTCTGGACCGGCAGCGACGACCAGTCCGTCGTCGCGTACTACGCGATCGCACCGACTCAGGTCCGCCGCGACGGGTTGTCCCGCTCGACCAGCGGCGGGCATTCCGTCATCCCTGCCTTCCTCATCGCCCGTCTCGCGCTAGATCGGTCGTTGCACGGCCAAGGCCTAGGCACCCACGTGCTGCTCGACGCGCTCGACCATCTCGCCGACGCCATCGACCACGTAGCGGGACGGCTCGTCGTCGTGGACGCCATCGACGACGACGCGATCCGCTTCTACGCCCACCACGGTTTCCACCAGATCGGCAACACTCGACGCTTGTTCCTGCGCTCCGCTTCGCTCCGAGCCACCCTGGCCCAGCATCGCGAAAATCAATGAGGAGAAACGAGGCTACAAGCGACGTCGAACGCAACCGAGCAGATCACCCGCCGAGTTTCGTCAACATCTCGACCTCCAATGGTCCTCAACTTACCGACTGCGCACGGACAACCTCCTCGAGGAGGAGAGCTCACACGGTGCAGAAAAATCCTGGCGGACAACTTTTCTCTCTTCTTTTTTGCAAGAAGCGCGCATGTAAACTTAGATTGCAGCTCGGCCATCACAAAACCAATCTCGGATGAAGACGCGGTCGGGGGAAGCCGTTCGTGAACTATGCGAAGCGGGCCGCTATCGAGACGATGCGAACCAAAGAACTGAGATGGGGATCGCAACTCCGGCCGCAAACTCTACGGTGCCTACAAGTAAAATCAGCATAGCCGACCCGAACTTGTTAGATCTCGACTCTCGTCGCCGCCAGATAAATTCGACCCAGACTCGTGAGTACCATGCGACCACCACCAGGAGAACTGCTGCGTAGAATAGACCACCAAACTGGACCCCTTCCCATCCCGACCTGAGGTCTTCCCACTTCGGAAAGCCTGATGATCCCCACCTGCCCTGGCTCGTTTCGCTGCCTAGAATAGACGGTCGAGGGCCGCCGAGCCACGGCAAGAGCAAAAGAATGAGAATCCAACCGCCCGAATGGGCAAAAAACGGGAGGCGCCACTGCCATGCTCTCCCTGGCATGCCCGGAAGAAGGACCTAGAGGGGGCGAACTTCGCCCATAGAAGGTATCATGCCGCCAGAATGGTGACGGCGGTTAGAAAAAGCCAGTCCATCCAATCTGCGCTGAGAAAATATCCGAGAGATAGGAGGAAGAGAAGCATCGTCGCGTAGACCGGAAGGGTGACGAGCGTAGATATTGAACTCTGGCGGAAAACTGCGTCGCTCACGGGATGGCGAACTGGATCTCCTGCGTCCCAAGTGGGCACAGGCTTCCGGTCAATCGAGGTCCGGAGCCACACGCGCGGGCGATCGAATCGAACCCGCGTCGATCGTGTCGAGATTTTACCGGCCAACACGCCAATCATGCCAAAAATGAAGCCTTCTGGCTTCTTGGAACTTTTTTGGTCGGAGTTGACTTCCGGCCGGACATCGATCAAGGGCTCGGCAAACGGATATTCTGCGATGACCTGGCCAGGTCCAGAAAAAACGTCATCGACGCCCTCTGAGGGGGTGGGCGGCGACATCTGCTTGGTGTTGCCGTCGCGGGCGGGGCCCGGTTGGGGTATCACCTTGGTGCGGCCGTCTCGAGCGATGGACGGGTCAACGTGGACGGTCTTGTCATTCGACGGTACGGCCGGAGATGCCCGGTTCGTTCCCGGTTCCACCAGCACGAACGGGTCTTCGAGCGACTCGGCTGGTGAGCTAGTCACCGGATGGGAAACGGCCCTGCGCTGTTTGTGCCTACCGTCCTGGTCTGGTCGGGCAGCACGCTCCATCAGACTAGCGAGCGCGATCCGGAACTCGTCAGCGGTCTGGTAGCGGTCGTCAGGTTGCTTCGCCATCGCCTTGGCGACGATGAGGTTTACCGTCGTGGGCAGATCAGTGCGCAGAGTGGTCGGTGCTGGGGGCCGCTCATCGCGGTGCTTCAGCAGCAGCGCCGCCATCGTCTCCCCGACGAACGGGGGACGGCCGGTGAGCGCTCTGAACAGCAAGCAGCCGGTGGAGTAGAGGTCGGCTCGCGCGTCAACAGTCTTGTTGAGGGCCTGCTCCGGGGCCATGTAATGCGGGGTGCCACGAACGGAGCCGGAGAGAGACATCGTCATGCTTGCGACCAGCGCGATCCCGAAGTCCACCACCTTGGCCCGGCCGTCGGTGGTGATCATGACGTTGGCCGGTTTGACGTCGCGGTGGACCACCCCTGCGGCGTGCGCGTGCGCTAGGCCCTCCAGCACGTCGCCGACCACGCTCACCGCCCGCTCGACGGACAGCGGACCGGCAGCAAGCTCGTCAGCGAGGGTCCGGTGGCCCTTGATGTACTTCATGACGATGTACCGCAGGCCGGTCCTGTCGTCCGCGTGGTTGGTGTCGGTCACCTCGACGATGTACGGGTGGTCCAGGCCCACAACGGTGCTGGCTTCCCGGTCGAAGCGCCGCCGCACCGTCGGGTCGGACGCCAGGTTCGGATACAGCACCTTGACCGCGACGTCTTGCGGCAACCGGTTGTCGCGCGCCAGGTACACCACGCCCATACCTCCGCTCCCCAGGACCCGGCGCAGCTCGTAACGGCCGCCGAGCAGCGTGCCCACCTGCTGCTGCTCCCACTCGCCGTGAGTGGGCTCCTGCGGACCGTCTGCCACCTGGGGGACCTCCTCGCGACCATCACACATGGTAGTTGCTGCCCGATAGCGCCCTGTCTTCTGCCCCAGGGTGTCCTCCCGCTCGACAACCGACCAGCCTCGAAGCTGAGACTGTCGGGCAGCCCAGATGAGCCGGTAGGAGATGCCGACCGTGGACCGAGCGGGTGAATCAGGCTCTTGAGCGCGCGTACTCCGCCCCTCTTGCTCGATGACTACAGGGTCTGTGTTCACGGCAAAGGAGCTTTCATGCGTCGTCTCGTCGCTCTGGCTGGTGCTGCGTTGCTGCTCGCTGGGTGTGGTCTGTCCGACGGCACCGACACGGCGAGCCCGCTCACCGGAGCTCAGACCGCCGACCTTTCGGACCTCTCGTCGTGCCTGGTCGGGACGTGGGACCTCGACGTCGCATTCATGGAGGGGGCGCTCCTCGACGCGACGCAGGCCAGCATGCAACGAGAGGGGCTCGACGGCACGATCATGAGCCTGATGTTCTCCGCGGTCCAGACGACGACGTTCACGCCCGACGGCATGTTCTCCACGAGCCTGCCGTTGTCGACGGACATGACGATGTCGGCGATGGGCCACAACATCCCCGTGACCTACGATGCGACGAGCACCGGGACAGGCACCTGGACGGCTGACGTCGACACGTTCTTCACGACGACGGAGAGCAGCGACATCGAACAGCTGATGACTATGGGTGGCGAACCTCTCGGCGACCTGCTCGATGCCTTGATCCTGCTGCCCGACACCCCCACCCCGGTCGTCTGCGACGCCTCGACCCTGACGGTTCCGTTCGACACCTACGGCACCAACCCCCACCTCCCCGAGAGTCTGGTCTTCACCCGCCAGGGCTGAGCCTGGCGCACGCGGTTCGCCGACCGCTTCGTAACTGAGCCCAGCACCTGGGATCGGTGAAGCCCCTGGCCTGGATCACCTGACGGGCCAGGGCAAGGCCGAACGGCCCCGGGAGGGGTGGCCGGGGTGTGATGTGCTGGGGCGGTGAAGATGGAAGAGGCGGCGGAACGGTTTCTCGCGCTGCGGCGGATCGCGGTGACCGGGGTGTCGCGGAAGTCCGGCGAGAGCGCTGCCAACCCCGTGTACGTGCGGCTGCGCAAGGCGGGGTACGAGGTGTTCGCGGTCAACCCGAACGCCGAGGAGGTCGAGGGCGACCGGGCATACCCCTCGTTGTCGGCGATCGACGGCGGGGTCGAGGCCGTGGTCATCGCGACCGCGCCGCAGCACGCGATGGGAACCGTCCAGGAGGCCGAACGGCTGGGCGTGCGTCACGTGTGGATGCATCGCGGTGCCGGTGAGGGTTCCGTCTCCCCCGAGGCCGTCACCTGGGGTCGCGAGCGCGGCATAACCGTGCTGGACGGCGGCTGCCCGCTGATGTTCGGCCGGACCTCGGACGGTCTTCACCGCTTCATGTGCCGCTGGCTCACCCGCACCGGGAACGTGCCGCGCGAGATCGAGACCCCAGACGATCAGACCGACCCTCGGCCGGACCTCGACGGACGATGACGTCGGCGGTGTCTCAGCGGCGAGAGCGCGGGACGAGGCTGTGGAGGTCTTCGGGGACGAGCCTGCCGCGACGCATGAGCTGGTAGGAGACGCCGACCGTGATGGTCTGGGCGGCGAGCAGGCCTACGAGGACGAGGACCTGGGCGGTGGCTGCCTGGACGGGGGTACCTCCGCCGAGCAGCACCCCGACGAAGGCTCCCGGCAGGGTGACCAGGCCCACCGTGCGGGTCTGGTCGGCCCCGGGCACCAGAGCCTCGGGGACGAGCCGGAGCGCGACGACGTCGACCGCGTCGCGCGGGTACAGGCCCAGGGCGAGCCCGGCCTCGTAGATCTCGCGCTGGTCACGCAGCGCTGCGAACACACGCCGCCCGGCCAGCGAGTGCGCGACCATGGTCCCGCCGATCACGATGCCGGCGAACGGGACCAGCGACGGGCCGTTGAACGGCACCGCACCGGTGGCGAAGACGACCACGAGCACCGGGACGATGCCGGCGGCCATCGCCACGGCGGCCCACAGCCAGGCACGCGCCGACACCCCGATGCGGCGTCCTGTCGTCGCCACCGCCACGGTGAACATCACCAGCGTGAACAGCAGCGACCAGGCCAGCGAGCGCAGGACGAGAGTGATGATCAGAGCGACCGCCGCCAGCTGCACGACCGCGCGCAGCGCCGCGACCACGCTCTGACGCCCGGTGCGCAGCCGTCCCCACGCCGACGCGAGCACCGCGAGGGCGACAAGGACGACCAGAGCGACGACGACTCCGGGCCCGGGCTCGACTGGCACGCGGTCAGGATACGCACCGGGCTCGGCGGCACACCCGGAGCGCGCCCCGCAGAGCGGACGACAAGAGCGAGCAGCCGTCACGTGCTCCGCCGGTCGCGGGCCGACAGGGTCGCGTCAGCGCGGAGAGCACCACCCGACGTGAACGTCACCCGACGTCGAGGAGGCTGCGGACGTCGTCGGCGGTCAGACTCGTGGAGAAGGTGCCCTCGTCGTCAGAGAGCACCGCGCGGAACAGGTCGGCCTTGCGTGCCTTGAGGGCCATCACCTTGTCTTCGATGGTGCCGGCGGCCACCAGACGCTGGACGAGAACAGGGCGGGTCTGGCCGATGCGGTGGGTGCGGTCGATGGCCTGGTTCTCCACGGCGGGGTTCCACCACGGGTCGAGCAGGAACACGTAGTCGGCCTCGGTGAGGTTCAGCCCGAAGCCGCCGGCCTTGAGGCTGATGAGGAACACCGGCGCGTCGCCGCTCTTGAACCGGTCGATGACGCTCGCCCGGTCCCGGGTAGAACCATCGAGGTACTCGTGAGCCAGCCCTCGGGCGTCGCACCGTTGGGCGACCTTCGCCAGGAAGGTCGTGAACTGGGAGAAGACCAGCGCGCGGTGCCCGCCGGCGATCACGTCGTCCAGCTGCTCGAACAACGTGTCGAGCTTGGCCGAGGGGACGTCGTGGTACCTCTCGTCGATCAGCGAGGCGTCGAGCGCCATGCGGCGCAGCACCGTGATGGAACGGAAGATCGCGAACCGGTTGGTGTCGTAGTCGTCCAGCAGGCCCAGCAGGCGTTGACGCTCCCGGTGCAAGAAGGTGTCGTACAGCCGTCGGTGCCTGGGTTCCAGGTCGACCTGGAGCACCTGTTCCTGGCGCTGCGGCAGCTCGGGCGCGACCAGCTCTTTGGTGCGGCGCAGCATCAGGGGCCGCAGGCGTGAGCGCAGCCGGGCCAGGTGCTCCTCACCGACCGTGACCGTCTCGGTCAGGGTGAGCCGCTCCTGGTCGTCCACGTCGTCGGCGGCCAAGAGCACACGGGCCCGGCCCGCCTCGGTGACCGGGGTGCTGTACTGGTCGCGGAAGCGTCCCAGCGACGGGAACAGCCCGGGCGCGACGATCGCCAGCACGGCCCACAGCTCGTCCAGGCTGTTCTCCATCGGGGTGCCGGTGACGGCGATCTTGGTGCGGGCGCGCAGCGTGCGGGCGTGCTCGTTCGCCTTGGTCTTGGTGTTCTTCGCGAACTGGGCCTCGTCGAGCACCAGCCCGGCCCAGCGCACCTGGTGGAGGTGCTCGAAGTCCAGACGGAAGATCGCGTACGAGGTGACCACCACGTCGACCTGCTCCACCAGCCGGCCGAGGTCGGTGCCGGACTTGCCCAGGGTCTGCGACAGGGCATGGACCCGCAGGCCGGGGGCGAACCTGGCAGCCTCGTTCACCCAGTTGCCCACGACCGACGCCGGGGCGACCACCAGGAAGGGCCCGTCGGCAGGCTCGGCGGCGCGGGCCTGCGCGACAAGGCCGAGAACCTGCAACGTCTTGCCCAGGCCCATGTCGTCGGCGAGGATCCCGCCGAGGCGGTGCTGGTGCAGGAAGACCAGCCAGTCGACCCCGTGCTGCTGGTAGCCGCGCAGGTCGGCGGTGACGAGACCCGCGAGGTCGACGTGCTGGGGTGTCGCACCCTCTCGAACCAGGGCGGCGAGCGCTCCGGCTGAGGCCCGCCACTCGTCGGCCTGCTCGACCACGTCGGCCACGTCTTCCAGGTCAGACCACAACGAGGCCTGGTACCGGTTGATCCGCAGCCCGTCGCGGCTGTCTGACAGAGCGCGCGCCTCGACGACGAGGGCATGAAGACGCGCGAGCGCCGGGTGGTCGGTGCGCAACCACGCGCCGTCGTCGAGGAACAGCCTGTCCTCGCCTCGCGCCAGGGCGGCGAGCAGCCGTGCGAGCGGCACCGCACGGCCGTCGACAGAGACAGACACCCCGAGGTCGAACCAGTCGGCGTCGTCGCTAGAGCGGGTCGAGACCTCCACCACAGGGTCCGTGGTCAGCTCGTGGTAGACGGGCTCGCCGGGCGTGCGCTCGACCCTCACGTCGTCGAAGGCCTCGAGCACGGGCAGCGCACGCTCAGCGAGGTCCACCGCGGCCAGGCCGGTGTGCTCGGTGCGCCCGGTCAGGCGGAACCCGGCGTCTCCCGCACGGATCACGGCCTCGACCTGTGTCGCGATCTCCTTCTCCACCCCGGCGACGCGCACCCGCCCCGACCCTCCTGAGAGGGGGAAGGCGAACCGCTGCCCGTCGTAGTCCCACTCCCAGTCGAGGACCGCCCGGCCGACCGCCGCGTGAGTGACCGCGCACACCAGGCGCGGCCGGGGCGGCTCGGGCAGGTCGACGGTGCGGTCTGAGCTCACCACGGTGAGGGTGCGGGCCGCCGCGAGGTAGAACTCGGCCATGAACGCGTCGACGTCACCAGGTGCGACGTTCAGGTCGTCCATGGACAGCGCCCACCGGTGCGCCTCGGTCAGCGGGGCGCTCAGCGGCCCGAGCACGACGTCGCGACGCTGCCCGTCGAAGGTCACCGCGAACAGCCCGCCCTCCCCCGCGGCGCCGACCAGGTTCCACGGGCGTGTACGGCCGTCGAAGCTCACCCGGGACCGCACCCGCAGAGCCCCGGTGTCAGCCCGACGCAGGTCGAGGGCGAGCTCGGCCCGCACGGCGAGCGCGACGGTGTCGCGGGCGCTGCCGCTGATCTCCACACCCAACGACGGGGCCTGCGCCAGCAAGGGCCAGAACAGGTCGGGCAGGAACTCCTCGACGGGATACCAGCTGCGCTGCTCGTCGAAGGTCGAGCGAGCACGGACCAGGCGTCCCAACGACGTCAGCCACCGCCTCTGTGCGGGTTCCAGCACGACGGGTGAACGATCACGAGAGAACCAGGGCGGCGGCGGGTCCCACCCGGCAGGGCCGCCGGTGCTCCACGAACCGCCGACGTCGCGGTACACCGGCCGGACGGACAGCGTGACGTCGTCGCGGCGGGCCGGTGCGCGGCTGGCGTTGTTGAGCCGCAGCTGCAGGCCCAGCGGCACCACGCGCTTGCCGTCGGTGTCGTCACCGTCCAGCGCGGAGGTGAACGCGCTCAGCGCCTGGCGCCACCCGGCCACCGTGGGCTCGGGGCGCGACCCGAGACGTGCCGCTTTCTGGAACGCGAGCACCACAGCGGCCGCGTGCTTGCACGACCAGCTGACAGGGCAGTCGCACGCGGTGTTGGTGATCCTGAAGGTGCCCTGGGAGTCCCGTGCCAGCCACACGTGCGTCTCATAGGGGGTGCGGCGGGTTCCCGAGACGGCAGCGGCGATCAGGCCTTCGTCGGCGTCCCAGGTGATCTCACCGACCCTGCCCTCGTCGGCGTAGCCCTTGCCGCGCAGGAGCGTGGCGTCAGCGAACCCCGCCCGGACGGCGGCGTCGACGAGCCTCGGGAGAGACGCCGCAGAGGTCTTGACCATCACCACCGAGACATCATCCCCGACCGCGAGACGCACCACCGACGCGCGACGCACGCCACGTCGTCACCTGGCGGGATCAGTCGGCGCTCGGGCGAGGTGTGCGGCCGATGACGCGCCAGGCGATCTCGACCAGGACGATGCCGACCGCGGCCACCGCCAAGGCGACGAGGGTGTGGGGGGTGTTGGTGGGGTCCAGCAGGAAGATCTCACGGGTCAGGGGGGTGAGGAACATCAGCGTCGACCCGGTGAGCATCACGGCCACCAGAGCGACCTTCCACGGCGCGTAGGGCCGGGCGACGATGATGAGCACCCACAGGGCGATCACGGTCAAGGTGATGAGCGCGCTGGTGCTGGCCTGCATGTCGGTCGCGGCCTCTGCCCACACACCGTTGCGGGCGAGCAGGTAGGAGACCATGCATGCGATCGCGACGACGACCCCGGCGGGGATCGCTCTGCGGATGACACGGTTGACGAAGCCCGGCTGGGCACGTTCGTTGTTCGGCGCCAGGGACAGGACGAAGGCCGGCAGGCCGATGGTGAACCAGCCGGTGATCGTGACGTGCCTCGGGTAGAACGGGTAGGGCAACGGGTCGAAGCCGATCAGGCCGGGGATGCCGATCATGAGGGCCAGGAGCACCGAGTAGGCGGTCTTGGTCAGGAACAGGGTCGAGACCCGTTCGATGTTGCCGATGACGCGTCGCCCCTCGGAGACGACGTAGGGCAGGGTGGCGAACTTGTTGTCCAGCAGGACGATCTGGGCCACCGACCGGGTGGCCGGGCTCCCGGCGCCCATGGCCACGCCGATGTCGGCGTCCTTGAGCGCCAAGACGTCGTTGACGCCGTCGCCGGTCATGGCGACCGTGTGCCCCTTGGACTGCAGCGCGCCGACCATCGCCCGTTTCTGCTCTGGGGTCACCCGGCCGAAGACCGCCCCCTGCTCCAGCGCCTCGGCCAGCGCTTCCTGGTCGTCGGGGAGGGTGCGGGCGTCGACGGGCGCGTCACCGCCCGGCAGCCCGAGCGAGGCCGCCACAGCACCGACAGAGGCGGCGTGATCTCCGGAGATCACCTTGAGAGCGACGTCCTGCGACGCGAAGTAGTCGAGGGTGTCCTTCGCGTCGGGACGCACCTTCTGGTCGAGCACCACGAGGGCGACGGGCGTCACGTGGCCGGGGGCGTCGGGGGCGTCCACCGGCTGGTCGACACGACCCAGCAGCAGTATCCGCAGCCCCTGCACCGCGAGCGCCTCGGCCTGCGCGCGTTCGGGCGCACCGTCGCACAGCAGGACGTCGTGAGCACCGAGCACCCAGTGACCGTGCTCGCCGAAGCTGGCACCGCTCCACTTGCGCGCCGACGAGAACGGCGCGGCCGCCCCGAGCGTCCAGCCGGGGCCGTCTGGGTAGGCCTCCGCGACGGCCTGGAGGCTGGCGTTCGGGTGCGGGTCGGCCGCGGCGAGCGCGGCCAGCGCCTCGTGCGTCGTCTCGGGGGGCGCCCCTCCCCCTTGGCCGGTCAGGTCGCGGACCTCGGCGAGCCGCATGGCGTTCTCGGTCAGGGTGCCGGTCTTGTCGGCGCACACCACGTCGACCCTGGCCAGGCCTTCGATCGCGGGCAGCTCGTTGACCAGGCACTGGCGCCGTCCCAGCCGGATCACCCCCACGGCGAAAGCGATGGAGGTCATGAGGACCAACCCCTCGGGCACCATCGGCACGAGGGCCGCGACCATGCCGCGCAGCGCCTCGTTCAGCGGCTGGCCCCCGGCGAACAGCTGGTTGTAGACCGACAGGGCACCGGCGGGGATCAGCAGCCAGGTGATGAGCTTGAGGATCTTGTTGATGCCGTTGCGCAGGTCAGAGCTCACGAGCGTGAACCGGCTGGCCTCCTCCGCCAGGCGGGCCGCATAGGCGTCTTTGCCTACCTTGGTGGCCTGGTAGGCGCCGCTGCCGGCCGCGACGAAGCTGCCGGACATCACCAGGTCACCGGGGTGCTTCACCACCGGGTCGGACTCCCCTGTCAGCAGCGACTCGTCGACCTCGAGCGCGCTCGCCTCGAGCACCTGCCCGTCGACGACGACCTGCTCGCCGGCGCTCATCTCGATGACGTCGTCGGCCACCACCTCGTGCGGCGCGAGCTCGGCGGCACGGCCGTCCCTGCGTACCCGTGGCCTGGCCTGGCCGACGATGGTCAACCGGTCGAGCGTGCGCTTGGCGCGCAGCTCTTGGACCATCCCGACGACGCTGTTGGCGACGATCATCCCGCCGAACAGACCGTCGAGATAAGAACCGGTCGACATCACGATGACGAACAGCACCGCAAGGATCGCATTGATCCGCGTGAACACGTTGGCCCGGACGATCTCCCACGCGCTGCGGCTCGCCCGCACCGGCACGTCGTTGGTGCGCCCGGCAACGACCCGCTCGGCGACCTCGTCCGAGGTCAGCCCGCGCGTGGCGTCACGGGCGACCTCGAATGTCTCAGTCGCCATGCGAACGACCTTAACCGACCCTCACCCGGCTCAGCGGCACGATGAGCCGACCGGGTGTGCGGCACCCGAGGGGGGCACGGTCGACGAGCGCCTGCGGCCGAGCGCGCCGGACGTGCCTTTCTCTCTTGCGCGCCGTACGGGACAAGGAGGCGACCCCTTGTCGAGCATCACCCGCGCATGGTTGCCTGGACCTATGAAGATGGCAGAGGCGGCGGAGCAGTTTCTCGCTCATCAGCGGATCGCGGTGACCGGGGTGTCGCGCAGGTCAGACACCCACGCGGCGAACCCTGTGTACGTACGGCTGCGAGACCGGGGGTACGAGGTCTTCGCGGTCAACCCGAACGCCGAGACCGTCGAGGGCGACCGTGCCTACCCGTCGCTGTCAGCGATCGACGGCGGGGTGGACGCGGTGGTGATCGCGACCGCGCCGCAGCACGCGCTGAGCACCGTCCAGGAGGCTCACCGGCTCGGCGTCCGGCACGTCTGGATGCACCGCGGTCTCGGTGCGGGTTCCGTCTCCGCCGAGGCGGCCGCCTGGGGGCGCGAGCACGACATGACGGTGCTGGACGGCGGTTGCCCGCTGATGTTCGGCCGGACCTCGGACGGATTCCACCGGTTCGTGTGCCGCATGTCCACCCTGACGGGCAAGGTGCCGCGCGAGGTCTGAGCCGTCGGTCACAGACCGACGAAGTCACGCCAGCGTGGGACCTCTCGGCGGGCCTGGGCGAGCCCCGTGTTGAAGCTGGCCCGCAGCGCGGTGACGTCCGTCGTGGCGTTGCCTACCTCCATCCTCTCGGGGACGAACAGGTAGGCGTCCCCGGAGGCTTCCAGGTCGAACAGCTCGTCACGAGTCTGGTTGTAGCGCTGCCAGCGGGTGTTGACCGCCTCGGCAGCGGCGGGGAATCTCCGGAAGTAGGCGTCGAAGAGCCACGGTGCCCGGCTCGGTCGTTTGACGTAGCCGCGCTCCTGGGTGAGCACCACGAAGAAGCGCGTGAAGCCGTCGGCCTTCGCGGCGTCGAGCGCGATGCCGCCTGAGGCCCCGAGGGCACCGTCCACGTAGGTCTTCCCGTCGATCGTCACGGGGGGCATCAGGATCGGCATGGTCGAGGACGCGCGCACGCCGCGCATCAGCCCGGTCATGGTGCTCATCTCCGACAGCCCCCAGTAGACGCTCCGGCCAGAGTCGCACTCGAAGGCCCCGACGCGACGACGTGCGGGGTTGGACAGGTAGGTCTCGAAGTCGTAGGGAAGCACCTGGTCTGGGCCGGCCGTCTGCTCGTAGATGTAGGACGCGTCGAACCAGCCCTTGCCCTGCACGAAGGTCTTGAGACCGCCGAGCCTCGGGTCGCCGGCGAGGTCGACGAAAGACTTGCGGGCCCGCTCAGGGTCGCGGGCGAGGTAGTTGGCGGTGTTGCTGGCCCCCGCCGAGACTCCCCCGACCCAGTCGAAGAAGATGCCCTCGGCGATCAGCGTCGCCACCACGGCGCTGGTGTAGCTGGCTCGCATCCCGCCACCCTCGAAGACGAGCGCGACGTCCTTGACGTTCGAGGTCAGGTCGGCAGCCACGTCCCCAGCCTACGTCTCGAGCCGTCGCGGGAGGGTGATGGCACCAGCACCGACGTGCGGCCTCGCTGCTCGTCGGTGCGCTCCCTTGACGAGAGCCTCTCGCTTCATGAATATTGAGGCGATGGACGTTGAGCGGACAGGGCCGGAGCGGACAGGGCTAGAACGACGGGTCGATCGCTATGCGGCCCTGGCCGACCCTGTGCGGCTCACGACCGTCGACCTGCTCACGCTGGGCGACGTGTCGCCGGTCGAGCTGCAGCGCCGGCTCGACATCTCCTCCAGCCTCCTCGCTCACCACCTGGGCCTGCTGGAGCGCGAAGGGTTCCTGACCAGGTCACGATCGCAGGCGGACAAGCGCCGCACCTACCTGCGCCTACGACCCGGCGCGTTCAGCGGGCTGGCACCCTCCCCCGCCCTGGCGACACGACGGGTGCTGTTCGTGTGCTCCGAGGGCTCGGCCCGCTCCGTGCTCGCCGCGGCGCTGTGGCGGACGGCGAGCGCGGTGCCCGCCGTCTCCGCGGGCACGCACCCGGCGGATCAGATCGACCCCGGCGCCATCAGCCTGGCCGGCCGGTACGGCCTCACCCTCGACGCTGCGCCACGCGCCTTGGACGACGTGCTCACGGCTGGCGATCTCGTCATCACCGTCTGCGACGCCGCCCACGAGGATCTCGACGGGACGGGCCAGCTGCACTGGTCGGTGCCCGACCCGGTACCCGCCGGGACCGCGGGCTCCTTCGAGGCGACGTTCGACGACCTCGCCGCTCGCATCGTCGCCCTCACACCTCGGGTCACGCTCTCTACGGGTTAGACGCAAGAACGTCGACGCCACCGCCTGGACGGCCGGCCCGGCTCTCCGCGCGATCCCGACCTCTCAGGACGGCCCCTGCGACCGAGCAGGCCGGCAATCCCACCTCCACCTCGGGTGACGCATCCCACATCCGAGAGGCTGGCCCCGAGGCCACCAAAAGTGATATCACTATGCTATCTGGATGCGGAGAGTCCGTACCAGGCGCTACGAGGACGTGAGGACGTATGGACGACCAGCAACCCACCAGCACCGCGGTCCCTGTGGGCCATGACGGCACCCGGGTCAACATCGAAGAGCGGCCGGCCCCGGCCGGAGGGCCTGCCCTGGCGATGCTCGGGGTGCTCGGCGGGGTCGCGCTGATCGCGCTGGGCGTCTGGCTCATCGCCCGTTTCTCGCCCGACACGTTCAACGGGTTCGCCGCCCTGGCCATCGTCCTGTTCCTCGTCGCGGTGGTCCCGTGGACCGCCGTGTCGGTCATCTCCCCCGGCCAGACCCGCGTGGTTCAGTTCTTCGGCCGTTATGTCGGCACGATCCGCCGCACCGGCTTCGTCATCACCGTGCCCTTCTCGGTGCGGCACAACGTCTCGGTGCGGGTGCGCAACTTCGAGACCAGCGAGCTGAAGGTCAACGACGCCGACGGCAACCCGATCAACATCGCCGCGATCGTCGTCTGGCAGGTCGCTGACACCGCGAAGGCCATGTTCGCCGTGGAGGACTACGGGGACTTCGTGCACGTGCAGTCCGAGTCGGCGCTGCGGCACGTGGCCATGTCTCACCCCTATGACGGCCCTGGGGCCGAGACCCTGCGCGGCGCCACCGACCTGGTCTCGGAGGAGATCGCCGCCGAGGTCGCCGAGCGCGTGGCTGTCGCTGGGGTCGAGGTGGTCGAGGCCCGCATCTCCAACCTGGCCTATGCCCCCGAGATCGCTCAGGCGATGCTCCAGCGTCAGCAGGCCGGCGCCATCATCGCCGCCCGTGAGCAGATCGTCACCGGTGCGGTGACCATGGTCACCGACGCCCTGGCCCGCCTGGAGGCCGAAGACATCGTCTCGCTGGACGACGAGCGCAAGGCAGCCATGGTGTCGAACCTGCTGGTGGTGCTGTGCGGGGACTCCCGCGCGACCCCCGTGGTGAACACCGGGACGCTCTACCCATGACCGACGAGCCCGCCGACGAGGCCGCCCGCCCGGCGCGACCTGAGAGGCGGGCCGTCCTGCTGCGCCTGGACCCAGCGGTGCACGAGGCGCTGACCCGGTGGGCCACCGACGAGCTCCGCAGCGTCAACGCTCAGATCGAGCTGGTGGTGCGTCGCGCCCTGGCCGACGCCGGCCGGGCTCCCAAAGGCGCCCGGCCGATGCGTCGGCCGGGCCGTCCACGGCGAGACGCACCCGACTGAGGTCGTCTCTTCCCTGACCCCCCGACCGGAAAGGATTCTCGATGGAGACCTGGTTCATCTTGCTCGGGACTAACCTGTTCATCCCCGTGCTCATGATCGGGATCGGCGTCTGGTTGACGAGGGCGACCCCTCCCTACCACCCGGTCTCAGGCTTCCTCCAAGGGAGCATGCAGCTCGCCGGGTACAGAACTCCGAGGTCGATGAAGAATGCCGACACATGGGAGTTCGCCAACCGCTATTTTGGCCGCGCTGCCCGACCCGCCGGCCTGATCTCCGCCCCTGCGGTAGTGATCGCCATGCTGCCCGCGCTGGGCCGCAGCGAGGATTTCATCGGTATCTGGGGCAGCGCGGTGATGGGTGTGGTGGTGGTCGTGACCGTCTTCGTCCCGATGATCCGGACCGAGCGTGCGCTGCGAGCCACGTTCACCAAGCAGGGCACCCGTCTCCAGCCCCTTCGGACACCCGACCGCACCCGCACCAGAAGCAGCGCGTCGACCACCCGAGACGTCCCCCAGAAGCGCCAGGGCACACGCCGAACCAGGAAGTGACCGAACGAGCTCGACTCGCACCGAGGACGATCACAGGAGCAGCGACGGGGCCGGCTGGCACTCTGGCCACGAGACGCCCTGCCTGGACGCGATACCTGTTCTGAACGCACTACCTGCTCAGGAGGTCAGCCTGACGACCGCTGATCGCGAGAACGCGAGGTGCGCCCGTCAGGTGCCGGCGACGTCGAAGAGGTTCCCGTCGGGGTCGGCGAGAGTCGTCCAGGTCATACCCTGGAACGAGCCCTCATAGACGATCTTGGCACCAGCCTCGACCAGAGCGGCCACCGCGGCCGGCCTGTCTTCGACGGCGAAGTCGATGTGCAGACGGTTCTTGCCAGGGGTGGGGTCGTCTACCTGGGCGAACCCCAGGCTCATGCTGAGGCCTTCGACGACGACGCCCCAGTAACCCGCCTCGGGGTAGCCGTCGACCGTGCCGCCCATCACGTCGGCCCACCACTGGGCCAGCGATGCCGCGTCGGAAGAGTCGGTAGTCACACATGCAGGGTTGAGTCGGATGCTCATGCGGCGACCCTACTGCGCACCACCGACAGGGGCCCGAGACGATCCCGCTGCCAGGTGCGAGACCGTCGCCCAGCGCGGATGCGTCCGTGGTGGCGGTCTTCTTCCTCCGTGCGGGGCCTGCTGTCAGGCACGAGACCGTAGCCCCGGGGCAGATGGCGACGGTCGCTCGTACGAGCAGAGAAGAAGCCCGCCAGGACGACTCCGCGACTGAGAACTAGTGTCGTCGGCAGTCGCACCCCCTGTCCGGTCGGTGCGGGACGCTCTCTGGACGGAGGCACGAGGCGATGGCACAGGACGCACCGACCGCACAGGGGCAAGAGACCTCGATCCCCGACGAGCGACCCGACGTCGAGCACCCTACCGATGCTCTGCCACGGACCCTCGCCCTGCCCGTCATGACGTTCGAGCCGTGGACGACGACCACCATCACCGAGATCGCCGACCTGGTGCTCACGCGTGCCGGCGGTGCCCGCGCACTGGTGCTGGTCGACGGGACAGGCGGCTCGGGCAAGTCCACGTTCGCACGCAGGCTCGCCCGACACATCGACGGCGCGGCGCTCGTCTCGACCGACGACGTGTCGTGGCACCTCCACCCGACACGATGGGCACGAGAGATGCTCGAGGGCGTCGTACAGCCATGGTTCGCGGGCGACGACGTCGACTACCGACCGCCAGGCTGGGTGGCGAAAGGCCGAGAGGGCTCGATCACCGCCACGCAGAGCGACCCCCACCGGGCCGGTGACGGCGTGCTCATCATCGAGGGCGTCGGCGCCGGACGCCACGCGCTCGCAGACCTCGCGACCTTCCTCGTCTGGGTCAGCACCGACCCAGCCCTAGCGCGCGAACGCATCCTCGTGCGCGACATCGGCATCGACGGCGACACACGCGAAGAGGTCGCGGCCTTCCTCGCAGGCTGGATGGAGCTCGAGGTCCCGTTCCTCCTCGAAGAGGCCCCCTGGGAACGCGCCGACCTGATCGTCGACGGCGCCTCGCAAGACCCGGACGGCGACACCGTCCGCATCCACCACCCCGCCGAAGGGCACCACCAGCCCTAGTGCTGACGGAGGTTGTCGACGCGTCGAGATCTCGTCGACGTCACGCCGCCAGGGTCACCCCTCGCCGGCATCGACGTGGTAGCGGTGCAGGTAGAGGCTCGCCGCCACCGCCGTCGCCAGGTTCAGGCTAGAGACTCCGTCCGCCATCGGCAGCGAGACGATCTGATCTGCCCGGTCGCAGAGAGAGGCGGTCGCACCGTCGCGTTCGGTCCCGTAGGCGAACACGCACTCTTGAGGAAGACTCGCGGGGTCGAACCTCTCTCCTTGATCGCTGAAGAGCACGACATGATGGCCACCGAGGTCTTCGAGAGCCGAAGCGACGGTGGGCAGAGCGAACTGAAGACCGGCGGCACCACGGACAGCACCAGCAGTGAACGGGTCGCGATCACCCCCGACCAAGATCACCCCCGAAGCTCCAGCAGCCTTGGCGACGCGTACGACCGCGCCGATGTTTCCCTGGTTCTGCGGGTTCTCCAGAAGGACTGCTGGTCGGGTCGGGGTCGGCAGGGCCTCCGCAAGAGTCCAGCCCGGCAGCCGTGCGAGCCCTATCGTTCTTGTGTGCACATCTTGTTTCGCGTGCTTCCGCAAGACCGCCGAGCTGATAGGGCAGGTCCGATCGAGGAACACGCCGACCAGATCGGGAGCGAGAGACCTGGCGAGGCTGTGGGTTCTTGAGACGTCAGAGCTGAAGATATGGACGACGTCGCCACCGAAGCGGAGGATGTGCTTAATGGCGTGGAATCCTTCGACCACCACCAAGGAAGACGACTCCGCGAGATGGTCGCTCACAGGGTCGTCAAACACTTCTAGGCGCTGATTCATAGGCATAGAGTGCCCGCCTGCCTTGAGGTGCCTCGGCCGATGGGATTGATCGTTCCGCATCGCTAGACCAAGGATCATACCACTCCGCTTCGGTCTGTGTCGTCATTTTCCTCTCGTAGGTGATGACGACAGCGAGGCATGAGATTGGATTCTGTGCCGACATCGAGACAGGACGACGTCGTGGTTCCTCAGGTTTTTTCTGCTCAGACGATCACCTTGACGACCGACCTCGACGCCGCAGCCACGAAGATCACAGAGGAGCGGGTTCTACGCTCCTGCGACGTCCGCCAAGAACTCCTCACCCACTGGTTGCCCGGCGCGGATGACGGTGATCGACCCTTCCCCCTCGACGATGGCGAAGGCGACGTCCTGCAGACGAGTGATCCCCTTGTGGCGCAACCGTACGATGAGGTCGGTCGAGCGAAGCCGCACCTTCTTCAGAGCCTCTTCGTCGATGACGCCGTCTCTCAGGACGACTCGAGGCTGGCTGGCCGACGCCAGAGGACGCGGCAGGCGGTGGCCCACCACCCGCTCCCACACGAGCAGGACTGTGAGGACGAGCAACCCTGTCACCAGGGTGGGCCGAGGTCCCAGCATGGCACGGGCTGTCACCGCGCCGATCACCGTCATCAGAGCCAGGCTCGCGGCGGTGACCCGCGCTCGCCTCTGGCCGAAGGACGACATCAGCGCGGCGAAGACCCAGAACAAGACCGAGGCGGCCACGACGGTGGCAAGCGCTTCCCCTACCGTGATCCCCAGCTGATCCCAGAGAATATCGACCATGCTCACCAGCATACTGAGCGCCCCCATGCTCGCGACCCCACCAAGACAGCGCTGGCACCGAAGGAGAAGACGAGTCTTCTTGCAGGAAAACAAGAGAAGGTTCGCACTCAGCCCCCTGGACGCGATCCATATTTTGCGAGCGAAGCCCTTTCAGAGCTGCCGAGATAACCTATCATCGGCCTCTTCCACACCATCACTCCGCTCTGCGGCAACACGCCCGCTCGCCTGGCCGAGCGACACGTCGCTCATGTACACCGGGTGCGGGACCTGTCTCCGCGAAAAATGACGAGAGTGACGAGACTTGAATCCGGCGAGAACACGGTGCTCTTGATCGAGTCGACCATACGAAGGACTGTTCGAACAACCAAGACGACCACAGACCGGGGGCCACGGGGGCTCGCCCCCGTGCGGGTGCGGGGCTAGGCCCCGCACAACATGACGAGAGCGACGAGGCTTGCATTCTGCAAGCACACGTCGCTCTTGATCGAGTGGAGCTGATGGGACTCGAACCCACGACCCCCTGCATGCCATGCAGGTGCGCTACCAGCTGCGCCACAGCCCCAGATGCGCCCGGAGGCGCTCGGCAAGTCTAGACCACCGGGAACAAGGGCGCCTAATCCGGGTCGGCGACGTCGCCGGGCTCGGGATCGGGGCCTGCCTCCCAGCTGGTCGACGCATCGGTGGGGCCCAGGTTGTAGCCGCTCATCATCCAGGCGGTGTCGGCGCGGTTGCGGAGCAGATGGGCCCAGTGGGCGTTGCGCATGGAGATCAGGGCGGGCCAGTCAGCCCCCGCCCCGAGCAGGAGGCCCAGGCCGGCGCCGGTGGCCGTGCCGTGCGAGACCACCACCAGCGTCCCCTGGCCGAGGGCTGTCGCGTGCTCGGTGAGCGCTTCCGCGTAACGTCGTGCGACCTGCGCGCGCGGCTCGGCCTCGACTCCTTCGGGCTGGTCACCGAGGTGCCACCACTGGCGGAACTCCTCCGGCCAGCGCGCCTCGATCTCAGAGCGTGTCAGACCCTCCCAGAGGCCGAAGCTCCGCTCCTGCAGCCTGGGGTCCGTCGTCACGGGCAGGTTCGTCATCTGGGCCAGGTACTCGGCGGTCTGGCGTGCCCGGAGCATGTCAGAGCTGACGATCGCGCTCACCTCGTGGCGAGCCGCCAGGGCTGCGGCGGCGGTGCGCGCCTGCCAGTGCCCGACCTCGTCCAGCTCGATGTCGGCCTTGCCCTGCATCCGAGCCTGCACGTTGTACGACGTGCGTCCGTGGCGCCACGCCACCACGTGAAGCCCGTTCGTCATGGTCTCTCCTCGTGCAGGTCAGCGGGAAGCTCGATCACCGGGCAGTCCCGCCACAGGCGTTCCAGGGCGTAGTAGGCGCGATCCTCGGCGTGCTGGACGTGCACGACCAGGTCGCCGAAGTCGAGCAGCACCCACCGGGCCTGCGTCTGCCCCTCCCGGCGCACCGGCGCGGCGCCCAACCCGTGCAACGCCTCCTCGACGGCGTCGACGATGGCCCCGACCTGACGCTCGGTGCTGCCTGAGGCGATGAGGAAGACGTCGGTGAGCACCAGCTGTCCGGACACGTCGAGGGCGACCAGACCCAGGGCTTTGCGATCAGCAGCGGCACGAGCGGCCGCGACGGTCAGCTCGACCGCACGTGGTGAGGCTGTCACGGGGCCGCTACCACCCGACCGCGAGGAACGTCGAGAACCCTGCCAGGGCCTCGGCCTGGACCGCCCCGCTGCGGTCTAGCAGCAGGTAGATCACCACACCGAGCACGAAGGCCACCAGGCACAGCACCAGCAGGTGCAGCCACGTGTACGACCGCCCCTTCGCCGCTGGTCTCGACGCCTCCTCAGGCTCCTCCGGTTCCTCCCCCTCGTCGGAGGTGTCCGTGGTGATCGACTCCCACGGCAGGGCGTCGCTCTCCGCAGCAGCGGTGTCTAGGTCCTCGTCCGGGGCCACCGGCCGGGCGGGCTCTGGTGTCGGCACGGGCCGCGCCAGAGGAGCAGCAGGAGCAGGAGAGGGCGCCACGGCGGCGACAGGCGGGTACGAGGCCGGCAGCGGCGGGGACACGACCTCGGTCGGCGGGCCTGAGGGCACCTGGGGCGCCGCTGGCGCCGTCGGGCGCCAGCCGGGCGCTCCCGGGGCGGCCAGAGCAGCAGCGGGGGCGGGCGCCTCTGGCTGCGGCGGCCGGGCAGGCCGCGACGGGGCCGACTGCCCTGCCAGGCGGGGCTGCGGACCAGAAGACCACGCCTCGGACGGTGACGGGGAGGCTCCCCGCACAGCCGGCTCGTCGTGCTGGGGGGCCCGCAGGCTTCGCGGCGCCACGCTGCGAGGCGGCGCGGCGGGCGCTGGAGGCACGCTCTCGGACGGGGGGTAAGAACGAGCAGAGCGAGGCGCCGGTGCCTGGACGTGGGGGGCGACCGGTTCGGGTGGTGCCGGCCGGTGGACGACCGGTGGCGCGGCCGGAGCAGGAGGTCCAGACCGAGGCTGAGCGGCAGCCGGCCGGACGACGGGCGGCTGAGCGGCAGGCGGTGGGACAGGTCGCGGCTGGGGCGGTGCGCTGCCTGGAGCACCGGCTGACGTGCTCTGGCTCTGGGTCCACGAGGGAAGGTTCTCCCCCGACCCGGCGGTCCGAGGGCGCTGACGGTACCCGTAACGAGCCGGTGGGGTCTGGTCGGCGGCCGGTTCTGGGGTGGCTGGCGCCTCCGTGCGTCGGGCGCGACGACGCGGCGGCCCGTCTGACGCGCCGGGCGCACCCGGCACGTCGGTCCCCTCGGTCTCCCGGCGGCGTCGCCGCTCCCCAGGATGAGTCATCCGCTCTCACGTCCTTGGTCCCGATACAGCTGGTGCTTGGCAATGTACTGAACCACACCGTCAGGCACGAGGTACCACACTGGCAGCCCCGTCCGTGCCCTGGCACGGACGTCCGTGGACGAGATCGCCAACGCGGGAACCTCCAGCTCCTCGACCCGGCCCTCAGGCAGGCCGGCGACAGACATGCGATGCCCCGGGCGGGTCACCGCGACGAACGTCGCCAGGTCGAACAACCTGTCTGCCTCGCGCCACTCCAGGATCTGGGCGACGGCGTCGGCACCGGTGATGAACAGCAGGTCAGCATCCGGGCGCTGGGCACGCAGGTCGGTCAACGTGTCCACCGTATACGTCAGACCAGGCCGGTCGATATCCACCCGGCTCACCCAGAACCTCGGGTTGGACGCGGTGGCGATGACCGTCATCAGGTACCGGTGCTCGGCCGGCGTCACCCCCGAGCCCTGCTTGAACGAGGGCTGCCCCGTCGGGACGAACACCACCTCGTCAAGGTCGAACCGTGCCGCGACCTCGCTGGCGGCCACGAGGTGGCCGTGATGGACGGGGTCGAACGTGCCGCCCATCACCCCGAGACGGGGACGGGTCGGCGCAGCGGCAGAGGTCACGGCGGACGGCCGTCTCGGGTCTCTCACGGCCTGACGTGGCCGTCACCGTGGACCACCCACTTCGTGGTGGTGAGCTCGGCCAGGCCCATAGGGCCGCGGGCGTGCAGCTTCTGGGTGGAGATGCCGATCTCGGCCCCCAGGCCGAGCTGGCCACCATCGGTGAACCGGGTCGAGGCGTTGACCATCACCGCCGCGGAGTCGACCTCGGCGACGAACCGCTCCGAGGCGACCAGGCTCGTCGTGCAGATCGCCTCGGTGTGGCCCGAGCTCCAGGTGCGGATGTGCTCGACGGCCGCGTCCAGGTCGTCCACCACGCGCACCGCGATGTCGGGTGACAGGTACTCGGTGGCCCAGTCCTCCTCCGTCGCCGGCACCGCGTCGGTGCCAGCCGGTGCCAGAGCCAGGGTGGTCGCGTCGCCGTGCACGGTCACGCCGGCCTCGGTGAGCGCGGCCAGCGCCTGGGGCACGAAGCTCTCCGCGACCGCCCGGTGCACCAGCAGGGTCTCTAGCGCGTTGCACACCCCGACGCGCTGCGTCTTGCCGTTGAGCAAGATCGCCAGCGCCTGGGCGAGGTCGGCCGAGCCGTCGACGTACAGGTGGCAGTTGCCCACACCGGTCTCGATCACCGGCACGGTCGCCTCGCGCACCACGGTCTGGATCAGGTCGGCGCCGCCGCGCGGCACCAGCACGTCGACCAGACCGCGCGCACGCATCAGCGCCACGCCCCCGGCACGGCCCCACGCGTCGACGGACTGCACCAGGTCGGCGGGCATGCCCTGGGTGGTCAGCGCCTGGGCGAGGGTCTCGACGATCACGGCGTTCGACGACGCCGCCGCCGAGCCGCCGCGCAGCAGCACCGCGTTGCCGCTCTTCAGCGACAGGCCCGCCGCGTCGACGGTCACGTTGGGACGAGCCTCGTAGATCATCGCCACGACGCCCATCGGCACCCGGACCTGGCGCAGCCGCAGCCCGTTCGGCAGCGTGGAGCCCCGCACCACCTCCCCGACAGGGTCAGGCAGCCCCGCGAGCTCGCGCAGCGCGTCAGCGATAGCGTCGATGCGCTGCTCGGAGAGCGCGAGGCGGTCCAGCAGGCCGTCGGGCATCCCGTTGGCGCGCCCCCGGTCCAGATCTTCGGCGTTGGCCGCGAGAATCCGCGGCGCTGCCGCCACCAGCGCGTCCGCCATGGCGTGGAGCAGGGCGTCCTTGCGCGCACGCGTCGCGGTCGCCAGCGCGCGAGCGGCCACCACCGCCCGACGGGCCATCGCCTCGACGGCGACCTGCGCCTCGTCGGGCACGGCCGAGGTCTCGTCCATGAGGGCCAGCCTAGGGCGTGTTTCGTGTGTCAGTGCGCAAACGAGGCACGTTCGGTGCGGGGGGCTGGTCGACCAGCACCAGGTCGTCGCGGTGCACCAGCTCGCGGTCGTAGCCCGCGCCGAGCTCGGCAGCCAGGTCGCGGGTCGAGCGACCGAGCAACGACGGCACCTCCTCGGCGTCGAAGGCGACCAGGCCGCGCGCCACCACCTCGACGCCCGGGCCGACGATCTCCACCGGGTCACCGGCGGAGAAGTCTCCCTCGAAGCCCACGACCCCGGCGGGCAGCAACGACGTCCCCTGCTCTCGTAGCGCCCGTACCGCACCGGCGTCGACGATCAGCCGCCCGCGGGTGCGCGCCGCGTGCGCGAGCCACAGCAACCGGACCGAGGAGCGCCGCCCGGTCGCGGCGAACCATGTGCCTACGTCCTGCCCGTCGAGCCCGGCCTGAGCGGCGGCCGCGCTGGTCAGCAGCACAGGGATGCCCGAGCCGGTCGCGATGGCCACCGACTCCAGCTTGGTCACCATCCCTCCGGTGCCCACCGCGCTCCCCGGCCGGGAGGCGTCGATCCCCTCGAGATCCTCCGGGCCCAGCACCAGCGGCACCCGCCGGCTGCCCGGCTCGCTGGGCGGTCCGGTGTACAGCCCGTCCACGTCCGTGAGCAGCACCATCGCGTCGGCTCCCACCAGGTGGGACACCAGAGCGGCCAGCCTGTCGTTGTCGCCGAACCTGATCTCGTCGGTGGCCACCACGTCGTTCTCGTTGACCACCGGCACCACACCCAGCGCGAGCAGCTTCTCCAGCGTGCGGCTGGCGTTGCGGTAGTGCGCGTGCCGCATGGTGTCGTCGGCGGTCAGCAGCACCTGACCGACCTGCAGGCCGTGGCGGGCGAAGGCGCGCGCGTAGTGGGCGACCAGCAGCCCCTGGCCGACCGACGCCGCCGCCTGCTGCGTCGCGAGGTCTCGTGGACGGCGCGGCAGCCCGAGCGGCCCGAGAGCCGAGGCGATGGCCCCCGACGAGACCAGCACCACCGACTGACCGGCGGCGTGCCGAGCCGCGACGAGATCGACCAGGGCGGACAGCCGCTCCTGGTCCAACCTCCCGTCCTGGTCGGTCAGCGACGACGAGCCGATCTTCACGACGATGCGCGACGCCTGCGGCAACAGGGTCCGGTTGGCCAGAGACACGCCACTCACCCGCCCATTGTCCAGCTCATCGCCCTTCTCGCGGTCCTCGTCAGGCCCGTGAGCCTGACACCGAGGCGTCAGTCGAGGTCGTCAGGGTCGGTCCAGACGCCTTGGTCACGCTCAGCGGCCAGCTCGGCACGGGCGGCGGTCTTCGCGTCCATGCGCTCCTTGTGGGCGCGGCGCTTGTCCTCTCGGGTAGGACGGGCACGCTCGTCCAGGCGTCGGTCGGAGCCTCGAGGACCGGCCAGCAGCTCCGCACCGGCGCTCAGCGTGGGCTCCCAGTCGAAGACGACCGCGTCGTGGTCCGAGCCGATGCGGACCTCGTCGCCGGCCACCGCACCGGCCGCCAGCAGGGCCTCCTCGACCCCGAGCCTGGCCAGCCGGTCGGCCAGGTAGCCGACGGCCTCGTCGTTGGTGAAGTCGGTCTGGTGGACCCAGCGCTCCGGCCTGTCGCCGCGCACCTGGAACCACATGAGCGTGCCCTGCTCGCGCCGGGTCACCGTGAACCCCGTGTCGTCGACGGCAGCGGGTCGCAGCACGACGCGCGTCGGCGCGGGGTCGGGCTCGGCGGCACGAGCGGCGGCCACCTGCGCGGCCAGGGCGAACTCCAGGGCGCGCAGGCCCGTGTGGGCCGCGGCGGAGACCTCGTGCACCGGCAGCCCGCGCGCCTCGAGCTCGGGACGCACCAGGTCGGCCAGGTCCTTCGCCTCAGGCACGTCCACCTTGTTGAGCACCACGACCCGGGGGCGCTCGACCAGCGGGGTGTGCCCCCACTGCTGGTCGAGGTCGGCGCTGTAGGCCGCCAGCTCGGCCTCGATGACGTCGAGGTCCGAGATCGGGTCCCGCCCTGGCTCGAGGGTCGCGCAGTCCAGCACGTGCACGATCACCGCGCAGCGCTCGATGTGCCGCAAGAACTCCAGACCCAGCCCCTTGCCGGTCGAGGCGCCAGGGATCAGGCCGGGTACGTCGGCGACGGTGAAGCGCGCCGCACCGGCCTGGACCACGCCGAGGTTCGGCACCAGCGTGGTGAACGGGTAGTCGGCGATCTTCGGCCGTGCCGCGGACATCGCGGCGACCAGGCTGGACTTGCCGGCGCTCGGGTAGCCGACCAGGGCCACGTCAGCGATCGTCTTCAGCTCGAGCACGATGTCGGCCGACGCCCCCGGCTCACCGAGCAGGGCGAAACCAGGGGCTTTGCGACGAGGCGAGGCGAGCGCGGCGTTGCCGAGCCCACCACGCCCCCCGGCCGCGACGACGTACCGGGCCCCCGCACCCACCAGGTCGGCGAGCATCGTGCCGTCCGGGCTCAGCACCACGGTGCCGTCGGGCACCGGCAGCTCCAGGTCGGGCGCCGAGGCACCAGACTTGTGGTCGCCCATCCCCTGCACCCCCGACGCCGCCTTGCGGTGCGGGGAGTGGTGGTAGTCCAGCAACGTCGTGACCTGCGGGTCCACGACCAGCACGACAGAGCCGCCGTGACCTCCGTTGCCGCCGTCCGGCCCGGCCAACGGCCTGAACTTCTCCCGGCGCACCGAGGCACAGCCGTTCCCGCCGTCACCTGCCGTGGCGTGCAGCGCCACCCGGTCGACAAACGTCGCCACGCCATCTCCTCTCGATGACAGAAGGGGCGCACCGAAACCGGTGCACCCCTTCTGCCCGACCGTCTGCGGGTCTGTCAGACCTCCGCGGCCACCACGTCTACGACCTTGCGGCCCCGCCGGGTCTCGAAGGCCACCGCGCCGTCGCTCAGCGCGAACAGCGTGTCGTCCCCGCCCCGGCCCACGTTGTGCCCGGGGTGGAAGTGGGTGCCGCGCTGGCGGACCAGGATCTCCCCCGCACGGACCTTCTGGCCGCCGAAGCGCTTCACGCCCAGCCGCTGGGCGTTGGAGTCACGACCGTTGCGCGAGGAGCTCGCGCCCTTCTTGTGTGCCATCTCTCCAGCTCTCCCTTACGCCTTGATCCCGGTGACCTTGAGCCGGGTCAGCTTCTGGCGGTGACCCTGACGCTTGCGGTACCCGGTCTTGTTCTTGAACTTCATGATCGTGATCTTGGGGCCCTTCTGGTCCCGCACGACCTCGGCGGTGACGCTCACCTTCGCGAGCGCCGCGGCGTCGGCGGTGACCTTCTCCCCGTCGACGAGCAGCAGAGCAGGCAGCTCGACGCTCTCACCGGCCTGTGCGTCCAGCCTGTCCACGACGACCACATCACCGACGGAGACCCTCTCCTGACGGCCGCCGGCCTTGACGATCGCGTACACCACGGTGCTGCTCATTTCTGCTAGGACTGCTCGGGACTGCGGACGGGCCACACCGCTCGCGACGATCACCGTACGGGACGTCAGGTCGCGGCGTGCCACGGCGGCACAAGAGAGCGCTCGCGCGGAGCGCCGGACGTCAAGGCTACGGTTCGTCCACCTGCTCGGTCAAGCTCTCGCCGTCGACAGCCTCGGGCTGGCTGTCGGACGCGGTGCCGGAGGGCTGTGCGTCGCTGGCTGCGACGTCACCAGACCCCGCCGCCACGTCAGCCTGACCAGCGGCCTCGCCCGCCGCCACGTCGGCCTCACCCTGAGCCTGCTCGTTCTGCTCGTGGGCGTGCGCGGCGGCCGCCGCGATCGTCGCGAGCGTCGCCTTCACCGCCTCACGAGCCTCAGGGAGCACCGGCACAGACGTCTCCGTGCCCTTGCGGCGCCGCGAGCCTCGCTTGGAGGTCTCGGCCTCGGCCGGCTCGGGACGAGAGCGGTCGACCGGCTCGTCCTTCACGAGGAAACCTCGACCGTGGCAGGTCTCGCAGGTCTGGCTGAACGCCTCGACCAGGCCTTGGCCGACCCGCTTGCGGGTCAGCTGGACCAGGCCCAACGAGGTCACCTCGGCCACCTGGTGCTTGGTGCGGTCCCGGCCCAACGCCTCGACCAGACGGCGCAGCACCAGGTCCCGGTTCGACTCCAGCACCATGTCGATGAAGTCGATGACGATCATCCCGCCGATGTCGCGCAGCCTGAGCTGGCGCACGATCTCCTCGGCCGCCTCCAGGTTGTTGCGGGTGACGGTCTCTTCCAGCGTGCCGCCCGACCCGGTGAACTTCCCGGTGTTGATGTCGATGACGGTCATCGCCTCGGTGCGGTCGATGACGAGCGACCCGCCCGAGGGGAGCCAGACCTTGCGGTCCATCCCCTTCGCGAGCTGCTCGTCGATCCGGTACCGGGCGAACACGTCACCCGGCTCGGTCCAGCGGGAGACCTTCTCGACCAGGTCAGGAGCGAGCTCGGCGACATAGGTGGAGACGGTCGACCACGCCGCGTCGCCAGAGACGACCAGGGAGGAGAAGTCGTCGTTGAAGACGTCGCGGACCACCCGGATCGCCAGGTCGGGCTCGCCCTGCAGCAGGGAGGGCGGCGACGCGGTGCGCGCCTTGGCCTCGATCGCGTCCCACTGGGCCTGGAGCCGGGCGATGTCGGCGGCCAGCTCGGCCTCGGTGGCGCCCTCCGCGGCGGTGCGCACGATGACGCCGGCCGACTCGGGCACGATCGTGCGCAGCGCCTTCTTCAGCCGGTTGCGCTCGGCGTCGGGCAGCTTGTGGCTGATCCCCGTCATCCCGCCGCCCGGCACGAGCACCAGGTACCGGCCGGCGAGGGTGATCTGCGAGGTGAGCCGGGCTCCCTTGTGCCCGATCGGGTCCTTGGTGACCTGCACCAGCACCGCGTCACCAGACTTCAGCGCCTGCTCGATGCGGCGCGGCTGACCGTCCAGGCCCGCCGCGTCCCAGTTGACCTCGCCCGCGTAGAGCACCGCGTTGCGGCCCTTGCCCACGTCGACGAACGCCGCCTCCATGCTGGGCAGGACGTTCTGCACCCGGCCGAGGTAGACGTTGCCGACCACCGACGTCTGCGCTTGGTCAGAGACGTAGTGCTCGACCAGCACGCCGTCCTCCAGCACCGCGATCTGGGTACGGCCGCCGCGCTCGCGCACCACCATCTGGCGGTCCACGGACTCGCGCCGGGCGAGGAACTCGGCCTCGGTGATGATCTGGCGACGACGCCCCGACTCCCGTCCGTCACGACGGCGCTGCCGCTTGGCCTCCAGGCGGGTCGAGCCCCGCACCCCCGTCACCTCGTCGCCGGAGCGGTTCTCCTCGCTGCCCTCGCCGCGCGAGCGCCGACGCCGACGCCGACGCCGACGGCCGTTGCCCCCGCCGCCGCTCGACTCCTCGTCCGCCTGGTCGTCCG
This sequence comes from Micrococcales bacterium, assembly GCA_009785115.1. GTDB lineage: Bacteria > Actinomycetota > Actinomycetes > Actinomycetales > Cellulomonadaceae > Cellulomonas. The sequence goes on from WQWY01000007.1 coordinate 96,606, forward strand.
GGCCGCCGTCCGACCCGTCCTGCGCGTCGGCAGGCCCGGTCTCCTCGGCCTCTTCGGTCGTCTCGCCCTGCGTCGAGCCGCGAGAGCGCCGCCCACGGCCGCTGCGCCGACGCCGACGCCGACCCGGCTCGCGGCCCTCGCCCTCGGTACCGTCGACGGTCTCGTCGTCGGGCTCGGCCTCGGTCGCCTCGGCGTCCTCGGCTGTGGCTCGCTGGCTGGCCTTCGGTGCCTTCTCCTCGCTGCGGTGACGAGGACGAGAGGGCGGTGCGACCGACTCGTCGGCGGGCTCTTCGGCTCGTGCCGAGCGGGCCGCCTCGGAGATCGACTCAGGGGAACCGGCCTGCGACTGGGCCCGTCGACGGCGCGGACGCGCGGAGAGGTCGGGCGCCTGGAACACCACGGCGGTCGATGCGAGGCGCGGACGCTCGTCGGCCGTGAGCCCGGGGGCCCCGGCTCTCAGCTCGGCCAGCTCGGCGAGCACGTCGATCTGCGACGCCTCGGCCGTCTCTGGGGCGGGAGAGGTCTCGTCGGCGTCCGCGAGAGCCTCGTCCTCGCTCGGTTCCCCGCTCGGCACGGGCTCGAGCACGTCCGGCGTCGTGGCCACCGTCCGGGTCACCCGTCGGGAACGACGGCGGGGCCGTGCGGCGGGCTCGGTCTGCGACAGCTCAGTCAGCTCGGGCTGAGCCTGTTCTGTCTGCTCCGCGGGCTCTGGCTGCGCTGTCGCGTCTGCCGCCTGTTCTGGGGTGTCCTGGCCGTCGAGCTTGTGGTCTTGCGAAGGGGTCGATGTCACGCTGCGCACTCCTGCACGCCGGAGGCCCGATCCACACACTCGGGGTCCGTCTGTCGGTCGGTCGTCACCGCATGCATCGATGCGCGGCGACGGAAGTCGTCTGGCACGGGTCACGGGGCCGGTCGGCGGGGCCGTCGCCCGCCCGTCGCGCCTGGCTCGCACCTCGCGGAGCGGCCCGGCTCGGGCGGCGATCGGCGCACTCGCTGCGCAGCACCTGCTGGCCCTTCGGAACCGGTCGGTGTGGTCGACCGGAGCCTCAGGCAGTATCTCACAGGACCGCCAGGGGGCACGAGTCCACGCCGAGGGTCGTGAAATGTGCTGCGACCTTGGCGTTCACACGAGCCTGCGACCTGCCACGATGGGTCCGTCAGACCCGATCTCGGGACCTAGGTCCCCTACCAAATCGGGCTTCTGTCCTAGGTTTCCCCATGTGCACCCAGGGCTGCGGCGCCCTGCCTCGGCAGGCGCGGGCCGCCAGGTGCACGCCGCTTCTGTCTCTGTCACGCCTCGCAGACCACGGAGAACCGCGTGGACAACCTCACCCTGGCACGGTGGCAGTTCGGTATCACTACCGTCTACCACTTCATCTTCGTGCCCCTCACCATCGGCCTTTCACTACTGGTCGCATTGCTCCAGACCTTCTGGGTCAAGACGGGCAAGGACGAGTGGTTCCGCCTCACGAGGTTCTTCGGGAAACTTCTCCTGATCAACTTCGCTCTCGGCATCGTCACCGGCATCGTGCAGGAGTTCCAGTTCGGCATGAACTGGTCGGAATACTCCCGCTATGTCGGTGACATCTTCGGTGCGCCGCTCGCGATGGAGGCGCTGGCCGCCTTCTTCATCGAGTCGACGTTCCTCGGCATCTGGATCTTCGGCTGGGGACGGCTGAAGAGAGGGGTGCACCTCGCGACCATCTGGCTGGTGGCTTTCGCCACGAGCCTCTCCGCCTTCTTCATCCTGGCCGCCAACAGCTTCATGCAGTACCCCGTCGGCGCCACGATCGACCAGGCGACCGGTCGGGCACAGATGGACAACCTCGCCGCCATGCTGTTCAGCGACCTGTCGTTGTCCACCTTCTGGCACACCCTCTCCACCTCCTTCTTCGTCGCTGGCACGTTCATGGCCGGCATCGCGATCTGGTGGATGGTCAAGGCGGTGCGCGCGGGCGACGAGGCCCAGGCCAAGAACGTGTGGCGCAAGGGTGCCTACGTCGGTCTGGTCACCGTGCTCGTCTCGGGTGCCTCGCTCGTGTGGTCTGGTCACCACCAGGCCGTCCTCATGACGCAGATCCAGCCGACCAAGATGGCTGCGGCCGAGGCCCTGTGCGTCACCCCGCCTGCGGGCGAGGGCGCCGGGTTCACGATCGCCGCCTTCGGTGACTGCGCCCCGGGTAAGGGCGACGAGAACATGTCGCACTTCATCACGATCCCCGGGATGCTGTCATGGCTGGCCACCTGGGACACCACGGCTCCCTTCGCTGGCGCAGACCAGCTGAACAAGGAGTTCTCCGAGGCCTTCCCGGAGATGGTGGTCGCTCAGGACGTCGTGCTGGGTGAGGACGGAGACTTCCTGCCGCCCGTCATGGCGACCTTCTGGTCGTTCCGCGTCATGCTGACCCTCGGCATCTTCTCCGCGGTGCTCGCGCTGTGGGGCCTGTGGGCACTGAGGGGCGGTCGGGTCTCCGGCTCTGCCGCGCTCGGCAAGCTCGCTGTCCTGTCGCTGCCGATGCCGTTCCTGGCAGGGGCCGCTGGCTGGATCTTCACCGAGATCGGCCGTCAGCCCTGGATCGTCGCCCCGATCTACAGCACCGGTGGTCCGTCGGTCATCGACCCGTCGATGGCGACCAGCATCGCTGTGACCCCCGGCGAGGTCGTCTCGCCCACCTACGTGTGGATCTCCATGGTCGGGCTCACGCTGCTCTACGCGGTGCTGGCCGTCGCATGGTTCTACCTCATGAAGCGCTACACATCCAAGGGACTGAATGTGGAAGAGTCCGTGCCCGACCCGAAGGCCGACTTGGATGACTCCAAGCCGCTGACCTTCTCCTACTGAGCCAGAATGCTGAGGAGGTAATCTGATGTTGACAAACATTTTGGCTCTCGCTTCGGCAGCCCCGGTGAACCCTGAGGTCACCGAGGCCACCGCACAAGGCCTCGTCGGCCTGCTCCACAACATGACCGCCAGCCCCACCGGGCTGCAGGTCCTGTGGTTCGTCCTGATCGCCGTCCTGTGGACCGGCTATCTGGTGCTGGAAGGCTTCGACTTCGGCGTGGGCATGCTCTTGCCCTTCGTCGGGAAGAAGAACGAAGAGCGCCGGGCGACCCTGTCCACCATCGGCCCGCTGTGGGACGGTAACGAGGTCTGGCTGCTCACCGCTGGTGGTGCCACCTTCGCGGCCTTCCCCGAGTGGTATGCCACGCTGTTCCCCGCGGCATACCTGCCGCTCTTGCTGATCCTGTTCGGTCTGATCATCCGCGCCGTGGCCTTCGAGTACCGCGGCAAGGTGAACAGCGACAGCTGGCGCAAGATGTGGGACTGGTGCATCATCGTCGGCTCCTGGGTGCCCGCAGTTCTCTGGGGCGTGGCCTTCGCCAACCTGGTCGCCGGCGTCAAGGCAGCGGTCGACATCGCACAGGTCGGTCCGTCGAAGATCATCTACGACGGCAACTTCTTCGATCTGGTGATCGGTCACCAGGGCTTCCTGCTCCTGGGTGGCGCGACCACCGCGGCCCTCTTCCTGGCGCACGGCGCGATCTTCCTGTCGTTGAAGACCGACGGCGTGGTCCGCGAGCGGGCCGAGAAGCTGGCTCCGAGGCTCACCATCGTCGCGACCGTGATCGCGGCTGCGTGGGTCGTGTGGCTCGGCCTGAAGTTCAGCGGTGGCAACCACCCGACCATCCTGGTCTGGATCGGTATCGCTGTGGCCGCGCTCGCGCTGGTCCTGGCGATCCTCACCTCGCTGCGCAAGATGTTCGGCCCGGCCTTCACCTCTACCACGGTGGCCATCACCGCTGCGGTGGTCGTGATCTTCGCCGCGATGTTCCCCAACGTCATCAACGGTTCGCAGGTGACGCTGAGGAACGGCGTCGTCACGGAGTTCAACGCCAAGACGGGCGAGCAGGACGTCGTGGTCAACCTGGCCGACCCGATCGTGGGTTACTTCGTCCTGTCCAACGTCGACGACTCCGGTCTCCCGGTCGCCACCGGCGGCCAGGCTCCGACGGTGGTGGACGTCGTGCACGCGACGATCGGCCTGGTGGCCGCTTCCGAGCCCACGGCGGCTGACCTGCCCGAGGCGTCGGAAGAAGGCACCTGGCTCACGAACGCGATCCTCGCGGACGTGCTGACGGGCACCTACCCGGCAGCCGGCGTCATCTCGCAGGCTGACACCAAGGCCGCGGTCGACCTGACCTTCGGCGTCTACGACCAGGCTGTCGAAGACGGCATCATCCGGGTCGCGGACTTCGGGAAGGACGTCGAGCCGACCGACGAGGCAGTGGCGCTCACCGCCGCTGTCGTCGCGGCGGTCCAGGACGGCAGCCTGCTCGAGGGCAAGGACGTCGCTGGCGTCGTCTCTCTCGAGAACGTCGTCACGGTCGTCAAGATCACCCTGGCTCGCAACGGTCTGCCGTCGGACGACGCCACGGTCACCGCCGTGGTCACGGCCATCGCCAACGGCGACGCGACCGTCGCCGGTCTGTCCATCGCGGACGTGGTGGTGCCTGAGGTCGAGAAGACCGTCACCGCGTGCCTCGGCATGCTGGAGCAGGCCGTCACGGCTGTCATCGCCACCCTCCCGACCACCCTCCAGGTGGTCGCGGACCAGATCGCGGACAACAAGGACCTGACGTTCTACGACGGCATGGACCTCACCGCGATCATCACGGGTTCGGCGTGGGACAACGACAAGGGCCTGGCCAACCTCAACGAGCGGATCGAGAACGCCAACGGCGCGCTCGGCGCGCTGTACGCGGTCGGGATCCTCGAGGGTGAGTTCACCCCGATGGAGACCTTCGCGGACGGCGCGGTGATCACGGGCCAGACGATGATGACCTCGTCGTCCAGCCCGCTGACGCTCGAGCTGATGACCTGGGTGGCGGTCATCATGGTGCCGATCGTCCTGGGCTACCAGGCGTGGAGCATCTGGGTGTTCCGCAAGCGCATCAGCGCTGAGCGCATCCCGGCCGAGAACGGCCTGGAGCCTGCGAAGAAGTAGGCAGCGCCTCCCCGACAACCAAGGCCCTCCGTCCCCGATCGGGACGGAGGGCCTTGGCCGTGAGAGAGCGCATCTCGGACCCTGCCCACCTGAGATACTGAGCACCGTGAAGCCACTCGATCCCCGGCTGCTGAAGTATGCCCGGGCCGCCCGCGGGTACCTGGCCCTGACCGTAGCGACGGGGCTCCTGACGGCAGGTCTGGTCATCGCCCAGGCCGTGGTCCTGGCACGCGCCCTCGGCGGCGCCGCCCAAGGCGACCTCGACCTGCAGGGCGCCATGGGTGCCGTCGGCATCCTGGCGGCCATCATCGGCGCACGGGCGCTGAGCACCTTCGTCCAGGAGCGCTACGCCCACCGGGCCGCGACCAGCACGATCAACGAGCTGCGCGAACAGCTGGTCGCCCACGGGGCCAGGCTGGGCCCGCGCTGGCTCGCCACGGGCAAGGGGCCGTCGGTGGTGACTCTCGCCACCCGTGGCCTGGAGAACCTCGAGCCCTACTTCGTCCGCTACCTCCCCCAGCTCGTCCTGGTCGCGACCCTGACACCGATCACCTGGGTGGTCGTGCTGTTCCAAGACTGGATCTCGGCCGCGATCGTGGCCGTCGCGATACCGCTGATCCCCGCCTTCATGATCCTCATCGGCAAGATGAGCGAGGGCAGGTCGGCCAAGGGCCTGGTGATGATGCAACGGCTCGGCTCGCAGATGCTCGACCTCATCGCGGGCCTGTCGACGCTGCGGGCCTTCGGTCGTCAGGACGGCCCCGCCGCGCGCGTCCGCCAGCTCGGCGACGCCCACCGCAAGGCCACCATGTCGACGCTCTCGGTGGCCTTCCTCTCCGGGATGGCGCTGGAGCTGGTCGCGACGTTCGGCGTCGCCCTGGTGGCCGTGACGATCGGTTTCCGGCTCCTCGACGGCCACACCGACCTCATCACCGCGCTGACCGTCCTCATCCTCGCCCCCGAGGTGCTCCAGCCGCTGCGACAGCTCGGCGCTCAGTTCCACGCCTCGACCGACGGTGTCGCCGCCGCCGAGTCCGCCTTCGACGTGCTCGACACCGAGGTTCCCCCCTCGGGCGCCCTCCCCTGCCCCGACCTGCGGACCAGCACCGTCCGCCTCGAGGGCGTCGCCGTCCGGTCCGCCGGCGGGTGGACACCAGACGGTCTGGACCTCACCCTCGAACCAGGCCGGGTCACAGCGATCGTCGGGCCCTCCGGCATCGGCAAGAGCACCACCGTCGAGGTGGTGCTCGGTCTGCTGCGCCCCGACCGCGGCACGACGCGGGTGCACGGTGCCGACGGGGAGGCCATCGATCTGGCCGAGATCGACCCCCGCACCTACTGGGACCAGGTCTCCTGGCTGCCTCAGCGGCCCTTCCTCGAACCTGGCACCCTGAACGACCTGCTGGGTGCCCCCGACCCTGCCACGCGCGACAGGGCTGCCGCGCTGACCGGTCTGGACTCCGTCGTCGCGACGCTGCCCGACGGCTGGGACACCGACCTGGGCGGTGGTGGCGCGGGGCTGTCGGTCGGCCAGCGCCAGCGCGTCGCCCTCACGCGTGCGCTCCTGGACCCCGCACCTCTGGTGGTGCTGGACGAGCCGACCGCCCATCTGGACGCCCACGGCGAGTCCGTGGTGCTGAGCACCGTCGCGGCCCTGCGTGACGCCGGGTCCGCCGTCCTGCTCGTCGCCCACCGCAGGTCGTTGGTCGCCACCGCGGACGACGTCGTCCACGTCACCGCGACCCTCACCGACGACTCCCTCGACGCCGACGGCTCTCCTGAGCCTCGCACGGCCGAGGCCGCCACCGTCCAGGCGCCGAACGGAGACCACGCATGAGCCGCGACAGCACCCGCACCCTGATGCGGGCCGTGCGGCTCACCGGGGTCCGCCCCGTCCAGGTGGCCCTGTCGATCCTGCTCGGGACGCTCGCTCTCGGCTCAGCCGTCGCCCTCGGTGCTGTCTCGGCATGGCTCATCGTCCGGGCGTCGCAGATGCCCCTGGTCGGCGTGCTGGCCATCGCCGCGGTCGGGGTCCGGGCCTTCGGCCTGACCCGGGGCATCATGCGCTACCTGCACCGTCTCGTCTCCCACGACGCCGCGCTGCGTGGCATGACCACCTTGCGCGCCACGGTCTACGCGCGGCTCGCCGAAGGCGCCCCCGAGGCCGCGCTCCGCGTGCGCCGGGGCGACCTGCTCGCCCGCGTCGGGGCCGACGTGGACGCAGTCGGGGACCTCGTGGTGCGCGCGCTCATCCCGATCGGCGTGGCGATCACCGTCGGGGTGGGCTCCAGCATCGCGATGGGCATCTTCTGGCCGCCAGCCGGGATCGCGCTGGCGATCTGCCTGCTGGTGGCGGGCTGGGGGGCTCCGGCGCTCACCGCCCTGTCTGTGCGCCGTGCCGAGGAGCGGGCGGCGGAGAGCCGAGCCCGGATGACCTCCGTCTCGCTGGGGATGCTCGACGACGCGGGGCCGCTGACCGTCGCCGGGCGCACCACGACCGAGATGACCCGGCTGGCCGACGCCGACCGCGACATCGCCCGGGCCGTCGACCGGTCAGCCGGCCCGGCCGCGCTCGCCACCGGCATCGGCGTGGTGGCGCAAGGCGTAGCCGTGCTGGTCGCCCTGGTCACCGGTATCCCCGCTCTCGAGGCGGGTCTCATCACCGCGACCGAGCTCGGTGTGATCGTGCTCACGCCGCTGGCGGCGTTCGAGGCCGCCCAGGCCCTGCCGGCCGCCGCCGTGCAGCTCCAGCGCTCCCGGGCCGCCGCGGGGCGGATCCTGACCCTCCTGGACTCCGCCGCGCCTGTCGGGCCTCGACCTGACGCACCGCTCCGGGGCCACGAGACGCTCGCTGACCGGACCGGCTTCAGCGCTCTGTCGGGCCGCGATCTGCTGAACCGTCCGGACGCTCGTGACGACGCGCGGCGCGACGAGTCTGTCGTCCCGCGAAAGACCTCGACCGGCGAGGCCCGCCCGCTGCGCGCCGTCGGTCTGGCCTGCGGGTGGACCGGGCGTGACCCGGTGCTCACGGGCGTCGACCTCGAGCTGGGCGTCGGGCGCACCGTCGCTGTGGCCGGCCCGTCGGGCGCGGGCAAGACCACCCTGCTGCTCACCCTGGCCGGGCTGCTGCCGGCACGCGCCGGGCAGCTGACGCTCGGCGACGACGACCTGGCGTCCCTCGACCGTGCCGAGGTGGTGCGCTCCGTGGTGGCGACCACCGAGGACGCGCACGTGTTCGGCACCACCGTGCTGGAGAACCTGAGGGTGGCCCGCGGCGACGTGACCCCGGCCGAGGCCGAGGCCGTGCTGGACCAGGTGGGGCTCGGTGAGTGGTTGGCGTCTCTGCCTGACGGTCTCCGCACGCTGCTCGGTCCCGACGCCCGGACCGTGTCTGGCGGTGAGCGTCGTCGCCTCCTGCTCGCCCGTGCGCTGCTGGCGCCGGCGCCGGTGCTGCTCGTCGACGAGCCCGGCGAGCACCTCGACCCCGCGTCGGCCGACAGGATCCTCACCGACCTGCTCACCCCTCGGGAAGATCGTGGCATCCTCGTGGTCACCCACCGGCTGACCCCGCTCGACCGTGCCGACGAGGTGCTGTGGGTCGACGACGGTCGGGTCGTGGCACGCGGCACCCATGCCGAGCTGTTGGCCACCCTCCCGGGGTACGCCGCGGCCGCTCGTCAGGAACGTCACAGCGACGAGGAGGACCAGTGAGCGCGCCCCGCGGTGAAGACCTCGACGACCTCATGGATGCCGTCCTCGCCATCGCCGGGGAGCTCGACCTGCCTGCTGTGCTGGAACGCCTCGTGCAGGTCTCCACGACGCTGACAGGCGCCCGCTACGCCGCGATCAACGTGATCGACGAGGACGGCCGGTCCACGATGTTCGTCCAGGCGGGGATCGACGCACCCGTGGCACGGATGATCGGTGACTCGCCGCACTCCCGAGGCGTCCTCGGGAGCATCCCGGTCGAGACGACCCTGCGTCTGGACGACCTGGAGAGCCACCCCGCGTTCGGTGGCTGGCCGAGCCACCACCCGCCGATGAGCAGCTTCTTGGGCGCCAGCGTGCAGGTGCGCAACCAGGTGTTCGGCCAGATCTACCTGGCGGACAAGCCCGGTGGCTTCACCACCCAGGACGAGCAGCGGGTGCGACGCCTGGCCACGGCCGCCGGCGTCGCGGTGGCCAACGCGAAGACCTATGCCGAGTCCGAGCGGCGCGAGCGCTGGCTGAAGGCCGGCCAGGACATCGCGATCATGCTGCTCGAGGGGCTCGACGAGGAAGAGGCCCTCGAGCACATCGCCCGGACGGCCCGAGAGGTCGCTCGCGCCGACACCGCCGCCCTGGTGCTGCCCGGTGTGGACTCCGAGCTGATCGTCGAGCTGGCCGACGGCTACGCGGCCGACACGCTGCTCGGCCAGGTGATGCCTGCCGACGGACGCACCGCCAGCGTGCTCACCGAGGGGCGTGGCCTGCTCACCCCGTCGCTGTCGACCAGCCCGAGCGTGAAGGTCGCCGCGCTGCGCGCGTTCGGCGCCGCGCTGTACGCGCCGATGCAGACCGGTGTGCGCGGGCTCGGGGTGCTCGTCCTGCTGCGACGCGTCGGCGAGCCCGCCTTCGACGAGGCCGACCTGGCCACCGCCGAGTCGTTCGCCGCGCAGGCGGCCCTCGCCTTCGTGCTGGCCGAGGCTCGCCACGCTCAAGACACCGCCGCGCTGCTGGACGAGAGAGAACGGATCGCCCGGGACCTGCACGACCTGGCCATCCAGCAGCTGTTCGCCACCGGGATGCAGCTGGAGGCGGCGCGCCGGCGGACGGCCACCAGCAGCGTCGACCCCCATGAGCTGACCGAGATCCTGAACGAGGCCCTGGACAACGTCGACGGGTCGGTGCGCGAGATCCGAGGGATCGTGCGGGCGCTGCGCGACCCCGACGCGGCGACCTCGATGGTCGAGCGGCTGCGCCGAGAGGCCTCGTTGGCCCGGACCGGGCTGGGCTTCGCCCCCTCGTTGGTGCTGCTGCTCGACGGCGAGGTGATCGACGAGAAGGAGTCTGGCGAGGGCCTGGTCACGGTCGAGGAGCTCATGGACGACCGGATCGCCCCCGAGCTCAACGACGACGTCGTCGCCGTGGTCCGCGAGGGGCTGGCCAACGCGGCGCGCCACGCCTACGCCTCGTCCGTCACGGTCAGGGTGTCGGTCACCGGGACGGGCGCGGAGGGCACGGTCCGCGTCGAGGTGCAGGACGACGGGCGGGGTCTGTCCTCCCACCGGGCGCGCCACTCTGGCACCAGGAACCTGGCCTCTCGTGCCTTGCAGCACGACGGGACGTTCAGCCTCTGCCCCGCACCCAGCGGGCAGGGGTCTCTGCTGACCTGGCAGGCGCCGCTGGCCTAGCCGCTCCGCTGGGCCTGAGTCTGAGCCGACCGGATCGGACGGCCGGTCAGCGACCTGGTTCCGCGCGCCACCCGGCGTGCTTGCGGGCCGCGACCCAGGCAGCGACCTGGGTGCGGCGCTGCAGGCCCATCTTCGCCAGCAGCGACGTGATGTGGTTCTTCACCGTCTTCTCCGCCACACCCAGACGCTCGGCGATCTCGCGGTTGGACAGCCCGTCGCCGATGAGGTCGAGCACCTTCAGCTCGCTCGGGGTGAGGTTCTCGGTGGGGTCCTCGTGGCCGGCACGACGGCGGGTCACCGTGCGGTCGTCCAGCAGCGTGCGCCCCGCGGCGACGGCCCGGATCACGTCGGTGATCTCCGCACCGCGCACGGACTTCAGCAGATAGGCCGACGCCCCGGCCTCCAGAGCGGCGGCCAGGGCGTCGTCGTCGTCGAAGGATGTCAGCACGATCGCCCTGGCGGTCGGCAGCGCCTCGCGCACCGATCGCATCAGGTCGATCCCGGTGCCGTCAGGCAGCTGCAGGTCGACCAGCATCACCCTCGGGCGCACCAGAGCCGCACGACGGACCCCGTCCGCGACGGAACCCGCCTCGGCGACGACGGTCATCCCGTCGGCCCTCTCCACGACCTCGGCGATCCCCCGGCGGACCACCTCGTGATCGTCGACGATCATCACCGAGATCGGTCCCGGGCGTTCACCGGGCGTCTGGCCGCTCTGGTTCATGCCCGCATCGTAACGACTCAGCTCGAGGTGAGCGACGATCGCGAAGGGTGTTTGTGGGGGTCACGGGCCAGATACCGCACCTGCGGCCCTCGCAGGTGGGCTACGCTCTCGCCAAAGGCCCACCCCACGCGCCACCGGAGCGGCTATGCCTGCCGAGACCGCGCCGTCCTGCTGTCCAGCGGCATGGGCATCACCCCCGTCCGCGCGCTGGCCGAGCAACTGGGTCGTGCGGGGCGCGAGGTCACCGTCGTCCATCGCGCCCGCGACCGCGAGCACGCGGCGCTGACGGCCGAGCTGGAGGCTCTCGCCGACGACCTCCCGGTGACCGTGCACGTGCTGCTCGGCCCCTGGCCCGACGCCACCACGGCCCTCACTCCGGCGATGCTCGCTGAGCTGACCCCGACGATCGCCGGCTCCGACGTCTTCTTCTGCGGATCACCAGCGTTCATGACGAGCACCCGCCGAGCCGTGCTCGACGCGGGCGCGAGCCCCCGCCGCGTCCGCTCCGAGATCTTCTCTTTCTGAGCAGCAACCTCCTGTCAGGCTGAGAAAATGCTGAGTCTCCAACCACAGGCGACACCTCGCTTATAGGATAAACAGGGCTAAAAGTGGTACCTTGCGTCGAAGAGCGACTCGTTCGGTCCTCGAGCGAGAGCTAACCGCGAGAGGGAGAAGCCGATGAGCCATCGTCCTGTTTCTGAGCCTGTATCGAGCGATCTGACCGGGCAGACCTCGCGGCGGTCGTTCCTGGGCCTGCTGGGCGTCGCGGGTGGTGCTGTGGCGGTCGCGGGCGGTACGGCAGCCTTGGCGGGCTGCTCTTCTGAGTCTGGTGGCGCCGCTGCCACGGCAACCGCCACGACCACGCTGGAGCCGACACAACCCACCGGGGCTTGGAAGATCCTGCGAGAGGGCAACGACCGCTTCGTGCGCGGCGAGCCCACCCACCCCCACCAGGACGCCGCCCGACGCAACGAGCTAGAGGCGGGGCAGCAGCCTCGCACCGTGATCTTGGGATGCTCGGACTCGCGTGTGGCGCCTGAGATCCTTTTCGACCAGGGCCTGGGCGACGTGTTCATCATCCGCACGGCCGGCCACGTGCTCGACCCGGGCGTGATCGGGACCATCGAGTACGGCACCGAGGTGCTCGGCGCCACGCTCCTCATGGTCCTCGGACACACCTCCTGCGGCGCGGTCGAAGCGACCGCCGGCACGCTGGCGAGCGGCGAGCAACCGCCTGGGTACATCGGCGCCGTGGTGGACAGGATCATCCCCTCGGTCGCGCAGATCACGCGCGACGGGGCTGGGCTGCCGGCGGAGGTCGACCCTGACGTCCTGCGGACGGCGCACGTCCGGCACACGGTCGCCGCGCTGACCGGCTACTCGACGGCGCTCCGCGAGGGCGTCTCTGACGGCCGCCTCTCGATCATCGGCGTCGAGTACGACCTGGCCGACGGCAAGGTCAGGCTCGTGGAGGTCCAAGGAGACGTCGGCGAACAACCCGAGGCGTGAGGTGTCGCGCGGCGGGGGCTCAGGCCCCCGCCGTGCGCTCGTCTGCTGTGCGCTCGAGAGCGAGGTAGGCCCGCTCGGTGATCGAGTGCGCCACCGCGCTGGCCGTGCCATAGTGAGTGAAGTCCAGACGACGGGACTGACCAGCGCATCTGGCCGTCCAGGGCCGGATCACGACCGTGACGGAGCAGTCGATGACACCCACCGAGGCTTGGGCGATCCTGCGAGAGGGCAACGACCGCTTCGTGCGCGGCGAGCCCACCCACCCCCACCAGGACGCCGCCCGACGCAACGAGCTGGAAGCCGGGCAGCAGCCTCGCACCGTGATCTTGGGATGCTCGGACTCGCGTGTGGCGCCCGAGATCCTCTTCGACCAGGGCCTGGGCGACGTGTTCATCATCCGCACAGCCGGCCACGTCCTCGACCCAGGCGTGATCGGGACCATCGAGTACGGCACCGAGGTCCTCGGCGCCACGCTCCTCATGGTCCTCGGACACACCTCCTGCGGTGCCGTCGCGGCAACAGCCGGCACGCTGGCCAGCGGCGAGCAGCCCCCCGGGTACATCGGCGCCGTGGTGGACAGGATCATCCCCTCGGTCGCGCAGATCACGCGCGACGGGGCTGGGCTGCCAGCCAAGGTGGACCCCGACGTCCTGCGGACGGCGCACGTGCGACACACCGTCGCCGCGCTGTCCAGGTACTCGACAGCGCTCCACCAGGGCGTCTCTGACGGCCGCCTCTCGATCATCGGCGCCGAGTACGACCTGGCCGACGGCAAGGTCACGCTCGTCGACGTCCAAGGAGACGTCGACGAACAGCCACAGGCGTGAGGCACCTCACAACCTCGGGAAGTCTCGTCAGCACGTAGACAGAGTTATCCCGTCGCACGTACACTAGGGCTGCCGCTCCCCGCTGGGGATGTCGGAAGTAAGGCCCGGTGCTACCCGCCCTCGGTGGTGGGACCCGGGCCTTTGCGCCGTCGAGGTGACCGCAGCGGTCAGGGCGCACCGGGCAAGAGAATCCGCGTGCAGCCGGCCTGAAGGAGGTCGGCGTAGGTCTTGTCTCCTGCGATCTCGGCGCTGGCGGCTCCTGCCACCGCGTCAGCCAGCCACAACAGCGGTTCTGCCTTCGTCGCGAACCGGTAGCGGACGTGCTCGGTGATGCGTCGAGAGGTCCGTAGTCCCTCGATGCGGCGTGCGTCACGACGGTCTAGCACGGCGGTCCTGCTCTCGAGCACGACGTCGAGCACCGCGGGGTCGCAGGACTGGAGATGAGCGAGCAGCGTCACGGGCTTCGTACCAGTGGAAGGGCTTCCGTCCATGGCGCCCGACCCGCTCCACCTCAGCGCGAACGTCATCGACCCGATCCGTCGAGATCACGACCGCAGCCAGCAGGTAGTGCTGGGTCCGGCTGTGATAGGACTCGTCGATGAAAGCGGTCTCGATCATCGGGCAAGGTCCTTCTCGGCTCGTCGCTCAGGTACGTACCCGTCCCGTGCGGACAGCCCCCTCCTGAAGGCTTGACTCTGACCTTGCCTCATCGTGCCAGCTCTATGGGCAAGAACTCACAGGTCTGTGGATAGGGCCGCTGCTCTCACAGCCTGGGGACGGTTGGTGTCGTTGGAGCTCAGGACTGCTGTAGCAAAGATGGGATGATACGACGACGGCCGCCTGTATCACCCCTACGGGCACCTCGGTCAGGTTAGGGTGACTCACGAACCGGACGAATCGGCATCCCTGGCGGGGTGCAGGACGAGAGGAACGTCATGGACCCGACAGCCTCGATACGAGACCTCACGAACCGCCTCACGGTCGACGCCGCCCTCATGACCACCGAAGCCCGCCGGCTCGAGGCTCTGGTCGACGGGCTCCCCCCCGACCCAGAGCGTGCACCACGAGGGGCGCTGCGAGGCGCAGACCGCCAAGGTGTGGGTGCGGGAGGTGATGCTGCTGCTCACACAGGTCGAGCAGCAGGTCATCGGCACCAACGCCGGGGTCGAGGCCGACGCGGTAGACCTGCGGGCGGCCCGTGACGAGCTGATGCGCACCGACCGAGGAGCCGTCGACCTGATCGCCCAGGAACGCGGGGAGGATGACACGTTGGGGTGATCGGTGTCCCCAGAAGTGGGGACAGCGGACGAGGGAGCGTCCGTCGTAGGATTCAGACAGACCGCTTCATCACATCGACATAGCCTGGAACAAAGAGTGAACAAAGACAAGAAGTTTGCCACGGCGAAGCACAGCGTCGACCGGGCAATACTGATGATCGCGAAAGAGAACATCAGAGACGAGGCGCGAGGTATCGAGGTGGCGCTGGACGTGCTCGACGAGCATACAGCCACGCTGCACGCCCAGTGGAGCGGCGAGGCCGAGGAGGCATATCAGCACGCGCACGCCGAGTGGATGGAGAGCTCGCGTGCGATGCGCGGGATTCTCGGGCAGGTCGTCTAGGCGCTGGACAACATCCACGCCCACTACACGACCGCCTATCAGAAGATCAACAGGCTGTAGACCGAGAGCCCAGGAAGCAGGTAGATGGTGTCGCACGACAGGTGGAGCAGCGCTCTCGCGCAGATCGACGCCCTCGCCGACCAAGGAAAAGAGGTCAAAGAGATGGCGAAGAACGCCCAAGACGCGATGGCTGGCCAAGGGGGCGCGCGTCTGATCGGGGTAGAGTACGACGAGAACAGCCTCCCTGTGCGTCTTACCTTGACCGGCGAAGGCTGGCGTGCCACGTCGGACGAGCTGGCGGTAGAGGTCAGTCGCGAGATCATCGGCACGATGATCGGTGACCTTCTCGCACGTGGCGCTCAGAGGCCAGACGGCGACATGGAACCCGTTCTCGTGCGGGGAGACAACGGTTGCGCGACGGTCGAGGTGGTCGCTGGTGTCCCGGTGAGGATCGCTTTCGTACCAGGCGTCGACCCGCGACGAAGGTGGAACGAGGTGTCGCGAGATGTCGTCGGTATCATCAGGAGGCTCGTCGACGTCCCACCCACCAAAGAAGGAGGTCGGTAGTGGCTGAGGAATACCGCGACACCGAGGCCTTGAGGCAGGACGCGAGGCAGTGGGAGACCTGGGCTGACAAGTGCGCGAGGATCGCCGGGATGACGGGCGGCACCGCACACCTCAGCATCGGCACGAAGACCGCGAACCGCTGGGCCGCTGACGATCTCCACTCGGCCGCGACGAGAGCGGACTGGTCGTCCTACGACGGCGCGGACACCGTCAAAGAGGCCTACCTAGAGCTCGTCTCGAACGTCGCCCACTACTACGCGACCGGAAGCGCCGTCATGGAGTCCATCGCTCGTCGGCTGTTGAACATCGTGCTGATCGTTCTCGAAGCAGAAGGCGCCGCGGACGACGAGATCTTTGCCGTGCTCCGCCAGATGGATGAGCTCCCCCGAGGCATTGCTCGTTCATAGCACCACGAAAGATAGAGAGAACAAGATGAGCGAAGACGGGAACCACCTGCTAGAACAGGTAGCCAAGACCCGAACCAAGGCCAAAGACGTGTACCGTCGCGCCGACCCCATCGCCAGGCGGCTGACCGAGGACGCCGCGAGAGCCACCGTGCCAGGCTGGGACCAGCTGCCCGGATGGGTACGCGACCAATGGGTGAACACGAGAGCCACGCCCACCGCCCACGCGATCAAAGGCGCCTCCCTGATGATCCTCGGCGCCTGCGACCTGGCCGAAGACATCATCCCACCTAGCCTCGGCTCCCAAACCGCGCTCAGAGAAGTGAGCACGATGGTCAGCGACGCGGAATCGACAGGTCACGCCGCCGCAGGAACAGTCGTCGGCGACGTAGGTCGTCTACACAAAGAACTTTTTAGAGCCGACGACAACATCCTCCCAGCGATGCTGGGATCAGGGTGGTCAGGCGACCCGGTGAGAGACTCATACCATGACACAATTTCGATGGAACAGCATCAGCTATCGCCAGAGAAACAGTTTTTGCAGGCGATAAAAAAGATCCCGGAAGCATGGGCGGATTCTCTCCTGCAGTTCAACTCTGATTTGTCGCTGTTCGTGGGGTCGATCGTCGTTGCGATGGCCAGCCTGGGTGTTGCTCTGGCGACATGGTACACGGTGGGGGTTGGAACAGCAGCGCTCTTGACGCATCTCGCGTCTGCTATTGTCGCTCTGGGCTCGGCGGTCAAATTGATGCTTGATCAGATGATCTCGATCAGGACAGTCATCACAGCTGCAGGGACAGCGATCGAAGAGTGGGTCAACCCTCGTAATTTTGGCATCGAGGCATAGAGATGGCGCGCGTCTTCGACAACTCGGACCCCTCCGATCCAAAAGTTCGGCTCAAGCGGTGCCTCCAGTGGATGAATCGCGCTCTCCTCGTCGTTTTATCGGCACTCGTCGCGTATTTCGTGTGGATGCAGATCGTGTTCTTTGTTCTCCCGCACGTGGACAACCCTCGCGCCGAGGCGATGACCTACCTGGAGGCGCTCGCGGATGGTGACGCAGACCGAGCGATGCTGCTGAGCCGGGCGGGACTTTCGAGCGAGGAAGATTTTTCGCTCCTCACCAACGAGGTTTTTGATGGGGCCGTAGAACGGATGTCTGACCATCGAATCGAGGGGGTTCGGAGAGCGACATTTCTTAATGGTGACTGTCGCGACGCTCGCGTAGAGGTCAGCTTCTCGCTCGACGGAAAGCGCTCCACTCGAACCTTGAATTTCGCTAAGATTAACAATGAATGGACGCTCTGCTGGGGGCTCGAGGCTCCGTTCATTATCACTTTTAACTGCCGTTCAGAAGGTGACCCGATCCCTCTCGTCACGGTCTCAGGTGTTGAGATTCCATGGCAAAGAAGGTCAGAGTTCCTCCTCTACCCGGCGGTTTATCGAGTAGAGGTCACCTCGGAGGAGGCGACTCTCTTTGACGACCGCTATGGCAGAAACCCTGCTGTCGATGTCGTGTTGAACGGGAACATGGAAGCAGTTCACTTCTGCCTGCGCGAGGACGAGTGATGTCGTGAACAAGTATCGCAGAGAAACTCACCCTGATGCAGAAACGCGTCAGTGGCGGGCGCTCTACGGCCTAAGCATCGTTGCTGTCATGTTCATGATCCTGAGTTTTGCTTGGGTTGCCATCGTACTCTATATAGTCCCTGAGGTGGACACTCCTCGTGCCGAGGCGATGGCCTACCTCGAGGCGATCGCTGACGGCGACGCAGAGCTCGCAGCGCTGCTGAGCGTCGGCGATTTTCCACCGGAAGACTCGGACTCGTCGCTCCTCACTAATGAAGTTCTTGAGAACGCGGTGGAAAGAATATCTGACTATCGGATCGATGATATATCCAGAGCGTACTTTCTCGATGGTCGCTGCGGCGATACTTGGGCGAAAGTCAGTTACACCCTGGGCGGGGAGCGGCATTCTGGCCGGCTGCTCTTCGTCAAGGAGCGCACCGGTTGGGTAGTGTGTGATGGCCTGCTGAGCTCTCTGGATATCGTCTTCGCTTGCTACACCCTCGGCAAACCAACCCGGGTTGCACCGACAACGGTGTCAGGTGTCGCGATCCCCGAACAAAGAGTGTCGACCCTGGCCCTCTATCCAGGCATCTATCGAGTCGAAGCGCCACCGGTCGACGCGGCTCACTTCGAGGAAAACTTCGACAACAAGCCTTTTGTTGATGTCGCGATAGGCAGAGGTCCGGAAACGGTTCGGTTCTGCCTGCACGAGAACGAATGATGCGTCCCTGTACGCGAACCCCGGGCGAAGGTAGGAGTCAGGCCTCGGGGAGGTCGGGGGGCGTGCTGTCGAGGAGCAGGTAGGCCTGCTCGGCGGCCTTCTGCTCGGCGATCTTCTTCGCCGAGCCCACACCGGTCCCGAAGACGGTGATGCCCAGCAAGACGTGGGCGGTGAAGGAGCGTTGGTGGTCGGGGCCTTCCCCCGTCACCTCGTAGGAGGGGGCGCCTAGGCCGCGAGATGCGGCGAGCTCTTGGAGCGACGTCTTCCAGTCCAGGGCGGCGCCCAGGTCGGTGGCGGCGTGCAAGGTGGAGCCGACCAGGCGGAGCACCAGGGCGCGGGCGACCTCGAGGCCGTGGGCCAGGTAGACGGCGCCGAGCACGGCTTCCAGCGTGTCGGAGAGGATCGAGTCCTTGTCCCGGCCGCCAGTACCCAGCTCGCCCTTGCCGAGAAGCACGAACGAGCCCAGGTCCAGCGTGCGGGCCACCCCGGCGAGGGCGCGCTGCGACACCGTGGCCGCCCGCATCTTCGCCAGGTCACCCTCGGAGTGGTCAGCCAGGGTGCGGTACAGGTGCTCGGTGACCACCAGCCCCAGCACGGTGTCGCCGAGGAACTCCAGGCGCTCGTTGGTGGGGATGCCACCGGCCTCGTGGGCGAAAGAGCGGTGGGTCAGCGCCAGCACCAGAAGCTCGGGGTCGAGATCGACCCCGAGCTGTTCCAGCAGCGCCCCCGGCGGGCTGGGACGGCCGTCCGACTGGTGGCGGGCCATCACCCAGCGGTCAGTAGGTCTCGTGCTCGCTGCGCACGGCCTGAGCGTAGGTACGCTCGCCGTAGGCCCCGCAGGACGGGCACGCGGTGTGCGGGCGACGCGCGGAGCCGCAGCGCGGGCAGGTGCTCAGGGCGACCGGAGCGGCCTTCCACTGCGAGCGGCGGGCACGGGTGTTGGCTCGCGACATCTTCCGCTTGGGAACCGCCATCGTCAGCCTTCTTCCTTGGTCTTGTCGTGGCCCGGCAGGGCGGTCAGGGCCGCCCAGCGCGGGTCGTACGTCTCGTGCACGTGGCCCGGGTGGTCCGCCAGCCGCACCCCGCACTCGACGCACAGGCCAGGGCAGTCGTCGCGGCACAGCGGACCGAACGGCAGCACCGGCACGATCGCGTCCCGCAGCACGGGTTCGAGATCGGCCAGGTCGCCGTCGAGCTCACGAAGGTCCTCGTCCTCGTCGCCGTCGGCGACCGCGGCCTGACGCTCAGGGTAGACGAACAGCTCCTGCAACCGGACCTCGACGGGAACGTCGACCCGGTCCAGACAGCGCACGCACTCCCCGACCGCCTGACCCCGGACGTCACCGGTGACCAGGACACCCTCCGTGACCGCCTCGAGCCGGAGGTCCAGCTCGAGGTCCGTCCCCGGGGGGATGCCGACCACCGCCGTGCCGAGATCGTCAGGAGCGGCCACGACCCTCTGCACCAGCCTGGTCGATCCGGGCCGCCGCCCCAGGTCGTGCACGTCGAGCACGAGGGGCGAACGTGGATCGAGGTGGACCGGGCGCACGTCGTGGTTCTCCTCGTCGATCTCGGCCCGTACCGCGTTCGGCAGGACCAACGGCGCAGTTTACGCGAACGCCGACGCGGCGGCCAACTCCCCGTCGCTCGACCGCGCTGAGCCATCAACCGCGCCCAGCGTTCGAGCGTGCTCAGCGATCGGGCCCCAGGCGCCCCGCCAGCTTGGCCCGTCCGGCCTGCACCTGGCTGAGCAGCTTGCCGAGGTCGATCTCAAAGCTCGCCAACCGCTGGTCGCAGTAGTCGTCGGCGTCGCGCCGCAGATCCTCGGCCTCCGCCTTGGCCTCCCGGAGAATCTCCTGGGCGCGAGCCCTCGCCTCCACGATCACCGGCTCGGCCTCGACCAGACGTGCCGCGTGGTTGCGCGCCTCGGCGACGATGCGCTCCGCGTCAGCCCTGGCCGACGCACGCTGGGCGTCAGCCGCGGCGATCACCTCGTCGGCGGCGCGCAGCTGACCTGGAAGGGCGTCACGCACCTCGGAGACCAGCGCCAGCAGCTCGGCCCGGTTGACGATCACCGACGCCGACATCGGCATGGCCCGCGCGCTGGCCACCGCCTCCTCCATCGCGTCCAGAATCCCTGTCACGCCCTGGGTACGTGCCTCGCTCATCGTCGCCCCTCGTCCGCGAGCGCCTCGCGCACCGCCCGCGCCACGGGAGCCGGCACCAGGTCGTCGATACGCCCGCCGTAGCGGGCCACGTCCTTCACCAAGGAGGACGCGATGTGGATCAGCGACTGGTCACCGGCGAGGAACACCGTCTCCACCCCCGACAGGTGCCGGTTCATCAACGCCATGGGCACCTCCGCGTCGATGTCAGAGGGCCCGCGCAGGCCCTTGACCACCGCGCACGCGCCGACCTCGCGCAGATAGTCCGCCAAGAGGCCAGGGACCAGCCCGACCCGGGCGCCCGGGAGGTCGGCCACCACCTCGGTGGCCAGCGCGACCCGACGCTCCGGCGTCAGCAGCGGGTTCTTCGACGTGTTGGCCGCGACGGCGACCACCACCTCGTCGAACATGGTCAAGGCCCGGCGGACGACGTCCACGTGGCCGAACGTGATCGGGTCGAACGACCCTGGGCAGACTGCGATACGCACACCCCCAACTTAGTAGGTCGCGCGAACAGCGAGCGCCTACCCCGCCCCGCCTGGGCACGCGACCTCTACGCCGAGCGGCGGGCGGTCCACACGTGCGTCTCACCATGACGGCGGTCGTCGTCCGCCTCCAGGCCCGGCGGCCAGCGCAGCGGGGCGTCTCGGGTCGAGCGCTCGACCACCACGACAGCACCCGGTGCGCAGACGTCCGAGACGGCGACGAGCACGTCGGCCAGGTCGTCGGCACCCAGCGCATAGGGCGGGTCGAGCAGCACCAGGTCGAAAGCCCCGACGGCGTGGGCGAGATAGCGCTCGGCCTTGACCGGCGCGACCTCGACCGTGCCGGACAGGCCGAGAGAGCGGACGTTGGCCCGGCACACCCGGGCCGCGGCGGGGTCTGACTCGACGAGCACGACCCGCGTCGCGCCACGGCTGGCCGCCTCCAGCCCTAGGGCCCCCGAGCCCGCGTACAGGTCGAGCACCTGGGCGTCGGCCACCGCCCCGAGATGCTCCAGCCGGGAGAAGAGCGCCTCACGGACCCGTTCGCTGGTGGGCCGGGTGCCCTGCGGCGGGACGGCGAGCGTCCGCCCGCCGACGGTGCCGGCGACGATCCTGGTCACCGACGCCCAGCCTGCGCCTGCGCGGCCTTGCGCTGCTCGTCGGCCTCCTTCTGGGCGTCCAGCATGCGTTCGGTGAACGTCTTGGTGGAGGTCGAGGAGGCCACCATCACCGCGATCAGCGCGGTGAGCACCTGCGCCATCACGAGAACCTGCGTGACGTGCCCCAGCACCAGCGCGATCCAGGTGGGCAGCAGGCCCAGCACCACGATGTCAGGCCCGCGCGCCAGCACCGCGCCGACGCCGGTCGGCAGCGCGCCGAACGGCGTGGACACCAGCGTCGAGCTCCAGTCCGGGGCAGGACGGTAGGCGGCACGCACCGCGGCGGCGGCCCAGGCGAGCACCCCGGGCAGCGCGAGGGCGAGCCAGCCCAGGGGGTCACCGAGCCAGCGTCCGATCGCGGCGAACACCACCAGCGACCACACGGTCATGACCATGCCCGGCACCATCATCCGCGCCCGGCGGGCCGTCTTCGGGTCCAACGGCAGCAAGCGGTCCAGGATCGGGGCCATCTCCGCCCGCCGAGACCCCTCGGCCGAGGCAGAGGCCGCGACATACCCGCCGATCAGCACCGCCATCAGCACCGGGACCTGACCTGACAGCTGCGGCACGACGGTGGCCAGCACAGGGATGGCGATCGCGAGCACCACCTGCACCAGATGGCGCACCGAGCGGCGCAGCAGCACCAGGTCGGCGGTGACCAGCGCGCTGACCGGGCCTCGCACCGTGCGCAGCCGGGAGACCCAGCGCCGGGCCGCCGGTGCCGCACCGTCAGACAGCGCCCGGCCGAGCTCGCGGGAGTCCATCGAGACCATCGCACCGACCGCCTGGGCGGCGACAGAGCCGCTCTCGCGCAGCGACGCCCCCCGGATGCGACCCAGCCTGGAGTCGGTGAACCAGGCCAGAGCGACCGCGAGCGCCGCGATGGCCCCCAGCACGGGCCACGACGGCACCGGCAGGTGCTCCGGTGTCACCCCGACCCAGGCGAGCACCCCCATGGCCACCGGCACGGCGACCAGCAGCAGGTCACCGGTCAGGGCACCGGCCCGACGGGTGGAACCCAGCGTCTGCGCCGCCGCCATGCCCAGCACGACGAGCGCGGCCAGCAGGGCACCGGCGATCCCGGCACGCACCACCCGGTCGCCCTGGTCACCCAGCAGCCCGCCGTCCAGCAGCGCGACGACCACCCCGCCGATGGCGAGCGCGACCAGCGGCAGACGCCTGGCCGCGGGGCGCAGCAGACCGCGACGGTCCACCGGCAGGCCCAGCCACCACGCGGCCTCGGCACCACCGGCACCGACCGGGCCCAGCCGCCCGGCCAGAGAGACCAGCGTCGCGACGAGGGCCCCGACGAGCACCCCGACCAGGGCGGGCAGGCTCACCCCGACCCCGTCGGCGTAGGACACCTCGGGCAGCGACGAGCGCAGTGAACCGGCGACCCCGGCCGCGACAGAGACGCCGATCGCCAGGATGATGCCCGCGTAGTAGACGTCGGAGAGCAGCGTGCCGATCTTCGCCCCGGCGCGCTGCTTGGCGGCCTCCTTGGTGTAGCGGCGGATGGACGACGACCCTGGCACCTCGCCCAGGTCGGCCTCGGCCACCGCGGGCCAGCCGTCACGGCCGACCGACGCCTCGGGCTCGTCGTGCCACTCAGCCTCGTCCTGCCACCGGCTCTCGTCGTACCGCTCGTCCTCGTCGTGGCTCACGACGGCTCCGCCTCGATCCGCGCCGCGGCCTCGTCGGCCTTCAGCAGCGGGGAGCTGCTGTCGTCGACGTACACCGCCCGGTCAGCCACCGCACGCACCAGCACGGCGTCGTGGGTGGCCATCAGCACGGTGCCGCCCGCCTCTTTCTCGGCGTTGAGCCTGTCAGCGAGGTCGGCGCGCATGCGCAGGTCCAGCCGTTGCTCTGGCTCGTCGAGCACCAG
The DNA here is from genome assembly GCA_009785115.1 of Micrococcales bacterium. Lineage (GTDB taxonomy): Bacteria > Actinomycetota > Actinomycetes > Actinomycetales > Cellulomonadaceae > Cellulomonas. Next base: position 120,140 of record WQWY01000007.1, read on the forward strand.
CAGGGACCGGGGACGCACGAACCCGGCCGCGAGCAGCAGGCGCCGACGCTGCCCCGACGAGAGCGCGGTCGGCAGCGAGGCGGCGTGCTCGGCGAGGCCGAACTCCTCCAGCAGCTCGGCGACCAGCTCTCGCGCACCGAGCATCCCGTGCCCGCGCGCGGTCAGGTACAGGTGCTCGGCGACGGTCAGGCCGGGGAAGTAGGCGTCGTCGTCCAGCACGCTGGAGACCTTCGCCCGGAACTCCACGTCACGCTCGTCGGGCTCGGCCCCGAGCACCGTGAGAGACCCGCCGGCGGGCTCGATCAGGCCGATCACGGCGCGCAGCACCGTGGACTTGCCCGCACCGTTCGCCCCGACCAGGGCCAGCGCCCTGCCCTCAGGGAGGTTGAACGACACCGGTGCGCACACCGGCGCGCCGCCGTAGCCGACTAGAAGCTTGTTCGCCCGCACCACAGACCGCGACTTCGCCACCGCCACAGCCTAGCCGGATCGGTGCGGGAGTCTCCTGATCGGTCTCATGAGGCTGCGGCCCAGGCACGTGGTCGCGCCTGGGCCGCAGGAAGCCCGAACCGTCCGGGAGTCAGACGGTGAACTTGCTCGCCATGTCCTTGGCGGCCTGAGCCACGGCGTCGGAGATCTGCTCGGCATCTGAGGCCACCGCTTGCGCGTCCTTGACCGAGGTGGCCGTGCTCTCCGCGACCTGGGTGATGTTCTCCGCGATCTGCGACGAGCCCGTCGCGGCCTCGGCCACGTTGCGGGACATCTCCGAGGTGGTCACCGTCTGCTCCTCGACCGCAGCGGCGATGGTCGCCGAGTAGTCGTTGATCTGCTCGATGATCGACGAGATCCTTCCGATCGCCTCCACAGCACCACCGGTGTCCGCCTGGATCGCCTCGATCCTCCTGGCGATGTCCTCCGTGGCCTTCGCCGTCTCC
>WQWY01000008.1 GCA_009785115.1 Micrococcales bacterium
ACCCGATGCCGCCCCACCACCACACAGACCATCGACACGCAGATGAGCACCGACCTGCTGGCCCTCAGCGCCTGAACAACCCCGAGGGATCACCCGCTACACCACTCCCCGGGACTTGACCAGATCCTCGAGCTCGATCACCTCGGCATCCACGTTGGTCAGGCCCAGACGCCGGGCGATGCGCAGCGACAGCACCTCGGTGTCGATGACGTCAGCAGCCGGGCTGTCACCATCGTGCCCGCGCTTGACGATCCAGGTGGACGGGGCACCGCGTTGAGGCGCGAACCACCGCTCGCCGTCGCGGTGCAGCAAGATCTTGGGGACGACGCCCGGCAGAGACGAGTACGAGTCGTGGCCGGTGCGACGCCCGGCGTGTCGAAGCCGGTCGGCGACGTCAGCCATGGTCAGCGGTCGGTAGCCGGGATCCGCGGGTTCGGCGGGTTCGCCCACGGGGACGACGACGAGCGCTCCAGCGAGGTCCCGACCGTAGACGGCGACGAGGCCGAAGGTGTCGCCTGGTTCGACACCGGCCGCGACCGCGTGATCCACCCGAGTCGACCCTTCGGGCAGGTAGCCGTCAAGAAACACCTTCGGCGCCAACCTGTGCGGCACCCGGCCTGTCGGCAGCAGGTGGGACACGACACGGCTGCCGACACCCCACCGGCGAGTCGCGTCGTCGGTCCACTCGACAGCGATGCGACGGTCGTCCACACGCACCAGCCGGGCCACGTGAGTTCCGTACAACCAGGCATCAAGGGCGCCGGGCGCGAGGTTCAGACCTGCCACGGGTCAGGCTCCTCGTCTGTGTCGACCGCCCTGACCATCACCTCGGCACCCAAGAGGTCGAGCAGCCCGAACAGCCGGGAGTAGGCGAGGATCTGCTTCCCGCTCTCCAGCTCGTGCAGATAGCGCCGCGGAATGCCAAGACGTGCGGCGACGTCCGCCTGAGTCCAGCCGTGCTGGACCCGCAGGTGGCTGAGGAACGCCCCGAGGTCGCCGACCGAGCGAACAGCCGCCCAGTCCACGTCACGGGCCATGGTGTGCTGCACCACCTTTCCGGCTGTGTGGATATCGACACAGCAACTCGATGTGAGGATATTAGCACATCGAGTGCGTGTGTCGATATACACACAACGGTCGGTCGGGCACGATGACGATGATGTCGACAGGGGCAGAGGTGACCGCCGAGACAGCGACGACCTCCCCCGCCTGGACGAACCCTTTGAGCAGGGCGAACAGGCCTGGGCCTGGCGGGCACCAGGGGTCAGCGGTCGACGACGAGCGCGTCGTCGACCGTGCCGTCCAGCACCGACCCGGTCCACGGGGTGCTGAGGGTGATGTAGCAGATCGCCACGGTGATCCCCGCAGCACGCTCTTCCTGGTCGGGGTAGCCGGCATGGATGGTCTGGTAGAGCACAGAACCCTGGGGCACGCCTACGGCGACCTTCAGGGTGTTGCACCGTTGGGCCACGGCGGTCTCGTACGCGATCGGGTCGTCCGGCATCTCCGAGATCGCGTCGACGAACCCGGCGACCTGGGTGGTGTGCAGGTCGGAGCACGGGACGGTGGGCACGACGGTGCCGGCGAGGTCACCTCGCGGCATGTGCATGACGCACGCCCCCTTGGTCAGCTGGCCGTAGGCCGCCAGCTCTTCCGGGGTGGGATCGATCACCTCGCGCCAGTAGGAGCCAGGCCCTGCCGAGGTTCCGGCGGTCTGCGCGGGAGAAGGGGTCGGGGACGGGCTGGCGGGCTCGCTCGACGTGGACGGCGTGCCGGACGCCACGACACCCCCGTCTCCGTCTCTCCCTGAGCTCAGGAGGCGTGTCGCGAGGAGGACACCGAGGACGACGAGGCCGGCGATCAGCACCACAGCACCGAGCGTGACCGCCACCGCCACCCCCGTCCTGGTGCCTCGCGAGGCGGGCGGTGGAGCCCAGGCCGGCGCGGGCGCCTGGGGCGGGGTCTGGGAAGCCGGGTACCACCCCTGCTGACCGGCGCCCGCCCAGCCACCAGGAGCCCCCGGAGGCGGTGCGCTCTGCCAGGGGCCGGCCGGCCCAGGGCCGTACGCACCGGGCTGCGGTGCCGGCCCTGGCGTGTGAGGGCTGTAGGGCGTGCCAGGCGGTGAAGGCGCCCCAGGCGCACCCCAGGCGCCCTCCGGGGCGGCTCCGTACCACCCCGACGCCTCCGGGTTGTTCCGACCGCCATGATCTGGCTCGTGACGAGGGCCTTCGGGTGGGACGCTCACGAGGCGAGTCTATGTGGGTGATCTGTCGAGATCGCCCGTTTCGAGCATCGCAGAACCGGCTGAGGCTCGGCGAGCCCGCAGACACGCGGGTCCCGTCGACCACCCAGGCAGGAGCACGCCGTCAGCCGCTGCGGTAGACGTCGGCCCGATGGGCGATGCGGTAGACGTTCACGGTGCGAGAGTCCTCGTCGATGCTGATCAGCACCCGGTAGGCCACGCCGACGTACCCGCTGCGCATCCCGACCAGCTCGGCACCTAGAGGTTTGGTCACCCTGTGCGGGTTCTCAGCCAGAGGGCCGTCCAGGAACCGCACCACAGCGTCGGCCATGCGCGACGGCAGCCGGTACAGCGCACGGGCTGCGGGAGGTGCGACCCGGACCTCCCAGCGGTCGCTCACCGGCCCGAGGCCAGCTGAGCGCGCACCTCGTCCAGGCTCAGCGCCTTGCCCGTCTCGACCGCCTCGCGCGCCTCAGCCATCTCCGCCGCGTGCTCCGGGTCTGCCAACCACGCCAACGTCTCGGTCAGAGTCTCCAGATCCTCGGTGGCGATGAGCGTCGCCACCGGACGCCCATGCCGGGTGATCGTCACCGGCTGGTGCGTCGCGGCGACCTCCTCCACGATCGCAGAGAGGTTCGTCTTGGCCTCGTTGATCGGCAGGGCTCTCATAGACAGAAGCCTAGCCCATAAACTAGTCAGAGTTCTAGGCTGATTTCAGCCGTTCGGGGATGTGAGCCCCGCGCACCTCAGCAGATGCGGGGGAGCTGTTCACCCAGAGGGCGCGAGACGACGCGGCCGGCGCCGAGGGGTGAGCGGGCGACCAGCAGGCCGGGGTGCTCGTCGGTGACCGAGCCGATGATCGCGGCGTGGGTGCCGAGGGGGTGCGCCTGGAGAGCCGCCAGGGCCGCGTCAGCGTGGACGCCGGGGAGGATGGCGACCATCTTGCCCTCGTTGGCCACGTGCAGGGGGTCCAGGCCGAGGAAGGCGCACGCGGCGGCGACCGCCTCGGGGACGGGGACGGCCGACTCCTCGAGCTCGATACCGACACCGGCGACCTCCGCGATCTCGCACAAGGTGCCCGCGACGCCACCACGAGTCGGGTCACGCAGCACGTGGACGTCAGGGACGGCGGCCAGGAGAGCCAAGACCAGGCCGTGCAGAGGGGCTGTGTCGGACGTCAGTGTCGTGCCGAACTCGATGCCCTCGCGCAGCGACAGGATCGCCACACCGTGCTCACCGACGAACCCTGAGACCAGCACCACGTCACCCGGGGTAGCCCGGGTCGGGCGGATGTCGACCCCGTCGGGCACCACGCCGATGCCGGCGGTGTTGACGAACAGCTGGTCGGCCTTGCCCCGGTCGACCACCTTGGTGTCGCCGGTGACGATGCGCACCCCCGCGGCCCGGGCGGCCGCGCCCATCGCGGTCGCCACCCGGCCCAGCACCGACGTCTCCAGGCCCTCCTCGAGGATGAAGCCAGCCGAGAGGGCGAGCGGCTGGGCGCCGCTCGTCGCCAGGTCGTTGATCGTGCCGTTGACGGCGAGATCACCGATGGACCCGCCGGGGAAGAACAGCGGGGAGACCACGTAGGAGTCCGTGGTGAACGCCAGCCGACCACCGGCAGGGGCGTCCAGCACGGCCGCATCACGCATCTCGGCGTTGGTGGCATCCCCCAACGCGGGCAGGAACAGGTGCTCGATGAGCTCACCGGACAGCACTCCCCCACCACCGTGGCCGAGCACGATCCGATCTTGGTGCCGCAGCGGCACGGGGCAGGTCCAGCTCTCGATGTCGACGGAAGCGGTATCGACGTCGACGGTCGGCAAGACGGGAACGTTCGGCAGGACGGGGGCGACCGGCAGGTCTGGCTCAGACATCAGCTCACCTTCGTCGGGACCTGGAGACGTCGGAACTCGTAGTACGCGGCGCAGGCGCCCTCGGCCGAGACCATGGTGGCCCCGAGCGGGGTGCGCGGGGTGCACGCGGTGCCGAAGGACGGGCACTGGTTCGGCTTGATGAGGCCTTGGAGCACCTCGCCAGAGTGGCACGCCTCCGGCTCGACGGTGCGGATGCCCTCCACGTCGAACCGCAGCGAGGCGTCGTACTCGCGCCACGCGGGCGCCAGCTGCCAGCCCGACGCGGGGATCTCACCGATGCCGCGCCACTGGCGGTCGCACACCTCGAACACGTCGGCCAGCACCTTCTTGGCCACCGGGTTGCCCTCCGGGGCCACGGCGCGCGGGTAGGCGTTGCTCAGGGCCGGGGTTCTGGCCTCGAGCAGGGCCACGGTCTGCCGGACGCCCTCGAGCAGGTCCAGCGGCTCGAACCCGGTGACCACGATGGGCACCCGGTACTGCTCCACCAGCGGCTCGTACTCGGAGGTACCCATGACGGTGCAGACGTGCCCCGCCGCGAGGAACCCCTGCACACGGGTGGTGGGCGAGCTCATGATCGCGGTGATCGCCGGGGGCACCCGCACGTGGGAGACCAGCATCGAGAAGTTCGTCAGACCCCGCTGCCGGGCGGTCACCACAGCCATGGCGTTGGCCGGCGCGGTGGTCTCGAACCCGACACCGAAGAACACCACCTGCTTCTCCGGGTGGTCGCTGGCGATGTTCACCGCGTCCAGCGGCGAGTACACCACCCGCACGTCACCACCCGCGGCCTTGACCGAGAACAGGTCCCGGTCGGTGCCCGGCACCCGCAGCATGTCACCGAAGGAACAGAAGATGACACCCGGGCGCGAGGCGATCTCCAAAGAGCGGTCGATCATCTCCAACGGGGTGACGCACACCGGGCAGCCCGGGCCGTGGATGAACTCGACCGCGTCGGCCAGCAGCGTGTCCAGGCCGTTGCGGATGATCGAGTGGGTCTGCCCGCCGCACACCTCCATGAGCGTCCAGCGCCGGGTGGCCGACGCCACGATGTCGTCGATCATCCGGCGCGCGACCACCGGGTCCTTGAACTCGTCGAGGTACTTCACGCCGTCTGCGCCCCCTCGTCACGCGGTGCTCCCCCGCCTGGCTGCGCTCCTGTGCCTGGCTGCGGTTCTCCGGTCGGCTGCGCTCCGTCGCTCGACGGGAAGGTGATGCCGAGCTCGGCCTCGAGCATCCCGAGCTCGCGGAACGCCTCGAGCGACGCCACCGCCGACTCCTCGTCCAGACGGGTCAGCGCGAACCCGGCATGCACGATCGTGTAGTCGCCGACCTGGAGGTCCGGCAGGTACGCCAGGCAGACGTCCTTCTCGGCCCCGCCGAAGTCGATGTCAGCCATGGGGGTGCCGCGGTCGTCCCAGATCCGCACCACCTTGCCGGGGATGCCCAGGCACATGTCGATCACTCCCTATCCTTCAGCCGCCGCCAGCACAGCCTGTCCGAGGCTGAGCCCGCCGTCGTTGCACGGCACGAGCCGGTGGCGCACCACGGTGAGGCCCGCGTCCCGCAGCACCGCGGTGGTCGCACGCAGCAGCAGCACGTTGGCGAACACACCACCGGTCAGCCCGACGTGGTCGACGCCCGCGTCTCGCGCCACGGCGGCCACAGCACGAGCCACCCAGACATGGAACCCTAGCGCGAGCGCCGAAGAGTCTCGGCCAGCCCGCAGGCCCTCGACCAGCGCCCGGATCACCGGCGCCGGGTCGAGCAGCCAGGAGCGCTGGTCACCGGCCGGCACCGGGCCCCAACCACCAGCGGCGGCGACCGTCTCGTCACCCGTCCAGCCCAGCGGGTCGCCGTGAGCCGCGCTCGCGGCCAGCGTCTCCAGATCGATCGCGGCCTGCGCCTCGTAGGTGATCTCCTGCCGCACCCCGAGCAGCGCGGCGACCGCGTCGAACAGCCGACCCATCGACGTGGTCGGTGTCGTGGCGCTCGACCCCCCCACCGCCCGGTCCATGGCTCGGAGCAGCTGCGGGGTCACGTGCGCGACCGGGGGCAGGTCGTCGTCCCAAGGCACACCCGCCCGGTGCAGGTGAGACAGCGCCATGCGCCACGGCTCGCGCACCGCCCGGTCGCCGCCCACCATGCCGACGGGCGCCAAGGACGCGACCCGGGTGATCGCCGCCTGCCCGCGCGTGGTCACGTCGGGCGCCGCGAGCAGCCACTCCCCGCCCCAGGCCGCACCGTCGTCGCCGTACCCCGTGCCGTCGAAGCAGGCCACCAAGCACTGCGTGCCGAGCAGGTGGTTCTCCGCCAGCAACGACGCCGCGTGCGCACGGTGGTGCTGCACCTCGACCAGGGGCACCTCGGCGAAGCGCTGTGCCCAGGCCCTGGTCTGGTAGGCCGGGTGCGCGTCGGCGGCCCACCGGGTCGGAGTCACCTCGTACAAGGCCATGACGTGGGCCGACGTCGCGGCCAGCACCTGCTGGGACTCCCAGCCAGCCATGTCGCCCAGATGCTGGGAGCACACCGCCTCGCGGCCGTCGAGCACGCAGACGGTGTTCTTCAGCTCCGCCCCCACGGCGAACGTGGCGGGCATCGCCTCGTCCAGCAGCACCGGCAGCGGCGCGTGCCCGCGCGAGCGGCGCACCGGGTACGGCTCACCGTCGACCACCCGGAACACCGAGTCGTCGCACGGGGTCACGATCGGGCGGTCGTGACCGAGCACCAGGTCGGCCAGGCCCAAGAGCAAGTCCACCTGGTCGTCGCGATAGCACAGGGGCTCGTCGGAGAGGTTGGCGCTCGTCATCACCAGCACGTCGCTGACCGGGAGGCCCTCCGGCCCGGGGGCCATCAGGAGGTGATGGAGAGGGGTGTAGGCGAGCATGACGCCGAGCTCGGGCGATCCCGGTGCCACAGCGTCGGCTACGTCTGTCCCAGCCTGGTCGGTGTCGGTGTCGGTGCGGCGCCGGGCCAGCACGATGGGGCGTGCCGGGTCGGTGAGCAGGCGCGTCGTCGCGTCGTCGAGCTCGATCAGCCGGCCCGCTGCGGCCAGGGTCGCGGCCATGAGGGCGAACGGCTTGTCGGGACGGTGCTTGCGGGCACGCAGCCGGGCGACCACCGCCTGGTCGTCCGCCCGGCAAGCCAGGTGATACCCGCCCAGACCCTTGACCGCCACGGTGCCGCCGTCAGCGAGCACCCGCTGAGCACGCGCGAGCGCGGCCTCGTCGCCCTCCGTGCGAGTGACACCGTCCATGGCCCACAGGTGCGGGCCGCAGGCGAGGCAGGCCACCGGCTGGGCATGAAACCGCCGGTCGGCAGGGTCTCGGTACTCCCGGGCGCAGTCCGGGCACATCCCGAACCCTGCCATGGACGTGCCCGGCCGGTCGTAGGGAACGCTGGTGATGATGGTGAACCGCGGGCCGCAGCTCGTGCAGGTGATGAACGGGTGGCGGTAGCGCCGGTCGGAGGGGTCGAAGAGCTCGGTCAGGCAGTCGTCGCACGTGGCACAGTCCGGGGGCACGGTCGCGCGCGGGCCGTCCTGCGCCTGCGACTCCACGATCTCGAACCCGGTGAGCCCCCGCTCCTCGGGCAGGTCCTCAGACGTCACGGTACGCACGTCCGCGAGCGGTGGGGCGTCGTCGGCGATCCTGCGAGCCAGCTCGCCCAGCACCGCCTCAGAGGCCTGGGCCTCGACGACGACACCGGCGGCGGTGTTGCGCACCGAGCCGACGACACCCAGCTCGGCAGCCAGCCGGTAGACGTGCGGGCGGAAACCTACGCCTTGGACGACGCCGGTGACCAGCAGCCTGCGGCGCACGGTCACGCCCCAGGTCGAGCGATCGCGCTCTGCTCTCTCACAGCAGGATCGTCTGCGGCCGGTTCGACCACGGACGGATCGACCATGGTGCGCCCCAGCCCGTCGATCTCGATCCCGCCCAGCTCGCTCACGTGCGGAGCGGTCGGGTCCGGGTCGAGCAGAGCCGGATCGACCGCACCCAGGTCGATCACGCCCAGCTCGGCGAACGCGACCAGCGACGCGGCCGCCGCTCGCGGGTCGAGCCGGTCGAAGGCGAAGCCGTTCGAGATCAGCACGTAGTCACCGACCTCGACCTCCGGGACGTAGGCCACACAGCACTCCTCGGCTCGTCCCGCCACGTCCACACGGGCCATGGGCATGGCACCGGGGGTGATCTGGACGATCCGGGCCGGGATCGACACGCACATTCTCAACGGCTCCGTTCTTGCGGCTGCCCCGCTCGAGGCTGCCCCGTCTGTGGTTGCCCCGTCTGTAGCCGCGCTGCTCCATGGTGCTGCGACTCTGGGGCCGATGCTGCCACGGGCTCGGCCGCTACGGACTCGACCCGCAGCCCCATCCCTCCGACGGGTGCCGAGGTGCACGGCAGGCACGGGTCGGCCTCCCGGATGGCCGCCTCCATGCTGGGCTCTCCCGTGCGAGGCTCCCTCGTGCCAGATTCTTGAGCGCCGACGGCCGACAGCAGCAGGTCGGCCAACCAGCGCTCGTTCTGCGCCGTCGGGGTGAGGATCGTCGCCGACATCAACGTCCCGTCCCCGTCGGTGGCATAACGGTGCACGAGCAGCCCGCGCGGCCCGTCGGCCCAGCCGACGCCGACCGCCGCCTGGTCGAACCCGCCGACAGCGACGGCGGGCGGGCCGTCCACCAGCGCGTCGGTGGTCAGCAGCTGCCCGATCGCCTCGACCGAGTGCAGCGCGACGATGGCGCGCGCGGCCCGGGCTCCACCGCCGACGTCTGCCCAGTCGGCCTGCAGCCGCGCGGCCAGCGGCGTGGTCAGGGTGCCGACCCGCAGCTGGGGCACCGGGCCGACCCGGTATCCCCCGGCCTCTTGCCCCAGCGCGACCAGGTAGGGGCGCGGTGCGGTGGCGCCGGGGACGGATTCCGCGACGAGGCGGTCCCACGCCGACGCCGGGGCGGCCGCCTCCAGCACCGACCCATCGGCCGCGACCACCCGCAGACGTTCCCCGAGCAGGTCAGGGCGGCCGTCCGCGTCGACCAGGGCGACGTCGGCGCCGGTGTACGGCTCCAGGCGTCCACCCTGGGCGAGCTCGTGGCGGGCGATCCGGGCAGCGGCGGCGCGGACGGCATCGAGCCGCGCCGCCAGCGCGTCACGGGCCTCGGGTACGACCGGAGCCCGGACCCCGCCCACCACGGCGGTCACCGGGAAGTGCCCCGGCGACCCAGCGGCGGCCATGGCGGCCTGCCCCAGGTCGCGCAGCGCGGCCGCGCCCTCGGGGTCGGCCGCGACCATCCGGGCGGCGTGCGTCTCCAGCGCCGAGCCGTGGTGCAGCAGCGCCCGCACGGCGACGGCCGTCGGCGTCAGGGCCTCAGCACCGACCAGCATCTCCAGCGCGCGGACCCCGGCCAGATGATGAGCCTCCGGGCAGATGCCGCACAGCCGCTCCACCAGCGTGGGCACGCTGGCGACAGGCTTGCCGGCCAGCAGGGCGTCGACCCGGGGCAGGCCCGCCAGGTCGAACCGGGCGGCCTGCGGGCGACCCCGCTCGTCGCGCTCGACCACCACGGTGGCCCCGTAGGCGTCGACGATCTCGTCGAGCACCCATCGCTGGCTCATCGATGCCCCCCCGCGGGCGGGTGCGGGCATGTCACCATGGACGGGTGCACGAGCTGGGACTGCTGCGGTCGGTGGTGACCGCTGTCGAGAAGGCTGCCGGCGAGGCCGGCGCGACCGGTGTGCAGGCGGTCGGGCTCCAGGTCGGCACCCTGTCGGGAGCCCTGCCCGAGGCGCTGGAGGGCGCCTGGCCGATCGCCACCGCGCACACCGTCGTGGACGGCGCCCGGCTGGAGATCGAGACCGTGCCAGCGGCCGTGTGGTGCCCCACCTGCGCGGCAGAACAGCCGGTGGACGAGTACTACACCCTGACCTGCCCGGCCTGCGGCACCCCGTCGGGGGCACTGGTGCGCGGCCGAGAGCTCGCGGTGACGTTCGCCGACCTGGACATCCCCGGTCACGACTGAGCCCCGGTCACCGCAAGATCCCGATCACCGCGGAGTCCCGGTCACGACTGCTCGCTGATCTCGACCAACCAGCTGTCGATCACGTCCAGCGCGGCACCGACCGCCCGGTCCATCGCCTCGCTCACCGGCTCGCTCACACCCAGGCACAGGTCGACCGACTCTGGCACCACCCCGACGACCTCGACCTGCTCCGGCTCACGGCCGAGCATCCGCGCGGCGGCGAACACGTCGAGCAGGCCGACCTGGTGCGGCGAGAGCTTCGAGGACAGCATCCGGGGAAGCTGGTCTCCTGAGAACTGGTGCACGGTGCCGGGCTCGTCGCCCGCCACGGCGTCCAGGATCAGCAGCCGTGCCGCGTCCTGGACCACCGGCACCAGCTCCATGCCCCCGGTGCCGCCGTCGACGTACTCCACGCGCGGGTCGGGCTGCTGCTGGCGCAACCGTTCCAGCAGCAGAAGCCCGACAGCGTCGTCGCCCATGATCGGGTTGCCGACACCCAGCACCGTGATCGGTGCGGGTGACTCGAGAGTCTCGCTCATTCGATCTCGGGGGCGTCGACCGGCTTGGAGCCCCGGCGCAGCCAGACACCGCCGTTGATGATCGAGGAGACCCCGCCGTGGCGCTCCAACGAGTCGGCCCGCACCGCCATGTAGACGTGGGCGATCACGAAGGCCCAGAGCATGAACATCACCACGGCGTGGACGAGCCGGAGCGGACCGGCGCCGAACCACTCCACCGGCATCGAGACGACCTGCCAGAACGGGGAGTCAGGCCGGTAGAGGCCGTACAGCGCGAACCCGGTGGCCATCTGCAGACCACCCATGATGTAGATGAAGGTGTAGGCCAGCTGCTGCAGCGGGTTGTGCGCCAGGAACAGCGGGGCCTCCTTCTTGATGAGCGCGTAGTGCTGGAGGACGAGCCCGAGGTTGCGGAAGTCCTTCCTCGACTTCAGCGGCCACAGGACGCGCCACCGCAGGTACCGGTCACGGGAGGTGAACAGCACCACGAGCCGGGTGATCCCGACCAGCAGCCAGGCGAAGGCGGCGGTGAAGTGGATCACCCGCACCCAGCCCATCAGGTAGCCGGTGTCTCCGCCGGAGTCACCGGTCGGGCCGAAGAACGGGTCCATGATGTAGTAGCCGGTGAGGCTCAGCACGAGGATCAGGGCCACGTTGAGCCAGTGCTGGATCCGCAACGAGGCCGACCACATGTAGACCCGGTTCCACGAGGCGTCCACGCCGACGACCCGCTCGCGGTGGGTGTCGACCTTGTGCACCCCGATGACGCCCTGCAAGATGAAGTCACCGACCGTGCCGTCGTCGGCGACAGCGGCTGCGGCGACACCCAGCGGACGCCCGCCACGAGACTCGATGCGCGCGGCGTTGCGGCGCATGAGCGACTTGGTCTGGACGCTGTGCTTCCCCTTCGAGGCCCCGATCACCGCCTCCAGCTCCCCGCGCATCACCACGACGTCACGGGTCTCGCCCTCGGAGGTCTCCAGGTCACGGACCCGCACCAGGGCGTAGCGCCGCTCCGAGCTCGCCGGGTCGACGTCGAGCGCGGAGACCTGGACGCTGTCGATGTCCGGGTGGTTGATGCGCAGCGAACGGTCGAGCGCGGCGTGCACCGGGTCGTCCGAGCCGATGCGGTCCGCGGTCGCGAGCGCCATCAGCCGTCCGTGGCTCAAGCCGCCGACGCTGATGACCTCACCGACCTTGAGCCACGGGAGCTCTTCGGACTCCTTCTTGGCCTTCGGAGGGACCTCGCTGGTGGTCATGACGTCACGACCTGCAGCTGACGCCCCTCCGGGTCGAGCACGTGCACCGCGCAGGCCATGCACGGGTCGAAGGAGTGGATGGTGCGCAGCGGCTCCAGAGGCTGGTCAGGGTCGACCAGGGGGTGCTGACCGTTGCCGGCCAGCGACTCCTCGTAGGGACCCTGGTTCCCCTCGGCGTCGCGCCCGCCAGCCAGCCAGGTGGTCGGCACGACGGCCTGGTAGCGAGCCACCTTGCCGTTCTCGATGGAGACCCAGTGGCTCAGGTTGCCACGGGCGACCTCGAGGAGTGAGTACCCCGACGTCTTCTTGTCCCACGACGACGGTTCCCACTTGGTGGCGTCGAAGACGCTGATGTCGCCCTTCTGGATGTTCGCGACGAAGGCCGGGAAGGTCTTCTCGGCGAGGACCTCCGCCGTCGTCACCGCCTCGACCGCCCGGGCCAGCGTGCGACCCCCGGTGGAGTTGAGCTGGTCGAGCGTGATGCCGAGAGTCCCCGCGGCGGAGTCGACCAGCTCGCGGGTGCGTGCGTCGCCCTGAGCGTAAGCCAGCAGGATGCGGGCCAGCGGCCCGACCTGCACGGCCCGCCCGTCGTAGCGCGGCGCCTTGGACCAGGTGTACTTGTCCGAGTCTCCGAGCCACATGTCCGGGCTGGGGGTGGGGCCGGTGTACTTCACCGTGGTCTCGCCCTCGTCCGGGGTGAGAGCCACGTCGTCGCCGGCCTCGTAGGTGTACCAGGCGGAGGTGATGTACTCGGCGATCTTCGCGGGGTCGAAGGGGTGCACCGTGGTCAGGTCGCCGTCCAGCAGCACACCAGGCTTGATGTCGGTGTAGGGCGAGGTGATCCGCGAGTCGGCCGGGTCACCGGCGTAGGTGGCACCGTTCCTGCCCACGGCGATGAAGTTGGGCTGCGCCGCGCCGATGTCGAAGTAGTCGGGGTAGACGCTCATGATCGCCAGGGCGTCGGGCAGGTAGCAGGTCTTCACGAACTCGACGGTCTCGTCGATCCAGACCTTGATCTGGTCGATGTGCACCTGGTTGATCGACTCGGACCTGTCCTGGTCGATCGTGCAGGCCATGCCGCCCACGAGGAAGTTCGGGTGCGGGTTCTTGCCGCCGAACACCGTGTTGATGCGGATCATCGACCGCTGGAACTCCAGCGCGTCGAGGTAGTGGGACACCGCCATCAGGTTCGCCTCAGGAGGCAGCCGGTAGTCGGGGTGGTCCCAGTAGCCGCTGGCGAAGATGGTCAGCTGGCCGGAGTCGAGGATGCCCTGCACGGTGTCGCGCACCTGGGCGAACCGCTCGACGGTGTTGCCCTTCCAGGTCGAGCCGATGGACCTGGCGAACTCGGCCGCGGCCTCCGGGTCGGCCTGCGCGGCCGAGGCCACGTTCACCCAGTCCATCGCGTGCAGGTGGTAGAAGTGGATGGTGTGGTCCTGGACCCCCTGAGAGGCCAGCACCATGTCCCGGATCAGCCGGGCCTGCTCGGGCGGCTGGGAGCCGATGGCGTTCTCGACCGCGACGATCGAGGCGACGGCGTGCGTCCCGGTGCACACCCCGCAGATGCGCTGGGTGAACGCCCAGGCGTCACGAGGGTCCCGGCCCTTGACGATGGTCTCGATACCGCGGAACTGCGTGGACTCGCTCCACGCCTTGGTGATCTTCTGGGCGTCGGTCTCCAGCTCGATCCGCAGATGGCCTTCGATACGTGTGATGGGGTCGATGGCGACACGCGTGGGCATGGGTCACTCAGCCTTTCCGGAGGAGTCGTTCGTCGCGGCGGGCGGGCCGTCTGGTGGCCGGGTGGTCGGTGTGGGCAGCCACACCCGGGAGTCGCCGAAGGCTTCCAGCGGCGTCTCTTCGGCGGCCTTCCGGGACGCGGCCCGTCGGATGCCCGTGGCGGCCGCGTGGATGCCGACCCCGGCCGCCGTGGCGCCGACGAGGCCCCAGCCGATCCGCTCCGCGGTCGACTCGATGCCGAAACCCTCGACGTTCGGCAGCTTGGAGTAGAAGGGCGTGAACTGGTCGAAGAAGTTCTTCTCCGTGCAGCCGATGCACGGGTGCCCGGCCTCGACCGGCCAGCTGGTGCGCAGGTTCCACTGGATGATCGGGCAGGCCGCGAAGGTGCTCGGGCCCTTGCAGCCGACGTCGTACAGGCACCAGCCCTTGCGTGCGGCCTCGTCGTCGAAGGTGCGCACGAACTGACCGGCGTCGAAGTGCGCCCGACGCGGGCAGGAGTCGTGGATGCGCTGGTCGTAGGCGAACAGCGGACGGCCCTGGTTGTCGGTCTTGGGCAGCACGAACGAGCCGTCGCCGCGCTGGTGGGTGAGCAGGTAGGAGATCGTCGCGGTGATGACCTCGCCGATCGGCGGGCAGCCCGCGACGTTGATGACGGGCTTGTCCTTGATGATCTCGTCGACGCCGACGGCACCGGTCGGGTTCGGCTTCGACGCCTGCACCGAGCCCCACACCGCGCAGGCACCGACGGCCAGGATGGCCGTGGCGTTCTCGGCGGCCTCACGAAGCATCTGCTCGGCGGTCTTCCCACCGCTGGTGCAGTAGACGCCACCGTCCTTGAGCGGCACCGACCCGTTGACGACCAGGATGTGCGGCTCGGCGTTCAGCCTGTCCAAGGCGTCTTCCGCCGCATGGCCGGCACCGGCCATGAGCAGGTGGTGGTAGTCGACCGAGAGCAGGCTGAGCACGATCTCCTCGACGGACGTGCCGCCCGAGCGCAGCGCCGACTCCACGCACCCGGTGCACTCCTGGAGCTGCAGCCACACCACCCAGGGCTTGGTGACCTTCTCCAGGGTCTCGGCGATGAGCTCGGCGGTGACCGGTGCGGCGTGGGCCGCACCCCCGCCGGCCGCGGCGCTGGCGGCGAACACACCAGCCAGGCCGCCACAGAACTTCATGAAGTCTCGGCGCTTGACCCCGGCCCTGGCGAGGTTCTCGCCCAGCGTCGGCTCTTGCCAGCCGGTCATCTCGTACGACATGCGAAGAGATCCTCCCTTGGCTCTCTCTCGTGCAGACGTTCGCCCGGATCGAGATGAGCGCACCATCGCACCGCACGTCGGCCCGGACTGGTCAGGACTATATCGAGGAGACGTGGGACGTTCAGTCGTTACGGCCCCAGATCACCTGATGCCTTGGTCACACGTCGACCGCTAGGTCACCACGAGGTCAGCCTCCTCGCCCCCTGGTCTCATGGTTCTACCATGGATCGAAAAAGGAAAGTCAAGCGTTGCGTAAATTTCTGGCCGTCCTCCGCGCTCGGCGGCGGCCGTCCGGCTGACGTCCACCCGTCGACGGCCTCGGAGCACCTGGGCGCACGCCTAGGATGGCCGGATGCACGAGGTGTCCCTGTGCCGTCAGCTCGCTGCCGCGGTGACCCGGGCCACCCGTGGGCGCACGGTCGAGACCGTCTACGTCACCGTCGGCGATCTGCGCCAGGTGGTGCCCGAGGCGCTGGAGCACGCCTGGACCTTCGTGGTGCGCGACACCCCGCTGGCCGACTCCCGCCTCGAGATGCACCGGGTACCGGCGGTGCTGGTCTGCGACGACTGCGGGACCTCCGCCCGTCTCGGCCGCCAGCTCGGTTTCGACTGCCCCGCGTGCGCCTCTGGCCGCACGCACCTGACCAGCGGCGAGGAGTTCGTGCTCACCGCCGTGGACGTCCAGGACGTCCCTGACACCCCGGCCTCACCGGCCCCTGCGGGGCTGACGAACGAAAGGACGCCCGATGGGTCGCTTTCACCGCCATGACGACGGCACGGTCCACTCCCACGACCACGACGAGCAGGACCACCGCCACGCCCACCACGAGGCCCACGGGCCCGACGAGGCGAGAGCCGAGCTGATCGGCGACCACTCTCGATATGAGACCGGCCGCGAGCGCATCGAGATCCTCGAGGACATCTACGCCGAGAACGACCGGCTGGCCGCCGCCAACCGGACGGCGCTGGACGCCGCCGGGGTCCACGCGGTGAACCTCATGAGCTCTCCCGGTGCGGGCAAGACCACGCTGCTCGCCCGCACCCTGGCCGAGCTCCAGGGCAAGGTCAGGGTCGGTGTGGTCGAGGGCGACATCGAGACCCCGATCGACGCCGAGCGCCTCAGCGGCCTGGGCGCGCAGATCTCTCTGCTCAACACCGGCGACGGGTTCGGCGGCGAGTGCCACCTGGACGCCCCGATGGTCGCCAGAGCCCTGCGCGGCCTGGACCTGGCGTCGCTGGACCTGCTGCTGATCGAGAACGTCGGCAACCTGGTGTGCCCGGCGGAGTTCGAGGTGGGCGAGCACCGCAAGGCGATGGTGTTCGCCATCACCGAGGGTGAGGACAAGCCGCTGAAGTACCCGGTGATGTTCCGCTCGGTGGGCGCGGTGGTCGTCAACAAGATGGACCTGGCGCCCTACCTCGACGTCGACCTCGACCTGTTCCGGCGCAACCTCGCGGCCGTCAACCCCGACGCCACCGTGATCGAGCTCTCGGCGCGCACCGGCGAGGGCCTCGACGCCTGGATGACGTGGCTGACGGAGCCCCTCACCCGCACCGCCTGACCACGCCTCGGCGCTCGACGAGCGCCGAGGCGTCCTCTCAGGCGCTGCGGCGACCTCGAACCTTGGTCAGCACCACCAGGCCAGAACCGACCAGCAGGAGGATCGCGGCGACGACCGCTGGCGCCCCCAGGTCGGCCCCGCTCTCCGCCAGCTCTTCCGGCGAGGCGATGCCGGGCGGGAGCACCCTGATCCGCACCTGGGCCGTGCCGGTCGTGCCGTTGGGGTAGGTCACCGTGTACGTCGCCGTGGCGATCCCGACGAACCCGGGAGCCGGGGTGAACGTCACCGTCCCGTCCGGGTTCACCACCCACGTGCCCTGCGACGGGACGTCAGGCGTGATGCCCGTCACCACAGAACCGGGCGGCACGCCCTGGTCGTTGGCGAGCACCGGTACCGTCACCGGGGTCTGGTACGGCGTCCAGCTCTCGTCGTCGACCAGCGCAGGGACCACTCTCAGCGTCGCGTCGTCCGGGGCCCACAGCCCGCACAGGCCGACACCAGGGCCACCGGCGCACAGCGGCAGGCCTGACGCGGTGCCGTCGGGGAAGTTGGCCGCCCCGTTGACGTAGTCGCCACCGGTCGCGACGGTCACCTGCTGGCTCACCGTGCAGAACACCTGCCCCTCAGCCAGGTCACCAGAGGCCACCACCGCACCGCCGCTCGCGCTCCCGCTGAAGTTCACGCATGCGGCCGAGCCCGCCCCGGTGGTGGGCGACCCCACCGGCGTCAGGCCTGACGGCAGCTGGTCGGTGAAGTTCCAGGCCTCCTTGAGGTGCAGCCCGGTGGAGTTGGTGATCGTGTAGGTCAGGGTGGTGGTCTCGCCCACGGCGATCGTCGCCGGGGAAAAGTCCTTGTACAGCTGGGGCGTCGTGTCCACGATCTCCACCAGGTCGAGCACCAGGTCGTTGCCGATGCCAGAGTCCTGGGCGTTGTAGAGCTGGAAACCCAGGTCTGTGACCGCACCGGTCGGGAGCTGCCACGAGTCGGACGTCAGGTGGGTGATCCAGACGTCGGTGGTGCCGACGGTGAGCGTGGGAGGAGGTGGGACGGTGCTGACGCACGGCATGAGCCCCGACTGCAGGGCGACGGGCGTCCCGTTCTCGATCAGGGAGAACGTCAGGCTCGCGTCACCACCCGGCTGGACCGCGCAGTTCGCCTCGCCGAACCACGCGGAGACGGCGTAGTAGTGGCCGCCTGTGGCCGGTATCCCGAAGTCTGTCTTCATGATGATGCCGGCGTAGCCGGTGGTCATCGCGTGGTTGGAGTTGGTGTAGGCCGTGAGGGCGTGGTTGTTGACCGCCTCGGCGGGGCTCATCCCCTGAGCCTCACCCAGCGCGGTGGCCATCGCCTGGATCGTGGCCCACACGTTGGGGGCGGTGGAACAGCCTGGGTCTCCGAGCGAGGACGGGATGGGGAGCGTCCCCGGCGGCGTCCCGGCGACCGCGGGCGGCCCGTTCGCACCCGAAGGAGGCACAGGCGCCAGAGGGTCGACAGGGCTCGCCGGAGGCGCGGGTGCCAAGGAGTTCGTCACCCATCCGTTGCACGTGCCGTACGCCGGGGTCCACATCCACCCCTCAGCGCTCTCGCCGTTGATCGCGTAGGTCATCCCAGGAAGAGTGATAGGGGTCGCGTTGGTGTTGCCGACGTACTCCCTGAAGTCCTGCGCGACGTCGGGTGTCGGGACGTTCTCGAAGTCTCCCACGAAGAACGGGACGGGCGGGTTCGGGACCCCTGGTGTTCCCGCCGCAGCCTGAGCCAGGTCCGGCCCCGTCGGGCTCGACACCACTCCCAGCATGGCCAGACAGACCACCGCGCCGGCTACGAGAAAACGTCTCACAACTGCTCCTGTCATCAACGCTGAAGACCAGCGCGCCGGAACAGCTCGCACAAAAAGGACATGAAGCACAATCCGCACCGACTGCGCTAACTATCCTCAAGATGTACGAGATGTCACGGCGCGACGATTATCGTCACGTCGACCAGGATGCCCTCAAAAACCTCTGTGTGCAAAACAGACATGCCTGAGGCAGCCATTATCTTGCGCGAGAGAGCGGTTCTCTCCACGCTGTCGGTCTTCTGACGAGGGTTCGGGGTGCCAGAGGCCGGTGCGGCACGGCTCCGGGTCAGGAGCGTGCGGAGTCCATGATGTTCACGAACCAGGTGGTGCCGAAGCGGTCGACGCACCCGCCGAAGGTGTCCCCCCAGGGGGCCTTCGCGAGCGGCATCATGATGCTCCCGCCCTCGACCAGGCCGTCCCAGCAGCGACGCAGCTCGTCAGCGTCGTCCCCGGAGAGCGCCACGGAGATCGCGCCGCCCGGGGTGAACGGCTGAGCGGCAGGCGTGTCTGCCCCCATGATGACGAGCCCGCGCTCGGTGGTGAGCTGGGCGTTCAGCACGTGCTCGGAGTCTCTCGGGTCCTGGTCCAGGTGGAGGTCCGCGTACGTCATGATCTGCAGGTCGCCGCCGAAGACCGACCGGTAGAACTCCATCGCTTCGCGGGCGTTGTCTCGGAAAGAGATGTACGGGTTGAGCAGCAAAGGCACGACAACCTCCTGGGAGACGACGCGAACCGCGTCTGGTGAGCACCTGACGTAAGATTTCTAGAGTCAGGAGCGATGAGTCATCGTCAGCCAGGATGAGCCTCCCGGCTCTGACCGTCAAACGGAGGCTGGCCGAGATGGAGGTCCCGTGTCCGTGTACGACATCCCGTTCCAGACGATGGACGGACAGACGACGAGCCTGGCCCCGTACCGCGACGGGCCGATCCTCGTGGTCAACGTCGCCTCGCGCTGCGGGCTGGCACCCCAGTACGAGACGCTGGAGCGGCTCCAGCGCACCTATGGCGACCGGGGCCTGACCGTGATCGCCTTCCCGAGCAACCAGTTCCACCAGGAGCTGCGCGACAACGCGGCGGTGCTGGAGTTCTGCTCTCTCACCTACGGGGTGACCTTCCCGGTCATGGACCGGGTGCGCGTCAACGGCCGCGACACCCACCCGCTGTACGTCGCCCTCAAGCAGACACCCGACAGCCAGGGCAAGGCAGGCCGCGTGACCTGGAACTTCGAGAAGTTCCTCGTCCTGCCCGGCGGCGAGACCCACCGCTTCCGCCCCCGCACCCTCCCCGACGCCCCCGAGATCATCACCCTCATCGAGCAGTCCCTGCACACCACCACCTGACCAGGAACCCACCGAGACAGAAGACTCCCCGGACTGAGGCCGGCAGGCGACCCAGCAGCAGAAGGCTCAGGTCAGGCGTCGGGGTCCTCGTCGGGAGCTACCGGTTCGTCGGTCGGCTCAGGTCCGCTATCACCATCGGCGACGATGCTCCGCAAGGCCGCTGTCACCTCGGGGCCGATGATCGCTTCCACGGTGGCGAGCACCTCGGCTTCCGGTTTGGGCGAGTAGCGGACAGCTGCCTCGTGCACTGCACGCATCTGGTCGGGGAACCGCTCGACCAGCCGGGCCAACAGTCCGGCGGAGTCGATCAGCTCGATGCCCTGCTCGGCCATCCACTCGCGCGGGAAGTGCCGGGTGTTGTCGGTCAGCAGGATGTCGGCACCAGCCGACAGGGCTGCGGCGAGGACGTGGCGGTCCTTTGTGTCCATCTCCACATCTGCGACAGCGGCCTGGTCTTCGGGGTCGACCTCGGTGAGGGCGTACTCGATGTAGTCGTTCATCAGCGCTTCGAGCCGCTCGGTGGCCTCTTGGGACAGGCCGACCTGCTCACGCAGGTTACGCGACATCTCGTCGAGGATCGGCTGGCTCCAGCGGATCTCGATGACGCCTTCGTCGGAGGCGTACAGGAAGTAGTCGCGCAGAGTGCGGGAGAACAAGATGTTGGCGTCGGCTACGACGACGAAGACGGTCAATCAACCAGCCCGATCTCGTTGGAGAACTCCGCCAGCGCCTTTGCCGCCTGCTCCCGGCGGGAGCGGCGGGCGCGCTGGAAGTCGGCGAGCGCCTGGGCAGGGATGCGGTGGTGGGTACCGACCATGACGTGAGCGAGCTCGCCGGAACCGATCAGCTTCATCAAGGTCGGACGCGACAACCCCAGCATGGTGGCAGCCTCGGTCGTGGTGAAGGTCTCCTTGATCGGCACCACCACCGCCCCGGTGGTCAGCTCGGCGTCCAGCAGGGCGAGCACCTTCTCGGCGCTGGTACGCGGCAGGTCGAGCGTGACGCTCACCCTGTCCGACGAGTCCGCGAGGGCAGCACGGAGCGCTCGCACGTCACGCGTGAGAACCTCAGACATCGCAACCTCCAACCGACGCAATCGATCACAACTGAAGCAAGTGTATCGGAGCGACGGCATCGCTCACCCGATCGGCGCTCGCTCCTGCCAGACCGGGCTGTTGATGGAGGCAGTCGGCGCGAGGGTCGGGTTCAGCAGGTCGACGGTGTTCAACGTGCTGCGGCGGTGTGGGGTGGTGATGCGCAACACGCATGGATGGGAGCGGTGAGCGCCTGATCTGCTGCGCTCTGGGCTACGGGAAGGCCCGGAGAAGCGGGGCAGGCTCCCCGCCTTCGGCTGAGCCTCGAGGCAGTCACCGACCGAGCAACCGAGCCAACCAGCCGGGCCGTTGCGAGGGCACCTGCGCCAACGACCGCGATGTCGTGGCACGGCGGTCGCGCCAGGCGGTGACCTCTGCGTCGACGTCTCGCAGGGGGGTGACGACGGGCGGGCCACCGGCGAGCTGGCGACGGGCCTCGACGACGCGCCGGTTGAACTCGGTCAAGACCGCACGCACCTGGGCCTCGTGGCGCAGGGCCTCGAGCCTGGCGTCCAGGCGCTCGTCCTCGGCGCGCAGCAGCAGGCCCTCGGGCAGCAGGCCCTCGCCGGTCATGCCCTCCCGGCGCACCAGGCCCTTGAGCCACCAGTCCGGGTCACCCAGGCCGGGGATCGGTTTGCCCGCCAGCGGCAGGTCGTCGAAGTCTCCGCGTCGCACGGCCTGATCGATGATGTGCTCCACCCAGGTGCTTCGGGACTCCATGTGACCGGCAGCCCGAGGCGGACCACCCAGAGCGCCGGTCTCGTCACTCAGAGCGTCAACCTCGGCCTCGCGGTCGACGCGATACCGCTCGGCGTCGCGTCGTGCGGCAGCAGCATGTGTGCTCATGGCCTCGACGGTAACCGTGCTCGTTGAACAAGACCTGGGTGGTTCGGTGAACAGCCAGTGCTGCACCGCCGGAGGCTGACAGGTGAGCGGGAGGCGGACCACGAGAACGGTTAGCACTCTCGGGCCGAGAGTGCTAAAAAATGGGTGTACACGGACGCTGGCCGAAGGGGTCGACGGACCCTGACGGTGCAGGCCCAGCGCACCACCACCTGACCAGGAACCCACCGAGACAGAAGACTCCCCGAACGAAGACGGGAAGACCGCCCGAGGCGGAGCTCACGGGAGACTTGCCCCGGGCAGGGCCAAGGTCGGGATAGACCCCAGGCACCACAACCGATGACACGAAGGTCGGGAACCGACCGAGCAGGAGTCCCAGAGGTCACCTCCGGGCAGGCCCAGGCCGAAACCCCGCACAGACACGAAGGTCGGCGCGACGCGCCGACCGAGCAGGGGGTCACGGGGGCTCGCCCCCGTGCGGGCGCGGGGCTAGGCCCCGCCAGACATGACGAGAGCGACCCGGCTTGCGGTACGCAAGCACAGGTCGCCCTCGATCTCGTGGAGGTGGCGGGAATCGAACCCGCGTCCGATGACGTGGAACCAGGGCTTCTCCGGGCGCAGTCTGCTGTTGTTTTTCTCGGCCCCCGCACTCACGCAGACGAGGTGCGGACGGGCTCAGTCACCTAGATGTCCCCGCAGCCCCGATGACGAGAACTGTGGGCAGTGGCTCCCTAGATGACGCCAGGGACCGGGTCGGAAGCTAGCCCGGGCTGACGGACTTCGGAGCTCGCTCAGGCGGCGAGGGCGAAGTCGGTGCGCTTGGAATCGGCACCTATGGGTTACGCGGAGCGTTGACGAGATGACCGCGTGTCCTCGGCCCGCTTCTCCTGGCTCGACGATCACCGTCGAAACCGATCACCCCCATGTTGAGTTGTCAACGCCGCCCGCGTGCGGACGGCGCTCCTAGTGTACCCAGGGCACGTCCGGCACGTACACGGCTTTCCCCCGTGGGGGCCTGCCGCGCTCGGTGGTCAGTGACACCTCAGGGGCTGGCCGTGCGTCCGTCGGGCGGGAGGAGCCTGTCGATGATGCGGGCGCCGGCGTCACGGGCCTCGTCGTCGCCGACCACCTGGCTGAACACCTGGGCGAAGGTGTGGACGGCAAGCACCGCGAGCGCGGTGTCCCGGTCCTCCTGGGACGGTGCCGTGCTCGGCCGACCACCGGTGCGTTCCGCGGCCAGCAGGGCCGCCGCCTGCTCCCAGGTGCTGGCGACCGCGCTGCCCAGTCGGGGCTGCGCGGCCGGGTGGCGGATCGCGTAGGTGTAGATCTCCAGGGTCAGCAGGGTGCGTCGCAGCGCCTCGGGGTCGTCGTCCAGGTCGCAGAACAGCTGTCGTAGAGGAGTCTCAGGGTCTGCGGCGATCCGGTCGCCTTCCTCAGCGGTGAGGTCTTCGACGATCGCGAGCAGCAGGTCTTCCTTGTTGCGGAAGTGCGCGTATACCGCTCCCTTGGTGTACCCGGCCTCGGCGGCCACGTCACCGACGCTGGCACCTTCGTACCCCTTCTCGGCGATCACCGTGCTGGCTGCTTCGATCAGCCGGGCACGGGTCTTCTCGGCCTGGCTGCGGCGACGATCGGAGGCCCCGGACCTCGCGGACCTCTTCGGCCCGGTGAACGTGACGGTTCTCTTGCCCAGGCCGAGGGTGACCGAGGCGTCGGCGAGCTCGTCGGAGGCTTCACGCAGCGCCTCGGAGAGCTCCTTGCTGACCTCGTCCTTGACCTCGGCCACACCTTGACCGACGGCTCGTGTGAGTGCCGAGACGGCAGCGGCCAGGGCCTGGGCTGCCGAGCCCAGGTCTTCCCGATCACGCTTCTGCGACGCCACGTGACCAGCGTACATTCCGACTGGAACGACTACTTGCATACCGATCGGTATGTGTCATACCGTACGGTCCATACCGACTGGCATCCGACGGGAGAGCGACATGGACGACGTCTTGCGGATACGCGACCTGCACAAGAAGTTCGGCCGGCGCCGCCGCGTGGTGCATGCCAACGCCGGGATAGACCTGACTGTCGCTGCCGGGCAGGTGCTCGGGCTGCTCGGGCACAACGGTGCGGGCAAGTCCACCCTGGTCAACCAGGTGGTCGGGCTGCTGCGCCCCGACGCCGGTCAGATCGTCCTCGACGGAGTCGACGCGGTCGCCCACCCTGAGCAGGCCCGGCGGCTGACCAGCGTCCAGGCCCAGGCCAACGTGCCGATCACCGGGCTGACCCCGCGCACCGCCATCGAGCTGGTCGGTCGCATCCGCGGCGGCGACACCGCGCAGGTGCGCACCCGCACGTCGCACCTCATCGACGCCCTGGAGCTCGGCGAGTGGGCAAACACCCAGTCCGAGAAGGTCTCCGGAGGTGTGGCACGCCTCACCGCCTTCGCCATGGCCGCCGTGGTGCCGGGTCGGCTCGTCGTGCTCGACGAGCCGACCAACGACGTCGACCCGGTGCGTCGGCGCCTGCTGTGGCGCGAGATCCGGGCCCTGGCCGACGACGGCGCGGCGGTGCTGCTGGTCACCCACAACGTGCGCGAGGCCGAACGGGTGGTCGACCGTCTGGTGGTGCTCGACAACGGCACGGTGCTCGCCGACGACACCCCCGCGGCACTGACCCAGTCCCGCTCTGGCACCCTGACCCTCGAGGTCGACATGCTGCCTTCCGTCGACACGGTGCCCATGCTCAGGCTGGCATGGCCTGAGGGCTTGGTCGTGACCGACCGCGGCCAGGGCCGCGCCACGGCTGCGGTGCCCGCCGACCAGGCCGCGGCCGTCGTCGCCTGGGCGTCCGAGACCCTCGCCGCGGGACGCATCGAACGCTACGCGCTCACCCCGGCGTCGTTGGAAGACGTCTACATCGAGCTGGTCGGCAGCCAGACCACGAACGAGGAGATCGCAGCATGAGCACCGCCGTCACCGCCGCACCGACCGTCACCGCTCCCCCGGCTGCCCTCTCTCCCCTGCGCCAGCTGGGTCTGGTGGTGCAGTGGCAGATGCGCCGCCGCACCCAGGAGCTTCCCCTGCTGATCCTGCTGCAGCTGCTGATCCCGGTGGCGGTCGTCATCGGCTACGGGCTGCTGGTCGGTGACGCCGGCCCGGTGGCAGGTCTGTACCTGGCCACCGGCGCACCGGTCATCACGCTGGTCACCGTCGGCCTGGTCGGCACACCGCAGTTCGTCAGCCAGTCCCGCACCGAAGGCAGCCTGGACTGGATGCGGACGCTGCCCGTGCCCCGGACGCTCTTCCTGCTGGCCGACCTCGCCGTGTGGACGCTCGTGGCCATGCCCGGGATGGTGACCGGTGTGATCGTCGGGGCGTGGCGCTTCGACGTCGACCTCGCCCCGACGTGGTGGGTGGTCCCCGCAGCGCTGCTGGTGGCGCTGACCGCCGCGGCTGTCGGCTATGCCCTGGCCACCATGATGTCGCCACCGCTCGCCATGCTCATGTCCCAGGTGCTGGTGTTCGTCGTGCTGCTGTTCACCCCGATCAGCTTCCCCGCGGAGCGGATGCCGGACTGGGCGCAGCAGATGCACACCTGGCTGCCGCTGGAACCGATGGCGCAGGCGATACGTTCAGGGCTCGCCTCGAACGACTTCGACATGCCCGGCCGGTCGTGGGTGGTGCTGGCGGTCTGGTGCGCGGCTGCCGTGCTCGGTGCCCGGTGGGCCCTGAACCGACGCCACTGAGAGACCGCACCCGCGGGTCAGCGGTCGCGCCGCTCCCTCATGGCCCGCTGCGCCTCGAGGTTGTCCTGACGCTCACGCAGGGCCTGGCGCTTGTCCCAGTCTCGCTTGCCCCGGGCCAGGGCGATCTCGACCTTGGCCCGGCCGTCGAGGAAGTACAGCGCGAGCGGCACGATCGTCTGGCCCTTGTCACCGATCCTCATGCCCAGCCGGTCGATCTCCGCCCGGTGCAGCAACAGCTTGCGCTTACGTCGCGGCGCATGGTTGGTCCAGGTGCCCTGGGCGTACTCGGGGATGTGCACCCCGTGCAGCCACGCCTCGCCGTCGGTGATCTCGCACCAGGAGTCGGCGAGGCTGGCCCGCCCGGCGCGCAACGCCTTGACCTCGGTGCCCATGAGCACGATGCCGGCCTCGAGCACGTCCTCGATGGTGTAGTCGTGCCGAGCCTTGCGGTTCTGGGCGACGAGGACGCGCCCGGTCTGCTTCGCCACGGCTCCTCCTCGTCCTCTCTCGGGCAGCCTTGCTGTCTCGGCTGGCCCTCTCTCCGCCAGGTCCTCTCACCGCTGACCTTCTCGCGGCGTCTGACGACGGCGAGCCAGCCTACCCGCGCCCGGCGTTGACCGTCTCCGGGATAACCAGACGTCTCACAGGCCGAGGTAGGGGCGAGGGTTCACGGCGATGCCGTCGACGTGAACCTCCAGGTGCAGGTGGCAGGCGGTCGAGACGCCTCCGGTGGCCCCGGCGTAGCCGATCAGCTGGCCGGTGGTGACCTGCTGTCCAGGTCCCACGACGGCGCGAGTGAGGTGGGCGTAGCTCGTCATGAGCGACGAGCCGTTGATCCAGCCATGGTCGACCATCACCTGGTTGCCATAGCCGGAGCGGAACGTCGCCCAGCGCACGGTGCCGGCACGGGCGGCGTAGACGGGCTGGCCGCAGTAGGAGCGCAGGTCTATCCCTGAGTGCATCCTGTAGATCTGCAGCACCGGCTGCAGACGCATCCCAAAGCTGCTGGTCACCACCATCGGCCGGTGCACCGTCGGGTTGGAGAGCACCGCGCCGGACACCGTGACGGACGTCTGGGGTCTGCCGGCCGCGCGCTGCTCGGCGACCAGCGCGGCCAGCTCAGCCTCGAGCTGTCGGGCCGCTGCCTCGGCCGCTGCCAGCTGGGCCTCGATGTCGGCCTGCTGGGCCCGCAACGCGACTTGCTCACCGGCGACCTGGGCGGCGAGCGCGTCCAGCGCGGCCTTGGCCTCGTCGGCCGCGCGCTTGGCCGCCTCGGCCTCGGCAACTTTCTGGTCGGCGGCCGCCTTGAGCTCGGTGATCTTCGACTCGACCGCCGTCAGCCGGTTGCGGGCGGCCATGTTGTTCGCCGCGAGCGTGTCGAGCTCTTCCAGGGTCTGCGTCTGCACCCGCAGCGCGGCCGACCTCTGCGAGTAGCTCGTCACGAAGTCTTCGGTGCTGGTGGCGTCCAGCATCACGTCCAGCCCGGACAGCTGGGGCCCGCCCCGGTATGCCTCACGGCCCATCTGGGCGATGGCAGCCCTCAGGGCGGCGGCCCTGGCGGTGTCGGCCTCGATGACGGCGCTCAGGTCGCTCTCCTGCTGCTGCGCGGCCGCCAGACGCGCGGCGATCAGCTCGGCCTCCCGCTGGGTGCGGGTCACCTCAGCACCGGCGGAGTCGACGGCGGCCTGGGCCGCGGGCAGCTGGGCGTGAAGCTCGATCAGCCGCTGACCGGTCGCGGCGACCTGCCCCTCCAGCCCTTCGAGCTCTTCAGCGAGCCGCGCCTGCTGGCTCTGCGCGGCGTCGAGCTGGCCTCGCTTGACCGTGCGCCTGTTGTCCAGGTCGTCGGCGCTCGCCGGGGCCCCGGCGAGCAGCAGCGCCCCGGCGGCCAGCATCACGACGAGGCGCGACGCACGAGACCTCATGGTTTCAGACCTTCGTGTAGCGGCGGAGGGTGAGCAGCGACGAGACGAGCGCCAGCGCGACGGCCGCCCCGATCAGCACAGGTGCGACCGTGAGCACGTCACCGGTCGTCACGTAGGGGATCCACTGCACCGAGGTGCCCAGCCAGTCGGTGATGAGGTACCTCACCGACAGCCACAGCCCACCGACGGCCATCAGCGCACCGATGGTCGCGGCGATGGCCCCTTCCAGCATGAACGGCAGCTGGATGAACCAATTCGACGCCCCGACGAGCCGCATGATCCCGGTCTCCCGGCGTCGCGACAGCGCCGAGAGGCGGATGGTCGTGGTGATGAGCAGCACCGCGGCCAGCAACATCACCGCGGCCAGCCCGCCGGCGAGCATGGTGGCACGGTCGAGCACCAAGAACAGCCGGTCGAACAGCTTGCGCTGGTCCTGGACCTCTTCGACGCCCGGGCGGCCCGAGACCACGTCGGCGACCACCTGGTACTGCGTCGGGTCGGTGAGCTTGATCCGGAACGACGAGTTCATGTCTTCCGCTGTCAGCACCGTCGCCCAGAACTGCCCGGCGAACCGCTTCTGGAACGACGCGAACGCCTCTTCTTGGGACTCGAAGTAGATCGCCCGCACCAGCGGCTTGACCTCGGGTGCCTCGAGCGCGGCCTGGATGTCGGCCATCTGCTCCTCGGTCACCGCACCGGCCACGCACGTCGGCTCAGGAGAGTTCGACGGGCACAGGGCCACCGTCACCTCGACCTTGTCGTACCACTCGTCCTTCATCTTCGAGATCTGGGTCTGGAGCAGCGCGGCCACCCCGACGAAGGTCAGCGAGACGAAGGTGACGAGGATCACCGACACCGTCATCGACAGGTTGCGGCGCAGGCCGATGCCGATCTCGGACAGGACGAACTGGATCCTCATGCGTCAGCCCCCCTGCTTGTCGGAGCCGTACACGCCACGAGACTGGTCGCGCACCAGCGCGCCGGCCGCGAGCTCGACCACGCGCTTGCGCATCTGGTCGACGATCTCGTCGTCGTGGGTCGCCATCACCACGGTGGTGCCGGTGCGGTTGATCCGGTCCAGCAGCCGCATGATCCCCAGCGAGGTGGTCGGGTCGAGGTTTCCTGTGGGCTCGTCGGCCAGCAGGATCGCCGGACGGTTGACGAACGCCCGGGCGATGGCCACCCGCTGCTGCTCACCGCCGGAGAGCTCGCTGGGGCGGCGCTTCTCCTTGCCCGCCAGGCCCACCATCTCGAGCACGTCGGGCACCGTGGTCTGGATGTGGTGACGCGGCTTGCCGATCACCTGGAGCGCGAACGCGACGTTCTCGAACACCGTCTTGTTCGGCAGCAGCCGGAAATCCTGGAACACCACACCGATCTGCCGGCGCATGCCCGGCACCTTCCAGCCCGGCAGCGACCCCATCTCCTTGCCGGCCACCAGCACCGCGCCCTGGGTGGCCCGCTCCTCACGCATCACCAGCCGCAAGAACGTGGACTTGCCCGAGCCGGAGGCCCCGACGAGGAAGACGAACTCCCCCCGAGCGATGTCCAGGCTCACCTGGTCCAGCGCGGGGCGAGCACCCCGGGCGTAGACCTTGGTGACGTTCTCGAACCGAATCACGAGCCTCAAGCTTCCCATCGACGAACCAGGCTCCTGAGCAGAGCCGGCCCGAGACTACGCAAGCCCCTGGTAACCCCGGGGAAGGACACGCCGCACGTCCGAAACGCCAGATCAGGCCGTGTTTGTCACCGTTCCGACGCATCTGCGACATCCCATGACTGCCGCCGAGGTCGGCCCGTCCCACGAGCCGCACCTGAGCCACGCTCGGGAAGACGTCCGACCTTCTGCGGACCGATCTCACCGAGCACCCGACCGAGCCTGCCCGGGGATCTCTGGGCCGCCTTCCCCAGCGATCGGGGCGTCCTGACCACTACCTCAGACGGAGACGGGGCGGGCCTCGCTCGTACCGAAGGTTGACTCGCGGGCGAGGAGGTCGTCCGCTCGAACGATGTGCGGGCCGGCGCACCTGTGCAGGATGAGGGGCGGGTCGCAGCGCCCTGTGCACGAGCAGGCACCGCACGAGCAGGCACGGCACGAGCAGGCACAGCACGAGCAGGCGCACGGGCGGCCTCTGGCGCTCTCCGCGGAACCACGTGGGCAGCACGACAGGAAGGACACCGTGAGCATCGGACCGAAGAAGCACACCGACCCGAGCACGGTCGCCGCTCACGACGAGCCCGGAGGGGCGGGCCCGGTCGACATCGACCAGTGGTTCGCCGACGTGCTGGCCGTCTCGTACGAGAACACCTCGACCGCGCACTTCGTCATCACCGCGGAGTACTCCGACCCGCCGACCACGATGTCGTACGAGGGCGACATGGACCTGACCGACCCGGACAGGCCGATGATGGCGTTCACCGTCAGCGCCGAAGGGGTGGACCCGTTCGACATGGTCCTCGTCGACGGCAAGGGGTACATGAAGCAGGGAGACTCCTACAGGAGGATCCCCGGCAAGGGCATCACCGAGATAGCGAACGAGCTCTACCCGCACGTCACCATCGAGCGCGACAGAAGAGCCGTCCTCAAGATCGAGCTGGTCGGCACGGAGGAGGTCGAGGGAGCACAGACCACGCACTACGTGCTCACCTACGACGCCACCAGGCTGAGCCACCACGACGTGACGGGCGACACCTTCGAGCTCGAGCTCTGGCTCGACGAGAAGATGCGCACGATCAAGACCTCGACAGCCTCCGAGATGAACGTCGAGGGCAAACCCCTCTCGATGGCCCTGGAGACGATCTACTCAGACCACGGCAAGCCCGTGACCATCGAGACCCCACCGAAGCACCGCCTCACCGACCTCCTCCGACGCATCTTCCTCAGAACACCGAAGCCCAGCAAGCAGGTCTAGACAGCCCGTCGCTCCCAGACCAGGCGCGCGGCGCATCTACGACAGGCTCACCGGGCGAGCCGTCGCAGACGGGCCGTCCGCACGGCGTTCCTCGCCACGACCGGGACACACCACCCGATCGGAGGCTTCCGACCGTCTCGACCTTCACGTTCGTGTCGACAGTTCTGTATACTCGATGTATGAACGCTGCTGGCTCTGCGATGATCCGGGTGCCGGTCGACCTGCGCGACCTGGTGCGCTCTGAGGCGGCCCGGCGAGGAGTCACGCAGTCTGACGTGCTCACCCTGGCGATGCGTGAGCTGGCACAGGCCGAGTTCCTGCGTGAGGTCGCCGCGGTCCGGTGGGACGACGAGGCGACCGCCGAGGCTCGTGAGTGGGACGACGCCGACCTTGCCGGCCCGCTCGACCCGTGGGAGCCAGAGGCGTGAGCATCCAGGCAGGCGACGTCTATTACGCCAGCCTCGACCCCGTGCGCGGCACCGAGCAACGGGGCAGCCGACCGGTCGTCATCATCTCGGCGACGTCGATGGGACCTCGAGCCATCGTCGTCCCCACGACCACCAAGTGCCGAGACTGGCCCACCCGAGTCCGGATCGCCTTGTACGGGACGGACGGCGAAGCTATGTGCGAGCAGGTCCGCACCATCGACACCGCCCGCCTGGCCGACGACCGCTACGCCACCATCGACCTCGACACCCTCACCGAGATCAGACGCACCGTCGCCCGCCTCATCGGCGTCTACTGATCGACTACCGCCTTTCGCTAGACGCCGTGCGGCCGAATGCTGTCACCAGGTCTGCGATTGACCAGTTTGCGCTGGTCCTTATCCACGCAGTCTCATGCACCGCTTCTGGGGTGCTCGCCAGATTTGATGCGTGAGACACTGTCCATCCAGTCCTCCCAGGTAAGGACGTCTGCTGGTCCTCTGTCGGCCTCGAGTCCTGTGCCATCGATCAGCGTCAGAAGGTCACCGTCTGCCCGTTGAGCGAATCTCCAGATAAAATCTGACATCACCAAAAAGGCTTCTCGAGGAGACAGGCTCTCATTTTCCACACCGTGCTTTCCGAAAGATAGCCCTGCCGACTCTTCTATCGGGAAATGTCGACTCCACCCCTCCCACTCTGGCTCCTGCGCCTGCTCTTGCTCGCGCTCACGAGCCTTCACGCCTATCGCCCTACCAGACTCAGTAGCCTCAAGCCACACGATTTCACCGAACGTGGAAAATGGGTCGACGCGCCCGAACCACTCCTCAGCGATCCGCATGACCCCCTCAGCCGGAGTGCAACCCCAGGGGAGAAATGATGTCTCACCGATGTATCCAGGGACGACAAGTCCCTGCACGATGAGGTGCGCGATGACACCGATCGACAACTCTCGAAGCACCTCAGGATCACGCACTCCCGAGCGGCGAACAAGGTCGACCACCTCGACATCGGGAACCCAGTCACTAACCGCACGCGAGAGAACTGTCTCCACCAAGGTCAACGGCACGGGTGGTGTTGTCATCCGACATGAACCTTCCCTATCGGACCGCTAAGGTCGAAGATGTCGATCGTAGGCCCACCACTCGTTGAATTGCTTCGCATTCCTACTCGAACCCCGTCAGGGCGAACAGTCATAACCCCTCGATAACTCGACATCTCTACAGGTGACCCTCCGCGAGCAAGGAATGTGTATACCTGGTTGAGCTCTGTGCTCGAATTCACGACACGGACACCGGAACTATTCCCAGCAGGGAGGGCCCTCAAGACGGCCTCGGGACTTGCCGTCACCGGCCGCCCTACCGTCGAGATCATGGTTGTCGCTCTGCCTCCCGCGGTGGCTGCCACCCTGGCTGCTCCACCTACAGGGAGGGCAAGGCCAGCAGCGGTTCCTGTGTAGCCACCCCATCGGTATGCGGTGGAGCAGTGGTTGACGACGCTGTCGACGTCCAGCCCCCTGCGGATCGTGCGTGTGGCACCGAAGGTGATGGTGTCGCCAAACCCGGCAACGGCGTCGGAGACCGTGCGCATGCCATTCCAGAAGCCAGGGCCAAAACTGTCGGTCCAGCCGAGCCAGTCCAGGCCTAGGGGGTCTGTTTGTTGGAGGGGGTTGCCGCCCGTGTAGTTGTAGGGGTCGTGGGTGGTGTGGACCAGGGGGTCGACCGACAAGAACTGTGCGGTGGTCGGGTCGTAGTAGCGGGCGCGCAGGTAGGTCAGGCCGGTCGAGTCTTGGTACTGGCCTGCGTAGCCGAAGCGGGTGGTGGGGGTGCAGCCGGTGCTGCTGGTGCTGCGGCCGTAGGGGTCGTAGTCGGTGTCGCAGACGACGTCACCGGCCTCGTCCGTCACGGTGCGGGTCGATCCGATCAGGTCGCCGTGGAGGTAGACCGTGGTGTCGTCGGTGAGGCCGATCTGGGCCAAGGGGGTGTCGCCCAGGCCGTAGACGTACCCGTTCTCGCCGTCGGTGAGCAGGGTGGGTACCGGGGCGGTGGTGTCCCACGTGTAGTGCTCGGTGGTGGTCCCGGCGCCAGTCGTGACAGCTGCCGAGGTGCGCAGGCCGGTCGCGTCGTAGGTGTAGGCGGTGGTGGCTGTGGGGGTGGTGAGGGTGGTCAGGCGGTCGGCGGCGTCCCAGGTCATGGTGCTCGTCGCGGTCCCGGCCATGCTGGTGACGTGGCGGGTGGTGCGGTTGCCTCGTGCGCCGTAGTCGAACGCTGTGCTGGTGTTCGCCGCCGGGTCGATCACACCGGTGACCTGCCCGGCGGTGTCGTAGGCGAGGGTCCGACCGTCAGCGGTGGCGGTGAGGCGTCCGGCGGTGTCCCAGCCGAAGGCACCGGCACCGGTGCTGGTGACCTGGTCGAGGCGACCGAGGGGGTCGAAGGTGTAGCCGCTGGTCGTGGTGGTCGCCACGGCGGGCGGGGAACGGCCGGTCGCTGAGCGGACTGCCGTCTGGGTGGTCATCTGGCCAGCGGCGTCGTAGGCGTAGGCCAGCGCCAGCAGATCGGTACCCGTGTGGGTGCTGGTGGTGATGGCGGTGGCCTGCCCGATGCTGTCGTGGTCGACAGTGGTGGTGACCTGGTTGGGGTAGGTCACCGAGGCGACCTGAGCGTCGTCAGTCCATGCCCAGGTGTACTGCCCGCCAGTCCAGTCGGTGGCCTCGACCAGCTGGCCGGCCGCGTCGAAGGCGTAGCCCACGGTCTGGGTGCCGGGGTAGGTCAGGGTGGTGACCCGTCCAGCGGCGTCGTGAGTGTACGAGACCGTCCCGGTCGGGCTGGTGACCGAGGAGACCAACCCCGTCGACGTCCAGGTGTAGCTGGTGCCGTCGGACACGGTGGTGACCTGTCCGGCGGCGTTGTAGGCCCAGGTCACGTCAGGGGTGGCGTCAGGGTATGCCGTGGACGTGCGCCGTCCGGCGGCGTCGTAGCCGTGGGTGGTCACCGAGCCGTCGGGTGCGGTCTGCGCCGTGAGGTTCCCCACCGGGTCGTAGCCGTAGGTGGTGACCCTGCCGGCCGGGTCCGCGATCGAGAGCACCCGGCCGACGGCGTCGTACGCATAGGTGGTGGTCCCTGACGGGTCGGTGCGTGTGGTGGTCTGGCCTGCCGCGTCGAGCACCCAGGTCACCGTGGAACCGTCGGCACGGGTCACGCTGGTCACCCGACCTGCCGCGTCGTAGGTGGTGCTGACCTGCCTGTTCAGCGGGTCGGTCACCGTGGTCGGGCGTCCGGCGGCGTCGTAGACCGTCGTGGTCACCGCGCCGTCGGGGTCGGTGGTCTTCGTGAGACGGCCGCCCAGGTCGTAGACGTAGCTGGTCGTCGCACCGGACGGGCTGGTGGACGAGGTGACCTCCCCCGCCTTGTTGTAGACGATGGTCGACTCACGGCCCAGCGGGTCCGTGGTGGAGACCAAGCGGCCCGCGACGTCGTAGACGTAGGCGGTGGTCGCGTCGGTCGGGTCGGTCACGCTCGTGACCTGACCTGCACCGTCGTAGGTGTAGGAGGTGAAGCCTCCGGCTGGGTCGATCACTGACGCGACCTGCCCGAACGCGTCGTAGACGGTCGTGGTCACCCGGCCCAGGGGGTCGGTGACCGTCGCCGGACGGCCAGCCGCGTCGTAGGTCAGCGTGGTCGTCGCGCCGGTCGGGTCGGTGGTCGACGTCACTCGACCACCCGCGTCGTAGGCGTAGGTGGTGACGACCCCGGTGGCGTCGGTGGACGACAGGACCCGGCCCAGGACGTCGTGCGTCCTCGTGCTGACCGCCCCGGTCGGGTCGGTCACCGACGCCAGGTACCCACGAGCGTCGTAGCCGAAGGAGGTGACACGGCCCAACGGGTCGGTCGCTGCCGCGAGGGTGCCGTCAGGGTTCACCGTCGCCTGGTTCGTCGCCCCGGTCGGGGTGGTGCTGCCGGTGGCGTTGCCCCGCTCGTCGAACGTGAACGTCCACGTCGCCCCTGTCGGGTCGGTGGTCGACGTCACGTTCCCCAGGCCGTCGTACGTCCAGGTGGTCGTACGGCCCGCCGGGTCGGTCTGCGACAGGCGGTTCCCCGCACCGTCGTAGGTCGCCGTCGTCGTCCTGCCCAGCGGGTCGATGGTCGACTCCACCTGGTTCGTCGGGCCATAGACGAACATCGTCATCGCGGCCGCAGGGGTGCCGTATCCCTTGGTCTGGGATCTGATCTGCCCGTCGACGTACTCCTCCGCCGTCACCGCGCCGCTCGCGTCGGTGATCGTGGTGCGCGCCGCCCCATAGGCGAACGTCATGACCTGGCCCAACGGGTCGGTCTGGGAGATCACCCGACCCTGGGAGTCGTACACGTTGGTCGTCGTGCCACCGTCGGCCGCCGTCATCGACGTCACCCGGTGGTTGGTGTAGCCGTAGCCCAGGTGCGTGCCGTCTGCCTGGGTGGCCTTCACCAGATCACCGGCAGCGGAGTAGGTGTACGACACCGTCCGGCCAGCCGGGTCGCTCACCTGCGCGATCCGCGACCCCGACCACGTCACGGTCAGCGACCGTGACGCGTCGTCGGTCACCTGCGTGAGCTGCCCACCGGCGTTGTAGCTCAGCGAGACGCCGTTGCCGTTGAGGTCTTCGACCCGCACCAGCTGGCCCGTGGCGTCGAACAGGAACACCTGTCGAGCGCCCCGCACGAACCGGTACGACCCGTCCTCGGCTCGTTCCAGGCTCGCCATCACGCGCATCGGTGCGGCGAACCCGCCCACACCGTCAGCGGCGTACCGAACCCTGGAACCGTTCTCCTGCACCACGTCCACCCATGGCGCCGTCGTCAGGTCCGAACCGCTGATCGGGACCAGCCGCATCCCGTACGCGAACGCCCACCCGTGACCGAGCCCCGCGTCCGTGCCCACCATCTGCGAGCCGTAGGTGCGCGACCACACGAGCGCAGGGCCGAGGCCCGGCACCTCAAGGTCCGTGAAGTTCTCGAAGAACTCCCCGGTCGCCGTGTTGATCGGGTCGCCATGGCACCTCTGCGAGCACGACTGCGAGGGGTTCGAGCCACCTGCGGTCTCGCTCGGCAGCATCGGGCCACCGTCGTTCGGAGCAGAAAAACCATTCGAGATCGCTTGGATGTCGGCCAGCAAAGTATTGTAAGCCACATAGGCTCGGTATACATGCACAGCACCCGATGGAACCGTTGTCGTAATTGTGCATGAGTTGTCCGCCGCCGACCAGGTCGAACCCGAGTTGACCTGCGGACCGCAATACCCCATCACGGAGCCTGTCGTGACGTTCACGAAGGCCACCATGTATGCCGAACTTTTGACGTTCTGGTTCGGCGTCGCCGTCAACGTCACCCTTTGACCAGCACTCACCACAGACAACGACGACGTCAGGCTCACCGTCCATGGCGCTCGTCGAAGCACCATATCGTTGCTGGTCGCCTGAACATTACCCAAGAGATGGTCAGCAGCCACATACGCCCGATAGGTACGCGGCCCCCCGGTCGCGAACGACGTCGTCAACGAGCACGCATTGTCCGCCGCCGACCACGTCGCACCCGAGTTGATGTTCGACGAACCGCAATACCCCAGCATCGTGCCAGTCGTGTCGTCCACGAGCACCACCATGTACGACGAACCCTTGATGTTCTGGTTCGGCACCGCCGTCAACGTCACCTTCTCGCCAGACTCGAACACCGTCTTGTCTGCCACCAGGGACACCGACCATGCGGCACGTTCGAGAACTACCTCATTGCTGGTGGCCTGGGTGTCGTTCAGGGCGTTGTCGGCGGCGACGTATGCCTGGTAGGTGCGGGCTCCCCCGGTGGTGAACGAGGTGGTCACCGTGCAGGTGTTGTTCGCGGCGGACCAGGTAGCGCCGCTGCTGGTCTTCGCACAATGCCCGAGCACGACGTTGGTGGTGAGGTCCTTGATGACGACCCTGTAGGTCGAGGCGGTGATGTCCTCGTCCGGGGTCGCTGTGAGCGTCACCTTCTCGCCGACCTCGAAGACGGTCTTGTCGGCTTCCAGCACCACCGCCGTCGGGATCACCGAGGCTGGGGGGTTGGCCGCTGCCGGGGCCAGCCCCACGCGTGAGGCCACCGACACCGCCACGAGGCCTGAGGCCATCAGGGCCCCGATGGTGACCATGCTCACGACCCGGCCCGTCCGCTGCCACACGCCCATGTTCATCCTGACGCTCGTGGCCCGTGAACCGGGCCGACCTAGTCCGGAAACTACTCAGCGCCGATGACGGGCGCCAACACCAGGCCGAAGGGCGAGATCAGCCACCCGAGATGTTCGGCGGTGCCCGAGATGTCCTCTGTCGAAGCCTGGGGGCGCTGCTGCTGCCGACCGTTCGCCCCGGACCTCTGGTCGGTGCGGTGACCGCAGAGGCCCCCGCCTCGTGGGGCACCAGGCTGAGAGCGGTCGGCGGCGACTTCCGCAACCAGGCTTCGCGCTGTACCATTTTCGGTACGAGATGGAGGTGTGTGATGGCGACAGTCAGCGCGAGCGAGGCTCGCCAGCGGCTCTTCCCGCTGCTGGCCCAGGTGAACGACGACCACAGCGAGGTCCGCATCACGTCCAAGGCTGGCAACGGTGTGCTGATCTCCGAGGCCGACTTCGAGGCATGGCAGACCACCCGCTACCTGTTCTCGACCAGGGCCAACGCCGAGCACCTGCTGGAGTCGCTCGCTCAGGCCACCGCTGGTGAGGCCGAGCCTCGCGAGCTGGACCGCTCGTGATCCTGGCCTTCACCCCGAACGGGTGGGCCGACTACGTGCACTGGCAGACCGCCGACCGCGCCGTCCTGCGCCGGATCAACCGGCTGGTCGATGACGCGCTGCGTCAACCCCGCGAGGGCATCGGCAAGCCCGAACCGCTCAAGTACCAGGTCGGCGACGTCTGGTCTCGCCGCATCACCGAAGAGCACCGCCTGGTCTATCTGATCGGTTCCGACACCCTGACCATCCTCCAAGCGCGCTTCCACTACGACTGACGCCTGCTCTCCCAGCGGGTCGAGGACGGCGGTCGCATCACCATGTGTCCCGCACTCGAAGGATCGCGACACCAAACTTGGAGTTTCGCGACACCAAACTTGGAGTTTCGCGACACCAAACTTGGAGTTTCGCGACACCAAACTTGGAAAAACGCGGACCGTTCCCGAGTAGGTCTGGTGCGTCAGAGACGGCATCACCTGACGCTACGCTTCGATACCCTCAACACCACGAGACCCAGGCGCACTCCGGCTGATCGGCTCCGGAGGCCTGGCCCTCACCTCGGCTCCCTGCTCAGGCGTCGGAGTCTTGGGCTCGGCGCCAGCGGATGCCGGCCTCGATGAAGGCGTCGATGTCGCCGTCGAAGACGGCGGAGGTGTTGCCTACCTCGTGCTCGGTGCGCAGGTCTTTGACCATCTGGTAGGGGTGCAGGACGTAGGAGCGCATCTGGTCGCCCCAGCTGGCCTTGATGTCGCCGGCGAGCTCCTTCTTCTTGGCCGCCTCTTCTTGCTGGCGCGCCAGGAGCAGGCGAGACTGGAGGACGCGCATGGCGGCGGCGCGGTTCTGGATCTGGGACTTCTCGTCCTGCATGGACACGACGATGCCGGTGGGCAGGTGGGTGATCCGCACCGCCGAGTCTGTCGTGTTGACGGACTGGCCCCCTGGCCCGGAGGAGCGGAACACGTCGATCTTGATGTCCGACTCGGGCACGTCGATGTGGTCGGTCTGCTCGATGAGCGGGATCACCTCGACCGCCGCGAACGACGTCTGCCGACGGCCCTGGTTGTCGAACGGAGAGATACGCACCAGGCGGTGCGTGCCGGCCTCGACCGACAGGTTCCCGTAGGCGTAGGGCACCTTGATCTCGAACGTCGCCGACTTCAGCCCGGCCTCTTCCGCGTACGAGGTGTCCAGCACCTTCGTCGGGTAGCCGTGACGCTCGGCCCAGCGCAGGTACATGCGCAGCAGCATCTCGGCGAAGTCCGCCGCGTCCACACCACCGGCCCCAGCCCGGATGGTCACCACGGCCTCGCGGGCGTCGTACTCGCCGCTCAGCAGGGTGCGCACCTCGAGGGCGTCGAGATCCTTGCGGATCGCGGACAGCTCGGCCTCGGCCTCGGCGAGGGTGTCCTCGTCGTCCTCCTCGAGCGCGAGCTCGGCCAGAGTCTCCAGGTCGTCGATGCGCCCGGCCAGCGTCCTCACCCGGTCGAGCTCGGCCTGCGTGGCCGAGAGCGTGGAGGTGACCTGCTGGGCCTGCTCGGGGTCGTCCCACAGATCAGGCGCGGACGCGGCCTCGGAGAGCTCGGCGATCTTCTCCTGGAGCCTGGTCGGGTCGCTCACCGCCTCGATGGACGTCAGGGTGGTGCGCAGCGCCTTGATCGCGGGCGGGAAGTCTGTGGTGGCCACGACCGGCCAGCCTACCGGCTCACCCGACCATGGTGCTGGTAGCGACCCTCACGACGTCTCCGGGCCACCAGCCCTCCGGCACCGGCAGGCCTGTGCCGGGCGGACCACCGCGCTCAGGGTCACCTCGACGCCACCGAGGCCACCCCGGAGCCTGCGCGCGCCCACCCGCACGAACGGTGCGCGCCAGAGCACCGGGCTGGCAGACGGGGCCGGCCCTGCCTGTCGACGCACATACGGGGCAAGACGCCGCTCCAGGCTCGGACGCCGGTCGAGGAGCGCGACCAGCACGAGCACCAGCCCGACGCCGACACCAGCACCGAGCAGCCCACCGAGCACCACCGGGCTCATCGCAGCAGGCTCCCTCTTCTCGTCGACGTGGCCGACACTAAGGGGCACTGTGGGGCTCGCGTCGCAGGTCAGGGGCAGGTCTAACCCAAAGAGTGACGTCGTGTCCCCAGAACTGGGGACACGACGAAGCGTCGATCCGGGACGAGAGCCCTCACCGGGAGAGGAGGCCGAGCAGGTGCGAGGCCGAGAGCCAGGCAAAGAGAGGGGCCGGCTCAGGTGCCCTGGTCGGCGGTGGAGCCGGAGTAGGAGTTGTCCTTGGCCACCGCGGCGGTGAACTCCCAGTGCCACCGCTCGGGCTTGCTGCCGCCGGGGCGCGCCCACGGGGGGTTGTCGACGCCGAAGCGGGGGCCGTTGGCCCTCAGCCAGTTGTACCGGGCGGTGGTGAGCTGGTCGGTGCAGAAGTCGACGGCGAGGCCGAGCCCGTGGTTGGACTTGCCCGGGGTCGCGGCCATGTGACCCCTGAGAGCCCTGACCGCGCGCTGCTCGGCCAGCGTGCGGTACCCGGAGGTCAGGCACAGGTCAGCACCGAACCTCGCCGAGTACTCCTGGTTGAGCTCGGCGAGCGCGACGGCGAAGTCTGCCCGGACCTGGGTGCGGCCGTCCCACAGCGTGCACAGGTCAGAGGTGGGCACCTGGCCGTTCGCGGCCGACCTCGACGGCGGCCGACCGTCGCACCCCGGCAGCCGTTCGGCACGGCTCAGGTTCCGCGAGGCGGTCTCGAGGTCTCGGTCGACGAGGGCGCCGGACGCCTGCAGAGAGGCCGGCATCTGGCCGTCCACCGACAGGGCCGTCAGCACGCTGACGGTGCTCGGCAGGCCCTCAGGGCCGAACCCGCCCGCGACAGACCCCGAGGCGAGCGCTCCTTGAGCGACAGGGACGACGACGGTCGAGGCCGCCAGCGCGACCAGGACGCCGGTGCGACCGAACACCCGGGCACGCCGATGACCAGGCGAGCGAGGGGTGGTCTTCTCGACCCTGGCACGGCGGGACGCGCGCGAAGAAGTCTCCGCGCGATGAGATCCCACGATCCGCCTCCCGACGAGTGCCCGACGCTGCTGTCCGACGCGGTGCCCACCGACCGGGCGCCGACGCGATCACGAAAGCGTAACGGAGATTACCCCCTCGTTGGGCGAATCCGCCTGTTGATCCCGGTGTGCCGCGGGTGGTTCTTTTCGCACCACTACGGTCGCGCAGGTCAGCCGCGACTCTTGAAGCCCCCGCGCTGCATCGCGTCGCGCACCTCTCCGACCAGCTCCTCGAGCACGTCCTCGAGGAAGACCACGCCGACACAGACCCCGTCGGCCTCGACCCGGGCCAGGTGGGCCGCCTCGGTCTGCATCGCGGCGAGGGCCTGCTCGACCTGGTCGTCCGGTCTCACCACGGCCATGGCGCGCACGCGCCAGCCGGGCACCGGCACGTCCCGATCCGCGCCGTCGGCGTACAGCACGTCCTTCAGGTGCAGGTAACCCACCGGATCGCCGGTCGCCGAGAGCACGGGGAACCGGCTGAAACCGGTGCTCGCGACCATGGCCTCCACCCGCGCGGGCGTGGCGTCGTCCGGCAGGGAGACCAGGTCGTCCAGCCCCACCATGACGTCGCGGGCGCTGAGGTCGGAGAACTCCAGCGCCCCCGAGAGCAGCCCCTGCTCGTCGGTGAGCGTGCCGTGGGCGGCGGAGCGCTCGACGATCGACTGGACCTCGTCGGCGGTGTACGCGGAGGCCACCTCGTCGACCGGGCGCACCCCGACCATCCGCAACAGGGCGTTGGCGATCCCGTTCAGCGCTCGCACCACGGGCCCGAGCACCCGGGCGACGGTGACCAGCGGCGGCACGAACCAGCGCACCGCGCGGTCCGGGCTGGAGACCGCCAGGTTCTTCGGCACCAGCTCTCCCAGCACCACGTGGGCGATCACCACGACGAGGAGCGCGAGCACGAACGCCACCGCGTGCCTGACCGCGGCCCCCACACCCAGCGCCTCCATCGGGATCTCGAGCTGGGAGGCGATCGCCGGCTCGGCGACCACGCCCAGGCTGATCGAGCAGACGGTCACCCCGAGCTGGGCGGTGGCCAGCATCACCGACACGCGCTCCATCGCCCACAGCACCGTGACCGCCCAGCGGTGCCCCTCGGCGGCGGCCAGCTCGACCGACGAGCGCCGGGCCGACACGAGCGCGAACTCCGCGCCGACGAAGAACGCGTTCATGGCCAGCAGCACGAAGGCCAGGGCCAGGGCCCACCCCGGGCTCACGGCTCCTCCTCCGCGACGCGGGCCACGCGGACGAGACCGACCCGACGCCCGTCCATCTCCTCCACGGTCAGCTCGACACCGTCGACCACCACCTGGTCTCCCGGCCGCGGCACCCGGCCCAGCCGGGCCATGACCAGGCCGCCGAGGGTCTCGTACGGACCGTCGTCGGGCACCTGGAGCCCGGTCATCTCCACGAGCTCGTCAGGGCGCAGCACCCCGGGGAACGCCCAGGAGCCGTCA
The DNA here is from genome assembly GCA_009785115.1 of Micrococcales bacterium. Lineage (GTDB taxonomy): Bacteria > Actinomycetota > Actinomycetes > Actinomycetales > Cellulomonadaceae > Cellulomonas. The sequence continues at coordinate 41,821 of WQWY01000008.1, forward strand.
GGGCGCCGGGCCGTGGACGAGCGTGCCCGGTCGTGCTCGTCGGCGACCTCGCCGACGAGCTCCTCGAGGACGTCCTCCAAGGTCACCACCCCGGAGGTGCCGCCATACTCGTCCAGCACCACCGCCATCTGCCCGCCGCTGCGCAGCTGCTCCAGCAGAGGGCCGAGGTGGACGGTCTCTGGCACCTGCGGGGCGTCGACCATCAGCGCCGCCGCTGGCACCTGCTCGCGGCGCTCGTAGGGCACCTTGACCACCCGGCGCAGGTGCACCAGGCCGACGATGTCGTCACGGGACTCCTCGATCACCGGGAAGCGCGAGTGACCGGTCGTCCTGGCCAGCGCGAGCACCTCCGCGGCGGTCGTCTCGGTGCGCACCACGTGCAGGCGGGTGCGGTCGGTCATCACGTCCACCGCGGTGAGGCGGGCGAAGTCCAGGGAGTTGGTCAGCAGCGTCGCGGTGGACTGCTCGAGCGTGCCCCGCTCGGCGGAGCGACGCACCAGCGCCGCGAGCTCTGCCGGGGAGCGCGAGCCGGTCAGCTCCTCGCGCGGCTCGACGCCCATGGCCCGCAGCAGCGCGTTGGCCGCGCCGTTGGCCACCGCGATGAGCGGCCGCAGGGCCGCGATGAACCCGCGCTGGATGGGCACCACGGCTCGTGCGGTGGCCATCGGCAGGGCGATGGCCAGGTTCTTCGGCACCAGCTCGCCGGCGAGCATCGAGAAGACGTTGACCACGACCAGAGCGGCGACCGTGGCGACCACGGCGGTCGCCGCCCCCAGCCAGCCCGACATCCCGGCGGACAGCAACGCGGCGAGGGCCGGCTGGGTGGTGTAGCCGAGCAGCACCGTGGTCAACGTGATGCCGACCTGGGCTCCCGACAGCTGGGTCGTCAGGCTCCGCAGGCCGGCGAGCACGGAGCGGCCGCGCCGGTCTCGTCCGTCGACGTCACGGTCCAGGGCCGCGGGGTCGAGAGCGAGCAGGGCGAACTCGGCCGCCACGAAGATCGCGGTGCCGACGGTCAACCCCACACCGAGCAGCACCAGCAGCCACTGAGTCACCATCGTGGCCCCATCGTACGGACGTGCCAGCCGCTCCGGCATCAGGGGGAAAGACGACAGGCGTCCGGGGGCAGACTCTCAAGATCGTGCCTCCCCTGCCGATGAGCCCGGAGGGTCACGGTTCGCATCGAGGCGCACCGGCCCGTGAGACGGGGAGCAGGCACATGCCGCCGACGGTCGTCCGCACCGAGGACACCCACACCACCACACGTCCGACCCCCCCGGCAGCGGTGGTGCTGCCTACCCAGAGATCCGCCCCGCCACGTGAGCACGCACCGTCACGAGAGCACGCCCCGTCGCGCGACCAGTCACCGACCGACCGGCTGACCCGCCGCGCGCTGGGCGCCCTGCGCACCACCACCGGTCGCGTCCTGGTGACCGGCCGCACCGGCACGCCCGCCGCGGTCAGCGAGCGGCTCACCGCCGTGGACGAGACGCTGGCCACCAGGGCCTGGTGCGTCGACGTGTACCAGCTGGCCCGCCAGGTGCTCGACGAGCGGCGGATCGAGATCTGCACCGACACCGAGAAGATCGAGCACGCGTGGGTCTCGGCGTGGGAGCGGGTCGGCACGCACAGCGTGCTGCACGCCCTGGGCGAGGAGGCCCGGTGGCGCGCGGAGATCGTCGGGGCGATCAAGGGACGCGGGCTGACCCGCTTCTCGCAGTACCGCTCCGACGGGACGCTGATGGCGTCGGCGGTGTGGGACCTGTACGTGGCCTACAGCGAAGAGCTCACCACGCGTTTCACCCACGACCTGGAAGACCTGATCGCCATCGCGCTCGACGAGCTGACGTCGTCCCCGACCCGGCCACGGTTCGACACGGTGGTCATCGACCCGACGGTGCCGCTGACCCCGGTGATGGTGCGCATGCTCAAGGCGGTCGTCGCCCGCTGAGGCGACCCCGACACCACGCTCGGAAGCGCCGCGCTGGCACGTCGTGACGTGCGAGGCTTGGGGCATGGTGACCACACCGGCATCCACCACAGTCCTGGTCGTCGAGGACGACCCCGCGATCGCCACGGCCATCGCGCACAGGCTCTCCGCCGAGGGGTGGCGTGTCGAGACCGCCCTCGACGGGCCGTCCGGCATCGAGGCCGCGGCCCGGCTCCAGCCTGACGTCGTGCTGCTCGACGTCATGCTGCCGGGCATCGACGGGCTGGAGGTGTGCCGGGTCATCCAGGCCGAGCGGCCCGTGCCCGTGCTCATGCTCACCGCCCGCGACGACGAGACCGACGTGCTGATCGGGCTGGGCGTCGGCGCCGACGACTACATGACCAAGCCGTTCTCGCCTCGCGAGCTGGTCGCTCGCACCAAGGCCCTGCTGCGCCGTCAGGAGCGCGCGGCGCGCGCCGCCGAGGTCGCCACCGCGCACACGCCCGACCCGCCGCTGGAGGTCGGTGACGTCGTCATCGACCGCGCGCAGCGACGGGTGGTGCGTCACGACGAGGAGGTGCACCTGACCCCGACGGAGTTCGACCTGCTGGTCGCCCTGGCCTCGGCGCCGCGCACCGTGCTCACCCGGGAGCGGCTGCTCGAGCAGGTGTGGGACTGGGTGGACGCCTCCGGGACGCGCACGGTCGACTCCCACGTCAAGGCGCTGCGCCGCAAGCTGGGCCCTGACCTGATCCGCACGGTGCACGGGGTGGGCTACGCCTTCGAGCCGACGCCGTGACCGACGCGCGGGCGCCTCGCCAGGGCCGGACGACACCTGCCCACTGGCGGGCGCCCCCTCACCTGCCCGACGTGCGGCCCCTGCAACGCTTCCCCACGCTCAAGCTCAAGCTCGGGGTCCTGGTGCTCGCGGCCGTCGCCTTCGCCGCGGGGCTGACCTGGCTCGGGATGTCGGTCCAGCTCGGCCCCCGGCTGACGTTCCCGCTCGTGATCGTGGTCTCGCTGCTGCTGGTGCTGCTGCTGGCCCGAGGCATGACGTCACCTCTGCGCGAGATGACCGCCGCGGCGCGCGCGATGGCCCGAGGCGACTACACCCGGCGGGTGCGCGCGACCAGCCGTGACGAGGTGGGGCAGCTGGCCACCGCCTTCAACTCGATGGCGGCCCAGCTCGAGCAGTCCGACTCCGCACGCCGCGAGCTGATCGCGAACGTCTCCCACGAGCTTCGCACCCCGGTCGCCGCGCTGCGCGCCCAGCTGGAGAACATGGTGGACGGGGTCACCGAGCCGAACGCCGAGGCCCTCGGGGCCGCGCTGGCCCAGACCGAGCGCCTGTCGAAGCTCATCGCCCACCTGCTCGACCTGTCTCGCATCGAGGCCGGTGCCGCAGCCCTGGACCTGTCCTCGGTGTCGGTGCGCGAGCTGGCCGACGCGGCGGTGGCCGAGGCGGAGGTGCTCGGGCAGGCGAAAGGTCTGCGCTACGTCGTGGAGACCGCCCCGGACAACCTCACGGTGGTCGCCGACGCCGAGCGTCTGCGCCAGGTGCTCACCAACCTGCTGGCCAACGCGACCCGCCACTCCCCCGACGGGGGCGAGGTGATGGTGCGCGGCTCTCGCACGGGCTCGTCGGTGCGCATCGACGTGATCGACCACGGCCCCGGCATCGCCCCCGACCAGCGCGCGCACGTGTTCGAGCGGTTCGCCCGGGGCAACACCCCCGCGATCACCGGGCAGGTGCCGACCGGGGGCACCGGGCTCGGCCTGGCGATCGTGCGATGGACGGTCGCGCTGCACGGCGGCACCATCGAGGTGGCCGACGCGGGCGAGGGGACGACGATGCGCGTGACGCTGCCCGCGCAACGCTCGGCAGGGCGCGGGCCGACCAACCCTTGGCCGCCGGGCGGAACCCCAGCTGCCACCTCTTGACCCTCCGGTGGCGCGGACGCCACGGTGCGGGTGAGAAGTGACCTCGGACCTACGTCCTGGGGCGGACCCGCGACCCGTCCTCGTCGTAGGGTTGTGGCTGTACGTCGAGCGGCGCCCGGAGAGCAGCTCTGGGCCGTGCGGAGAACGGGCGAGCACCCATGACCTCGAAGCCAGTGTCTGACCCCCGAAGCGCAGACTTCGGCGCCAACGAGTGGCTGGTCGACGAGCTGTACGAGCAGTACCTGGCTGACAGGTCGTCCGTCGACCCCGCCTGGTGGGACTTCTTCGAGAACTACCAGGCCGCCCGCCCGAGGGTCGAGCCCGTGGCGACCAGCCCCGCACCGACCGCCACCCCCGCGCAGGAGCGGCCTGCCTCTCCCCCGCCCGCGGCCCCTGCCTCGTTCACGGCCCCTGCCCAGCCTGCGACACCCGCACCGCCGGCGGCAGCGCCTGTCGCTGTGCGGGCTCAGACCAGCCAGACGCAGAGCGCGCAGGCGTCAGACGACCAGGCGACGGACGGCCCCTTGGTCGTCACGGCCGACCCCGCGACCGCCCCCTACGCCCAGTTCGCGCGGGAGGAGGCCGGCGGCGCCGCACCCGACACGGCCACCGACGACGTGCAGCGGCTGCGCGGCCCGGCGGCCCGGGTCGTGACGAACATGGCCGCCTCGCTCGAGGTGCCGACCGCGACGTCGGTGCGGTCGGTGCCCGCCAAGCTGCTGGTCGACAACCGGATCGTCATCAACGCCCACCTGTCTCGCACGCGCGGCGGCAAGGTGTCGTTCACCCACCTCATCGGTTTCGCGGTGGTCGAGGCGCTGGGCGAGGTGCCGGCGATGAACTCCTCCTACGTGCTGTCTGACGACAAGCCCGCCGTGCTCAACCCCGCCCACGTCAACCTCGGCCTGGCGATCGACCTGGCCAAGCCCGACGGCACCCGGCAGCTGCTCGTGCCGTCGATCAAGAAGGCGAACACGCTGGACTTCGCCCAGTTCTGGGCTGCTTATGAGGACATCGTGCGACGTGCGCGGGCGGGCCGGCTCGAGGTAGCCGACTTCGCCGGGACGACGATCTCGCTGACCAACCCCGGCACCATCGGCACCACCCACTCGGTGCCTCGGCTCATGGTCGGCCAGGGCACGATCATCGGCGTCGGGGCCATGGAGTTCCCGGCCGAGTACGCGGGCACGAGCACCGACCGTCTCAACATGATGGGCATCTCCAAGGTGCTCACCCTCACCTCGACCTACGACCACCGGATCATCCAGGGCGCGCAGTCCGGCGACTTCCTCCGCGTCGTGGGCGCTAAGCTGCTCGGCGCCGACGGTTTCTACGACCGGATCTTCGCGGCCCTACGGGTGCCCTACGAGCCGGTGCGCTGGGTGCAGGACCTGCCCACCGACCCCGACGCCGAGGCGATCAAGCCGGCCCGGGTCGCCGAGCTGATCCACGCCTACCGCTCTCGCGGCCACCTCATGGCCGACACCGACCCGCTGGCCTTCAAGATCCGCAAGCACCCCGACCTGGACGTGCAGAACCACGGGCTGACCCTGTGGGACCTGGACCGGACGTTCCCCACCGGCGGGTTCACCGGCAAGCCCCGGGCGAGCCTGCGCGAGGTGCTGGCGCTGCTGCGAGACTCCTACTGCCGCACCGTCGGTGTGGAGTACATGCACATGCAGGACCCCCGCCAGCGGCGCTGGATGCAGGAGCGGCTGGAGTCCGGCTGGGTGCGCGCCGACCACGACGACCAGCTGCGCATCTTGCACAGCCTCAACGCCGCCGAGGCGTTCGAGACGTTCTTGCAGACCAAGTACGTCGGCCAGAAGCGGTTCAGCCTCGAGGGCGGGGAGTCGCTGATCCCGCTGCTGGACGCGATCTTGTCGCGCGCCGCGGACAACGGGCTCGACGAGGTCGCCATCGGCATGGCCCACCGAGGCCGGCTCAACGTGCTGGCGAACATCGCGGGCAAGTCCTACGGCCAGATCTTCAGCGAGTTCGAGGGCAACCAGGACGAGGCGACCGTCCAGGGCTCCGGTGACGTGAAGTACCACCTGGGCACCGAGGGCGTGTTCACCTCCGAGTCGGGCGCGACCACCCAGGTCTACCTGGCGGCGAACCCGTCCCACCTGGAGGCTGTCGACCCGGTGCTCGAGGGTGTCGTGCGGGCCAAGCAGGACCGCATCGACCTGGGCGGCGACGGCTTCTCGGTGCTGCCGGTGCTCATCCACGGTGACGCGGCGTTCGCCGGGCAGGGCGTGGTCTGGGAGACGCTGAACCTCGCCCAGCTGCGCGGGTACCGCACCGGCGGCACCGTGCACGTCATCGTCAACAACCAGGTCGGGTTCACCACGGGTGTGTCCTCGTCGCGGTCGTCCCAGTACGCCACAGACGTGGCCAAGGGTCTGCAGATCCCGATCTTCCACGTCAACGGTGACGACCCGGAGGCGGTCGTGCGGGTGGCGAAGCTGGCCTTCGACTACCGCGAGGCCTTCGACCGCGACGTGATCGTGGACCTGGTCTGCTACCGCCGTCGCGGCCACAACGAGGGCGACGACCCGTCGATGACCCAGCCGCTGATGTACAACCTCATCGAGGCGAAGCGCTCGGTGCGCAAGCTCTACACCGAGGCCCTGGTCTCCCGTGGTGACATCACGGTCGAGGAGGCCGAGGAGGCCCTGCGCGACTACCAGTCCGAGCTCGAGCGCATCTTCTCCGAGACCCGCGAGCACGGCTGGGCGCCGTCGCAGGAGGGTGCCGAGACGGTCGCCGGGCTGGAGGTTCCGGAGTCGCAGCACGCCGACGCCGGTGTGATGGTCGGCTGGCAGACGGCGGTCTCCCCCGGGGTGCTGGACCGCATCGGCCAGGCCCATGTGACCCCGCCCGAGGGGTTCACCGTGCACCCCAAGCTCGCGCAGCTGCTGAAGAGGCGCGAGCAGATGAGCCGCGACGGCGGCATCGACTGGGCGTTCGGCGAGCTGTTGGCCTTCGGGTCGCTGCTGCTGGAGGGCACCCCCGTCCGGATGACCGGGCAGGACTCGCGGCGTGGCACGTTCACCTCCCGGCACGCCACGCTGCACGACCGCCACACCGGCGCGGAGTGGACGCCGCTGGACTACCTGTCGGCCGACCAGGCCAAGTTCTGGGTCTACGACTCCTCGCTGAGCGAGTACGCGGTGCTCGGCTTCGAGTACGGCTACTCCCTGGAGCGCCCGGACGCCCTGGTGCTGTGGGAGGCGCAGTTCGGCGACTTCGTCGACGGGGCGCAGACGATCATCGACGAGTTCATCTCGTCGGCCGAGCAGAAGTGGCAGCAGCACTCGTCGCTGGTGCTGCTGCTGCCGCACGGGTACGAGGGCCAGGGGCCCGACCACTCCTCGGCGCGCATCGAGCGGTTCTTGCAGCTGGCGGCCGAGGAGAACATGACGGTCGCCCACCCGACCAGCCCGGCGTCGTACTTCCACCTGCTGCGCCAGCAGGCCTACCAGCGTCCGCGCCGCCCGCTCATCGTGTTCTCCCCGAAGTCGATGCTGCGGCACAAGGCCGCGATCTGCGCGGTCGAGGAGTTCACCAGCGGCACGTTCCGCCCGGTGGTCCCCGACGCCGCGGCTAACCCCGCCACGGTGACCCGGGTGCTGATGTGCGCCGGCAAGGTCTACTGGGACCTGGTGGCCGAGCGCGCCAGACGCGAGGACTCCTCGGTGGCGATCGTGCGGCTGGAACAGCTCTACCCGTTGGACGGCCCGGCGCTCCACGAGGCCCTGGACCGGTTCGGCGGTGCCGAGCTGGTCTGGGTCCAGGACGAGCCGCGCAACCAGGGCGCGTGGACCCACCTGTCGATGAACCTGCCGCCGCTCGTCGACCGGGCGCTGAGCGTCGTGGCCCGGCCGGAGTCCGCCTCACCGGCCGCTGGTTCGGCCAAGAAGCACCACGCCGAGCAGGAGACGTTGATCGCAGCCGCGTTCGCGCGATGATCGCCGCGTGACCTCACCGCTGCGCATCGTCGTCGTCGGCGACGAGCTGGTCGCTGGTGCCGGTGACCCGAAGGCCCTCGGCTGGGTGGGCCGGGTGGTCGCGCGCTCTATCGCCCCGGTGCCCCCGGTGGTGGTCACCCTGGCGATGCCCGGTGAGACGAGCACCGACCTCGGCACACGCTGGGAGACCGAGGCGCTGCCGCGCTTCGACCCCGAGACGGACAACCGTCTGGTGATCGGGCTGGGCCGCGCCGACGCGACCGCGCGGCTGTCGCTGGCCCGCAGCCGGCTCAACCTGGCGAACATGCTGGACGGCGCCGCCCAGCGTCGCATCCCGGCCTTCGTGGTCGGCCCTCCCCCGGGCCGCCCCGAGGAGAACGCCAAGCTGGCCGAGCTCTCCACAGCGCTCGGTGACGTGGCCGACCGCCGTCACGTCCCCTACGTCGACGCCTTCACCCCTCTGGTCGCGCACGACCAGTGGTTGGCGGACATGGCCGCCGGCGACGGCGTGCTGCCCGGCCAGGCCGGCTACGGCCTCATCGCCTGGCTGGTGCTCCACACCGGTTGGCACTCCTGGCTGGGCATCCCCTCCGACGCTGACTGAGAGCACGTCCGGTACGCGGGGTCATGCCTCCGGGGCCGGGCCGAGGGAGCGGTCGCGCAGCACAACGTAGGTCACGACGTGCGCACCGGCCAGCAGGGGCAGGCCGAGCAGGGCGTACCTGAGCGCCGCGCGGTCGTGGTCGGACAAGCCGTGCTCGGCCAGCACCTTGCGGGCCCGGTGCCAGTACGGGATCACGGTCACGGCGGCGGTGACCACGCCGGACGTGTAACCGCGGGCTGCCGCCGACATCGCTAGGTGGCTGTAGCCGTGCAGGCCGAAGCCGAGCAGGGCACCCCGGAACAACGGCGACCGGCCTCGAGTGACCACCCCGGCGGCGCTGGCAGCGAGGAACGCCCCTCCTACCAGCGTGATCGCCATGCGGCCATGGGCGTCGGACAGACCTCGGCGCCGCACCTGCTCCGGCAGCGGGACCCAGGACGGGACCCTGTCGAGCATCCGCCTGCTGGTCGAGGCCAGGGTGAACCACTCCTCGAGATCGTTGACGCACCACGCGGCGAACAGCCCCGCCGCCGCCTTCTGCACGTCGTCCATCTGCCCCTCCTCGCTCCCCACCCTACGGGCTGGCCGCACGGGGAGGGAGGGAGCTACAGCTTGGTGACCGGGGAGAAGCGGAGCAAGAGCCGCTTGGTGCCGGCGGTGCCGAAGTCGATCTTGGCGACGGCGTTGTGCCCGGCACCCTCGACCGCGACGACCGAGCCGAGGCCATAAGAGTCGTGGGTCACCCGGTCACCGACTGCCAGGGTCGGCACGTCGGCGCGGGGGGTCGCAGAGCCGAACGACGCACCCGTGCGCGGCAGGGGCGGGCGTTCGTCGGCGCGCACCGGGGCCGACGGCCTGTCGCCGCCCCCAGAGCCCCGGCTGCCCGTGCCGAAGCCTGAGCCCCAGCCGCCGCGCAGGGTCGCGGTCGACGACTCCCGACGGCGCCAGTCCACCAGGTCCTCAGGCACGTCGGCCAGGAAGCGGCTGGGCGGCAGCTCGTTGGGCACCCCCCAGGCCGTGCGCACAGCGGCCCGAGAGACGTACAGGCGCTGGCGGGCCCGCGTGAGCCCGACGTAGGCCAGACGACGCTCCTCAGCGAGCTGGGTCTCGTCCGCCATCGAGCGCATGTGCGGGAAGGTGCCGTCCTCCAGGCCGGTGAGGAACACCACCGGGAACTCCAGCCCCTTGGCCGTGTGGAGGGTCATGAGCGTGACCATCCCGGCATCAGCGGCTTGATCAGACGGGATCTGGTCAGAGTCGGCCACCAGGGAGACCCGCTCCAAGAAATCAGCCAGGTCGCCCTCGGGCTCGGCCTTCTCGAACTCGGTGGCCACCGCGTGGAGCTCGGCCAGGTTGTCGACCCGGCCGGCGTCCTGCGGGTCGTCGGAGTCGCGCAGCTCGGCCAGATAGCCCGTGCGGTCCAGCACCTCGGCGAGCACCTGGGCGGGGCCGGCCTCGGCGGCCACCTCGCGCAGGTCGGCCATCATCTGCGCGAACGACGCCAGCCCGGTGACCGCCCGGGTGCCCAGGCCCGGGACCTCGTCGAGCACCTCCAGCGCGGCACCGAACGAGACCTGCGCCCGCTCGGCATAGGCGGCGACCATCGCCTCGGAGCGCTCCCCCAGCCCGCGCTTGGGCACGTTGAGGATGCGACGCAGGTTCACGTCGTCGTCGGGGTTCGCCACGGCACGCAGGTAGGCGATCGCGTCCTTGATCTCCTTGCGGTCGTAGAACCTGGTGCCGCCGACCACCCGGTACGGCAGCCCGACGCGCACCAGGGCGTCTTCGAGGGCACGGGACTGGGCGTTGGCCCGGTAGAACACCGCCACGTCACCGGGCCGCACCCCGTGCTCGTCCGCGAGCCGGTCGATCTCGGAGACGATGAACTGGGCCTCCTGGCGCTCGTCGTCAGCGACATAGGCGACGATCCGCGCACCAGAGCCCTGGTCGGTCCACAGACGCTTGGGCCGACGGCCGGCGTTCTTGGAGATCACCGCGTTCGCGGCGGAAAGGATGGTCTGGGTGGAACGGTAGTTCTGCTCCAGCAGGATCGTGCGGGCGTCGGGGTAGTCGGCCTCGAACTCCACGATGTTGCGGATGTCCGCGCCGCGGAAGGCGTAGATCGACTGGTCGGCGTCCCCGACGACGGTCAGCTCACCAGGCGGCAGGTCGCTGGGCGTCTCCCCTCCCGCCGGCCCGACCAGCTCGCGCACCAGCGCGTACTGGGCATGGTTGGTGTCCTGGTACTCGTCGACCAGGATGTGCCGGAACCGGCGCCGGTAGTGCTCGGCGACCGCCGGGAACGCCTGGAGCAGGTGCACCGTCGACATGATGAGGTCGTCGAAGTCCAGCGCGTGAGCCTGGCGCAGCCGGGCGGTGTACCGCGTGTACACCTGGGCGACCACGGCGTCGAAGCTCGCGGTGTCGGTGACGGTCCGCGCGAAGTCCTCGGCGTCCACCAGCTCGTCCTTGAGGTGGGAGATCCTGTGGGCGAGCGCCTTCGGGGGGTACTTCTTCGGGTCCAGGTCCAGCTCACGAGCCACCAGGGTGATCAGCCGCAGCGAGTCGGCCTGGTCGTAGATGGAGAAGCTCGAGCGCAGCCCCAGCGTCGTCGCCTCGCGGCGCAAGATCCTCACGCACGCGGAGTGGAACGTCGAGACCCACATGCGCTGCGCCGCCGGCCCGACCAGCGACTCCACCCGGCTCCGCATCTCGGCGGCGGCCTTGTTGGTGAAGGTGATCGCGAGCACCTGCCCGGGCCGGGCCCGCCCGGTGGCCAGCAGCCAGGCGATGCGGTGCGCGAGCACGCGCGTCTTGCCCGACCCCGCACCGGCGACGATCAGCAGCGGCGCCCCCTCGTGGAGCACCGCCTCGCGCTGCTCGGGGTTGAGCCCGTCGAGCAGCGCGTCAGCGCCGGACAGGATGGTGTCCGTCACGCCGTCGTCGTCACGGGTCGGCGCGACGACGCCAGGCAGCCCGGCCTCGACCGACGGGGCGAGCGGGAGACCGGGCAGGGAGAGATGATCGAACAAAGAGGTCATGAGAGCACCAGCCTAGGTGCCCCCACCCACGCCGCACACCCCCGGTCAGGGTGCGGGACTCACGATCAGCCGACGAGGCCGGCGCTGCGCAGCTCGACGGTGAGGTCGTGGGGGTTGGTCGCCGTGGCCATGGCCTCTTCGTGGCCGATGGTCCCGTCTCGGATCATCGTGAACAGGTGCTGGTCGAAGGTCTGCATCTTGTAGAAGTCGCCCTCGCGGATCAGGTCGAACAACGGCGGGGCGTTGGCCGGGTCGAGGATCGCCTCGGCGGTGCGCCCCGTGTTGACCATGACCTCGACGGCGGGGCACCGGCCCAGCCCGTCCTGCCTGCGCACCAGCCGCTGGGAGACGATGCCGCGCAGCGCCTGGGCAAGCTGGATGCGAACCTGCTTCTGCTCGTGGAGAGGGAAGAAGTCGACGATCCGGTTGATCGACTCGGGCGCGTCGATGGTGTGCAGGGTCGAGAGCACGAGGTGCCCCGTCTCGGCCGCGCTCAGCGCCGCACGCACGGTCTCCAGGTCGCGCATCTCACCGACGAGGATCACGTCGGGGTCCTGGCGCATCGCCGCGCGCAGGGCGTTGGTGAAGTCGTCGGTGTCCTGGTGCACCTCACGCTGGGAGATGATCGCCTTCTTGTCCGAGTGCAGCACCTCGATCGGGTCTTCGATCGTGACGATGTTCACCTCGCGCCAGGTGTTGATCAGGTCGATCATCGACGCCAGCGTGGTCGTCTTGCCCGACCCTGTCGGGCCTGTCACCAGCACCAGCCCGCGCGGCTCCAGGGCGAGCTCACCGACCACGTCAGGCAGCCCGAGCTCCTTGAGCGACTGGGCGCCCACCGCGACCAGGCGGAACACGATGCCGTAGGTGCCACGGGCCTGGAACGCGTTGACGCGGAACCGCCCGACACCGGGCAGCGAGTAGGCGAAGTCCGCCTCGTGATGAGCCTTGAAGTGCTCGACGAGATCCGCCGGCATGACCTCGAAGAGGATTCTCTCGGTGTCGGCGGGGCGCAGCTCGGGCGACTGGAGGCGGCGCAGACGGCCGTCGACCCGCACACGCGGCACCGACCCGACCTTGCAGTGCAGGTCGGAACCACCCGCGTTGACCAGTGCGTGCAACAGCGGGATCACAGACTGGACAGACGAGTCCTCACCACTCACGCCGAGCCCATCGACCCCGCGCCCCGACCTCCTTAGGCGATCACGCTCGGGGGTACCCGCACGGACGATCCCCGGCACGCGACACCTGGTGCCAGGCGTGCGAGCGCCCGCCGTGCGAGCACGACGGGCGCGAGCGGGCTCAGGTCAGGCGTTGGGACGCTTGCCGTGGTTGGCGGCCTTGCCCTTGCGGCTGCGGCGCTTGCGGCCTCGCTGGCTCATCGGTGGCTCCTCGTGGTGGGGTCAGGCTGACAGGGGTCGACGGCGCGACCAGACGCGCCAGACCGACGCCCATCGTAGACGCCCAGGGCCGGCACCCCAGGATCAGCACCCTGCGCAGGGTCAGGGCTGAGCGCGGGTCAGGTCAGGCTCTGTGCGGGTCAGAGCTCGGCACGCCAGACGATCTGCTCGCGGATGCGCAGACGCAGCGCCTGCGGGGCGCGCTCGACGCAGCCGCGTCGCAGCACCCGCTTCATGACGACCTCGAGCTCGTACTCGCCCAGGCAGCCAGAGCAGTCGTCCAGGTGACGGCGCACCCTCACCGCGTCCAGCTCTTCGAGCTCGGAGTCCAGGTACGCCCACAGCTGGGCGAGCGCCTCGGCGCACTCCTCATCACAAGGACGGTCGCTCGTCATCGCGGATGCTCCTCACCCGACGGGACCAGCCCACGCTCGGCCGCGTAGTCGTGCAACAGCTCACGGAGCTGGGCGCGGCCACGGTGAAGCCTCGACATCACCGTCCCGATCGGTGTGCCCATGATCTCCGCGATCTCCTTGTAGGCGAAGCCCTCCACGTCGGCCAGGTACACCGCCATGCGGAAGTCCTCGGGCAGCGCGGCGAGCGCGTCCTTGATGTCGGAGTCGGGCAGCCTGTCCAGCGCCTCGGCCTCAGCCGAGCGCAGCCCCTTCGAGGTGTGCGCCTCCGCCTGTGCCAGCTGCCAGTCCTCGACGTCCTCGGTGGCGGACTGCTGCGGCGCGCGCTGCTGCTTGCGGTAGGAGTTGATGTAGGCGTTGGTGAGGATCCGGTACAACCACGCCTTGAGGTTCGTCCCTGGGCGGTACTGGTGGAACGCGGCGAGCGCCTTGGTGTACGTCTCCTGCACCAGGTCGTCGGCGTCGGCGGGGTTACGGGTCATCCGCAGCGCGGCGCCGTAGAGCTGGTCGAGGTAGACCAGGGCCTCGGCCTCGAACCGCCGCACGAGGGCGGCGGCGTCCTCGTCCCCCGGTGCACGACGCGTCTCGTCGGTCATGGGCCCCGAGCCTATCCGCCGCGGCTGCGGGACCGCAGCCGCGACAGACCGGTCGAGAACGCTCGTCATGTAGGGGACAACGCCGCGTCAGGCCTGACGCATTCCCCCCGACCCCACTACGGTGGGAAGAGACTCACAGGAGGAACCGTGCTGCTGCGCCGCATCGCCCGACCGCTGTTCGCCACCTGGTTCGTCGCCGAGGGCGTCGACGCGGTGAGAAGCCCCGCCGCGCACGTCGAGGCTGTCCGCGAGTCCGTGACGACCCTGGCCGCCCGGGTGCCCGTCGATCTCGAGGCCCTGGCCGGCCGCGCCAGCGACCAGCAGCTCACGCTCGCGGTGCGCGTGCACGGCGTGGCGATGGCGGTGGCCGGGCTCACCCTGGCGGCCGGGAAGGCCCCTCGCACGGCCGCGACGGTGCTGGCCCTGCTCACCGCCCCGATGCTGGTGCGCGCGGTGCCGCCGCCCCGCTCGGCCAAGGCGACCAAGGAGCAGAACCGTGCCCGCCGCGCCCGGGCGGTCCAGACGCTCACAGCCACCGGCGGGGCGCTGCTCGCGGCGGCCGACACCGAGGGTCGGCCGGGGGTGCGCTGGCGCGCCCAGGCGGCCCGGGCCGAGCGAGCCGCCCGGCAGGCTGCCGGACGCACGGACGCGTAACCGGTAGCCTGCGACCCCGTGACCCCGCATCCTGCCTGGCCGGCGCCGACGCCCACCGGTGCGCTGTCGGCGACGGTCGTCGTGCCCGGGTCGAAGTCGCTGTCCAACCGGTACCTGGTGCTCGCGGCCCTGGCCGACGGTCCGAGCCGTCTGCGCGGGGTGCTGACCAGCCGAGACACCGCGCTCATGGCGGCCGCGCTGACCAGCCTCGGCGCCCGGGTCCGCACGGAGGGCACCGACTGGGTGGTCGAGCCGGGGCCGGTGCGCGGCAGCGTCCAGGTCGATGTCGGGCTGGCCGGCACGGTGATGCGCTTCTTGCCGACCATGGCCGCCATGGCTGACGGTCCGGTGCTCTTCGACGGCGACCCCGAGGCCTACGCCCGCCCCGTCGGCCCCCTGCTGGACGCCCTGCGCCAGCTGGGGGTCACCGTGGACGACCACCGGGCGGCGGGGTACCTCCCGTTCACGGTGCACGGCCTGGGCGAGGTGCCCGGCGGGCGGGTCGACGTGGACGCGTCGGCCTCGAGCCAGTTCGTCTCGGGGCTGCTGCTGTCGGCCGCACGGTTCCGCGACGGCCTGACGCTGCGCCACACCGGCCCCACCCTGCCCTCGCTGCCGCACATCGAGATGACCGTGGCGACGCTGCGCGGGGCCGGGGTGACGGTCGACGACTCCCGCCCCGAGATCTGGCAGGTCGGCCCGTCGGTGATCGCCGGGCGCGACGTGCACGTGGAGCCTGACCTGTCCAACGCCGCCCCGTTCCTGGCCGCCGCGCTGGCCGTGGGGGGCGAGGTGCGCGTGCCGGGCTGGCCGGGACGCACCACCCAGCCCGGCGCGATGCTGCCGGAGATCTTCACCGCCATGGGTGGGGACGTGCACCTGGACGGCGACGTGCTGACCGTGCGCGGCACCGGCCAGGTGCACGGCGTGGACCTGGACCTGCGCGCGGCCGGGGAGCTCGCCCCGACCGTCGCGGCGCTCGCGGCGCTGGGCGACAGCCCGACCCGGCTGCGCGGCATCGCCCACCTGCGCGGCCACGAGACCGACCGTCTGACGGCACTGGCCACCGAGCTGACGAGGGTCGGCTGCCAGGCCGAGCAGACCTCCGACGGCCTGGTCATCACACCGCGCCCGATGCGCGCGGCCCTGTGGCGCTCCTACGCCGACCACCGCATGGCCACCGCGGGCGCCCTGGTGGGCCTGGTGGTGCCCGGCATCGAGGTGGAGGACGTCGCCACCACCGCCAAGACCCTGCCGGACTTCGTCGGGATGTGGACGGCGATGCTGGGAGACACCCCCTAGTGCGGCGGCGCACGTACGACGAGCGGGACGTGCGCATCCGTCCCGGTCGTGGCTCGCGCCCCCGCACCAAGCAGCGCCCGACGCACGCGGACGCCGCCACCGCGCTCGTCACCACGGTCGACCGTGGCCGCTACACCACGCTGCTCGACGGCCGGGTGGTGGTGGCGATGAAGGCCCGCGAGCTGGGCCGGTCGAGAGTCGTGCCCGGCGACGAGGTCGATCTCGTCGGTGACCTGTCCGGCAAGCCCGGGACGCTGGCCCGGATCGTGCGGATCGCCCCACGGCGCACCGTGCTGCGCCGCACCGCCGACGACACCGACCCCACCGAGCGGGTCGTCGTCGCCAACGCCGACCAGCTGGTGATCGTCACCGCCCTGGCCGAGCCCGAGCCGCGCATCCGCATGATCGACCGGTGCGTGGTCGCGGCCTATGACGCCGGGATGGACGCCGTGCTCGCCCTCACCAAGGCCGACCTGGCCGACCCGACCCCCCTGAGCAGCCTCTACGCCGCCGCCGGGGTGAGGGTGGTCGTCACCAGCCTCGAACCCGGCCAGGAGATCGCTGGCCTGGACGCGCTGCGCGACACGCTGGACGGACAGGTCTCGGTGCTCGTCGGGCACTCCGGGGTCGGCAAGTCCACGCTGGTCAACGCCCTGGTGCCCCACGCCCGCCGCGCGACCGGTGTGGTCAACGAGGTGACCGGCCGAGGCCGGCACACGTCCACCTCGGCGGTCGCCCTCCCTGTCACCGGCTGCGACGCGGAGACCTGGGTGATCGACACCCCCGGGGTGCGCTCCTTCGGCCTGGCCCACGTGGATCCCGCCCACCTGCTGGCGGCTTTCACCGACCTGGCCGAGGTCGCCACGGCGTCGTGCCCGCGCGGCTGTACTCATCTGGCCGACGCCCCCGACTGCGCCCTCGACGAGTGGGCCACCGCCCTCGACGTCGACGCACCCCAGCGCACCACCCGGCAGGCCCGTCTCGACTCCCTGCGCCGCCTGCTCACCTCCCGCCTCGGCACCGACGACTCTGACTGACCGCCGGAGCCTGACGGCTCACTCCTCGGTGCGGCCTCGCGGACCGGCCAACGCTGCCGAGGGCTGCAAGAGCGGCTTCCGCGGCCACGGCACCGCGCCGGCGGGGCCATCGGTTGCCACCGTCTCGGCCCGCGGCTGCAAGAGCGGCTGGCGTTGCCACGGCACCGCGTCGGCCGAGCCGTCGGCTGCTGCTCTCTCAGCCCGTGGCTGCAAGAGCGCCCTGCGTGAGGACGGGACCGCGTCGACGGGGCCTCCAGCAGCCGCCGTCTCGGCCCGCGGCTGCAAGAGGGCGTGGCGCGGCCACCGGATCGTGTCGGAGGAGCCGTCCGCGGCCCGCGGCTGCAAGAGCGGCTGGCGTTGCCACGGGACCGTATCTGGTCTGGCCGGCGAGACCGGAGGTTGCCCCGCCCCACCGACCGGACGCCCCAGCTGCCAGTCACGCACCTCGGGCATGTCTTCGAGGTTCTCCACGATGTGGTCGGCATGGCGTTCCAGCATCTGCTCGCAGTACTGGAACAGCTCGTGGCTGCCGGCGGGTTTGACGGCGGCGTTGTTGATGGCGTCCATGACGAGGTGGTAGCGGTCCACCTTGTTGCGCACCACCATGTCGAAGGGCGTGGTCGTCGTGCCCTGCTCGACGAAGCCGCGAGCGCGGAAGCGGTCGGCCTCGGGGCGGCCGTGGACCAGCTGGTGGATGGCGCCCGGGTACCCGTGGAAGGCGAACACCACGTCCACGTCGTCGGTGAACGTGTCGGTGAAGTGCTTGGCGCTCATGCCGTGCGGGTGGTCCTTCGGCCGGTACAGCGTCATGAGGTCGACCACGTTGACCACACGCACCTTGAGCTCGGGCAGACGCTGCTTGAGCAGCTCGGCGGCGGCCACCGTCTCCATGGTGACCACATCACCAGCACAGGCCAGCACGATGTCCGGCTTCTCGGCGCCGAGCCCGTCGGTGCCTGCCCACTCCCAGACGCCGTAGCCGCGCGTGCAGTGCTCGATGGCCTCGTCCATGCTCAGCCACTGGGGTTGCGGCTGCTTGTCCTGCACGATGAGGTTGATGTAGTCGCGCGAGCGGAAGCAGTGGTCAGCGACCTCGACCAGGCAGTTGGCGTCCGGTGGCAGGTAGATGCGGCTGACGCCGCCGCGCATGTTGAGCACCACCTGCAGCAGCATCGGTGACTGGTGCGAGAAGCCGTTGTGGTCGTTGCGCCAGCAGGTCGAGCTCAGCAGGATGTTGGTGCTGGGAACCTTGGCACGCCACTCCAGCTGGCTGCCCTCTTCGAGCCACTTGGCCTGCTGCATCGTCATCGATGCGCTGACCATGGCGAACGCCTCGTAGGTGGCGAACAGGCCGTGCCGGCCGGTCAAGGTATAGCCGTCGAGCCAGCCGTGGCAGCTGTGCTCGCTCAGCACCTCCATGACCCGCCCGTCTGGGCCCAGCGCCACGTCGATCACATCCGTCCGTTCCATGAACGCACGGTCGGACACCTCGAAGACGGCTTGCAGCCTGTTCGAGGCGGTCTCGTCCGGGCAGAACAGCCGGAAGGTGCTCGGGTTGCGGCGGTAGATCTCGCGCAGCATCTCGCCCAGCTGGCGCGTGGACTCGAGCCGCACGGTCGCCCGCGTCTCCGGTGCGACCTCCACGCCGAAGTCGCGGAAGTCGGGCAGGTCCAGGTCTTCGGTGAGCAGGCCGCCGTTGGCGTAGGGGCTGGCGCTCATCCGCTTGGTGCCCGCCGGGTTGTTCGACCTGACCAGCGCTGTCGGGGTGCCCTCGTGGCTGAACAGCTCGTCGATGCGGTAGGAGCGCATCCACTCCTCGAGCATCGCCAGGTGAGCCGGGTCTTCCTTGACCCCGGCCAGGGGCACCTGGTGGGCCCGCCACGTGCCCGCGACCACCTCGCCGTCGACCAGCGTGGGCCCCGTCCAGCCCTTGGGGGTGCGCAGCACGATCATCGGCCAGCGAGGCTGGCCGCCGGTGTACGCGTCTCCGGCGCGCGCCTGCTCCTGGATCTCCTGGATCTTCGTCCAGCAGTAGGCCAGCTCGGTGGCCATGCGCTCGTGCACCCAGGGCAGGTCGTCGCCCTCGACCCAGACAACCTCGTAGCCGTGGCCCTCGAACAGGGCGGTGACCTCTGCCGGGTGCTTGCGGGCCAGCACCGTCGGGCTGGCGATCTTGGCGCCGTTGAGGTGCAGGATCGGCAGCACAGCCCCGTCGTGGCGCGGGTTGAGGTAGGTGATGCCCTTCCAGCTGCCCTCGAGCGGACCGGTCTCGGCCTCGCCGTCACCGACCACCGCGACCACCATGAGGTCGGGGTTGTCGAAGGCCGCACCGAACGCGTGCGACAGGGCGTAGCCGAGCTCGCCGCCCTCGTGGATCGAGCCTGGTGTGGTGACTGCGGCGTGGCTGGGGATGCCACCCGGTGAGGAGAACTGGCGGAACAGCGAGCGCATCCCGTCCTCGTCCTGCGTGATGCGCGGGTAGACGTCGGTGTAGTGGCCCTCGAGATAGCTGGCCGCCACCAGGGCCGGGCCGCCGTGACCGGGGCCGGCGACGTAGAGGCAGTCTTGGCCGGTCTCGCGGATCAGCCGGTTGAGGTGCGCGTAGATGAACCCGAGCCCCGAGCTGGTGCCCCAGTGACCGAGCAGGCGCGGCTTGATGTCGTCCGCGGTCAGGGGGCGCCGCAGCAGCGGGTTCTCCTGCAGGTAGATCTGGCCGATAGTCAGATAGCTGCAAGCGCGCCACCAGGCGTCGATCTTCGCCATCTCGGTCTTGGTCAGGGCAGGGACGGAGATTGCCATGACTTCATGGTTGGGTTTCGCGCCCTCTCTCGCCTGTCGACCCACCCGAATGCCAGCCGTGCTCGATCTGGCGCCCATCGGTCACCCACCGTTTGGGACCAGCGGGGGTCTCCCAGGCGCTACCGTGGCCGCCAGGAGCCGGGTGAGGAGAACCAGGGATGGCCACAGCACGCTACGACGACGACCTGCGTCTGGCGCACGTCGTCGCCGACCAGGTGGACGCGCTGACCATGGAACGGTTCGGCGCTGCCGACCTGCGCGTGGAGTCCAAGCCGGACCTCACCCCGGTGACCGACGCCGACCGGGCCGCGGAGGCGAAGGTCCGCGAACAGCTCTCTCGGGCCCGTCCGCGCGACGCGGTGCACGGCGAGGAGATGCCCGACACCGACGGCGGGGCGCGCCGGTGGGTGGTCGACCCGATCGACGGGACGAAGAACTTCGTCCGTGGCGTGCCGGTGTGGGCCACGCTCCTGGCCTTGATGGACGGTCCCGAGGTGGTGCTCGGCGTGGTCAGCGCCCCGGCGCTGAACCGGCGCTGGTGGGCCGCCCGGGGGTCGGGCGCGTGGACGGGCCGCTCGTTGTCCCAGGCCCGTCAGCTGCACGTCTCCCGTGTGAACAGCCTGGCCGCCGCGTCGTTGTCGTACTCCTCGCTGCACGGCTGGGAGGAGCAGGGCCGCCTCGACGGTTTCTTGGACCTGACCCGTCAGGTGTGGCGCACCCGCGCCTACGGCGACTTCTGGTCTCACGTCCTGGTCGCCGAGGGTGCGGTCGACGTCTCGTGCGAGCCCGAGCTGGCCCTGCACGACATGGCCGCCCTCGTCCCCATCGTCACCGAGGCCGGCGGCCGCTTCACCAGCGTCGACGGCAAGCCGGGCTGCTCAGGCACCTCGGGCGTCGCCACCAACGGCCTGCTGCACGAGGAGGTCCTGGCCGCGCTGGCCACCCCCGGCGCCCGCAAGACGTCCAGGCCAGCCGGTCCGGGGCCTGGTCGATGACAGACCCCGCTCCAGCGCTCCGCGGTCGATGGTGATCCCGACCTGCCGGTGAGACGCTTCGGCGCCCGGCGGACGAGTGTCACCGCCTCGTCGACGTGCGAGCACGTCACAGGCCGACCGGCAGGTCAGGCGAAGGTGAGGAAGCCGTCCGTCAGGAGGTGGCGGGCTGTGGGGAGCACCTCGGCAGCTGTGTCGGCCGCCGAGCGGTCCAGGAGAGCGGCCAGGGCGGCGATGATCTGGGCGGCGGTCAGCTCGCCGTCGCA
This sequence comes from Micrococcales bacterium, assembly GCA_009785115.1. GTDB lineage: Bacteria > Actinomycetota > Actinomycetes > Actinomycetales > Cellulomonadaceae > Cellulomonas. Next base: position 62,770 of record WQWY01000008.1, read on the forward strand.
GGCACCGACGAAGCCCGCCACCGCCTGGCTGACCCGCACCGTGCGGCGGAACCCGCCACCCTGACGCAGCAGCACGACGCGCGGGTCGGGCTCCCCCGGCATCAGGTGGCGTTCCTCGGTGACGTCGGGGGCGACGACGAGACGGCTCGCCGCGAGTGCCGCGTCGCCCAGGCCGGTCAGCGTCTCGTGCGTGCGCAGCGCGGCGGCGACGGTCGGGCCGAGGGGGCCGTCCAGCGGGGTGGTGATCTCTTCCAGACGGCGCAGCGTCGGGGTGCCCGACGCTGGCCGACGCAGGGTGATGAGGCCCAGCCCGACCGCCTCGACGTCCCGGGCGGCGAGATCGGCCAGCCAGGCCCGGTAGGTCGCCTCCCAGCCGTCGGGGTCTCGGTCGCGGGTGGTGCCGCCGTCGCGCAGCCACATCTCGGCGTACTGGGCGGGGTCGACCAGGTCACGCTGCACCACCCAGCCGTCCAGCCCGGAACGGTCCAGCCACTCACCGACCCGCTCGTCCCAGCGCTGACCGGCGGGCACCTCCCAGTTGCCCAGCAGCTGGGCCACCCCGCCCGGGGCGAGCACGTCACCGACGCCGAGCACCAGGTCACGCACCAGCGCGTCACCGGTGCGCCCGCCGTCGCGATACTCGTAGACCGGCACCCCAGGGGCTCTCGGGGTGATGACGAACGGCGGGTTGGACACCACCAGGTCGAACCGCGCACCTGAGACCGGGCCCAGCAACGAGCCTTCCCGGAAGGTCACGGCCGTGCCGTTCAGCGCGGCGTTGAACGCGGCGAACCGCAGCGCCCGCGCGGAGACGTCGGTCGCGGTGACGACCCCACCCTGGCGGGCGGCGTGCACCGCCTGGACCCCGCACCCCGTGCCGAGGTCCAGCACTCTCGTGGCGCACCCAGGCTCGGGGGGTGAGCGGAAGGTCGGTACGTCACCGGGCAGCCGTCCGACCGGGACCGTGGCGCGCAGCAGCGACAGCGACGCCTCACCGACGCCCAGCACGTGGTCAGCGGGCAGAGGCGCACCGGTGACCATCTCGGGCAGGTCGGAGGCGAACCACAGGTCGGTCTGACCGTCGGCGTCCCGCACCGCCTGCGGTTGCAGGTCGACCAGCGCTCGCACCGGGTCGTCAGCATCAGCACCAGACGTCTCGACCAGGCCCGCCGCCGCAGCCCGATCCACCCCGGTGCCGGGCAGCGCGGCCGCCAGCTCTCGACGCGAGACCGTCCGTCCGAGAAGGAAGCACCGGATCAACGTGGCGGTCAGGTCGTGCACATCGGCCAGCGCGACCAGCGCGGGGACAGGTTCGTCGCGGGCGAGCGCGGCCGCCGCTGTCGCGCCGAGCCGTTCTCTCAGCCCGGCGGCGGTGAACCCGGCGGCGGCGAGATCGGCCCGCAGGCTGACCGCCAGAGTGCCGTCGACGTCGACCGGCCCCGCACCGACCGACCCCACGCCAGCCCGGCTCGCTCCGGACTGGTTCATCCCGGCCTGGTTCACAAGGACGCGCGCAGGGCGGCGATCCGCGCCAGGGTCGCGACCTTGCCGAGGATCTCCATCGACTCGAACAGCGGCGGCGAGACCCGGCGTCCGGTCACCGCGACCCGTAGCGGGGTGTAGGCGAAGCGGGCCTTGATACCCAGCCCATCCGCGTCCACGAGCGCAGCGGTGAGCACCGCCTGGGTGTCGGCGGCGGCGAAGGGCTCGGGCACGTCGGCCAGCACCCGCGCGGCGGCGTCGAGCACATCAGCGGCCTCAGGGCGCAACGCAGCGCGAGCCTCGTCCTCCACGGTCAGGTCAGGGTCGGCGACGAACAGGAAGCCGAGCATCCCGACCGCCTCACCGAGCAGCGTCATCCGCTCTTGCACCAGGGGTGCCCCGACCTCGAGCAGCGCCTGCTCGCGCGCCGTGAGATCAGCGTAGGCAGCGGCGGACGTCCGTCCGGCGGTATGCAGGTACGGCACCAGCCGGTCGCGGAAGTCTGCGGGGTCGAGCTGCCGCAGGTGCGTGGCGTTGATCGCCTCGGCCTTCTTCAGGTCGAACCTGGCCGGGTTGGGGTTCACGTCGGTGATGTCGAACGCCTCGACCATCTCCGCCATCGAGAACACGTCGCGGTCGGGGGCGATGGACCATCCCAGCAGGGCCAGGTAGTTGAGCAGCCCTTCGGGGGTGAAGCCGCGCTCGCGGTGCAGGAACAGGTTGGACTCCGGGTCCCGCTTGGAGAGCTTGCGGTTCCCCTCTCCCATGACGTACGGCAGGTGCCCGAACCGCGGGACCGCCTCGGCCAGCCCCAGCTCGACCAGCGCCCGGTAGAGCACCACCTGACGCGGGGTGGACGAGAGCAGGTCTTCCCCGCGCAGCACGTGGGTGATGCCCATGAGCGCGTCGTCCACCGGGTTCACCAGCGTGTACAGCGGGTGCCCGTTGCCCCGGACGATGACGTAGTCGGGCACGGAGCCCGCCGGGAAGGTGACCGGGCCGCGCACCAGGTCGTCGAAGGTCACGTCGGTGTCGGGCATGCGCATCCGCAGCACCGGCTCGCGCCCCTCGGCCCGGTAGGCGGCCTTCTGCTCGTCGGTCAGGTCACGGTCGAACCCGTCGTACCCGAGCTTCGGGTCACGCCCGGCAGCACGGTGACGCGCCTCGACCTCCTCCGGCGTGGAGAACGACTCGTAGGCGTACCCGGCCTTCAGCAGCCGGCGGGCGACCCCGGCGTACAGGTCCATGCGCTGCGACTGCCGGTAGGGCTCGTGCGGCCCCCCGACCTCGACCCCTTCGTCCCAGTCCAGCCCGAGCCACCGCAGCGCGTCGAGCAGCTGCTCGTAGGACTCCTGCGAGTCGCGCGCCGGGTCGGTGTCCTCGATCCGGAACACGAACGTCCCACCCACATGCCGGGCATACGCCCAGTTGAACAGGCACGTCCGGACCAACCCCACATGCGGGGTCCCGGTAGGCGACGGACAGAAACGCACACGCACAGCACTGGTCGACACAAGCCCCCACCCTACCGACGCCAGGACGCAGCAGCGTCAGCGGGGAGGAGACTCACTCGTCGTCGTCCAGCGACCGCACATCGTCGGCGTTCACAGGGCGACCGACGTGCAGAACAGCCCTGCCCGTGCGCGAATCAACCCGCACCGTGGGTACCCCACGGTTGGCGAGGGCGTCGGCGCGTTCGTTGCCGGGGTCGCCGGAGTGGCCCTTGACCCAGGTCCAGCGGATGTCGTGGCGGGGGAGCTCGGCGTCGAGGGCCTGCCAGAGGTCTTGGTTGAGGACGGGTTTGCGGGCTGCGGTCTTCCAGCCGTTGCGTTTCCAGCCGGGCATCCAGCGGGTGACGCCGTTCATCACATACGTCGAGTCGACGTGCAGGACCACCTGGCAAGGACGGTTCAGGGCGCGGAGGGCCTCGATCACGGCGGTGAGCTCCATGCGGTTGTTCGTGGTGTGCTCCTCACCGCCGAACAGCTCTTTCTCGCGGTCGCCGAAACGCAGCAGCACGCCCCAGCCGCCCGGGCCAGGGTTGTTCTTGCAGGCGCCGTCTGTCCAGATCTCCACCGTCGTGACCGACGGGCCTCCCCCGGCTTCGGCGCGAGCAACCCCAGCACCAGCCGCACCGGAAGACGCAGCCGAGCCCGAGGAAACTGCGTCCGGAAAACTAGCCGCGCCCGAGGACGCGGGCCTCGCGGGGCTCACCGGCGCAGCACCGGGTTGCGGAGGGTGCCGATCTGCTCGATCTCGACCTCCACCACGTCGCGGTGCTCGAGGCGGCCCACGCCGGCGGGGGTGCCGGTGAGGATCACGTCGCCGGGCAGCAGGGTGAACGCCTCGGAGATGTAGGAGATCAGGTACGGCACGTCGAAGGTCATCTGCGAGGTGGTGCCGTGCTGGCGTCGTTCGCCGTTGACGCGCACGCTCACCTCAAGGTCTTCTACGTCGAGCCCGGGCACGATCCACGGGCCGAGGGGGCACGAGGTGTCGAAGCCCTTGGCGCGGGACCACTGGGACTCCGCGCGCTGCACGTCGCGGGCGGTGACATCGTTGGCGCAGGTGAAGCCGAAGACGTGGGCCATGGCGGCCTCGGGCGAGACGTCCTTGGTGACCTTGCCGATCACCACCGCGAGCTCGCCCTCGTGCTCGACCTGGGCCGACCAGTCGGGAGCGATGATCGGGTCGTCCGGGCCGATCACAGCGGTGTTCGGCTTGAAGAACAGCAGGGGTTTCTCCGGCACCTCGCTGCCCATCTCGTGGGCGTGCTCGACGTAGTTGCGCCCGACGCACACGATCTTCGACCGGGGGATCACCGGGGCCAGCAGCCTCACGCCGTCGTCGTTCAGCCGCACCCGCTCGCCGGTGGGCTGCACGGGCATGTAGATCGGGTCGCCGCTGATGACGACCAGCTCGGCGTCGTCACCGTCCCCCTCGACCAGCGCGAAACGGGGATCAGAACCTTGGGTGAACCTGGCGATGCGCACGGGGCAAGCCTAGGGCGTGCGGCGAGAGCACATGCGCGAGCGAGGGGTGTCCGGTGCGTGCCCAGACGGGTCGGGGTAGATGCCACCTGTCCGTACGACCTCTAGGAGGTCACGCGGACGGGTGGTGGCGACAGGGCTAGGCGGCGCTCGGTGACGACGGGGCGGGCACGGCCTGCGAGTCCGCGACGACGCCGCGCACGTAGTCGAGGGTCATCCGCGACTCCAGCACCGGGAGGTGGATCAGCCCGACGGGGTAGTCCTCCGGGAGCGGGGCCCTGCCCGGCTGGATGAGCAGCATCAGCGTCGCGCCGGTCAGACGCTCCGGGTCGTCGGGGACCTCACCGGCACGGGCCTCGGCCACCGCGTCGCTGACCAGCGTGTGCAGCACCTCGGTCGCCTCGGGCTCGGCGAGCAGGACGTCCTCGTAGCGGCGCGTGACGACGGCCAGGTCCTGGATCTCCTCGGTGAGCGTGCGTCGTTCAGGCATCGGCAACCACTGGCCGTGGCTCAGCGCCGTCCGTGCGGCACGCAGCCGCCCCAGGGTGTCCCGGTGCTCCATCGCCGTCCGGACGTACTTGCCTGCTGCCTCGCTCACGGTTCGACCTCATCGTTCTCGACCCCAGCGAGCACACCGCTTGCTGGGGCCCGAACCGTAACAACGCGGACGCCCGCCCGTGGGGGTTTTATCGACGCGGGCCCAACCGTGCCAGGATCGTTATGTGGCCGACCACACCTCCCCCGCCCCGTCCTCGCCGCCGGCTGGCTCGCTCCTCGCTGGCTCGCTCGCCGCCCGGGTGCCGTCCGACGCCGACCCGGACACGCTGGCGCAGGCGTTCCTCGACTGGGCGCACGAGCGGGGCCTGAGCCTCTACGCCCACCAGGAAGAGTCGCTGCTGGCCCTGGTCACCGACGCGCACGTGATCGTGTCGACGCCCACAGGCTCGGGCAAGTCTCTGATCGCGGTCGCCGCGCACTTCACCGCGCTGGCCCGGGGGGTGCGCTCGTACTACACCGCACCGCTCAAGGCGCTGGTCTCGGAGAAGTTCTTCGCGCTGGTCGAGGTGTTCGGGGCGGCGAACGTCGGCATGGTCACCGGGGACGCCTCGGTGAACCCCGACGCCCCGATCGTGTGCTGTACCGCGGAGATCCTGGCGAACCTGGCCCTGCGCGACGGCGTGGACGCCGACGTGGGCCAGGTGGTCATGGACGAGTTCCACTTCTACGCCGACCCTCAGCGCGGCTGGGCCTGGCAGGTGCCGCTGCTGGAGCTGACGCGGGCGCAGATGGTGCTCATGTCGGCCACGCTCGGTGACGTCTCGTTCTTCGTGGACGACCTGACCCGGCGCAGCCGCCGAGAAGTCGCCGTCGTGGACGACGCGGTGCGCCCCGTCCCCCTCACCTACGCCTACGCCGTCGAGCCCCTGAACGACCTCCTGGCCGAGCTGGTCACCACCCGACGCTCCCCCGTCTACGTCGTGCACTTCACGCAGAAAGAAGCGGTGGAGCGCGCCCAGGCCCTGGTCTCGGGGAACCTCGCCACCCGCGTCCAGCGCGACGCGATCGCTGCCGAGCTGGGCGGTTTTCGCTTCGCCGGCGGGTTCGGGCAGTCCTTGTCCCGGCTGCTGCGCCACGGCGTGGGCGTGCACCACGCCGGGATGCTGCCGCGCTACCGGCGGGTGGTCGAGCGCCTCACCCAGCGGGGCCTGCTGCCGGTGGTGTGCGGCACCGACACCCTCGGTGTGGGCATCAACGTGCCGATCCGCACCGTGGTGATGACCTCCCTGGTCAAGTACGACGGGCAGCGGATGCGCCACCTCACCGCCCGGGAGTTCCACCAGGTCGCCGGACGGGCTGGGCGTGCCGGGTTCGACACGCTCGGCGAGGTGGTGGTCATGGCCCCTGAGCATGTGATCGAGAACCGCAAGGCCCTGCTCAAGGCTGGGGACGACCCGAAGAAGCTCCGCAAGATCGTCCGCAAGCAGGCCCCCGCGGGCAAGGTGAACTGGACCGAAGCGACCTTCGAGCGGCTCCGCGACGCGCCGCCCGAGCCGCTGACCAGCCACTTCCAGGTCACTCACGCGATGGTGCTCAACCTGTTGTCGCGGCAGGAGCGCACCGGGGCCGACCCGATCGCGGCGATGCGGAGCCTCCTCCTGGACAACCACGAGCCGCCGTCCGCACGCGGCCGTCTGGTGCGCCGCACGGTGGAGATCTACCGGTCGCTGCGCGCCGCCGGGGTGGTCGAGCGGCCCTGGGTGGACGACCCCGAGGCTCCTCGCGGGCGCCGCCTGGGCATCCGGCTCACCGCGGAGATCCCGCCGGAGTTCGCGCTCAACCAGGCGCTGTCACCGTTCGCCTACGCCGCGCTGGACCTGCTCGACAGGGACGACGCCGGGTATGCGCTCGACGTGGTCTCGATCATCGAGGCGACCCTGGACGACCCCCGCCAGGTGCTCGCCGCGCAGGAGAACCAGGCCAAGGGCGAGGCGGTCGCCGCGATGAAGGCCGACGGCCTGGACTACGACGAGCGCATGGCCGCGCTCGAGGAGATCACCTACCCCCGCCCGCTGGCCGAGCAGCTGGGGGCGGCGTTCACGGCCTACCGGCACACCAACCCGTGGGTGGCCGACCTCACCCCGTCACCGAAGTCGGTGGTGCGCGACATGGCCGAGCGGGGGGCGACCTTCGCCGACTACGTGGCGGTGTATCAGCTGGCACGCACCGAGGGTGTGCTGCTGCGCTACCTGACCGACGCGTACCGGGCGCTGCGCCAGGTGGTCCCTGTCGAGCGCCGCACCGAAGACCTCGAGGAGATCATCGACTGGCTGGGCGACCAGGTGGCACGCACCGACTCCTCGCTCTTGGAGGAGTGGGAGCACCTGGCCCACCCCGACGAGGCCCCGCCCTCGCCAGACCAGGACGCCCCGGCGCCGGCCTCCGTCAGCCCCCGGGTGCTGCGGGCGATGGTCCGTCAGGCGGTGTTCCGCCGGGTCGAGCTCGCGGCGCGAGAGGCCTACGACGCGCTCGCGGCCCTGGGGGACGTCGACGCCGACGGGCAACCCTGGGACGCCGAGCGGTGGGCGGTCGCGCTGGACCCGTTCTACGAGGAGCACGAGGAGATCCTCACCGGGCCTGAGGCTCGCGGCCCGGACCTGTTCGCGGTCACCGAGGAGCCGGGCCGGTGGCTGGTCCGTCAGACCCTGGACGACTCTGACGAGCACCACGACTGGCGGCTCGAGGTGGAGGTCGATCTCGAGGCCACGTCGTCGTCCGGCGAGGTCGCGCTGAAGGTGCGTTCCGTCGGGCCGTGGTAGGCGAGGTTAGCCTCGCCTTATTCTGACAGTAGGCGAGCCTAACCTATGTTTCCGCTGGTCAGGCGAGTGAATGATAGTGACACCCAAGGCGTTCATGCTCTACCCTGTCCGCCATGTCCGAAACTGCTTCCCCGACCGCCGACGCGCCCACCCCGCTGTCCGCCAAGCACCTGAACGCCCTGCGCGCGGCGGTGCTGGGCGCCAACGACGGCATCGTCTCGATCGCCGCGGTGCTGCTCGGCGTCATCGGTGCGACGAGCGACACCAAGACTCTCGCCATCGCCGCGGTCGCCGCGATGAGCGCCGGGGCGTTCGCCATGGCGACGGGTGAGTACGTCTCGGTGAGCAGCCAGCGCGACGCGGAGCTCGTCGCCCGCGTCCACGCCCGTTCGAAGGGCGCCCAGGACGACGAGGTCGAGGCGATCATGCTGACCAGCCCGACGCACGCCGCCATCGCCTCCTTCCTCGCCTTCCTCGCGGGCGGCATCATCCCGACCGTCGTCGCCTTCGCCCCGTGGGGTGCCTACCGGGGAACCGCGACCTTCGTCGCCGTCGTCCTGGCGCTGGTCGTCACCGGGTGGCTCTCCGCGCGCGCCGCGAACGCGTCGGTGCGCCGGGCCATCGTGCGCATCGTGGTCGGCGGCTCGTTGGCGATGGCCATCACCTACGGCATCGGCAGGCTGGTCGGCCACCTGGCCGGCGTCGACATCTGACCCCTGGCCCCGTGGCGGGACGTCTGCTCACCGGCAGACGTCCCGCCGCCTCGCCGAAGCCTCTCGGCATCTGGCAAGACTCCGACGAAGCGGTGGGCGGGCATGTGGTCGGGAGGAGCGGCGGGCGCAGTACGGTCAGGGGATGGAGGAGCAGCTGACGGAACGGCTCGGGGCCGTGCGGGCTCGGGTAGACGCGGCCGCCCACGCCGCCGGGCGGGACCCGGACGAGGTCACCGTGCTGCTGGCGACCAAGAACCAGCCGGCCGAGGCGATCCGGGCCGCGCTGAGCCTGCCCGGTGCTGCGAGGATGCTGCGCGGGGAGAACCGGGTGCAAGAGCTGGTCGCCAAGGGGCCAGCCCTGACCGGGCTGACGACGCCGACTCATCTGATCGGCCCCTTGCAGTCGAACAAGATCAACGCCGCCCTGCGCTGGGTGACCTGCGTGGAGTCCGTCGAGTCGCCCGGCCTGGCCGACCGGCTGGCGGCCCGGGTCCAGACCCCGGACGAACCCGACCGCACCCTGGACGTCATGGTCCAGGTCAACGTCTCCGGAGAACCGACCAAGCACGGTGTCGCTCCCGACGACGCCCTCCCCCTGGCCCGGCACGTCGCGACCCTGCCCAGCCTGCGCCTGGTCGGCTTCATGACGATCGGCGCGCACACGCCAGACGAGACCGTGGTCCGCACCGGTTTCGCCGCCCTGCGCGCGGTGCGCGACGCCGCTCTCGCTGACGGCCTGGCCACCGCAGCCCACCTGTCCATGGGCATGAGCGGTGACCTCGAGCTGGCCGTCGCCGAGGGCGCGACCATCGTCCGTGTCGGCACCGCCGTCTTCGGCCCCCGGTCCTGAGCGGCTGTCAGCCCCAGGCAGTCGTCAGGCCCAGGCAGTCGTCAGGCCCAGACAAGCGCCGGGCACGAGCAGACGTCAGGGGACGCGGGCGGTCCAGGTGGGGTCGGCGAACTTGGTGGTCACCAGGTGCTCGGCACGGGCGAGCTCGTCAGCGGTCAGCTCGCCGCGCCGGGTGCGGTAGCGGCCCTCGAAGTGGGCCTTGAGCATCGCGACCACCTCGGAGCGCGGCAGGTGGGTCTGCGAGCGCACCGGGTCGACCCGCTTGTTCGCCGAACGGGTGCCCTTGTCGGAGATCTTCTCCCGGCCGATCCGCAGCACCTGGAGCATCTTGTCCGCGTCGATGTCGTAGGCCATGGTCACGTGGTGCAGCACGGCACCGCCGGCCAGGCGCTTCTGTGCCGACCCGGCCAGCTTGCCCGCGGGCGACGCGATGTCGTTGAGCCCGGAGACGAACGCCTTGACCCCGACGTCCGCGAGCGCGTCGATCACCCAGGCGTTGAGGAACGCGTAGGACTCCTCGAAGCTCATCCCGTCCACCAGGGACTCGGGCACCACCAGCGAGAACGTCACGCAGTTGCCGGCCTCCATGAACATCGCGCCGCCGCCGGAGATGCGGCGCACCACGGTGACCCCCAGGCGCTGGGCGGCCTCCAGGTCGACCTCGTTGCGCAGCGACTGGAACGAGCCGATGACCGTCGCGGCCTCGTCCCACTCCCAGAAGCGCAGGGTCGGCCCGCGCCGGCCCGCGGCGAGGTCTTCGGTGAGCACCTGGTCGAGCGCGACGAGCATCGCCGGCGTCAGCGGGCCGGGGTGGATCACCTCGAGCTCGTGGTCGTCCCACGTGGTCGACAGCCCCAGGGCACGGTGCACCGCCATGGCCACAGCCCGCTCGTCGAAGCCGACCATGGCGACCGGCCCGGCGATCTCGCCGCTCGACACCGCCGCGTCGAGAGCGGTTCGGACCGCCTGGGCCAGCACCGTCACGCTCGCGTCGGCAGGCTGCCCGGTCAGCGCCCGGCCGATGACGCCCAGCGCCTCGTCAGGCTCGAGGAAGAAGTCCCCGCTGACGACCACCTCACCGAGAGCCCCGCCTGCCGTCTCGACATCGACGACGACGAGCTTGCCACCTGGAACCTTGTACTCGCCATGCACCCCGCTACCCTAACGGGCCCGCGACCCTCACGGATCAGCGAGGAACGATGCCCCGGTGGTGCAGGCCCCAGACGGCCGAGTCGGTCAGAGCCTCCCAGGAGGCCTCGATGAGGTTCGGGCCGACGCCCACGGTGCTCCAGCTGGTCTCGCCGTCGGTGGTCTCGATGAGCACCCGGGTGGTCGCACCGGTGCCGGACTGCGAGTCGAGGATGCGCACCTTGAAGTCGATGAGCACGAAGTCTTCGAGCTCGGGGTACACCCGGGCCAAGGCCTGACGCAGCGCGTGGTCCAGCGCGTCGACCGGGCCGTTGCCCTCGCCGGTCGAGACGAAGCGCTCTCCCCCGGCGGTCAGCTTGACCGTCGCCTCGGCCGAGGCGGGCGCACCCTTCCCACCGTTGCGCTCCACGATGGTCCGCCACGACTCCACGGTGAAGTACCGGGGGCGCCCGTCGGCCGCCTCTTCCATCAGCAGCAGCGCGAAGCTCGCGTCGGCGGCCTCGTAGGTGTAGCCCGCGGCCTCGGCGTCCTTGACCCGGTTGGTGACCCGGGAGAGCACGTCGGGGCGGTCAGCCAGGTCGAAGCCCAGCTCGCGGCCCTTGAGCTCCACGCTGGCCCGGCCGGCCATGTCGGAGACCAGCATCCGCATGTCGTTGCCGACCGTGGCCGGGTCGGTGTGCTGGTACATGTCAGGGTCTACCCGGATCGCCGACGCGTGCAGCCCCGCCTTGTGGGCGAAGGCGCTGGCCCCGACGTAGGGCTGACGGGCGAACGGGGAGATGTTGGTGATCTCGCTGATCGCGTGCGCGATACGGGTCATCTCCGACAGACCGCCGGACCCTGCCGCGAGCACCGGGCGGTCCAGCTTGATCTCCATGTTGGCGAGCACCGACAGCAGGTCGGCATTACCGGTGCGCTCGCCGTAGCCGTTGATCGTGCCCTGCACGTGGACGCAGCCCGCGGCGACCGCGGCCAGGGTGTTGGCGACCGCGCAGCCGGAGTCGTTGTGCGCGTGGATGCCGAGCAGCCCGTCCCCGGTCGACTCCCGCAGCTCGGTGACGATCTCACCGACCCAGCTGGGCAGCATCCCGCCGTTGGTGTCGCACAGCACCGCGACCTCCGCGCCGGACTCGAGCGCGGTGATGATCGCCGAGCGGGTGTAGCCCGCGTCGAAGCGGTACCCGTCGAAGAAGTGCTCGGCGTCGAGGAACACCCGGCGACCCTCACGGACGAGCAGCTGCACGGTGTCAGCGATCATCGCCAGGTTCTCCGGGCCGGTGGTGCGCAACGCCCGCTCGACGTGCCGGATGTCAGACTTCGCGACCAGGGTGACGACGGGCGTCTCGGCGTCGAGCAGCGCGCGGACCTGGGGGTCGTCGGCGGCACGGGTACCGGCCTTGCGGGTGGCGCCGAACGCGCACAGCTCGGCGTTGCGCAGGTCGAGCTCCTTGGCGGCACGCTTGAAGAACTCGGTGTCCTTCGGTACGGCTCCCGGCCACCCTCCCTCGATGAAGCCGACACCAAGCTCGTCGAGCAGCGGAGCGATGGACAGCTTGTCGGCCACGGAGAGGTTGATGCCCTCCTGCTGAGCCCCGTCGCGGAGGGTCGTGTCGTACACCTGGAACGCCGTCGGGCTCATGTCTTCCTCACTCACGGGCTGACCAACAAAAAGACCCCCCGGGGTGCGGAGGGTCTGCGCGTCGGACGGGCTGGCCGACGCGCTACGCGATGATGATCGACTGGATCGCGGACATCACCCGCACATCCTCGCACACCCGGCCCCGCACACCCAACCTCGCGAGCTGGTGCACCATCACCGCGCGTGCACCATCACCGCCCGCTGGCACACCGATGCCACGTCTCGCGGGTCGGAAGCCGTCGCACACCCCCGCGCCTGTCCGGCGGGACCGCCCAGCACCATCCCCGGCACCCCCGGCGACGGCTGCCGGGCGAGGGGTGATGATCGAAAGATGCACGAAGATCAGTCGCGGTCTTGTATGGATGCGGCAAGGGATGCTGGGCATGATGATCCAGACCCCGCATCAAGGAGCCAGAACCGTGAGACCTCGCGCTGGAGCATCGCTCATGATCGCCGCCGTCCTCAGCATCGCCCTCACCGGGTGCGCTGTGGAGGCATCAACCGACCCGTCGCCGGCGACCGATGGTTCACCAGGCGCCACGAGCCCCGCGACCACCCTCTCCGTCGAGGCTCTCGTGGGCACCTACGGGTGGGTCGACCAGATCCTCTCCGACGGCACCTACCTGTCAGACGTAGGCGTCGCTAGCGGCCCCGGCGGCCTCATCCTCTACCTCAACGACGACATGACGATCTGGGTCGTCGGGAACCACATCATCGACAGCGAGGGCACCTGGGAGCTCGCCGAGGGCGCTATCAGGTTGCACGTCCCGGGGTCGGCAGACTTCCGGCTCGACGGCGCCCTCGTCGTCGTCGACGGAGAGAGGCTCATCTTCCCCGAGAACCCGTCGGTGCAGAACGTCCGCGACGTCTTCGAACGCCTCGACTGCTTCGTCTACGGGGTCGACCTCTGCACGTTCGTCTACTGGTCGACCCCAGGCAGCGACGAGATGCTCACCTTCCTTCGCGACGGCACCGTCGCTCGCATCGACCCCGCAGGCGACGCCACCACCGGCCGCTGGGAGCAGAAGGGGTCCGGCGGTCTGACGCTGACCTACGACGACGGGACCACAGCCCAGGCCGACGTGATCGAGTCAGAGGGACTCACCAGCCTGGACGTCCGCACCGGCGGCACAACCACCACCTACGTCGCTGTCTCCCCCTGACCGCGTCCACCGGGGTCGCGTCTCAGCAGGAGACACCTGCTGAGACGCGACCCCGTGCCGGCCAGACAGGTCGTGCCGCGGCGGCAAGCACCTCGACACTGTTCGAGCAGCAGCTCGATGACGGTGAGTTTTGAGGGTGTCGTTACCCACCTCCAGAACAGCCGCGTCGTGTGCCGTGATCGCGACGTACGACGCGGACTCGTGGTCGGGTCCGCTCGAAACAGATGGGACATGATCGTCGGTTTCGGAGCTCAGACTTCGTCCATTCGGGAGTTCAGGCCTCGACCGTTTCGGAGTTCAGGTATCATCTGCTTGCATGAACGATGCTACTGGCCTGGTCAGACGCAGAATTCTCGATGTCGCGACCGAGCGGTGCACCGAGAGCCCGGTGCTGCTGCTCGAAGGGCCACGGACAGTCGGCAAGTCGACCCTCCTGCGCCTGTTGGCCGACCAGGTCGGAGGCCGCATCTTGGACCTAGACGATCTCGACACCCGCTCTGCGGTCGGCCGCGACCCTGTGACGATGATCGATGGTCCAGGTCTGGTGCTCATCGACGAGTACCAGCACGTCCCGCTGCTCCTCGACGCGATCAAGGCCCGGCTGAACACATCGAGCCGACCATGCCAGTTCGTCCTCACCGGGTCAGCCCGACACGAGTCCTTGCCCCGTACAGCCCAAGCGCTGACCGGCCGTCTCCAGCGCCTGCCAGTGCTCCCTCTCTCGCAGTCTGAGATCGAAGGCACCCGTCCCGAGCTGCTGCACCGCCTGGTGACGGAACCTGCCGACACCATTCCGGCAGCGCCTTCCTCGACCACCCGTGAGGACTACATCAGCCGCATCACGCTGGGAGGATTCCCCCTCGCGTTGGCGGCACCGACCGACCGGGCTCGTGGGCGCTGGATCGACGGCTACGTCCAGCTCACCCTTGAACGTGACGTGCAGACCCTGTCCCGCCTTCGCCAGGCCCGCGTCCTTCCTGCTGTTCTCGAACGCCTTGCCGGGCAGACCGCGCAGGTGCTCAACAGTGCCCGGCTCGCTGACGGTCTCGGTATCGACGACAAGACCGCCCGCGACTACGTGCGCCTGCTCGAAGCCGTCTTCCTCGCCCGTCTACTGCCTGCGTGGGACCGCACCCTCACCAGACGGACCACCGCTCGCCCGAAGGTCCACATGGTCGACACTGGAGTCTCGGCCCGCCTGCTGCGGCTCACCAGCGAAAAGCTGGCCCGGCGAGACCCGACGACGTTGTCTGAGCTCGGCCACCCCATGGAGACGTTCGTCGTCGGCGAGCTGCTCAAAGAGGCCAGCTGGACTGACGAGATCGTCGCTGCTGGCCACTGGCGCGCCAAGGACGACTACGAGGTGGACCTCGTCCTCGAAACCGACGACGGACGGGTTGTCGCCTTCGAGATCAAGACCTCCGCCAGGGTCTCAGGCACCGACCTGCGAGGGCTGGCCCGACTCCGAGACCTTCTCGGCGACGCCTTCGTCGCCGGCGTCGCCCTCTACACCGGCGCTCGCAGCTACACCTACGACGACCGGCTCCACGTCCTGCCCATCGACCGGCTGTGGCGCGAGCAACGCTGAGAGAGCCGAGAGCCGTCTCCCCAGGCGCGAGCACACTCAGTAGAGGCCGGAGGCCGTCGCTGACCGCGCCCTCGGGCTAGAGACGTCACGGCTCCCTGACCTTTCTCTGTTGGCTCAGCCACCTGGACCCACGAAGGAAAGCTGGCTATACGCGTTGCTGTTGATCCTGGGGCCAGCGACTGAGGCTCTGAAGGTACTCAAGCGCTTCCGGCATTTCAGTGTACTCGAGCAAACCACCGGCCTCGCGGAGCAGGGCATCACGAACTTCCGCAGGACTGACGAAGAAGAATTCACGACGTTCATTAACAAAATTGACCCTGCGGCTGGCGAACATCTTGTGGAGCCCGCTCTCAAGCGCGACAGCATCTTGAGAAAAATGTAGCGCGTGCACGTCGTAACGGAAAGGCACCGAGGCGCTCCCCAGCTCACGCACACGGTCCATCGGCTCTAGTCGACGCGTCATGCCGATCTTGACGATGTTCGGTCCGAATGACCCGATATTAGATATGACATACACGTAGCCCGCCCGGATGTTGGCGATGCGGTAGTCGTTGGCCTCGATTGCCTTATCGATGTCAGACAGGCGCCCTTGGACTTGCTCCAGTGCGCTCATATCACCTTTGGCGCGTAACGCTTCGAGCGCGTTCAAGCAGTGGGAGCGCTCTTTATCGAGACGCTTCTTCTCGGCAGCGAGCTCGGCTTCAACGCGCCGCTGCTCACGCAACAGTTCACGCTCTTCTCGTGCTTTTTCTTTCTCCTCTCGTACCTTCATCTGGTAGTCAGCGGTCAACTCGAGCTCCTGGACTCGCAGCGAGTGAAAGTCAGGACTGACACGCATCTCCATGATTGCCCCGAGCTTCTCGATAGCCGCCATCGCCGATTCAAGTCGCCTTTTTGCGGTCACCACGTTGCCCGAGCGCAGAGATCGGACGCAGTTATCAGCCTCAGCGTTGTATGCGCGCAGCATCAACTTCGACAGATCCGCGACCATCCGACGACCACGAGCCAAGGAACCGTCGAAGGTGAACGTGTCTGCAGCGAGCACCCCACGCCCGGTCTTGATGACCTCATCGATCCGCGTTTCAAGATCGGCTAATCGTTTTTTATAGCCAGCAGCGTCCTCAAGCGGATGATGGTAGCGGTAGATACCGACATCTTGAAGCACACGTTGATCGCTGAGCTCGACCACGTCTTGCTTCCCTTGGCGGGCTAGTGCCGCCTCAAGCTCAGATATCCGTGTCAAGAGCGCGGACACATCTGGAGGCGAAGAAAAGACAGGTGGCGCCTCTCTCGTCGGTACAGCAACTGATTGTCGTTCGAGCGTCACTGGTGATGATTGAGAGATTTTCGGAGTCGCCCCATCGTCGTCATCTCCGTTCGGCAACCACAACTGCCACCCGTCCGGTGGCGCTGGCCAAGACTGGTCCGGCTTCCAACCTGGCGGCGGCGTCCACCCTGCAGGAGGCGTCGGCCACCCTGGAGGAGAGTTGAACCGCATGGTCACTGCTTACGAGCACGAACGCCACGCGAGGTGTCTGCGGACGTGAGATCACAAGGGGACTTCGAGATGGCCGCACCGAGGTGCTCCAACGTGGCTTGTGGGACTACATTAGCCAGGTCAAACTGGGTAAACGTCTCCCGATCAGCAGCCGCTACCACGAACGGAATCGACGTGATCTGCCCGGTTGCCGGCGAGATGGCGTCGCTACCCACAGTGAGCGATATCGAGTGGATCTTTCCGCTGCGGTCAGCTTCGAAGACCTCGCTCAGAACACGCACCGCGACTTGCATGACCGCACCGGCATAACGATCCTTCTGCGCCTTAGCAGACAGCGAGGTCTCAGCAATTTCGTCCCTGGCCTTGACGTAGCGGTATTCTTTGATCGCCGGTATCGCCGAAGGCTCCGGAACGATGACAGTCAACGTGAGCTCACGAGTTGACAGATCAAAGGCATGATCGTACTCGACAGGGAACGTCTCCGGGTAGACCGAGTTCGACAATACGATGCCGACGTACTCTTGAATAGCAGACTCCACATCGAACGCCAGGTCGTTGATGAGTTTTGTCAGTTCGCTGTTTCGGACAGCGGCATCGGCCTCACGCTGGTCGCACTCGAACTTGTATCGGAATTCGCGTGCCGCAAGGCGTTCCAACCGTCCACGCTCAACTTCTTCTCGACGCTTCGACTCAGCGATATGAGCCTCATACATGGCAATATTTTTCGCTTCCCAGGCGGATCGTGCTTGAACGTGGGACGCCTGAGCTTGAGCGATCTGCTTGGCGTGCTTCTTCTCGCTGAAAAACAATCCGGACGATTTCGGCGGTTCGCTGTAGACCGGCTCTGGCGGATACACAAGTTCTGGCATCGGCGGGGTTGGGATTCCGTCGAGACCTTGATCAAATGGCGGGTGCTCGACGACGATCTTGAGACTTTCGAGGTCGACGTAGTTGTCCGCCTCTAGGGCTGCGGAGAGAATTCCGTCGATCTCTTCATATGTTTGGACAAGGGTCGCATTGAGAGCCTTCACCTCAGCAAGTCTCGACTCGAGATACAACCGTGCGGCCTCTTTTTCCAAACGAGCTCGCTCAGCCACGTCTGCTTTGACCGCAACAGCATGAGCACGTTCAGCCGCGCGCTGAGAACGCTCACGCTCTCTCACAGCAGCCACATGTGCACGGCTAGCGGCCGCAGCCTTTTGTCTCTGCCGTTTCTCTGCCTGCTGCTGTTGATATGCCATTTCAGCGAAAAATCCACGTCGCTTGGCCAAGGCTACCTCTCCTGAGAATCTCTGAGCGTAGAAAATACATCATCACTACCGTACCATCGTCCGACATGACTCCCGCGAGGCGAGAGGGATGAAAGACGGCTTCGTGACACTCTGCCGACGGCCGCCGCTGCTCTCCCCCGAGGCGTGCACGGACCTCTTGCCGTTCAGGACCGACATGATGATCTGCGGCGGCTTGGACCTCAGGTGCCGTAGTGGTAGCGGCAGGCAGCGATCTCTACCGTGTCGTCACGGTGCCGGTAGACGAGGCGGTGCTCGTCGTCGATGCGCCGAGACCACCAGCCTGTCAGGTCACCACGCAGCTGTTCCGGCTTGCCGATGCCCTGGTAGGGGTCGCGGCGGATGTCACGCAACAACTGGTTGATGCGCCGGAGCATGCGTCTGTCCTGCTGTTGCCACCACTCGTAGTCGGCCCAGGCGTGCTCCTGCCAGAGCAGCCTCATTCGACCAGCTCGCGCTCGACACCACGCCCGGCGTCCAGGTCGGTGATCGCCTCTCGCAGCCGTCGTGCGTTGGCAGGGCTTCGCAGCAGGTAGTCAGTCTCCTTCAGCGCCTCGTAGGCGGACAGGGAGACGATGACCGCGGGCTCGCGCCCAGAACGCGTGATGACGACCTCCTCCTGGTCGTCAACCACAGAGTCCAGCACCTCGGCGTAGCGCTTGCGCGACTCGGAGTAGCTGAGCACCTTCATCACAACCTCCTCAACGTACAAGATACCGTACGTCGAGGAGGTTTGTGCGGGATCACCCTCCGATGCCAGACCAGACCGCCAGTGAGACTCGGATGCCAGGTCGACAGCCGCAACCGTCTCACCGGCATGGAACCAGTCTCACTGGCGCGCTCGGGCGTCAGTGAGACGGTCGGGGCGGAGGTGCGGCGAGCGGAGCACTACCGCACCCGCCGACCCAGCGCGTCGGGACAGCTGGACGGTGCATGCCTGCGTGGAGGCAGTCCCTGTGCCGTCCCGCCTGCTTCGAGATCAGTCGTTCTCGTGGAAGCCGAGGGGGAAGTCCAGCACAATGTGCCCGGTCTCGAGTATCTCGCCGTCGATGGTGAGAGTGATCTCTTTCAGGTTGAAGTAGGTCAGCAGAGTGTTGACCACAGAGCCCAGCAGCATGCGCTCCCCTGCTGTGCCCATGCTGGAGACAGCCCGCCCGTAGGCAGCGTTCATGTCCACCTTGGCGCTGTCGTCGCCGGTCGTGGTGAAGCTGTTCAGCGCGCAGCCTGCCGGAAGAGCCCCTTCAGCCACCAGCAGAGAGATGATGTGCGCCGGGTCGCCACCTGTCGTGACGGTCTTGATGACAAAGCCGTCCGCGTCGGCGTTGGGCAGGTAGAGATCCACCGAGGTGACGGCGGGGGTCGAGGGCACGTCGTGGGCAGGAGGATCTGACGACACCGGCGTCTCGGTGCTGCTGCTGCCGGTGTTGTCCGCGTCGTCTCCTGAACCGCTGCCGCACGCGGCCAGAGAGAACGCCACCACCAGCGCGGACGTGATCGCGAAAAATCTCTTCATGGCAGAACAGGCCTTCCCGCTGGGCACCATCATCGCTACCTCCGCGACGTGCAGCGCAGCGTACACCGCTGGTGTGCGCTCAGGTGGCGATCTCAGGCGAGACGACGCATCCAGGCGTGGCGGTCGGGGCGGCGGCCGTACTGGATGTCGGTGAGCTCGGTGCGGATCGACATGGTCACCGGGCCCGGCTGAACACGTCGAGCCGACCATGCCAGCTCGTCCTCACCGGGTCAGCCCGGCACGAGGGCTGGCAGCTGCAGCCTTTTGCCTCTGCCGCTTCTCCGCCTGCTGCTGTTGATATGCCATTTCAGCGAAAAATCCACGTCGCTTGGCCAAGGGTATCTCTCCTGAGATTCTCCGAGCGTAGAAAACACAGCATCGCTGCCGTACCATCTTCCCGCATGACTCTCGCAAGACGAGAGGGGCGAAGATGGCCGGCATCCAGGTCTGCGATCGCCTCTCGCAGCCGCTGCGCGTTGACCGGGCCGC
Organism: Micrococcales bacterium; assembly: GCA_009785115.1. Lineage (GTDB taxonomy): Bacteria > Actinomycetota > Actinomycetes > Actinomycetales > Cellulomonadaceae > Cellulomonas. The sequence goes on from WQWY01000008.1 coordinate 82,450, forward strand.
GCAGCAGGTAGTCGGTCTCGTTCAGTACCGCTGGTGTGAGCCTTCGAAGGGGTTGACGACGGTGACGCCGTGCCAGGTGAGGCCCGCGTGGAAGTCTTCGGAGTACAAGGTGCGGCAGCGGTGCTCGGCCGCGACAGCGAGGATCAGCGCGTCCCAGGTGCTCATCTGGTGGTCGGCCATAAGGTCTAGAGCCGACGCGAACGCCTGCGCGGTCGAGTCAGCCACCTGGTAGGCGTCGGCCCAGCCGGTCACCGCTGTGCGGACATCGTCGCGCAGCCGACCGGCCTTGCCGATCAGCACCCGGCTCAGCTCACCGAGAACCTGCACCGGGACCAGCACCTCGTCAGCCGGCAGGCTCGCGACCAGAGCACGGGCCTGTCGGCAACGCGTCTCGTCTCCCTCGCCCTCGGCGTACACCAGGACGTTGGTGTCCAGCGCCACCCTCACGTGTCGTCTCCATACAAGTCGTCACGGCTCCAGCCGCGAGGTTCACCGCTGACCCGCTGCCCGGCGAGACGTTCCAGCAGCGCCACCTTGGCCTGCTCGCGGCGAGCGGTTGCGACGTCAACAGGGCTGAGCACCGCGACCGGCCGACCTCGCGACAAGATCGTCACCGTCTCCCCTCGCGACACCTGCCCCAAGAGACGCGAGAACGACCTGTTCGCCTCTGTTGCCGACACGGTGCTCATCGCAAGCCTCCCCAGGTAGTGACCAGCACTACAAGTAGTGTAGACCACTACCGACGGCGCTGCGAGAGCCTACGGGCACCGGTGAGACGGTTGCAGCCGTCACTCACCGGTCCCGAAGGCGTCTCACCAGCGCGATCGGGGAGGTTCAGGCGAGACGACGCATCCAGGCGTGGCGGTCGGGGCGGCGGCCGTACTGGATGTCGGTGAGCTCGGTGCGGATCGCCATGGTCACCGGGCCGGGGGTGCTGCCGTTGACCGTGACGTCGAAGCCGTCGCCGACGAGGCGGCCGATGGGGGTCATCACCGCGGCGGTGCCGCAGGCGAACATCTCGGCCACAGCACCCGTCTCGATGTCGGTGAGCAGATCGGCCAGGGCGATCGGCTCCTCACGGACCTCGTGGCCAGCATCGGTGAGCAGCTGGAGGATAGACGAGCGGGTGACGCCCTCGAGGATCGAGTCCGTGACTGGCGGGGTGCGCACCGTGCCGTCGGCGTCGACCACCATGACGTTCATGCCGCCGAGCTCTTCGAGGTAGGAGCCGGTCGACGCGTCCAGGAAGCACACCTGGTCGCAGCCGCGCTCGTGAGCCTGGGCCTGGGGAAGCAGGCTCGCCGCGTAGTTCCCGCCGCACTTGGCCGCGCCGGTGCCGCCGGGGCTGGCCCGGTGGTAGCCCTTCTCGACCCAGATCGACACCGGGCGCACCCCTCCGGGGAAGTACGCGCCGACCGGTGAGGCGATCACCAGGTACTCGACCTCGTGCGAGGCCCTCACACCGAGGAACTTCTCCGAGGCGTACATGAACGGGCGCAGGTACAGGCTGGTCTCCTCGCCCGAGGGCACCCAGTCGCGGTCCACGTCGACCAGGGCACGCAGAGACTCCACGAAGTCGGCCTCGGAGAGCTCAGGCAGGGCCAGGCGCTGCGCCGAGCGGGCGAACCGGGCGGCGTTGGCCTGCGGCCGGAACGTCCACACCGAGCCGTCGGGGTGCCGGTACGCCTTGAGGCCCTCGAAGATCTCCTGCGCGTAGTGCAGCACGGCGCTCGCCGGGTCCATCCGCAACGGGCCGTAGGGCTCGACCCTGTAGGCGTGCCACCCGTCGACGGTGGTCCACGAGACCCGCGCCATGTGGTCGGTGAAGACGGTGCCGAAGCGGGGCTCAGCCAGCAGCGCGGCACGCTCGCCGGCGGGGAGGGGGGTGTCGGTGCGGTGCAGCTCGAACGCTGGCGGGGTGGAGGGGGTGCTCATGGTGCGGCCTTTCACCTCCCGGTGCCGGAGCGCACCGGGGCTCTGTCTGCGGATGACGGTACCGGGTACGACGGCCGGGTGCGGGCCTCGCTGCGCTCATCGAGCGGCTGAAGGACGAACCCGCTCCGTCCGGACCTCGATCAGGCTGGTCTCGCCAGCCTTCGCGACCGCCCCAGACGAGCGGGCAGACGTTCTCGCCGGGTGCGTGGACGCTGGCGTCAGCCGGTGACGCGCGCGGCGATGTCCTTGCCCACCTCGGCCGTCGACCGTACTCGCGAACCCCGCTCGGCCAGGTCGGCGGCGACGGCGGCCTCGACCTTCGCGGCCTCCTCACGCAGACCGAGGTGGTCGAGCATCATCGCGACAGACAGCACGGTCGCGGTCGGGTCTGCCTTGCCCTGCCGGCGATGTCGGGCGCCGAGCCGTGCACCGGCTCGAACATGGACGGGGCGGTGCGGTCGGGGTTGACGTTGCCCGACGCGGCCAGGCCGATGCCACCGGTGATCGCGGCGGCAAGATCCGTGAGGATGTCACCGAACAGGTTGTCGGTGACGATCACGTCGAAGCGCGACGGGTCGTTGACCATGAAGATGGTCGCCGCATCCACGTGCAGATAGTCCGTGGTGACGTCGGGGAACTCGGCGTTGACCGCCTCCACCGTGCGCCGCCACAGGTGACCGGCGTGCACCAGCACGTTGTGCTTGTGCACCAGCGTGAGCTTCTTGCGCGGGCGGGCGGCAGCCCGGGCGAAGGCGTCGCGGACCACGCGCTCCACGCCGAAGGCCGTGTTCACGGAGACCTCGTTGGCGACCTCGTGCGGCGTGCCGGCACGGATGGCCCCGCCGTTGCCGACGTAGGGGCCCTCGGTGCCCTCGCGCACCACGACGAAGTCCACCTCGCCGGGCGCGGCCAGCGGCGAGGTCACCCCCGGGTAGAGCGTGGCGGGGCGCAGGTTGACGTAGTGGTCGAGCTCGAAGCGCAGCCGCAGCAGCAGGCCCCGCTCCAGCACCCCGGAGGGCACGGTCGGGTCGCCCACAGCGCCCAGCAAGATCGCGTCGTGGGTGCGGATCGCGGCGAGGTCGGCGTCGGTGAGCGTCTCACCGGTGGCGTGCCAGCGGCGAGCGCCGAGGTCGTACTCGGTGGTGCGCACCGGACGTCCGCCCAGGGCGGCCTCGAGCACCAGCAGGCCCTGCTCGACGACCTCGGTACCGATGCCGTCACCGGCGATGACAGCGAGGTCTAGCTGATCTGCACCCATGGAGGAACCCTACCGACTCATCTCACGTTTCGGGACTGCGGTCTCAAGAGGCGGACGAGGTGGCAGGGGTCCCAGAGGCGCGGCGCACCGACCTCTGGGGCCTCCCCCGCCGACCTGGTCCAGATTCTCGACGGCCCCGGTACCCAGCCGGTCCCGGGGCCGTCGAGAGGGGTCAACGGGCGGCGGTGCCGTCCTGGTAGTCGCTGTCGTCGGGCTTCACCCACGCGAACAGCTTGCGCAGCTCGCGCCCGACCGGCTCGATCGGGTGGTTCTGGCCCTTCTCACGCAGCGCCGTGAACTCCGGGGCACCGGCGTCCTGGTCAGCGATGAACCGGGCGGCGAACGCACCGGACTGCACGTCGGCCAGCACGGCCTTCATGTTCTCCTTGACGTGCGGGTCGATCACCCGCGGGCCGGAGACGTAGTCACCGTACTCGGCGGTGTCGGAGACCGACCAGCGCTGCTTGGTGATGCCGCCCTCGTGGATGAGGTCCACGATGAGCTTCAGCTCGTGCAGCACCTCGAAGTAGGCCACCTCGGGCTGGTAACCCGCCTCGGTGAGCGTCTCGAAGCCGTACTGGATCAGCTGGGAGACACCGCCGCACAGCACGGCCTGCTCACCGAACAGGTCGGTCTCGGTCTCCTCGGTGAACGTCGTCTTGATGCCCGCGGCGCGCAGACCACCGACGGCCTTGGCGTACGAGAGCGCCAGCGGCCAACCCTGCCCCGAGGCGTCCTGCTCGACGGCGACGATGACCGGGACGCCCCGACCGTTCGTGTACTCGCGGCGCACCAGGTGGCCCGGGCCCTTGGGGGCGACCATGAGCACGTCGTGGCCGGCCGCCGGCTTGATGTAGCCGAAGCGGATGTTGAACCCGTGCCCGAACACCAGGGCCGCGCCGGGGCGCAGGTTCGGCTCGATGTCGTCGCGGTACAGGTCCCGCTGCGCCTGGTCGGGCGCCAGGATCACCACGACGTCAGCCTCGGCGACCGCGCTGGGCACGTCGAGCACCCGCAGGCCCTCGTTCTCGGCCTTGGTACGCGACGACGAACCCTCACGCAGGCCCACCCGGACGTCGACGCCCGAGTCACGCAGGTTCAGGGCGTGTGCGTGCCCCTGGCTGCCGTAGCCGATGACGGCGACCTTCTTGGACGCGATGACGGCCAGGTCGGCGTCGTCCTCGTAGAACAGCTCTGCCACTGTGCGGCTCTCCTCTAGATCTCGTGTTGTTGGGGTCAGGCGGACCGGCCGACGCGTTCCAGCGTGCGGTCGGTGATGGAACGGGCGCCGCGGCCGATGGCCACGATGCCTGACTGGACGATCTCGCGGATGCCGAACGGCGCGAGCGCGACGAGCAGCGCGTCCAGCTTGCCCGGCGAGCCGGTGGCCTCGATGACCACCGCGTCGGGCACCACGTCCACGACGTGGGCACGGAACAGGTTGACGACCTCCAGCACGTGGGTGCGCTGGTCACCCTCGGCCCGCACCTTGACGAGCAGCAGCTCGCGCTGGACGGAGGACTCGTTCTCCAGCTCCACGATCTTGATGACGTTGATGAGCTTGTTCAGCTGCTTGGTGACCTGCTCCAGCGGTCGCTCGTCCACGTCGACCACGACGGTGATCCGAGAGATGTCGGCGTGTTCGGTCGGGCCCACGGCCAGGGAGTGGATGTTGAACGCGCGGCGGGCGAACAGCCCGGCCACCCGGGTCAGCACACCCGGCTTGTTCTCGACCAGCACCGACAGGGTGTGGCGGCTCATGGATCAGTCCTCCCGGTCCCACGCCGGGGTGATGCCCCGGGCGTACTGGATGTCGTCGTTGCTCACACCGGCGGCCACCATCGGCCACACCATCGCGTCGCGAGACACGGTGAAGTCGACCACCACGGGGCGGTCGTCGATCTCCATCGCCTTGGCGATGGTCGCGTCGATGTCGGCCTTCGACTCGCAGCGCATGCCGACCGCGCCGTACGCGTCAGCCAGCTTCACGAAGTCCGGCACCCTCATGGTGCCGTGCCCGGTGTGCAGGTCGGTGTTGGAGTAGCGCTCCTCGTAGAACAGGGTCTGCCACTGGCGCACCATGCCGAGCGAGGAGTTGTTGATGATCGCGACCTTGATCGGGATCTCGTTGATGACGCAGGTGGCGAGCTCCTGGTTCGTCATCTGGAAGCAGCCGTCACCGTCGATGGCCCACACGGTGCGGTCGGGGGCACCGACCTTCGCGCCCATCGCCGCGGGGATCGCGTAGCCCATGGTGCCCAGGCCGGCCGAGTTCAGCCACGAGCGCGGGCGCTGGTAGGTGATGAACTGCGACGCCCACATCTGGTGCTGGCCCACGCCGGCCACGTACACGGCCTCCGGCCCGGCGGCCCGCCCGATACGGCTGATGACGCTCTGAGGCGCCATGAGCCCGTCGGACGGCTCGTCGTAGCCCAGGGGGAACGTCTCGCGCCAGGCGTCGACCTGCCGCCACCAGGCTTCGAGGTCCGGCTTGCCGTGCTGGGTGTGCTCGCGCTCGAGCTCGGGCACCAGGTCGGTCAGCACCTCGCGCAGGTCGCCGACGATCGGCACGTCCACGGCCTTGTTCTTGCCGATCTCGGCCGGGTCGATGTCGGCGTGCACGATCGCGGCCTTCGGGGCGAAGGTCGACAGCTGGCCAGTCACCCGGTCGTCGAACCGGGTACCCAGGGCCACGATGAGGTCGGCCTTCTGCAACGCCGCCACGGCGGCGACCGTCCCGTGCATCCCGGGCATGCCCAGGTGCTGAGGGTGGTCGTCAGGCAGGGCGCCGATAGCCGTCAGCGTCGTGCACGCGGGCGCACCAGAGACCTCGACCAGCGCGCGCAGCCGCTCCGAGGCCCCGGCACGGATGACGCCGCCACCCACCAAGATCACAGGCCGGCGGGCCGTGGCCAGCAGCCGCGCCGCCTCGCGCACCTGCTTGGCGTGCGGCTTGGTCACCGGGTGGTAGCCGGGCAGCACCAGGCGCTGCGGCCAGTCGAAGACGGCCTCGGCGACCTGCGCCGACTTCGCGATGTCGACCACCACGGGGCCGGGGCGCCCGGTGCCGGCGATGTGGAAGGCCGAGGCGATGGCGTTGGGGATCTCCGCCGGGTCCTTGACGAGGATCGAGTGCTTGGTGATCGGCATCGTCACCCCGACGATGTCCGCCTCCTGGAACGCGTCGGTGCCGATCAACGTCGAGCCGACCTGCCCGGTGATCGCGACCACGGGCACCGAGTCGAGGTTCGCGTCGGCCAGCGGGGTCACCAGGTTGGTGGCGCCCGGACCGGACGTGGCGATGCACACCCCGACCTTGCCGGTGACGTGCGCGTAGCCGGTCGCCGCGTGCCCGGCACCCTGCTCGTGACGCACCAGGTAGTGGCGGATGCTCGAGTCCATCAGCGGGTCGTAGGTCGGCAGGATCGTGCCGCCGGGGATGCCGAAGACGTGCTCGACGCCGAGCGCCTCGAGCGAGCGGACGATCATCTGCGCGCCGGTCATCTTCTCGTGCACGGGGCGCGTGACCGGGGGGGCGGGCACGGTCTCGCCCGCTGACCGGGGGGCCGGGCGGGGCGGTGTCGGGTGGGGGCCGGGGGCCATCGGTGACTCCTGATGCTCCAGAGGGGGTGATGCTGCAAGACGATGTAGGCGGCGATGCCGGGAGTATCGGGTCCGGACACGAAAAGGCCCCTCGGCCCGGACCCGGGCGGACGAGGGGCTGGCGCGCGGGCGGACCTCAGGTCAGCCGACGCGCCACAAAACTACGAGGAACTCTCCCATGCCCGCGAGAGTAGCGTCCCTGCCCCGTCCTGTCACCCGAACCGGACCCCGTCTCACATCGTGGTTCACGGAGCGCTGTCGTCCTCAGTCGAGAAGATCGACCGCAGGCAGGGCCAGGTGGATGCCCAGGGCCAGCGCCGCGATGGTGACCAGGCCGAACAGCACCACCCAGACCGGCGCGGGCACGTGGGTGAGCCGGGCGAGCTGCCCTGCGTCGGAGCTTCTCCTCGTGCGACGCACGGCCAGCTCGATCACCGCGCGCGGCGCACCGAGCAGCAGCACCCAGGTCACGACGTGGGCGGCGGCCACCTGGACGGTGGTCGAGGCCCAGCCGGTCACCGCGACGAGCACCCCGGCGCTCACGAGCACCGCCAGCAACCCGTACCAGTTGCGGATCTGCAGCAGCACCAGGGCGAGCAGCACCAGGAGCGACCACAGCGCCCCGACCGCGTAGCCCCGCGACACCAGCCAGGCCACCCCCAGGCCGACCACAGCCGGGGCCGGGTACCCGGCGAGCAGCGTGAGCACCAGCCCAGGCCCGCGCGCGGAACCCCACGAGGTCGTCAGCCCCGAGGTGTCGGTGTGCACCCGGATGCCGTCGAGCCGACGCCCCGTCAGCACCGCAGCGGTGGCGTGCCCGGCCTCATGGACGATCGTGACGAGGTGCCGCACCACGTGCCACACCCACGGCACGCTCAGCGCCAGCACCACCCCCGCCGCGCTCCCCCACACCACCACCGGCTCAGCCGCGGGCTGCACCGACGTGGCGGTCCGCCACATCTCCCCGATCCACTCCACCCCACCACCTCACCACACCCAGGCTCACCAGGAGCTCAGACAGTGTCGGTGGTCGGCGGAAGAATGTGGCAGACAAGACGTAACCCCGGCGATGTGGCCAGGGCCAGGGATCGTTCCGGGGTCTTCGTCATCGACTCTACCGGAAGCCGAAGCAATGTCTGAGCAGAAGAGGCTCAGTACGGTGCGGCCAGATCGGGCCACATGGGGAAGTGCTTCACGTTGCGTGTCGCCAGCTCGGCGTCGAGGTGGAGAGCGGTGGCAGCGATGACGAGATCGGCCACGTCCAGCTGGTGCGAGCGGCGGTACGTCCGCCCGAGACGACCGGCCACCTCGGCGATCTTGGCGTCCAGCGGGTGCCAGGTGAAGACAGACAGCAGCCGGTGAGTGGCGACCTTCTCAGGCGCACGCATCCCCGTCAGCACCTCGGCACGGCTGACCTCGCTGGCGTGCACCTCGTCGCAGGTGGTCAGGAACTCCACCGCGGCATCGTCGCCGCGCAGCACGTCGATCATCACCGAGGTGTCGACGAGCGCCCTCACCGGTCGACCTCCGACCAGCGCGCCCCTGTCCTCAGGCTCTCGACGTAGGCAGCACCATCCTCGTCACGGTCAACCCACGACCCTGCGACAGAACGCACGACGGCTGCCCGGTCCACCCCAGCACCCTGCCGGTAGGTGCGCGTGACAGCCTCACGGATCAGCGCCGACATCGACCGCCCCGTCTGCAGCGACAGCTCGGCCAGCAACGCCCTGTCGTCCGGCTCGAGCGAGATCTGAGTCCGAATCATGATGTAACTATACATCACGATTCGGACTCAGTGGTGACCTGGACGGTGCCACGTCCGGCCAGAAGAGCCTGAGATGTCGTTCGGCTCCAACGAGAACACGTCACGTCCGTCGTTCACGACGGCTTCCACCCGGACGCTGGATACCTCCTCCCAGGTCACCGATGGCATGGGCTGTCCAGCGAGGTCGATCTGCGACCAGCCGTCACGCCATTCGGCCATCGCGCTCTTCGGATCCGCTTCCCAGTCAGCCTGAGCAGGTCCCGGGACGCTGTGCCCGGTCAGACGCCGGATCGCCCGCGTGAGCCAGTACACCGCCGCGTCAGACGCAGTGGGGAGCATGCGTTGCAGCGGCACAGCAGCCGAGGGATCGCCGATCCTCTCCAACGCGATCGTGCCATGGCCGATGAGCAACGAGTCGTCCTTCTTGACCAGCCTGGAGAGCAGCTTGATGAGGGGTGCGACCGCATCGCGATCGCCAGCGTCCCCGAGTGCGCGCAGGGCGAGCCGAGCAGGTTCGCGGCTCCTGGCGTCACCACTGTCGACGATCGCTGCTCGGACGATGTCCAGATCCTTCGTCATGGTCCACCATGCTGGCCTAGCACGCCCATCTCGTCACAACGTTTTCGACGGTCAGGCCACGACACGAGCAGCGTGTGCCGAGGCTCAGCGGCGGCGGATGAGAGTGACGTCGCGGACGGCGCCTCGGTCGGCGGAGGTGGCCATGGCGGCGTAGGCCTGGAGGGCCGGGGAGACGTAGCGGTCTCGGTCGACGGGCTGCCAGGGGTTCTCGCGGGACTCCATGGCGGCGCGGCGCGCGGCCAGGACGTCGTCGGGGACGTTGAGACGGATCAGGCGGGTCTCGACGTCGATCTCGATCTCGTCGCCGTCCTCGACCAGGGCGATCAGGCCGCCCGCTGCGGCTTCTGGGGAGATGTGACCGACGCTGATGCCCGAGGAGCCGCCGGAAAAGCGGCCGTCGGTGATGAGGGCGACCTTCTTGCCCAGGCCACGACCCTTGATGAACGACGTCGGGTACAGCATCTCCTGCATCCCGGGGCCGCCAGACGGGCCCTCGTAGCGCACGACGACGACGTGCCCGGGCTCGACCTGCTTGAGCAGGATCTTGTCGACGGCCTCTTCCTGGGACTCGCAGACGAGGGCCTTGCCGACGAAGTGGAACAGCTCCGGGTCGATCCCGGCGGTCTTGATGACCGCGCCGTCGGCGGCGAGGTTGCCGTGCAGCACGGCCAGGCCGCCCTCGACGGTGTAGGCGTGCATCTCGTCACGGATGCAACCGTGCTCCGCGTCGGTGTCGAGCGACTCCCACACGTTGGACGTGGAGAACGCCTCGGTGGTGCGCACCCCGCCCGGGGCGGCGTGGAACAACGCGAGGGCCTCGTCGGTGGCCTTGCCGCCGCGGATGTCCCAGTCGTCCAGCCAGCTGGTCAGGTCGTCGGCGTGCACCGCGTGCACCGCACGATCCAGCAGCCCGGCGCGGTCCAGCTCGCCGAGCAGCGCGGGCACGCCACCGGCCCGGTGCACGTCTTCCATGTGATAGTCGGGGTGGTTCGGGGCGACCTTGCTCAGGCACGGCACGTGCCGGGACACCCGGTCGATGTCGGGCATCGTGAAGTCCACACCGGCCTCCTGCGCGGCGGCCAGGATGTGCAGCACCGTGTTGGTCGACCCGCCCATGGCCACGTCCAGGGCCATGGCGTTGTGGAACGCGGCCTTGGTGGCGATCGACCGAGGGGCCACCGAGTCGTCCTCGTCGTCGTAGTACGCCTTGGCCATGGTGACGATGCGCCGCCCGGCCTCCAGGAACAGCGCGCGGCGCGCGGTGTGGGTGGCCAGCGTCGAGCCGTTGCCCGGCAGGGACAGCCCGAGCGCCTCGGTGAGGCAGTTCATCGAGTTCGCGGTGAACATGCCCGAGCACGAGCCGCACGTGGGGCACGCCGATGCTTCCACGAGGCTCAGCGCCTCGTCGGAGACGTTCTCGTCGACGGAGTCGTAGATCGCGTCGATCAGGTTCAGGTGCCTGGTCTTCCCACCCTCGACCACCACGGCCTTGCCGGCCTCCATGGGCCCACCGGAGACGAAGATCGCCGGGATGTTCAGCCGCAGCGCCGCGTTGAGCATGCCGGGCGTGATCTTGTCGCAGTTGGAGATGCAGACCAGCGCGTCGGCGGTGTGCGCGTTGACCATGTACTCGACCGAGTCGGCGATCAGGTCGCGGCTGGGCAACGAGTACAGCATCCCGCCGTGGCCCATCGCGATGCCGTCGTCCACCGCGATGGTGTTGAACTCCCGGGCGATGCCCCCCGCCTCGCTGATGGCCGAGGCGACCAGGTCGCCCATGTTCTTCAGGTGGATGTGCCCGGGCACGAACTGGGTGTAGGAGTTGGCGACGGCGACGATCGGCTTGCCGAAGTCGTCGTCGGTCATCCCCGTGGCGCGCCACAACGAGCGCGCACCGGCCATGGTGCGACCGAAGGTCGAGGTACGAGAACGCAACGGACGGCTCATCGCCAGACCCCTCCTTGAAGAGACAGCACCAGTACGGTACGTCGCCGGCGGCCCGGTCGCGCCAGGTGTCCAGATCTTCGGCCACATACCGCTCCTGAGCAGCGAGCCCCCGGTCGAGCGGCCCCGGACGAGCAGCACGCTGCCCTACGATCGACACCATGGCGCGTTCCTTCGTCTTCCCACCGATCGTCTTGCGGTTCTTCGTCGGCAACACTGAGCGCCACGACGTGATCTGCGGGTGGGACCACAAGTGGGGCAACTTCGCGGTCACGGTCAACGGGCTGCTCGTCGTGCACGACAGCAACGTCCTCACGACCCAGATGCAGCAGAACTACATCTTCTGGGTCGGCCAGAACGAGCGCCATCACGTCCAGGTCCAGCGCACCCGGCCGGTGCTTCTCCCCGCGTTCCGCAAGCACAGCTTCGCCGCCTTCGTCAACGGCCAGCTCGTCGCACAGACCCCGTAGAGGCTCGCCCTCAGGTACGCGCGACGACGTTCTCCAGCGGCTCGCCGGCCAGCAGGTGCTCCAGCTGGCGGCGGACGAGGGCGGCGACGCGCGGGTAGGTCGCGTCGGTGTTGCCCCCCTGGTGGGCGGTGATGATCGTTCCCGGTGCCCGCCACAGCGGGTGGTCGGCGGGCAGCGGCTCGGGGTCGGTGACGTCCAGCGAGGCGCGCAGGCGGCCTGAGGTGAGCTCGGCCAGCAGGGCGTCGGTGTCGATCACCTTGCCGCGAGCGACGTTGACCACGAGCGCCCCGTCGGGCAGCGCGGCCAGCGCGGTGGCGTCCAGCAGGTGGTAGGTGGTGCGGTCCAGCGGCACCGTGAGCACGACGATGTCGGCCGACGGCAGCAGGTCGTGCAGCTCGTCGATGCCGTGCACGTCGATGCCGCCCGCTCCGGGGCGGGCGGTGCGTGCTACCTGGGTGATCGACACCTCGAACGGTGCGAGCCGTGCGACGAGCGCGTCAGCCACCGACCCGGCCCCGACGACGAGCACCCGCCTGTCGGCCAGAGACTGTCCGAAGGGGTTGTGCCAGCGCCCGGCACGCTGGGCGTCGAGCGCGTCGACCAGCCCGCGCTGCGCGGCGAGGATCAGCCCCACGGCGAGCTCGGCTGTGCCTGCCGAGTGCACGCCTCGCCCGTTGCACAGCACGGCCCCGGGCGGGACGAACCGCAGGGCGTGCTCGAACCCGGCTGACGGCAGCAGCAGGTAGCGGAGGTTCTGCACCTGCGCCAACCGCTCCCACCGTTCGACCTCGACCCAGTAGTGGCCGATCACGACGACGTCCACCCGGGCGGCCACCTCGTCGGGCAGAGGGCTCAGCAGGTCCCAGGGCACGAGCTCCACGCCACGTAGGTCGCTCAGCCGCCCCATGAGGTCGTCGTCAGGGATCGTCACCGTCAGCACGGCTCCCGAGTCTGCCACCCCGTGCCGTCTGACCGGACGGGCCGTCCGCCTCAGACGATCTGCCCCGACCGATGCTACGCCAGCCGATCTACACCGGCCGATCTCAGGACGGCAGCCCTCCCCGAGGCGCGCTAGCGTCGATGTGTCGCGTGTTCATCACACCTGAGAGGCGGCACCGATGAGCGGTTTCAAGGCGTTCCTGCTGCGAGGGAACCTCGTAGAACTAGCGGTGGCGTTCATCATGGGCGCCGCGTTCGCAACCGTCATCAAGGCCTTCACCGACGTGCTGATGGCGTTCATCGGCAAGGCGTTCGGCACGTCCACGGTCGGGTCGATCATGGTCTCCGGCGTCGACGTCGCACCGTTCGTCAACGCGCTGATCGCCTTCGTGCTGCTCGCGCTCGTCGTGTACTTCGCGATCGTCGTGCCCTACACCAAGGCCCGAACAGCCCTCACCACCGAGGCGCCCGAAACTCCGAGCGACGAGGTGGCCCTGCTCACCGAGATCCGCGACGCCCTCACCACCGACAAGCGCTGACGCCCCAGTCGGGGGCTGTGTCGGTGGTCGGCGGAAGACTGCGCCCGACAAGACGTCACGCCGGCGACGCGGCCAGCACCAAGGAGCATCCCGGGGTCTTCGTCGCCGACTCTGCCGGGAGGGAACCTGATGCTAGGCACTCAGAACGCCGTGGTGGGCTGCCCGTGGGATGTGCTTGATCGCACGCACGGCGCGTTGCATACTGGAGTGCAACCACGGAGGTCGGTCATGGCGCGCACAGCACAGACGGTCGGGTTCTCGGTCACCCCCGAGCTGGTCGAGGAGATCCAGGAGGTCTCCGACTACTTCGCTGGCGGCAACCGCTCGGCCTTCCTGCGCCTGGCGGTGCAGAGCTACCGCAGCCGCATGCGTCACGAGCAGATGCAGGCGTTCCGCGAGGAGGCCCGCCGTCAGACCGGCGGGCGGGTGCTCAGCGAGGACGAGGTGCGCGCACTCGTCGCGGACACCGTCGCCCGTGGCTGAACCGGTTCGGGTCGTCTTCGACATCCACCTCTACGTCAACAACCTCACCGGCGCCGACGCCCAGTGGCCTGTCGTCGCGGAGGTCCCACCAAGCAGCGGGAACGCCTCGGCCGACTCGATCGCGATCGTCTTCGACAACCCCGGTGCCTACGCGCTCTACGCCTCGCCCCACATCATCGCCAACACCGTGCGAGTCCTCACAGCCCACGGTCTCGACAGCACCCTGGTCATGGGCTACCTCGCAGCGGTCCAAGAGGTCATCACCGACAGCGGCGGCGACGTCCGCGACCCTGGCCCGGTCCTCGACCTCGGTTCGCCCGACCACGAGGACAACCACATCCTCGCTCTCGCCCTCGCTGTCGACGCCGACCTCGTCGTCTCCGACGACACCGACCTCACGACGCTCAGCCCGTGGCGCGGCCGACCGATCATCCGCCCGCACGAGTTCGTCCGACGCTTCGTCGACAGCCTGCGGCGCTGAGACCTGCGCCCATCATCGGACAGAGCTGGAGCTGCGACTGCGGCGAGACGTGTCCTATCTCTGCCACCAGGGTCGACGCCACCCAGGCCGCTCGGACGGTGAGACTCCCCTCCACCAAAACCCGCCAGGAGCAGCGACGGTCGCCTCACCCCTCGGCTACGCGTTGCATCACCAGCTCGCGGACTCGAGCGGCGTCGGCCTGGCCTCGGGTGGCCTTCATGACCGCGCCGATGATCGCACCGACCGGGCCCATGTTGCCGCCGCGGATCTTCGCGGCGATGTCGGGCTGGGCGGCCAGGGCGGCGTCGATGGCTTCCAGAAGCGGGCCGTCGTCGGAGACCACGGCCAGGCCACGGGCGGCGACGACCTGCTCGGGGTCGCCCTCCCCGGCGAGGACGCCCTCGAGCACCTGGCGGGCCAGCTTGTCGGTGAGCGTGCCGGCGTCGACCAGCTGTTGCAGCGCCCCGATCTGCGCGGGGGTGATGGGCAGGGCCTCGAGCTCGACCTCGCGCTCCTTGGCGGTGCGGGCCAGCTCGCCCATCCACCACTTGCGGGCGGCGGCGGGGGTGACACCGGCGGTGACGGTCGCCTCGATGAGGTCGAGAGCCCCGGCGTTGACCACGTCGCGCATCTCGGCGTCGGCGTAGCCCCACTCGTCGTGCAGGCGGCGGCGGCGAGCGGCGGGCAGCTCGGGCAGCGAGGCCCTGATCTGCTCGACCCACTCGCGGCTCGGTTCGACCGGCACCAGGTCGGGCTCGGGGAAGTAGCGGTAGTCGTCGGCGTCCGACTTGATGCGGCCGGGGCTCGTGGTGCCGTTGTCCTCGTGCCAGTGGCGGGTCTCTTGGGTCACGGTGCCACCGGCGTCGAGCACACCGGCCTGCCGGGAGACCTCGTAGCGCACCGCCCGCTCGATGGAGCGGAACGAGTTGACGTTCTTGGTCTCGGTGCGGGTGCCCAACGGGGCGGACGCATCAGCACGCAGCGACACGTTCACGTCGGCGCGCACGTTGCCGCGCTCCATGCGGGCCTCGGAGACACCCAGCGCGCGGAACATGTCACGCAGGGTCTGCACATAAGCACGAGCGACCTCGGGGACGCGTTCCCCCGCGCCGAGGATGGGCTTGGTGACGATCTCGACCAGCGGCACCCCGGCCCGGTTGTAGTCGACCAGCGAGTAGTCGGCGCCGTGGATGCGCCCGCCCTCACCACCGACGTGGACGTTCTTGCCGGCGTCCTCCTCCATGTGGGCGCGCTCGATCTCGACACGGAACGTGGTGCCGTCCTCGAGCTCGACGTCCACCCACCCCTCGAAGGCGATGGGCTCGTCGTACTGGGAGGTCTGGTAGTTCTTGGGGATGTCCGGGTAGAAGTAGTTCTTCCGGGCGAAGCGGCACCACTGGGCGATCTGGCAGTTCAGGGCCAGCCCGATGCGGATCGCGTACTCCACGGCGGTGCGGTTGAGCACCGGCAGCGCACCGGGCAGGCCCAGGCTGACCGGGGTGATCTGGGTGTTCGGCGGGGCGCCGAAGGACTGCTCAGCGCCGTCGAACATCTTGGTGCGGGTGCCGAGCTCGACGTGCACCTCGATGCCGAGCACCGGGTCGTAGCGTCGCACCGCGTCGTCGTAGTCCACCAGGGTGGTCATCGGGTCACCTCCAACTCGGGGGCCTGTGCTAGCAGCGGGCCGCCCCAACGGGCCTCCAGGGCCGCTTCCAGGGCGGCACCCACGTAGTACAGGCGGTCGTCGGCGCGGGCCGGGGCGATCACCTGGAAGCCGACCGGCAGGCCGTCGGCCAGCCCGGGGGCACCGAGATGCCGGGCACCCCGGCGAGATTCACGGGGATGGTCGCCACGTCGGTGAGGTACATCGCCAACGGATCGTCCACCTTCTCCCCGAGGCGGAAGGCCGTGGTCGGGACGGTCGGTGAGACCAGGACGTCCACACGCTCGAACGCGGCGGCGAAGTCGCGTTGCACCAGTGTGCGCACCTTCTGGGCCGAGCCGTAGTAGGCGTCGTAGTACCCCGTCGAGAGGGCGTAGGTGCCCAGGATGATGCGCCGCTTGACCTCGGCGCCGAAGCCCTGCCCGCGCGTGGCGGCCATGACTCGCTCGGCGGTGACCGGGCCCTCCGTGGGCTCGACGCGCAGGCCGAACCGCATCCCGTCGAACTTGGCGAGGTTGCTGCTGGCCTCGGCAGGGTGGATCAGGTAGTAGGCGGCCAGGGCGTGCTCGAAGTGCGGGCAGGAGACCTCGACCACCTCGGCACCGGCAGCGGTGAGCATCTCGAGCGCCTCGTGGAAGCGGTCCAGCACGCCCTGCTGGTAGCCCTCGCCGCCCAGCTGGGTGACGACACCGACGCGCAGCCCGGTCAGGTCACCGGCCGCACCGCGACGAGCGGCCCCGACCAGGTCGGGCACCGGGTCGGTCAGAGACGTGGAGTCCAGGGGGTCGTGCCCGCCGATCAGCTGGTGCAGCCAGGCGGCGTCGAGCACAGTACGGGCCGCCGGGCCCGCCTGGTCCAGAGAGGACGCCATGGCGATGAGCCCGTAGCGCGACACCGACCCGTAGGTCGGCTTGACCCCGACCGTGCCGGTGACAGCCCCAGGCTGACGGATAGACCCGCCAGTGTCGGTACCGATGGCCAGGGGGGCCTCGAACGCGGCGACCGCCGCCGCCGAGCCCCCGCCGGAACCACCCGGGATGCGGTCGAGGTCCCACGGGTTGTGGGTGTTGCCGTACCCGGAGTGCTCGGTGGACGAGCCCATGGCGAGCTCGTCCATGTTCGTCTTGCCCAGCACGGGCAGGCCCGCGGCCTTGATCTTGGTGACGATGGTGGCGTCGTACGGCGGGATCCAGCCCTCGAGGATGCGCGACCCGGCCGTGGTCGGCTGCCCCCGGGTGACCACGATGTCTTTGAGCGCGATGGGCACCCCGGCCAGGGGGTGCAGGTCCTCACCGGCGCTGCGCGCCCTGTCGACCGACCGGGCGGTGTCCAGGGCGTCCTCGGCGGAGACGTGCAGGAAGGCGTGCACGGCCGGGTCCACGGCCTCGATCCGGTCCAGGTGGGCCTGGGTGACCTCGACGCTGCTGACCTCGCCGCCGGTGAGCGCCTGGGCCAGGTCGGCGGCGGAGAGGCGGATCAGGTCGTCTCCGGCCCGGGGGCGGGTGTCGGCGGTGCGGTCGTCGGCAGCCATCAGGCGTCCTCCCCCAAGATCTGCGGCACCACGAACATGCCGGCCTCGGCCTCCGGCGCGGCGGCCAGGGCCTCGTCACGGTCGAGCGGCGTGACCGGCACGTCGTCGCGGAACACGTTGGACAGCGGCAGCGGGTGGCTGGTGGCCGGCACGTCGGGCGTGGCGATCCGCGACACCTCGGCGACCGCGTGCACGATCACGTCCAGGTCACCGGCCAGCCGGTCGAGCTCTTCGGGCACCAGGTCGATGCGGGCCAGCGCCGCGACGCGCGCGACCTCGTCACGCCAGGGGGTGGACATGCCCGCAACTCTAGCGGCGCCCCGCCCCTCCCTGCTCCCCCGACCTGCCGCCTCGTCCCCGTCAGGCCGGTCCACGACCTCGAGATCGTCCCCTCGACGGAGAGATCCACCCTGGGAGGCGCTCGTCGAGCAACGCCCGCCGAGACGGGAGCAACGTAGGCCCCGGCTCCGTCTTTCTCGCGAGCGAGCGCTGCGCGCCGAGCCACCGCCCGACCGAGATGCTCCCCGGCGGGAGGTATCCGTGCTGGTCGTAGAAGCTCACGGCCTGATCGAGGTTGGCCGCCCACCGCTCACCAAACTTGCGACGGACGGCTGACCTGCGGGCAGTCTCCGCATCACGACCGACCTTCGTCATAGGGTCTGGCTCGACCTGACGAGACTCCCATCCTGGCAGGCTCGTGTTGAGCCACGCCCGGCGCCACGGCACCAACGTGCCCTCTCGCCCAGCACGACGCTGCGCGGTCAGCCATCCTCCGAGCGGGGTGCCCTGGAGCGGCAGACGCCCGTGCTCAGTCAAGAACGCCGCAGCCTGCTCGGCCTCTCGCCGCCAGACCCTGTCTCGCTCCACCGGGCTCTCAGAGGTGTTCACAGATCGCCTGTCGAGGTAGCGCCACACGTGCATGACATGTGGTAGCTCTGTCACTCATCATCGTCGATCACTCTAGTCGATGATCGCCCACCAAGGGGCAAACTTGGGCAGATCGGACTGTGGGGGCAGGTGAGGACACACGTACGTCGCTGTCAGCGCCGCATCCGCACAGCCTGCTCGTCCGCCAGGAACGCGTCGGCCTGATCAGCTACTCAGCGTGTGGCGCCTTGCCCCTCGATGCCGGCACGACGACAGGGACCAGCGGGGCGACCGGGTCGAAGTCTCGGGGGTTCAAGGTGGCCAGCGCGGCTCCGAGCGCATAGGCGTGCCCGGCCAGCATGATGTCTTTGGAGCGCGCGTGCGCGGGCCGGTTCTCACGCACAGCGGCGGCCATGACCCCATACCCATCGCCCGCAGCCCGGTCGAAGGGCAGCCACTCCCAGCCGAGCGAGTCCAAGAACGCCAGGTGGGCCCGACGCGCTCGGGCCTGCTCTGCCGACCGGGCGACCCGCAGGCCGAACGCCAGCTCGGCATAGGAGACAGCAGAGACGGCCAGCGGCCCGTCCGGCACCTCGAGATCAGGCAGGGCCAGAAGCACCGACGTGTCCAGCAAGATCACCGACCACTCCACGGGTCTGCGAAGTCCTCACCGTCAGGCATTGCGGCGATGTCGTCAGCCCACGCCTCACGCTCAGCAGACAGCAGCCCGACCGCTTCGGCCATCCGCTGCCGCAGCTGGGCTCCGGTCACAGTCCGCGCCCGAGACTGCCCGAGGGGGACGATACGAGCAGCGGGCCGCCCCTGCATCGTGACCTCGACCGTCTCCCCCGCCTGGACCCGGCGCATCACCTGGCTCGCGGACTGCCGCAGCTCCCTGATCCCGACGGTGCTCATGAAGACATGCTACCGCATCGGTAGCACATGTGCTACCGATGCGGTCTCGCGAGTCAGCTCCGCCTGGGTGACCGCCGCCCGACATGCCCGAAACCCCTGCGGCGCCCCGCCCCTCCCTGCTCCCAGACTCGAGCAGGTTTAGCACCTTGCGACGGAACTCCGGTGGATACCCACGAGGTCCTCCTACGAAGATCAGGAGGCACAAGAACCCAGGAACCCAACTCCGGGAAAGGCGGGACACACCAGTCTCCGGACACACCGGGGCGACTCAGACAGCGCCCGGACCACGACGGCCCCTGCTGACCAGCACCACGACCACGACCACCACCACCAAGACCACCAGCACGACGACGAGCACAGCCGCACCCACCACCCAGCCCCACGACGAAGCGTCCTCCTGCGTCGTCACGTCCTGACCAGGAGAGGGCGACGGGTCCGGTATCGGGGTCACACCGATGTCGCTCTCACCACCGAGGCCCCAATGAAGGGTCGCGTTCCGCACGTCGGCGATCGTGATATCACCGTCCCACGCAGGGGTGTCACTCAACAACGGGTTGACGTCCGGGTACTGGGTAGGGTCCGTCCTCAGCATGTGCTGCAAGTTCACGATCCCATACCCATAGTGTTCGTCATGGCCCAACGGGTGAGCCTCAGGCCCGGTGTGACGAATCAACACCTGGAGCAACTGGTTGTTCGTGGCGTCCGGGTACTTCTGCGCCAGCAGAGCCAGCATCCCCGCCGTGATCGGCGTCGCATACGAGTTCCCCGAGCAGATCCGAGTTCCCTCCCATACGCGCTTGTCCCTGTCGCCCTGGCACAGCAGGTCTTCCCCTGGAGCGCGCACCGTGATCCGGGGGTGGCGTTCCGGGGCCTGCGTCCTGTCCAGGTTCGGCAGGTCGCCGTTCATGTCGATAGAGCCCACAGCGACCACGCCGGAATAATCGGCGAGAAGCCTACCGACGACGAGGTCTTCTTTCCGGTCGTTGGGGAGCCCGGCGACGATGATCACGCCTTGCTGCTGCAGCCACGCGACGAGACCCTTATCCATGTCGGTCATCCCCGAGACCGCGAGCGATATCGAGATGATCCGGGCGTCGTCGTTCACCGCACGGACCAGCGCCCGGTTGAGCCCGCCTCCCTTGCACGAATCGCCCATCTGACTGTCCGCCGCCGGGTTGCTCACCGTGTAGAAGACCACCTGGGCTCCCGGGGCCACCCCCGCCACGGCTTGGACCCCGTCGCCCGTGCCGATGATCTGCGACACCACGTTGACACCGTGCGCGGTGTTGCCGGTGTAGGCATCCCCTGTGGCAGGTCTTGGCTGGCCAGAATCGAAAGCGTTGCACTCACTAGGCTCGCTGACGGTCAGGTTCGCCCCACGCAGGGGGGGCCTGCGGGTTGATCGCGTTGTCGATCACAGCGATCTTCACTCCCTGGCCCGTGATGCCCTGAGCATGGGTCTGCGCGGCACCCGACCACCGGTACCACCAGCTCCCGTCAACCGCGACAGCCGGACCTGAAGGCACCAACAGCAGAGCGACCAGCCCAACAACCAAGGTCGCTACCAACCGGCGCCGAAGGCGCCCTTTGGCAACCGTCACGACGAACCACCACCCATCTGGTTTTTGTGTTGTTCTGGATCGCAGCCGAGGGAGCAGTCTGGAGCGAGCCGGTGTCTACAACGTGGGCCTCGAGATCGACATCCCCGTCATAAACCTTGGCATCGGTGGCGACGCCGATCATGAGCCATCGTTCAGAATCGCGTCTGGGTGTCGGCGTCGACCTGGAGCATGTGGGACATCGCGCGCCGCAGGCCCTCAGCGACGGCGTAGACCTGCTCAGACAAGAAGATCAACAGCCGCTGAAGAACGCCTGTGAGCTCGAGAAACGCGTCCCCGGGGCCAGCGCTGCCGATCCCGATGATCTCGTCACGATCCACGAGGGAACGTCGACCAGCGCCCCGAAGCCCATATGCCGCCACGGCGCCCGAGATGAGACGCGCTATGCGTGCGAGCTCTTCGCCGACGTCTCGCATCTCTTCGACGACCTTGCCAGACCTGACCGGGTCGATGCGAAAGTTTCCGCTCTTCGAGGTGTCCTGCCCGGGGGCCATCTTGAACGCGTCCCGGTTGTCCTCGACCGCTCCTGCACTGTCGGCGAGACTGGCGAGCACCTGGACCTCGGCAGACGTGACGATCTTGTTCAGGCTGAAGCTGTGGGTCGGCCCGTTCATGATCGCACGAAACGCCTCTACGGCTCCGTCAAAGCTCTCGACGCGCAGGCTGTGCTGAGCGCTGTCGCTGGACACCAGCCCCACGGCGGTCAGGGTGACAGGGCGGTCGGCGGTGGCGATCCCCAGCGGGGCAGAGGGCAGAGGGAGGACAGAGAAGACGAGCCGTCCGCTGTCGAGAGCCAGGTCGATCTGACCGGGAGACCCAGAGCTCACCATCGTGTCGCACGCGTCAGCCACTCTCGAGAGGACGTGGGGGACGTCGCGGACGACCCCCTCCCAGAGAGCCTGTTGCGCATCGAGAGCCCGACAGAGAGCGTCTGCGATCCCTCGGCAACCACCGAGAGCCGGCGCAAGGGTCTTCACATATCCCTCGAAGGTGCTGATGAGAGCCCCGTACTGAGCCTTCTCCTCGCCTTCCTTGTCTCCGGGGCCGACCAGGTGGTCCCAGGCTCGTGCGATGCCCGGCGCCAGGCTCGGCGCATCGCCAGCAGCCTCGTCCGGCTCTGCGGCAAGCTGGTCGAGAACCTCGCGGTACGCGTCGATCGCACGTGCGAACGACGCAGGGTCTGGGATCTTCCGCCACGGGACAGCGATCTCGTCGATCTCTTGACGGATATCGTCGAACTTCAAGACGTAGGTATAGGTCTCGACCGGCCTGCTCACGTGGGACTCATATACCTGCCCTCCACCTTCCCCGAGCTGGCCGGGCCGCTCGCACAGGTGCAGCACCTCGAGAGCACCCTGTTGCGGCCCGACCTCGACATAGAACCTCTCGTCCTGTATCGACCAGCCGTTCTCGCACATATAGACGTCGATCATCGACCGCCTGAGACGCCCGACTACCGGGTCGAACCCTGGCATATAGATCGCGGTCAACACGCTCACCTCTCCTAGGTATAGTTTCTCGGTCACGGCAGAGATATTGTTCTTCGACCTGTCGGGACGAGCCGACGCTCGTCGCCATCGGTGTCTTATTCGTGCTTGGAAGGGACATAGGCGAGGTGGCCGGCGAAGCGGCCGCGCTCGCGGCTGACGATCTGGGCGCGTCCGGGTATGGACTGGACGGGTTTGACCTTGGCGATGAGAGCACCCTCCGCTGGGTTTCCTGACAGGAGGATGCCGGTGGCGCCCAGGTCGTTGAAGCGTTGCAGCACGGCGTCGTACATCGCCCGCGAGGCGCCGCCGGAGTGGCGGGTGATGATCACGTGCAGGCCGATGTCGGCTGCTTGGGGCAGCAGGGGGACCAGGGGCAGCAGGGGGTTGCCCTGGGAGGTCGCGACCAGGTCGTAGTCGTCGATCAGGACGAAGCCCTCGGCACCGGTCCACCACGACCGGTTGCGCAGCTGTTCAGCCGTGACGTTCTCGCCGGGCAGGCGGGACCTGAAGAAGGAGGCGACCTCTTGCATCTTGGCCGTCGCGGTCTCGTGCGACGTGGAGTAGCTCATCAGGTGCTCTTCAGGGATCTGGTCGAGCAGGGCACGACGGTAGTCGACCACGAAGAACTTGGCCTTCTTCGCCCCGGTGTAGAGCCGTACCACCTCCTCGGCGTAGACCCTCAGCATGGTGGACTTGCCCGAGCCGCCCTCACCGAACAAGAACAGGTGAGGTTCGGTCGCCGGGTCGACACCGAACGGTGCCAGCGAGTCCTCGTCCACACCCAGCAGGATGCGGGGATCGTCGGGGCGGGCCTGGGCCCGCACCTCGTCCAGCCCGATGCGCTCAGGCAGCAGCCGCAGCTTGGGCCCTGCCGGGCCTGTCCATGCGGCTCGCACGCCCGCGACCAGGTCGGCCACCCCGTCGGTGAGGGTGTCGACGTCGGCCGAACCGTCGATGCGGGGCAGGGCGGCCATGGTGTGCAGACCGGAGACCGGGTGCAGACCACGACCTGGGATGGTCAAGGGGACCTGCTCCGCGACCTTGTTCTTCTTGAAGGCCGAGTCGGAGGGGTCACCCAGGCGCAGCTCGAGCCTGGTGCCGACGAGGTCTTGGACCGCGGGGCGCATCTCCATCCAGCGGGAGACGCTGGCCATCAGGTGCACCCCGAAGGTCAGGCCCCGGGCGACGATGTTCTGCGCGGCGATCTCTTCGTCCTCGAAGTCGGTACGCATCACGCCCCACCCGTCGATGACGAGGAAGATGTCGCCCCACCCGTCGTCGATCTCACCGCGGGCGCGCCGCTGCCGGTAGGTGTCCATCGAGTCGATGCCGTGGGTGCGGAAGAACACCTCACGAGCGTCGATGACCGACTTCACCTCGGCCAGGGTGCGGCGCACCACGTCTGGTTCTGTGCGGGAGGCCACACCGGACACGTGCGGCAGGTCACGCAGCCCCACGAACGCACCGCCACCGAAGTCCAGCACGTAGAACTGCACCTCGAGCGGGGTCGAGGTCAGCGCCAGGGCACAGACCATGGTGCGCAGCAGCGTGGTCTTGCCCGACAGCGGACGACCCACCACCACGACGTGACCACCAGCACCGGCCAGGCTCAGGGCCAAGGGTTCACGACGCTGCTCGAACGGCACGTCGGTGAGCCCCACCGGGACGGTCAGCGCCCCGGCCGCACGCCACCGGGGGCTGATGAGCCCCAGCCGCGGGTCGACCGCCAGGTCTTCGAACAGCCGGTCCAGCGGTTCTGGCGTCTCCAGGGGCGGCAACCAGATCTTGTGCGCGTCGGGGCCACGCCCGGCCATCGCCGCGACGGCGATCTCGAACTCGTTGCCCTCGGGGGCCGCCTCCATGACGGCGTCGGCCGGGTCGACCTCGACCGGTTCGGGTTCTTCGTGCACCCCGACCCTGGCGATGGTGAACGGCTCGACGACGATGGGCTCGTCCCTGGCCAACGACGAGGCCGACTTCACCGCCTGGACCTGACGAGGCGCGAGCTTGCCCGACACGTAGGCGGCCCGGAACCTGGTCATGGCCTTGGACCCGGTCACCAGCAGGTAACCACCACCAGGCTCACGCGGCAGCGTGAAGGCCACGTCAGAGTCCAGGATCGCCCGCGACTCCGCACCAGAGAACGTGCGCAGACCGATCCGGTACGACAGGTACGTGTCGAGCCCCTTGAGCTTGCCGGCCTCCAGACGTTGCGAGGCAAACAGCAGGTGCACCGACAACGACCGGCCCACACGACCGATGTTCACGAAGGAGTTGATGAACTCCGCACGTGCGTCGAGCAGCTCGGAGAACTCGTCCAGCACCACCAGCAGCGCCGGCAACGGCGCCAGGTCGGTGCGCCCGTTCCTACGAGCCTCCTCGTAGTCGGTGACGTTGGCGAAGTTCCCCGCCTCGCGCAGCACCTCCTGACGCCTGGTGACCTCACCCTTCAGCGCATCCTCGAACCTGTCGACCAGCGACGACTCACGCCCCAGGTTCGTGATGATCGCCGACACGTGAGGCATGTCCGCCATGCCCGCGAACGTCGCACCACCCTTGTAGTCCACGAGCACGAAGTTCAGCTGCTCGGGCGAGTGCGTCAATGCCAGGGCCAGCACCAACGTCCGCAGCACCTCAGACTTGCCCGACCCCGTGGCGCCGATCATCACCCCGTGCGGGCCCATACCGTCCTGAGCCGCCTCTTTCAGGTCCAGCACCAGAGGCTTGCCCTTGTCGTCCTGCCCGATGGGCACCCGCAACCGGTCGCGGTTCAACCGCTCCCGCCACGCCATGTCCAGGTCCAGATCACGCACGTCCGGCAAGCCGAGCAGCTCGGTGATCCCCATCTGACGCTTCGTGGCACCCCCTGCCGCCAGCGCGGCGGGTCCCTTGTACAGCGGCAGCAACCGACGGGCCGTCTCCTCAGCCTCCGGGATGGAGATGCTGTCGTGAACGACCATCGTCTTCTCTGTGCCTGACGTCATCACCGAGGCAGGGTCTGTCCCGTTCTCGGGGATGTCGATGCGCACCTGGTGGGGTCCGATGTCCTTCCACGTGCTGCTTCGCTCCAGCACCGTCAGCCCGTCGACCCCGTCGCCGCTGAACAGCGAGTCGCCAAACGGCCGCTCCACCCCGTCGCAGACCACCAGGACGTGCGGCGTCCGTGACGACTTGCCGGCGAAGCGTTCTCGGGTGGTCAGGTCCTCAGGCAGCAGCTCGGTCAGCTCGCTGAACGAGGTGGTGACCATCCGCACCGGGCCCAACCGGTCTTTCTGCCGCCGTGAATGAGCGTGCGGCAACCACTTGACCCAGTCCCAGTGCTTCCACCGGTCCTCACGCACGACGAACGCGATCACCAGGTCTTCAGGGTGGTGCAGGGTCGCGGCACCGATCACCATCGACCGGAGCAGGGTGCGCGCCACCTCGACGTTCTGGCTCGTGATCTGCACCACCGTGGATGAGCGACCATCGACCGCGAAGGGCAGGTCGGGCTGACGCTCATGGGTGACGACGAACCGGTGCAGAGCCGATGCGCACACCGGGTCGAGCTGGGCAAGAGTCGGGATGACCGGCAGCTCCAGCTCCACAGCCAACCGCTGGTCGCTCACCCCGACCCGCAGCTTGAGGAAGTCCGGGCTGTCCTTGGTGCGTTCCCAGACCCGGGAACGCTCCTCGGCGATGTAGACCAAGGTCGACGGGTGCGGGAGCCGCCATGCCAGCGCACGGAACTGCTGGGCAGCGGCGATCCTCACGTTCTTGCGGGTCTCGGCCAGGAAGGTCAGGTAGTCTCGCCGACCGCGCAGCACCTCGGCGTTGCGCTGGGCACGCTGGCGCCACCCGTTGACCGCGACGAACCCCAACGACGACATCAGCACCATGCCGCCGGTGAGGAAGCCGGCCGGGCCTCGGTTCACCATCGTGACCATGGCGATAGCACCGACGCTGCCCAGCATCGGCAGCATCATCATCATCATCGAACCACCATCGGCAGCGGGCAGCTCCGGCGGGGGATCCATGGCGATGGTGCCCGAGGGCATCTTCGGTCCGCGGTCACTCATGATGCTTCAACCTTCCGTGCCTCGCGTATGGCAGACGACACCAGCCGTCTGCCCGCACGCGAGAAGGGTGTGTGGTCTGGAGCCAGACCGTCGAGACGTCACTCAGGAGCGCTGCCACCCCTGGCCTCCGGAAGCAGAGGCTTCCACCCCTC
>WQWY01000009.1 GCA_009785115.1 Micrococcales bacterium
ATCCACCACCACACGCACCTCGCCGCGCGACGTCGCGGCCTCGCCACGCACCTGCTCCATCTCCACGCGGAACCGCTCAGCCTCGCGGGCCCGCTCTTGAGCCGCAGCGATCTGCTGCTCCACGCGCTCCAGAGCCACATCGGCACCCGACAGCCAGTCATCCCCAGTCACACCCGGCAACATATCACCCCAGAAGGGGCGAACACGGAGATTCGCTGACACCCGGACACAGACCTCGGCCCGCACCGCAGGCACAGCACCACGTCGCAGTGCCGCCCCGGGGCCGCGCCGACGGTGCGGCGAGCTGGTCGTCCCACGAGACCTGCCAACCCGCAAGACCAGTCAGCCGGCGAGCAGGGCGCGGGCCAGGGCGGCGGTCTCGGAGGGGGTCCTGCCGACCGTGACCCCGGCGGCCTCGAGCGCTTCCTTCTTGGCCTGGGCGGTGCCGGAGGAGCCGGAGACGATGGCCCCGGCGTGGCCCATCGTCTTGCCCTCGGGGGCGGTGAAGCCGGCCACGTAGGCGACCACGGGTTTGGTGACACTGGTCTCGATGAACCGCGCGGCGCGCTCCTCGGCGTCGCCGCCGATCTCACCGATCATCACGACGAGCTCGGTGGCCGGGTCGGCCTCGAACGCGGCCAGCGCGTCGGTGTGCGTCGTGCCGACGATCGGGTCGCCGCCGATGCCGACACAGGTGGTGAAGCCGAGGTCGCGCAGCTCGAACATCATCTGGTACGTCAGCGTGCCCGACTTCGACACCAGACCCACCGGGCCGGGGCCGGTGATGGCGGCCGGGATGATGCCGACGTTCGACTCGCCGGGGGTGATGACGCCGGGGCAGTTCGGCCCGACCAGGCGCACCCCGGCCTCGGCAGCGCGGGCGAAGCACTCGAGGGTGTCGGCCACCGGGACGCCCTCGGTGATGACCACCACGAGCGGCACGCCGGCGTCGATCGCCTCGATGATCGCTCCCTTGGCGAACGCCGGGGGGACGAAGACCACCGACACGTCAGCCCCGGTGGCGCTCACCGCCTCGGCGACGGTGCCGAGCACCGGCACCTCCACGGCCCCCGTGCCGAGCGAGAACGTCTGGGTGGTCCCGGCCTTGCGCGGGTTGACCCCGGCGACGACCCGGGTTCCGGCGGCGAGCATCCGAGCGGTGTGCTTGGTGCCCTCGGAGCCGGTCATACCCTGGACGACGACCGTGGAGCCTCGGTGCAGGAAGATCGACATCAGGCTCCCTCTCCCGCTGCGCCGCTCAGTGTCCGGGCCGCGCCGGTCAGCCCTCGGGCCGCGCCGGCCAGAGCGGCAGCCTGCTCCGCACCGCCGTCCATCGTCTCGGCCAGGGTGACCATCGGGAGCGCGGCCTCGCGCAGGATGCGCCGCCCTTCGTCTACCGCGTTGCCGTCCAGGCGGACCACGAGCGGCTTGGTCGCCTGGTCACCGAGGACGCCCAGGGCGGCGACGATGCCGTGCGCGACCTCGTCGCAGGCGGTGATGCCGCCGAACACGTTGACGAACCCGCACACCACCCGCGGGTCACCGAGGACGATCTCCAGCCCGGCGGCCATCACCTCGGCCGACGCGCCGCCGCCGATGTCGAAGAAGTTCGCCGGGGAGACCCCGCCGTGGCGCTCCCCCGCGGCGGCGACCACGTCGAGCGTGCTCATCACCAGGCCGGCTCCGTTGCCGATGATGCCGACCTCGCCGCTGAGCCTGACGTAGCTGAGGCCCTGAGCCTTCGCCCTGGCCTCCCGGGGGTCGGCGGCGTCGGTGTCGGCCAGCGCCTCACGGCCGGGGTGTCGGAAGGCCGCGTTGTCGTCCAGGGTGACCTTGCCGTCGAGCGCGAGGATCGCACCGTCGGTGGTGGTGACCAGCGGGTTGACCTCGACCAGGGTGGCGTCCTCGTCGCGGTAGACCTCCCAGAGCCTCATCAGCACCGGCACGATCTTGGCCCCGGTCTCAGCGTCGAACCCGGCTGCGGCGACGATCTGCACAGCCTTGGCCTCGTCGATGCCGA
This sequence comes from Micrococcales bacterium, assembly GCA_009785115.1. Taxonomy (GTDB): domain Bacteria; phylum Actinomycetota; class Actinomycetes; order Actinomycetales; family Cellulomonadaceae; genus Cellulomonas. The sequence goes on from WQWY01000009.1 coordinate 2,021, forward strand.
CCCTGGGGTCCACCGGGACCTTGACCAGGGCCTCTGGGCGCTCCACGGCGAGCCGCTCGATGTCCATGCCGCCCTCGACCGAGCACATGGCCAGACAGCGACGCTCGGCCCGGTCCAGCAGCAACGAGACGTAGTGCTCGGCCGCGACGTCGGCGCCCGCCGCGACCAGCACACGACGCACCGTGTGCCCCTTGATGTCCATGCCCAAGATCTGCCCGGCGGCCTGCTCGGCCTCCTCGGCGGAGCGAGCGAGCCTGACACCGCCGGCCTTCCCCCGACCGCCGGTCTTCACCTGCGCCTTGGCCACGACGAGCGGGCTGCCCGCGCCGAGCAGCCGCTCAGCGGCAGCACGTGCCTGCGCGGCGGTCGTCGCGACGACCCCGGCCAGCACGGGCACACCGTGCTCGGCGAACAGGTCTCGCGCCTGGTGCTCGAACAGGTCCACCCTCGGCCCCTCCCCTCGCGGCCCGCGCCTCGAGACGAGCCCGAATCAGCGTAACCAGACAGCGAGGAGAGGGCATGACATGAGTACTACCCCTGGGTGACGCTCACCTGTCGATCAGACTCACGCGGCGGAGCAGCAGAGGCCGCTCAGCCTCGCCAGGCGCGACGAACAGCAGGCCGAACAGCGGGAAGACGAGGGTGAAGACCACGGCGAGCACCAGGTCCAGCGCCGCCGGGGTCGGGTCTTGGAGCAGCGCACGGCTGACGACCCCGGCCAGCACCCCGAAGATCGTGATGACCACCGCGCCCACGGCGAGGGACGGCACCGCTTCCCCTCGCGTGCGCAGACCACGACGACGACGCAACGACCGTGCGGCGAACATGCCGATGAGCGTCAGACGCACCGCGACCAGCGTGTACAGGAGGCCCTGCTGCACGATCGCGTCCAGCGCGACGATCACCTCGGCCAGCGGGGGCAGGAGCAACCAGTAGACGAGGACGAAGGTCAGCGCGTCGAGGACGACGAGCAGCGCGACCGTGCGCAGGTCCACCCGGGCACGTGCGCCGGTCATCCGAGGTCCTTCAGCGACCTCATCACCTGGTCGGCGAGCGAGCCGTCCAGGGCGCCGGCCGGTGCTCTGGCCACGACGCTGATGACGTTCTGCCCCTTCGACAGCAGGGTGACGGCCACGAAGTCGATCTCTCCCGCCTCGACAGCACCAGTGACAGCACTCGCGTATCTCCACCCGGACCACTGCGCGGGGCGCTGGACCATGTCGGTCGCACCACCCAGAGCGGACTGGGCGAACAAGGTCGTCGCCGCACCCTCGACCGCGTCAGCATCACCTGGCGTCGAACCGACAGTGATACCGACCATCGTGCGTCGGTCGTCAGGGCTGATCACGAAGATCTGGACGAGGTCAGGCTCTTGCGCCTCTCGACGCTCCGTCTCCCAGCCCTCGGGCACCAGCACCGACACACCGTCGGACTCGAACCGCGTGGCACCGTCGATCGCGTCGACCGGCTCGACGGTGAGAACCTCACCGGTCGGCTGCGGCCAGGCGGTCGGTGTCGGGTCGTCCCCGCCGGCGGACGAGCCCCCGTCGTCGGTGCACGCCGCGAGCACGAGCACCGCCGCAGCCGCGATCACGACCGACCACCCGAGGGCGGCACCTCCGCTACGGCCGGGGTTCCTGGTACGCCTCATCCGACGCAGTCCTTCCACTTGACCCATCCAGAGTTCCCGAGGTACCACGCGTCGTTGGTGCTGGTCGAGGTCACGCCAGCCTGGGCCTCGAACCCGAGCCCGCCGACGGCAGGAGCCTTGAGCGCCAGCGCCGCGTCGAAGATGTTGTCCTTCGAGACGTCGAGCGTCTGCACCGTGATGTCACCGTTCGCGCGCGCCTCGTCGAGGATCCAGGGTATCGCCAGGGCCTGGGTCATCGCGGGCCCTCCCGCGAGCGTGCTCACCCCCATCGCCCTGAGGAACGCGTGGGTCTGGTCTCGGTTCGCGTCGGTGACCGGATAGCTCGCGCTCATGGTCACGCCCTTGCCGGCGGCTTCCGTCAGAGGTGCCCCCGAGGCCAGGAGCGTAAGGTCGGTGGCGCCGCCCTCGGCCGAGGCGACGGCGGTCCAGCCCACCCCGGTGATCTCGCCCTGGGAGTTCATCGTGGTCTCGACGATCGTCTCGATCCCGGCCGAGCCGTGGACGCCGGAGACGATGCCCAGCTGGGCTGACGCCGAGGCGTCGAGGGTGACCTTGTTGTAGACGGTGATGTCTCCCGTGGCGGTGTCGACACGTGTGCCCAGCGAGACGCTGCCCTCGATGCTGCCCTCCGCACCGGCGACGATGACCTGGGCCGATGCCGACCCTCCGGCGACCACACCGCCTTCGAGATAGACGGCGCTCGGCGCTGGCGGCTTGTAGTCGTACCCGGTGATGAGGTCGCTGATGAAGAATCCGAAGTCGACACCCAGGCCGAGCACGGGACCGGTCACGCTCTTGGCCACGTCCCTGCCGAACTCCTTGTATGCCCAGGCCTGGAAGTCTTCCACCTGGGCGAGCGAGTCGAACGTGTACTCCTGGCCGCCGCCCAGCTTCAGGGCCGCGCTGACGTCCGCGCTCACGTCCAGCCCACCACCGACGTCACCGATCTTCAGCTTGGCGGTCGCCTCGCCCGCGCTCAGGGTCGCACCGAGATGCACCGAGTCTCCGATGGTCACGCGGTAGGTGCCGTCCGAGAGCGTCTCGGTGAGCATCGACTTGCCAGAGCCGAGGTCGACGAACGAGATGGAGACCTGGCCCGAGATGTCTTCCTGCCGGGAGCTCTGGACGCACGGGTCCTCTGGCGGCGCCTTCTCGGTCGCCGCGATCGCGATGCCGCAGTCGGCGCCGATGGCCTGGCACAGCTTGGCGACGATCGCGTTGCCGATAGGCGTGGTCGAGATCGTGATCGACCCCAGCAGCAGAGCCACCACGAAGACGATGCCTACGTACTCCACCACCGCGGCACCTTCGTCGCCGCCGGCACGTCTACCAGCCGACCGACGACGCCACCGATCACGCAGACCAGACACCAACGTCTCCCTTCGAAGCCCCCGAGCGAGCTTTTCACAACCTCGACAGAACAGGTCGGGCATATCAGACACAAGAACCCTAGCCTTCGACGGTCACGCGGGCGGAGTGTCCCCAGGCCCAATCGCTCTCGACCTGGCTAGGCCCGAGGGCCCACCCGGCAGCCCCAGGCGCGACGGCACGACGTGCCGAGCGGCTCAGCGACCGGCTCTCGGCGCAGAGAGGTCGTCACTCATCCGACCAAGGTGATCTCTGCACGGTACGGACCGACGTCGAGCATCTCGAAGTACGCGCCAGACGGGTATGGAGGGCGCGTGGTGACACAACCGCCACCAGGTCCGCGTTCCAGATAGCCGATCCTGGTGGTGCCCAGGCACACCCCCGAGGTGAAGACCACCCGGGCGGTCGCCTGACGTTCCATCCGACGATCCGTCCCAGGCACGATCTCGGCGTCTCGGACCCTGACGGTGACCGTGACCCCGTCCGGCCTGATCGCGGAGGTGCACACCACACCACCAGGGCGAGGGTCGGCTCCGTTCTGGAGCGCGAAGGCCCTGGCGCGAGCACAAGGCTCAGACGGGCGGTGATATCCCCCGAGCAGGAAGTCCCAGAAGTCGTGCGGGTCGCCGTCGCGCAGCGCGTCGTCGAAGTCCGCCTTGACCTGGTCAGACCACGCTGACGCCGCAGCCAGAGCCGCGGCATCAGCCGCGGTGCGCGCGTGGCGAGCGTTGTCCGTCGCTGACCCCAGCATGTTGATGAGGAGCAGCGTGGCGAACACCAGCCCCATCGCCACCGGGATGACGATCAGGTTCGCCGCACCCCGGTCGTCTTTCACCATCCGACGGATGCTCACGCCTCCTCCATCGCCCCGAGGGCTCTTCCTCGACTGTGCCGGCTGAAGAAGAGGCTAGTCGCTCCGCTGTCCCGTCCGCGGTGCTCACGGGCCCAACATGGTCCCAACCTGAGCTGGGCCCTCAGGCCCACCGGCGGCCTGGCGCTGCTGTGGTGAGCGCACAGCTCTTCTCGCGGGCACCTCACGTCTCGGTCAACCGGTGGCATAGGTGAGCGTGACCCTGCGGTTGAGCGCCCGCCCGATCGGGTCGTCCGTGCCGTCCGGGTGGGTGTTGTCCGCGATGGGCTTCGCGCTGCCGTGGCCGGTGACGGTCAGCACCAGGTCTGGCCGTGCGGCGGCCAGCGCGTCGGCCACGGTCTGCGCCCGTGCCTGCGACAGGGGGATGTTCACGTCGTCCCCGCCGATCGAGTCTGTGTGCCCGTCGACCGCGATCGAAGCATCCTGCGGGATGGTCTTGGCCAGGTCGGTCAACGCTGCCCGGGCTGAACCGGTGAGGTCAGAGCTGCCGAACTCGAACAGCAGGTCTGAGGTGAGCGTCACCACCGTCTGCTCGTTGACGATCTCGGTACGCTCCAACGTGAATTCTGAGTGAGCGGATTTGATGTCGAAGGTCGCGTTGGCGGTCGCGTCGGTCAGGTCGAACGTCGAGTTCGCCACCATCGTCGCGGTGACATCGAGATCAGCGAGCACCGCGTCCAGGTCGCCCTTCTCAGGCTTGGCGGACGCCGGTGCCACAGCAACCAACGACACCAGCACCACAGCACCCGCACTGACCAGCGCGACCCGACCCCGGCTCATGGCCTGCTCACCGGAAGCTCTGAGAAGACCGGGAGCCCGCCGGGCAGGCCCAGATCGACCGTCATGGTGTCCTTGCCCACCTCGGGGAAAACAGCCCAGGCTTCCAGCGTCTGATGGTTGACGAGCTCTTGTTTCGAATACTGGTGCGGCCAGAAAAGGGCATCGACCCGACAATAGATCGAACTGATCGTGCCGTGCCAGTCGCTGGGGCACAGCGGATAGTAGTACTTCAGCGCCGCGCCGTCGGTCAGCACTGGCGGGTGCATCGTGTTGAAGAAGTCGTCCACCGGTATCGAGGTGGCGTCAGAGGCTTCCGGGTCGTCCCAGCGCAGCGCCCACGTGACGACCGTCCGCCCCTCGGAGGCGACCACCGAACGGACGATCACCGTCATGGTGCCACCCAGAGCATCTTCGGCCTCACGGTCGGTTGACATCGGGGTGTCGATGACCTGCTCCACCAGAACACCGCCCGCTGTCGCCACGGGAGCAGCCCCCGGCGAGGCGGCAGAACCGCCACCTTCGTCGTCAGACCCCGATCCGCCGAAGCATCCGGTCAGCAAGGCCACTATCGCAACCGTCACCAACGCTCGCGCGCCTGTCTTCACCGACCTCATCGAAAATCCTCTCTGCCGCCTGCCCTCATGTCATCACAGGGCCGAGACGTCGCGTGTCGTACTACTCACCAAAGTCGCCCCAGGCGTGTTTGTGCGATACAAATCATCGCCATTGTCAAAAACTGTACGCCATTGACCTTGTTATTCGATCCTCAGGGTTGCCACCACCTGACGCTGGAGAGAGTCTTCCAACATGCCTTGAGGCGCCTGGGCACTGACGGATACAAGCCTCGACCTGGCAGAGTCTGGCAACGTCACGGCAAGACCATCGCGAACGACGCCATCTTCTGGATGGGCCATCACAGAGACAACCCCCCAGCCGCTAGGGAGTCCCGACCAGTGGATCTGCACCTTGCGGATTTCATCGGCAATATCCGACATCCTCAGCGATGCGATCAAAGCCATGGTAGCCGCTTCTGCCTCAACATCACCGACACGTCCCAGATCACTCGACACCGTCACTGCGGCGACTTGAACTTCTTCGCCTGGCGCTTTGATAAAGAGTGCAGTCCTCTCCGCGTTCACGTTCAATTCTGCGGTCCAGGTGTTCGGTACCACGATGCTCACCCCGTCGACGACCTCGACACGCGTAGCGCCAGGGATGTTCCTCACGGGCTCGATGACCAGCACCTCACCGGCAGCCGACGACGACACGGAGGCGACCGGCGCGGAAGGCGGCTGCGGAGAGGCAGGGTCCTCGCCATCGCCGGTGCACCCCGCCAGGGCGACACCGAACACCAAGAGGGCTGCAGTGATTGTCATCTTGCGCATAGCGTCCATCTCTTCCATCCGTGATCTGCGAGGTAGTAGGCGTCTCCGCCTGACCGACTCTCCGTGCTTCCAGAGGTACCTAGACCAAACCCGACACCGCTGACCTTGGCGGCGATGCCCAGGTCGAACAGCCCAGATCGATCAACCGTACCGAACACCGCCGTGGTGTCACCGTCACGCGCGGCCTGGGCGATGATCTCCTGAGCGATGTCATACCTTGTCGCCGTGTAGACCCCATAACCACCGGGCACCACAGCACTGGGAGCAGCCATCGCCGACTGTGCAGCAATCCCACGGGCCCACGCCTCGTTCCGTGCGCTCACTGGCACGTTCGCGGTGTAGACCACTCCCTCACCAGGGTGGTCAGCCAGAGGGGCCGAGACCGGGCGTCCCGAGGCCTGGGCTAGCATCTGCACGACACCAGACGCCTCCGACGTCGCCGCCGCTTGAACTTGCACCTGAGTCACGCTGCCGCTGCTGTCGAACGTGAGACCGATCGACGCCGAGGCGTTCCCCTGAAGAGAGTCCGACTTCCCAGCCACAGCGAACTGGCCACCAAACTCGCTCGAGAGATCCACCTCTGTGAAAACCGTGATCTCGTTCTCACCACGGTCGACGCTCACACCCGTGACATCGCTAAACTGGACTGCCGCTGACGCTCCAATGCCGTAGAGGTCCGAGGCTCTTCCACTGCCATGAATGGTTGCGCCACCACTGATATGGATGATGTCGGGTTCCGGGGGTCTCTTCCCGGTGATGACCCGCCCCAGCTCTCTTCCTCGTTCGATACCGATGCCGATCACCGGGATTCCTCCGTTCCCGGCAGCGGCGGCAGGGCCGCCCCAGGTGTCGATGAACGCCTCGGCATCCGCTCGGGAAGAGAAGTTCCACTCTGTGGCCACCGCCCCGGTGAGACCGACACCGACGGCGGCGTTGGCGTTGACGTCGATCCCTTGGTCGTTGCCGGTGGCGGTGATCCGCCAGTCCCCGACCGCGTACTCCGCGGCGAGCAGGCCATCGGTGCTCTTGTGGACCGTGTAGGTGCCGTCGCTCATCTCGATGAGCGACAACGACTCGTCGCTCCCGGCCACGCCGAACATGACCGAGGCACCGGTCGCGACCGAGGTCGTCGTGGCCGAGCGCTCGCACGGCACTGTGGGTTGCGGGTCTGTCTCGGCCTCTGCGGTCTGCTTGGTCAGACCGCACTCAGCGCCGATGGCTTGGCACAACTTGGTGACGATGGCGTCACCGACCGGTGTGGCCGAGATCGTCAGCGCCGAGAGCAGAACACCCACGAAGACGACGATCCCGACATACTCCACGGTCGCGGCACCAGTCTCGTCCCGCTCACGCCGCTGGCCCGCCCACGCGGCGAGCCGAACCCCGAGGTCACGCATCGGCCCGCTCCCTCGACAGGAGCAGCCGACGGCTGTACAGCGGCCTCTCGGGAGGTCCAGCGGAGACCAGAGCCACCGCGAGCAGGGGGAAGCCGACCCATTGAGCGAGGTCGAACAGCACCAGCCACGACCACGTGAGGTCACCGATCGCCAGAGCCGCCGCCATGCCGAAGAAGAAGTGGAGGAAGAAGGCCAGCAGACCAGCGACCACAGCAGTCGGTACGGCGTGAACCCGTTCAGGCAACCCGTGCCGACGCCGCAGCGAACGCACCGCGATCATCCCGATCCAGGTCAACCGAACGGCGGAGACCACCCACCCGAACGCCATGGCGACCACCGGCTCCACCGAGGTCAGCACAGGAGCCAACGACGACAGCAACGCCCAATACACGAGCACGAACGTCACCACGTCCAGCACGACGAACAAGCCCACCGTACGCCAGCACACCCAGGTGAACCATCGCCCCTGACCTGGATACCTGCTCACGCCAGCGGCTCCCCTGTCGCGAACGACGTACCCGTCTCTAACAGGGTGGCCATCAGGCCCACCACACCCCGGTCCCATCTGACCATCTGACGAACGTTCACCCGTTCACCACGGGAATATCAGTGATCCGGAAACGGTTGGGCGCCTCGATGCTGATCGTGTCGGTGCCAGGGTCTGGCCAGATCACCGTCCATGGCACCCCGATCCCCACAGGCGATGCTGTGGACGAGGAGCGGTCGGTGAGCACCGAGACGGGGTTCACCTCGGTGCCGCTCTGCCGGACCCCGCCGGCCTTGACCCGATCACCAGCGCTGTGCTGAGCCGGGAAGATCATCCCGCTCGAGTCGAGGAGATACAGCCTCCATGCCCCGAAGGCTTGGTCCCCGTGCTGGTAGACCTGCCTCTCGACGCCGTCGATGCCGAGGAGCGTCAGCGGGAACATGCTGTCGCCGTTGCCGCTGACCCGGGCGATCGTCACCGTGCCGACCAGGTACCCGTCACGCCTGACGACCTGGGTGACCGATGCCGAGAAGCTGCCGCTGTCGTTGGGCTTGACCTCGAACTCGACCTGATCGTTCCCGGTCGCCACCGGCACCGTCGCCTCGGGGACCGCTCCCATGTCCAGCCTCGGTGTCGACGCGGCGGAGAAACGGATCTCGACCCGTCGGTTGGCCGCCCGCGCCTCCGTGGTCGTCCCCGGGACCGCCGGCTCGGCCTTGCCCTTTCCTTCGGTGCGGATCGTGAACCCCGACCCCAGCGCCGGGCCCAGGCGTTCTGCCACCGCCGCGGCCCGTCGCTGCGACAGGTCGAGGTTGTACTCCACGGAGGCGATGTCGTCCGTGTGGCCCACCACCAGAACCTCGCCGGAACCTGCTGCCGCCTGGATCGACGCGGCGGCGGCGTCGACCATCGCCCCAGCCTGAGGGCTCAACGTCGCGTCGTCGGACGCGAACAGCACGTCAGCCCCCAGCGTCACCGTCTGCTCGTCCCCCGACGACCGTGACGACACACCTTCCGCGTATGCCTCGGAGTACGACCCGATCGACACCGGTGCCGGGAAGGTCGCCTCACCAGACAGGCCGAGCGACTCCAGCGAAGGAGTGCCCGCGTCACCTGCGACCACCGGGACGCCTTCGACCAGCCCCACCCGGGGGATCATCACATCGACCCGCTCCAGGTCCGGCACGGCGAACAGCGTCACCACCCTCACCGGCCTGTCAGGGGCCAGCACCACACGATCGTCGGTGGCGGTGAACTCGCCCGCGCTCGTCGTCCCTGGTGTCCACACCCTCGAGCCAGGAAGATCGACCAGACGCACCCCGCCGGCATGGCTCAGCCCGCCGACAGAAAAAGCGTTGCTGAGGATGAGGCTCTTGCCTGGCTCCTCCATCGTCAGGTCCACGACGACCGCCGCACGGTCGTCGACCACCTGGACGGGGTGGACGACCGCAGCGACCTTCCCCTCGGGGAACCTCGTCTGCACCGTCACGAACCCGTCACCGGAAGGCATCCCGGCCGTCCCCGATCCTGTGGGGCTCGGGGACGTACCCTCTCCCCCTCCGGTGCACCCGAGGAGCGAAAAGCTCAAGACCAACGCGCAGCCAGCACCGATCATTCGACGCACGGATCAACCTCTCTCTTGTTCACGAAACTCGACGCTCGATATGGAAGAGAACCTGATCGCCCGAAAGACGGCGCAAGCTCGGCCCGACATCCGATGGATGCCGGGCCGAGCCACCCCGAGAAGCAGATCAGCTGCCGACGCTGTTGATGGCGTTCTTCACCGCGTCCCCGATGGCCTGGCCGATGCCGAAGTCGTTGCCCGTGACCATGAGGATCACCGCGGTGAGGATCGCGGCCACGACCAGCGCGATACCCACGTACTCGACCGAGCCCTGACCCCGGTCGTCCCCCTTCATCCGGTCGAAGACGCCGGCGACAAAACCAGTGATCGCGATGCGGGTCAGAGCCATCTGACGAGTGATGCCGTTCATGGTGCTTCCTCCATCGTCCTGGGGAAAACTCCCCGGTCGTTCCTGATGAGGAAGACGCTAGCCGCTCCGAAGTCCCACCCGTAGTGCTCACAGGCCCAACCTGGTCCCAACCGGAGCTGGGCCCCCAGACCCATCGGTGCCCAGCCAGGCAGCCATCGCCTGGGCCCGGTTGCTGACCCCGAGCTTGGCGAAGATCCGGTTGATGTGGTTCTTCACCGTCTTCTCGCTCAGGTACAGCCGACGGGCCAGCTGGGCGTTGCTCAGCCCCTGGGCGATGAGGTCCATGATCTCGGCCTCGCGCTGAGACAGGTCGCACCGGTCGGCAGCGTCCCGCGCCGGGGCCGACGCGGCCCCGAGCCAGGGGTCCAGCCCAGCCATCACCCGGCCGCCAGCCATGCACGCTGTGATCGCGGCGAAGATGCCCGCCGGGTCCAGCGCCCCGTGGATGATGTAGCCCGACGCCCCGGTGCGCATCGCCTGAGCCGCCACCTCCGTGGTGTCGGTGCTGGTCAGCATGATGACGGTCGCGGTGCGCGAGAGCTCGGGCAGCACGTCCAGACCGTCGCGCACCGGCATGCGGACGTCGAGGAGCACGACGTCGACCCCCTCGACCTTGTCCAGCGCCTCGGCCCCGTTCGACGCCTCGACCACTGCGGCGATCTCCGTCTGAGACTCCAGCGCCGCACGCAGCCCCATCCTGATGATCGGGTTGTCGTCAGCGATCAGCACCTTCATACCGTCACCTCCTCCACCGCGCCCCACGGTATGCGGACGACGGTCTCCAGCCCACCACCGGCCGGGGTGGAACGTGTCACCGAACCGCCCCTGCCAGCCGAGCGTTCGTCGATCCCCGCCAGCCCGAAGTGCCCCTCGGTGACGTTGCGGTCCAGGTCGGGACCAACGAGGTCGGGAGCGGGCAGCCCACGTCCGTCGTCGGTCACCCGAAGCACCACCTGGTCGTCCATGACGCCGATGTCGACGCTGACCTTCTGGGCACCCGCGTGGCGGCGCACGTTCTCCAGCAGCTCGGCCAGCATCGCGCGAAGGTCAGCGAACAGGCTCGGTTCCAGGCCCTCGATCTCCGAGGAGACGTCGAGCGCGCAGGTGACACCCGTGCGCGCCGACCAGGTGGCGCACAGGTTCTCGAGCTCGGCGGCCTGGTCGTGCTCGGCGCGACGCAGCTCGGCGATCGCCTCGCGGGTGTGGCCGTGCGCGGTCGAGCACAGGTCGACCAGCTGTGCGGCCGTGGCGCGCACCCCTGGCGACACGTCCTCGCGGTCCAGATGGTCTCGCAGCACCTGGGCCATCAAGATCGTGCCGGCGAGGTCTCCTGCCACGGTGTCGTGCATGTCGCGGGCGATCCGCACCCGCTCCGTCGTCGCCACCCGGCGCGCTTCCAGGTCTGCCGAGACCCCGGCCGCCCGCCACTGGCGACGCAGCGTGTTGCCGAGGTTGGTCCCTGTGAGGGCCATCGCCGCCATGGCCGCCGTCACCGCTGCGCCGGCGACCCACCCCTGGAAGTCGCGAAGGTCACCGAGCGGCATCACCAGCAGCGCCATCGGGGCGACCATCACCAAGGCCAGCCGCCAGCCCGCGACCACCCCGACCAGCGTCGCCATCGCGAGCGCGTACACCCAGCCCAGGAGCCCTGGCACCAGCAGGAGCACGAGCACCGTGACGACCAGGTCGCACGCCAGGAGGATGCCCGAGCGAGAGATCACCTGCCCGTGCCGTTCCCACGAGCGGGCCGGCACGTAGGAGAACGGTGCCACGATCAGCACCCAGAGCACCGCGACGACGTCGTCCAGGGCAGAGACCACGACGAGCAGCAGCACGGCCAGCCTGATCTCGGCCAGCAGGCGCACCACGCCCGAGACGGCCTTGTGCGCCGAGCTCTCCGCTGCGATACCTCTAGAAGATGCCACTGAGGATCCCGTCGTTCCCGAGGACCATCGCCGCGACGATCAGCAGCACGGCACCTGGCACGATCGTCATGGTCATGGCCATCGACGCCTTCGGCCCCATCTTGGCCATCGCCTGACGCACCTGCTCGGCGTGCTGACGTCTGGTGTCGGCGGCGATGTCCTCCAACGCCTCGGCCAGCGGGACACCCAGCTCTTCGGCCTGGAGCAGCGCGGTGACGAACGAGGCGACAGCCTCGGAGCGCACCCTCTCGCGCAGCGAGAGGAACGCATGCCTCCGGGAGACCCCGAGCGACATCTCGCGCAGGGCCGTCGTCATCTCCTCGGACAACGGCCCCTCGGCCACCTCGGCGACCCGCTCGACCGCCTGTCGAAAGCTCAGGCCCGCGCTCACGGTGACGCCCAGCACGTCGAGGAAGTCTGGCAGCTCTGTCTCGATCTGCGCCGCCCTGCGGCGGCTGACCGACCGCAGCCACATGGGCATCCAGCCCGCCAGCACCGCCCCGAAGACCAGACCCACCACCGGCTGGCCGAACAGCGCGAAGAAGGCGAACCACGCCACCCCGAGGAAGGTGAACGCGCCCTGGCGTCGCACGTAGACGATGAGCGTGAGCCCGTCCGGCCGCCCAGCCCGGCGAATCGACTCCTCCAGGCGACGCAGACGGTTCGGGCCGTAGGCGCGCATCGTGACGCCCAGCAACCGGTCACCGATGCCGTCGAGCACGTCGAGGAGCCCTCGCCGTTCCCGCACCACCGGCCCGCTGATCTCAGCGACATCCTCGAGGCCGGTCGTCCGCACCATCCGCAGGCCGGCCATCCCCAGCACGACCAGCCCCGCGGCGGCCACCGCCAGCACCAGGCCGATCATCACACCACCACCCGGGTCATGCGTCGCATGACGAGGAAGCCGACGATGAACAGGAGCGCCGACACGACCACCGCGACCACGCCGAGGGGGTTGCCGAGCATGGCGTCGATGGCCCCGGGAGAGATGAGGTTGACGATCACCACGGAGAAGCCGGCGAGGATCATCACGATCGACCCGGAGAAGGTCGACGCGGTCGCCGCGGTGCGCGCCTCGCGCCGCAGCTGCTTGCGCTCGTCCAGGGTCGCCGCGATGCGTGACAGCGCCGTCACCAGGGCACCACCCGCGCGGTGCTGGATCACCAGGGTGTGCACCAGCACCGACAGCTCTCGCGAGGGCAGCCGCTCCGACAGGTGCTGCAGCGCCGTCTGCATGGACTGCCCCACCGCGAGCTCGCTGGACACCTGCTCGATCTCCGACCTGGCCGGTTCGGTCAGCTCGCGGGCCGCGAGCTCCAGAGAGCGCCGCACCCCCAGGCCCGCCGAGGCCCCGTTGGACAGCAGACGGGCGAGCTCGGGCAGCTGAGAGATGAACTGGTCGATCCGCTTGCCCTGCTCCCGCGCCAACCACTGACGCACGACGGCGATCACCACGAAGAACGCGATCACGGCCGCCGCTCTGCCCGCGAATCCCAGAACCAGCATCGCGACCAGGAGCGCCACACCCAGCACCGCGCCCGAGAACCCCAGCACCGGCCACGACGGCATACCCGCGCCCGCGAGCATCACCGCCACCCGGCGCCCGGGCCGGGTGCGACGGAACGCCTGGTCGAGCTGTTGGGACCGGGTCAGGAGCCCTGCCGGGCCGGCGTCCACCGCGTCGAGCAGGCGCAGCGTCCGCTCCCTGTCGGACTGCAGGGCCGCCACCGTCACCACCGCCAGCACGAGAGTGACGAACAGCACCGCCGCGATGACGCCCGGGCTCATCGCTGACCCTCGGCGAGCTCCCCGGCCCTGCTCAGCCGGTCGCGCAGCACCTGCGGCAAGGGGTGGTGCACCACGCGGCCGGTGACCTTGCGGTCAGAGCCCAGCGAGTCTTGCTCGAAGGTCATCACCGGCTCGAGACGGTAGGGCTCGCGCCGCTGCGACACCAGGGCAGCCACCTCCGTCACCCGGCGCGAGCCGTCGACCCCACGGTTGAGCTGGACCACCATGTCGATGGCCGAGTTGATCTGGTCTCGCACGATCTCTACCGGCAGCTCGACCTCGCTCATCGCGGCCAGGGTGTCCAACCGGCCCAGCGCGTCATAGGCGGTGTTGGCGTGCACCGTCGCCATCGAGCCCTCGTGGCCGGTGCTCATGGCCTGGAGCATGTCCAGGGTCTCCCCGCCGCGGACCTCCCCGACGATGATCCTGTCGGGTCGCATCCGCAACGAGTTGCGCACCAGGTCACGGATGGTGATCGCGCCCTTGCCCTCGACGTTGGCCGGGCGCGACTCGAGCCGCACCACGTGCTCCTGCTGCAAGGAGAGCTCGGCGGCGTCCTCGATCGTCACGATCCGCTCGTTCGCGGGCACGAACGCGGACATGGAGTTGAGGAAGGTCGTCTTCCCGGTCCCGGTACCGCCCGAGATCATCACGGTGACCTTGGCGCGCACGCACGCCGCCAGCAGGCCGGCCGTGTGGGTGTCCAGCATCTGACGCTCGACCAGCTCGGCCATGCGGTAGGGCTTGGGGAACCTCCGGATGGTCAGCGCCGGGCCGTCCAGCGCGAGCGGCGGGATGATGACGTTGACGCGCTCCCCGGTGGGCAGGCGGGCGTCCACCATCGGTGACGACTCGTCGACGCGCCGGTTCACCGTCGAGACGATCCGGTCGATCGTCTGCAGCAGCTGCTCCTCCGAGGCGAAGGTGGTGGCGACGCGCTGCACCTTGCCCGCACGCTCGATGAAGATGTCGGAGGGGCCGTTGACCATGATCTCCGTCACGGACTCGTCCGCGAGCAGCGGCTCGAGCACCGACAGGCCCAGCGAGTCGTCGACCACGCGCTGGATCAGCTGAGAACGGTCGCTGGTGGCCAGCACCGGCCCGTCCAACGTCAGCAGCGTCGAGAGGATGCGCTCCAGCCGGGCCCTCCGCTGGGCGGGCTTGAGACGGGAGAGCTCTTCGAGGTCGATCTCTTGCAGCAGCCGGTGGCGGTAGTGCGTGACGAGGTCCGCGCCCTCCGACTCGTCAGCGGGCGCGACCAGGCGATCGAGCAGACCCATCAGACCCTCGGCATCACGGCGGTGCGGGTGACGGTGAACCAGTCCACGGTTCGCTGCCCGATCATCAGCGGCACACGGACCTCGACCTCGACCCTGGAGCTGCTCGCGGTGCTCGTGGTGCGTACACCCTGGACCACGGCCCAGTCCGGGACCTGGCGGTCGACGGCAGGACGGACCGCCTGACCCTGCGAGGCGGCACGGGCGCCGTCCCGGGCGGCCTGCTGGGCCACCGAGACCGCCTGCGTGACATACAGCCCCTGCACGCACGCGAGCGTGACGAGGGTCACCAGCAGGGCGTAGGTGATGAGCTCCAACGACGCCTGGCCCGCGTCGCGCGCGCCACGGGCGAACCTGACCGCTAGACGTCCGCGCACCGCCGTCACCTCCCCGTCACCGGGACGGTCGCCACCGCGCGCATGTCTGCCCACTGGACGATGCCAGGGACCGCGACGTCCACCCTGACCGTCTGGGCCGCCGAGGAGTACGTCACCCTGGTGTCCCTGTCCCACGGGCCGGCGAGCTTGTCGCGCGCGACCTGTCTGCCCTCGGCCTGGCTGGCAGGTGACCACCCCTGGATGGCGACCGTCCGGGCCGCCTCGTGCGCGGCCTCGCGCGCCAGCAGGTGCGCGGCGCCGAACACCAGGCCCTGCGCGGCGGCGAGGAACACGATCATCGCGATGACGGCTATCAGCGGCAGCTCGACCGCCGACTGCCCCTTGTCCCCTCGACGGCGCTTCGAGCCCTTGCCGACCTTGCGAGCCGCGTCGATCTCCTCGACCGCCTCGTCGACGCTGCGCTCCACCGACGGGGCCACCATGGTGGCGGCCAGCGCGCTGACGGCTCGTGCCACCGGGGTGAGAGCGTCGGGCACCGAGGCCGTGTTCATCAGGCGCTCGAAGTCGTGGCCTCCGTCAGGGATCACCCCCGCGACCGGGACCTCGACGATGCGCCCCGCCATCTGCCGGGTGATCTCCGAGGCTCGCAGCTGTCGGTTCAGCACCACCTGGACCGAACCGGGCGAGCGCACCACCAGCCGCTCCCACAGGGCGAGGGTGCGGCGGGCCGCGCGCAGCGCCGGCAGGTCGGGGGTGGCGAGCAGCACCACCTGGTCGGCCTCCTCGATCAGCGCCGCCGAGGCCTCGGTCAGGTGGCAGCCGACGGCGACCACCGAGACGTCGAACTGGTACCGCAGCGCGCTGGCGACGGCACGGGCCCCGCGTACCGTGATCTCCTCCGCGCGCTCACCGTGGTTCGGCGCGGGCAGCAGGCGCAGCCCGCGCACCTCGTAGGTGGTCTCTCGGAGCACCCGCCCGGGCATGTCCGTGGCGATCCCGGCCAGGTCGACCACCGAGCGCCGGGTCTGCACCCCGAGATAGGCAGCGAGGTCCCCCGACTGCAGGTCGAAGTCGACCAGCCCCACAGACCTGGTGCCGACCAGGGCCTGGGCGGTCAGCAGGGCGAACACCGACGTGCCGACGCCACCCTTGGCGCCGGCGACCACGATGATGCGCCCGGCCCGCCCCACGGTGTCTTGCCCGACGGAGGCGCGAGCGGCGCTGACCAGCTGGGCGACCATCTCCAGGCGTCCCACCGCCTCGGCGAGGCTGGCTCCGCGTGCCACCACCGAGCGGGCACCGACACCCATGGCCTCCGCGGCCTGGACGGGCCCGGCCTGGTCGGCCAGCATCACCACACCCAGCAGCGGGTTGGTCGCCGCGAGCAGACGAGCGAGCTCCAGGCCGCGCCCGTCGAGCTTCTCGTCGATGATGAGGATCTCGATGCTCGGGTCCGCGAGCAGCAGACCCTGCACCTCGTCCAGGGAGCGGCCCACCGAGGCGAGGTCCAGCTGTTCGGCCTCGGCCACCACCTGCCCCCACCGGTCGGACGTGGATGCGTCGGCGGTGGCCAGCAGAATCCGTATCGTCACAGGTCAGTCCCTCTCCAAGGTCGGCACACCAGGCTGGAAGACCCTCTCCTCGAACGGCACCTGCGTGTCGTCACCCGCACCACGCAACGACAGCCGCAGCTCGACCGAGAAGCTCTCCGCGTAGGTCAGACGCAGCACGTCCCTCGTCGTCAGAGCAAAGGTGATCGGCACCCCTCGGGACTCCCCGAAGCTCCCGGCGGTGTCGTTCGCGCTCGTCGAGGTGACCACCCCGACCTCCATGACCCGCACGTTGGACACCCACACCACAGACATGGGCGGGTTCTCCTCGTCCGTCCCCGCGAAGGTGGCGACGATGTCGACCTTGTCACCAGGCCTGACCTTGCCCGCGACCCCGGTCTCGGCGTTGACCATGATGGCGATCTCTTGATAGCCGGGCGCCACGCTGGGCCGAGGGATCACCATTCCCTTCTGGAGAACCGCCCCCTGGGGCAGCGCCGCCGCGGTGACCAGGCCGGCCACGTCGGCGGGCGAGCGCAGCGCGGCGTCGGTGGTCCACCGCTCAGGTACCTGCACCACCTCGTACATCGAGGGGTCGATGGCCTGGTAGGCGGGGACGTTCTTGGTGAGCCGCAGGACGTCGACCTTGTTGCCGACCTGGGCGTTGACGTCACCCACGTAGACGAGCGTCGAGATGAACACGGCGATCGCACCGATCGCCGTGAGCACCAGGAGCACCGCCCCTCGCTTCTGCCGCGGGTTCATGCGGGGGCTCCTTCTCTGAGCGGCGGGCTGATGAGGGCCAGGTCGCAGAACAGGCACTCAGGGGACGTCGACCAGCGCCCGCACGTGTCGCAGCAGCCGAAGCGGGCACGGTCGTTGAGCACGTGATGCACGATGTGAGGGGTCGGGGCGGCCATCGAGGTGATCTCCATCCACCACGACGCTCTCCACGCGGAACCTACGCCCGCCACCACGAGCGGCTCTCCTGGCCAGTCCCGGGCGATGCTCTTCGGCACCCGGCTGCCCGAGGACGCGACCGCGGCCTCGACCCCGCCGACCACCACCGGCCCGTGCCGACGCGTCACGGTGCCCGCCGTCAGGTCGACCTCGAACGACGACGGCCCGAAGCTCGCCATGTACTGACCGAACGAGGGCGCCGGCTCGGTGAGCGCGGTCACGCTGGACAGCACCGCTCGCGTCCGCATCGCCGAGAGCATGGCGTCGGCGACGCCCCCCGCACCGGTCAGCGCCTGAGGAGGCATGCTCGCGAGCCCTCGCAGCACGAGAGCCCACGCCGTCACCGGGACTGGGCGGTGCAGGATGCCGACCCGCTCGGCACCGAGAGCGAGCCGTGCGGAACGAGCCACAGCATGAGCCCTGGCGTCGCGGGTCAGGAGCACCGCGGGAGGGGCGCTGGCAGCGATGGCCTCGAGCACACGCCCGAGATCAGGCTCGACGACGCCGAGGGGCGACGATGCCCCCCCCCGCGCATCGATCACGATCAGGGCCACGTGATGCTGCACATCCTTCCACGTTGAAGCTGTCGCGGTCCGACCTGGCCCCCCGCGCGAAAAGGACGAATTGTCCGTATCGCGGCACGCAGACCCTACCGCAGGCGTCGCCCTCGCATCCGGGGTCTCCTCGCAGATCGTGGAAATCAATCCAAAGTAGGAGGAGCCTCGTCCTCTGGTAGGAGCAGCGACGAGGCCCGACCTCTGCGCTCGCACGCGGTACGCCCGCTCGAACGAGGGCACCTGCGCGCTTCGTGCTGCCCGACAGGTCGTCTCGACGTCCGAAGGATCATGGGGGCTACGCCATAAGATGGCTCTCCCTGCCGTCGTGCGATGGAGGTCCCGCGGTGCGCAACGCCTCTCTGCTGGTCGACGGACGCCGCCTGGCCCCCCTGCTCGTCACGGTCTCGTCCTGGGACCGACTTCGAGGGATGCTGGGGCGGAAACCGCTCCCACCCGCGATGTTGCTGCGACCCTGCACGTCGGTGCACGGGGCCTGGATGCGCGACCCCCTCGACGTCGCCCTTCTCGACCGCGACGGGCGCGTGCTCCACACCCACCTGCTGCGCCCCTGGGGCATGTCACCTCCTCGCCGGGGCACCGTCAGCGTGCTCGAGGCCCCCGCGGGCTCGTTCGAGCGCTGGGGGCTGAACGTCGGAGCGCACGTCGAGGTGGCAGGAGCGAGCGAGGTCACCGCATGAGCCAGGCACGCGCGGCGAGCGAGACGCACCGGTCGGGTCCAGCGTGAGCACGCCCCTCACCGAGGAACGGAAGAGGGTGCTGCACCGGCGGGTGCGGTTCATCGTCGCGTTCACCATCACGTACAACGTGGTGGAGGCGGTCGTCGCCATCACGGCGGGAACCCAGGCGTCGTCAGCCGCGCTGATCGGGTTCGGCCTGGACTCGATGATCGAGGTCGCCTCAGCGGTCGCGGTGGCCTGGCAGTTCACGCGAAAAGACCCCGAGCGCTGGGAGAGAGCCACGCTCCGGGCCATCGCCATCGCCTTCTTCGCGTTGGCCGCCTATGTCACCGTCGACGCCGCCCTCAACCTCGCCGGGGTGAACGAGGTGCGGCACAGCACGCTCGGCATCGCCATCACCAGCCTGAGCCTGGCGACCATGCCCGCCCTGGCCTGGTTCGAGCACCGCACCGGGCGCGAGCTGGGGTCACGCTCGGTGCAGGCCGACGCCAAACAGCTGCTGCTGTGCGTCTACCTGTCTGGCACCGTGCTGATCGGCCTGCTGGCCAACTCTCTGTTCGGCCTGGCATGGGTCGACTCCGTGGCCGCCCTCGTGGTGGCCTTCCTCGCCACGCGCGAAGGCATCGAGGCCTGGCGCGGCGACCTCGAGAACCCCCTAGAGACCCTCGAAGATCTCAAGGAGGACGACGACGGGCCAGCCTCGGCCTGACCGACCTTCCGTGCGAGGTCGCTGGGTGCCCGCACGACGCCGAGAGGCGCTGTCGACGAGACATGGGCGCTGGTCGTCGCCCACGCTCGAGGTGTATTGTTGGTGTATGGCGCGCACCAATATCGACATCGATGATGACCTCATCGCTGAGGTCATCCGGCAGAACGGTCTGAGGACCAAGCGAGAGGCGGTGGACTTCGCGCTGCGCCGCGTGGTTCGGCAGCGGCTGAGCACTGACGCGCTGCTGGAGATGGAGGGGGCTGTCGCGTGGGACGGCGACCTGGACGCCATGCGTGACGACGCGGGTCCGGTGCTGTGACCTACCTGGTCGACACCTCCGCCTGGGTGGAGTTCTTGCGAGGAACCGGCACGTCAGCCGCGGTACGGGTTCGCGAGCTCATCGCGACGCATCGCGACGACCTGCGCCTGTGCGGCCCTGTCTCGATGGAGCTGCGGGCCGGGACCACCCGGCCCGCGGACGTCGCCCGTATCGACGCACTGATCGACAGCATCGAGCCGTTGGACTTCGACCCGCTGGTCGACTTCTACGAGGCGGCCCGCGTCCAACGGTCCGCTCGGGCGAGCGGGCGGTGCGTGCGCAGCCTCGTCGACTGCCAGATCGCCGCCGTCGCGCTGCGACACGACGCCACGGTGGTCCACCAAGACGTCGACTTCGAGCTCATCGCCGACCTCACCGGCCTGCGCCACGAATCGTGGCGCCTACCAGCGTAGAGACACTCACAGCCAGCACGTCACCGTGACGAGCCCTCAGCCAGGTGCGCCGTCGGGGCACGTCACCAACACATGATGCTGTTCGATGAGATGTCTGAAGCGCTTCGACAACACTCGTGGTCACTCCGAGCTCAACGACACCGTGCCGACGGTCTCCCCTGCTCAACAACACGCAACAGGTTTTTGGTCTGCCTCGCCGCGAGGCACTAAGGAAGATAACCCACGGGAACAGCAGAGGTCTATTTATGGGCCCTACTCAAGCGCCTTGACCCTACGAGAAGTAATCATCACAGCGATACCTAGGTAGATCAGGCTGAGCGCGGAGAGAAATACGATAGGCCACATCACATGGCTCATGTCAGATATCCACATGGAGTCACTGGCGCCTTGCGGTGATTCTGAGTTCTCGATATCGACGATGGACGCCATGGCGGCAAGACCCCACCGGGACGGCACAAGGTATGAGATGAAAGACATGACGATCTTGTCGCCAAACTGAAAGACCATCCCGGACAGGGCAACCTGGAGAGTCGCGGCAAGCATGAGCCCGTAAGCAGCCTTGTCAGGAGCGGAAGACCAGGCAGACACCACAAGGCCCAGGCATGCGGAAGCGACGTTGCACATCCCCAGGACCAGAAAGAAGAAGAAGGATGGCGACGGCGAAAGATCAAGCGGGCTCGAAGGAGCAGGACCACGAATGAGAACGAGATAGAAAAAGAGCGTCAGGCCAGCCTGGAGAAAGGCGATCGGCAGGAGCAGCAGCGCGCGGGCGACGACCGACGAGGACACCCTCACCCCCCAGCGCCTCTCTCTCTTGATAACATCAAAGTCCTTGACGAGCTTCTGCGCAGTGAGCGACATGGCAAAGAAGGCCGCGGAGATAATCATGAGGTTGAGAGAGGCGCCGAGATGTTTATTCGTGTTTTCAAAACCTCCGGGCAACGATGCGGCGCCAGCCACAAGAAACGGCAACGCCAACAGATGCAGCAACCACTGCCAGTGGTCAGCGAGAGACTGCCAATAGTCAGCGAGAGAGCGTCGGCTCCTGCGGTTCGAAGCATCGCCGTAACGGCCCTTTGGTAGATCGCCGCCACGCTGCCCCTTCTTCAAATCGTTGCCGCGAGACCCCTTCGGCAACCATCGACGAACCTCTCGATGCCATAGCACGGGAAGGGAACGCACGGTGGAGGACGGGCGGAAAGTCGGATACAGATCAGATCTTCGCCTATAGCCCGTGAGGGAGTCGTCCGTTTCCTCAGACGCCCCGCGCAACTTGTTCATTGCGCCAACATTAGGAGGAAGCTTCGCGTCTTTGGCAGAAGGGGCGCACCACTCGCTAAGGCCCGAAGGAGGGCCATTGTAGGCGATGCGCCTAGCCTTGGAGACGGCGATGCACCTTGTGGCTAGGTCGATGTGCGCCATAGAATGGGTGACGATGATGTATGTGAAGTCTTTCAGTCTTTCCAGCATCTTATGGTCAAGGCCTTCGTCTAAACCAGACGTAGGCTCATCCATAACAAGAAGCGAAGGCTTGGACAGCAACTCTAGCGCTACTGAAACGCGTTTTCTCTCTCCTCCAGAAAGCGTGTGCACCATGGAGCGGCGTACACCATTTAACTCCATCCATGCAAGCACATGAGAAACCTGGCCTTCCCGCTCTCCCTTCTTTGGGATGCGCAGACGGGCCGCGTATCTCAAAACGTCTTCTACACTCAGATCGGTGACGATCGCTTCGCTCTGAGGGACGTACGCCATGGTCAACGGCGGAGCCTGCTGGTCGTCGGCGGGCGTGACGGTTCCAGCCACGATACCGACCTCACCGACGATCACCTTGCACAGGGTTGACTTTCCTGCGCCGGAAGGTCCGACGACCACGATTCGGTCACCCGCGTCCACGCGGAGGCTGACATCCCGAAGAGCCGTCTTCTTTTTTTCTTTTCGATAGTGAGCGGTCACATGCTCAAGAAGCAACAACGGCGCCTCGCCGGTGACCGTTGGAAGATCACGGCCTGTATCGAGCCTGGTAAACCATGATGGCCAACCAGGAGGGTCCCCTATCGCCCTGACGGCCGCGTCGCTCTCCCTGTCCAACGACGCACGAAAGTCGTCGTCGACCAGACTTCCCAGCATCCAGCAGAGTGCTTCTTGTCGGGCCTCGCGGTTACCTGGTCCCTCTGAGGAAAGAATGCCGAGCAAGCTGTCGTCCACCACGCCACCGCCGAGCGAGCTGTTGTCCTCGGCCAGCTGGGCCCGGTCTTGAGCAGCCTGATCACGAAGCCATCGAAGTCGGTCGAGATAGATCTGGTAACAAGTACGCCACCGCTGATCGATACGAACCATCTCGTCTCGTGCGAGGTCACGCAGCAGCCCGATATCGAACAGATGCTCGATCGCGCACATCGCTGTGCGAGGTGAACTGTCTAGAGGCTCCTCCTGTGCTCTGCGGGCAAGACTGGCTAGCCCGGCATGAGTGGCAGGGACAGGTGCTTCCTGCCCCACGGGGATGGTCATCGCTGCGGGAGCGAGAGCAGCGATGACCTGCACCACAAGTCTGTCAGGGTGGCTGCCAGCAGTCTCTTCAGAAGGCCAGTCCGAGCCGTCGGGAATAGCGTTGACGGTTGCCTGGGCATATCCGAGGTCTTCCAACCATGAGCGCAGACGCACAGTAAAATACTGACCAGGCCCAAAATGCTTGCCACTCTTCTGAGACACTACAGCCTTGCGAGCGAAGACCCAATCTTCGGCCATGCTCGCGCCCAGCGCTCGAGGGTCATCAAACGCGCGGCCATCGACGACGAACGGGGCGACAGAAGTGCTGTCACTGGTGGGCATGTGCTAAATATCTCTGCGACGTCGCTCGTCGGTGTCGTCGTCCGAGCGAGGAGGCGGGCCCGTCTCTGGTCGTTCCTGATCATCGACATAGTCCGGAGCCTTCTCTCCAGGCGCCTCCTCCTTATCGATATCCGAAAGCGACGCGTACTCTTTCTCTAAGTCGCTAAACTGCCGATTGTACTCTTCGACGGCGCGCTTCACCCGGTCTTTCTGCACACGTGTGATGCCGTCGTTGGCATCAAGAAGGACGTCCAGCTGTTTCTGAGCCATGTCCTTGGCTGCATCCACCTGCACATGGGCATATTCGCGAAACGCGACTTCTTTTTCTTCTTGCCATATCCCGTTCTGCACCAGAGACTCGTCAGCGTCAAGACGATGCCTTTGCTTCAGCATCCTGTCCTGCTGGCGGCAGAGCTTCTGGTACTGGCTCTCCTTCTCTCTCATGTTCCACATGAGCTGTGCGAGCACAGGTATCACCTCGATGAGAAAGAAGAGAAGAGCGATCACAGCATGAGCGATCTTCATCGTCGTGTCCATCTGGCTTCCCCACATGACCCTGAGCTGGGCGAGAAGTGCGGTGTCCTGAGCGGCCTCATTGTATTCAGCGATCTTTGTGTCCTCAAGTCTCCGTAGCGCCTCCCTCGCATCCGTCAATGTGCTCTGGGCCGCAGTGGTATCGATAGACAGAGGATCTGCTTCCATCTTGCTCAGGTCGGCAGACAGCCGGCCCACCTCGTCGCTCTTGGTCTGGAGAGCTTCTTCTGCGTTGACCATCGCGGTTCTGAGCCCCTCTGCGCACGGACCGTTTCCAGGACCGGCTCCGCAGATTGCCCCGTGGTACAGCTCTTGACCATACCGATGTAGCGCATTCTCAAAATCACTTCGCGCTGCTGCTTGTTGGTCTTGCGCAGTCTTCAGTTGCGACCTTTTCGCCTCGAGAACTTCATCTGACGCTCCATCAAACGCGACGAAAGCATCTCTGTAGGTCTTCATCTCTTCAGACGAGACGTAGGAAGAAGCGATGCCTGACAATCGATCCGATATCGATCTTGTCAATGCTGCTGATATGTCTTTCTGAAAGATAAGCATTGTCAGCGGCGTAGACACCACGATCCCTAGGACTGCCGCGACCGCGAATCTTGGGATGGCATGAAGAAAGTTTGCCCGGAACCCCCTGATCCCTTCCATAGAGTGTGTCAGGTAGCGATCTATGGTGATGATGACGATGAATCCCCAGATTATCCCGAAGGTGATCGCGCCAAGAAGGGCAGCCCAGCGAAGGGATGCGGTGGGTACTTCCGGGGACACCGAGGCTGACGTATCTGAGTCACCTACCGTGGGCGAGGTCGAAGTGTTTGCTCCATCGCTCCGAGGCTGAGGGCTACCGGGACTCTGCTCGGTGCTGTCGTTCGCCCGCTGCTCCATCGCTGACTCCCAGCTGAGGAACGTCACATCGCTGCTGAGCCCAGCCCCTGTCATTGCCGAGTAGAGGAAAAACGTCATCGAGACCGCTGCGATCAACCCGGTACATATAAATAGAAGTCCTTTCAGATGAAAATGATAGACCCCTCCGGGGCTCGATCTCATCAGGTCTTTTCTCATTCCGCCGAACAGGGCGAGGCGGTGCCGCATCGTCAACTTCTTGCGGTTCTTTTTGGTTGCTTCCGTGTCATTTTCTTTGGTTGCCGTCGAACTGCTGTCGCTCATCCACTCTACCTGTTCTGTGAGCCTGTATCGTTGTCACTTGTTCCATCTGGCCTCTGGGGCGATATTTCTTCGTCGACCACAGGCCGTCTCAGAAAATCTTCTGGCGAGGGGAGGTCAGCTCGCAGGAGCTCGTCCAGAGGGGGGAGCGAGAGGAGCGAAGAAAGTAATCCTCTGAATCTTCCTCGCTGTGGAGCGGAAGACAGCCACCGTGGTTTTTCTGGCATGATGGTCGCGATGGTACCGACTCTGTAGCGAGCCTGCCGAAGTGGTGCGTCACCGGGGGTAAGGTGCGAGTGCACAGCATCAACCGCACGTGCTTCGGGACGAAGGTCAGAAACTTTGCTCCAGGCATGCATCGCATCCTTGGCCTCGGCCAACAACTCACGTGTGATCTTTTCGAGGTCGCTGTCTTCGAGTCCCAGCCGTTCCACACACAGTCGCGAGGACAACACTCGACTGACACCATCACCATCTCTTGCTGCTTTATTTTGAGCTACCACCTCGACACACCCGGACTCCCGTGCGTCAAAGCCGATACGCCACGCTCCTGAGCCGGTATGCCTACGCCATCTCGTCTCTCCGGGAACTCTGATCTCGACCGACGCCGCATGACGGACCTCGACAACTGCGACGACGTGCTGACCAGGAAAAACGATTCCGTTTTCTAGGGCGTTGCGGGGCTCGTTCGACCCAGACGGGAACAAGGGGATCTCTTTGCCGCGGTGAATCGCGTACAGCTTGATCGGGTCTATCGTCGGCCCTCTGCGTGCCTCAGCGATCTCACGAGCACCTTCAGCCGCTTGAAGGACGAGGATCCTGCGAGCGATGTGATCGAGGCGAGCATCGAGGGTATTCGACGAAGCGCGTGTGAGAGTCATGGCGACATCCGTGATTTGCCATGGTTCATCCTCGCGCGTCCCTCACGACGCGGCGCGGTCGTCCCCAGAAGTGTTCGACACGGTGAAGGTAGTGCAACAGGTGTGGGCCGTTGCATCAGGGGTGACCGTACGAGAGAAGTGCACGTCGCCAGTGCGAGGTGACCCGCTCCGGGGTGCGGCATCAAGGTCCGTGTGCGACCTCGGACGACCATGAGCCCATCAAATCGCTGTCAGCGACGCGCAGCAAAGTCGTCCCAGAGCGTGGGATGAGACCACCCGCCCGACACCTAGATCGTGGCCCGGCGTCGGACGGGCAACCCCTCAGCGGAGGGTGGCTCGGACGGCGGCGCGGGCTGAGTCGAGCACGGTGCGGACGGTCTCGACGGTGAGGGCGGGGACGGCGGCGTCGGCGTCGGCGCGACGCAGGTCGGCGCGGACGTCGTCGGTGAAGCGGCGCAGCATGGTCTCGATCTCGACGCGGCGGGCGTGCGAGGCGGTGCGCTGGTCGGCCTCAGCATCCCAGCGGCCTGGGCGGGCGTGGGCGCGGGCCTCCTGGGCAGCCGCTGCGAGATCGGCGCGCAGGCCGCGCATCGCGACGCGGGCGTCCTCGCGCACCTCGGCGGCCCTGTCGCGCACAGAGTCGGAGATGTCGGCCTCGAGGTCAGCCAGGTCGCCCCGGCGGGTCTCGATCTCCTCACGCCCCGCGTCGGTCAGGGCGTAGGTCGTCTTGCGACCGGACTCGGTGCGCACCACCAGGCCCTCGGTCTCTAACCGCGCCAGACGCGGGTAGACCGTCCCGGCCGAGGGGCGATAGGTGCCTCCGAACCTGTCTGACAGCGCCTGGATCAGCTCGTAGCCGTGCCGGGGTCCCGATTCCAGCAGCGCCATCAGGTACAGCCGCAGCTGCCCGTGCGCGAACACGGGTGCCATCACGCGGCACCGCGCAGCACCGTCACGTCGCCGGACACGGTGGTGGCCGAGAGGTAGCAGCCGCTGCCGGCCGAGCCCTGGTCGACCGTGACCGACCCGGGGCCCGTGCCCTTGTGGTGGACGCCGTCCACGACCACGCGGCCCGAGACCGACTGGGCGCGCACCTGCGTGCCGCAGCCCTCGGGCAGCCGCACGGTGACCGCACCGGACACGGTGGTGGCCGTGAGCGACGACGTGGCCGAGGCGATGTCGAGGCTGACCTCACCAGACACCGTGTTGGCATGCACCGAGGTCAGCTCACCCGAGGCGGCCAGATCGCCAGAGACAGAGTTGAGAGTGATCGGGCCGTGGTGGCCGCGCACCGACACCTCGCCGGAGACCGACCGGGCCGAGAGGCGCCCTCGTGTGGAGTCGACCACCAGCGCCCCGGAGACGGTGCCGACCGAGGAGTCCTCGTCGATGTCGGCGAGCAGGCCCTCGGCGCTGACGGTGCCGACCCGCACGGTGGCCGAGCGCGGCACGGCCACGTGCACGTCCACCTTGTCCGACGAGCGGAAGGTGCGCAGCCTGTCCAAGAACGCCTCCCACGCCGACAGCGTGTCGGAGTAGCCGATCTTCAGCTCACCGTCGCGCAGGCTGATCTCCAGCGGACGGCCGTGCACGCCGTGCACCTCGAGCCGCGCACCAGCCTCGTCCCGTCCGACGACGTCCGCCCGACCCCCGATGATCTGCACCCTCAACGACCGGACCTCGTCTACCTCGATCACCTGCGGACCGGCGACGACCCAAGACTCCGTGGCCATGATCTTCCTCTCTCACGCGATATATCTCGACCTGACACACGATATATCGCGTCTCTCGTTCTCGCAACCCCTCGCTGCTAGGGCACCTGATCGGACGCCCGCCACATCGTCAGGCTCCCGACAGATCGGCGGAGATCACCGACGAACCGACGGGAGCCCGACGAGCGGGCAAGAGCCTGGCGATGCGGCGGGTGGGGGTGAGCCTGGTCAGAGGAGGCGGCGGTCGGCGGCCCAGCGGGTCAGCTCGTTGCGGTTGGAGAGCTGGAGCTTGCGCAGGACGGCGCTGACGTGGGTCTCGACGGTCTTCACCGAGATGAACAGCTCGCCTGCCGCCTCGCGGTAGGTGTAGCCGCGGGCGATCAGACGCATCACCTCGCGCTCCCGGGCCGTCAGGCGGTCGAGCTCGTCATCTGTCGTCGCCACGTCGCCGCCCGCGATGCCGAACGCGTCGAGGACGAATCCGGCCAGCCTCGGGGAGAACACCGCGTCCCCGCCGGCCACCCGCACCACGGCGTCGGTGAGGGCCTGGCCGTCGATCTCCTTGGTCACGTACCCGCGAGCGCCCACCCGGATCACCCCCACCACGTCCTCGGCGGCGTCGGAGACCGACAGGGCCAGGAACTGGGTGGTGCCGCGCAGGTCGGCACAACGAGTGACCACCTCGACCCCACCGCCGCCGGCCCCGCCAGGCAGGTGGATGTCCAGCAGCACGACGGCCGGCCGGTGCTCGTGCACCACCGCGACGGCCTCGTCCACGTCGGCAGCCTCACCGACCACCCGCACCGGGTCGCCCAACGAGGTGCGCACCCCGGCGCGCACCAGCGCGTGGTCGTCGACCAGCACGACGCTCACCGGGCTCATGACGTCCTCCTCTGCTCCTGTGCCGGCATGACGACGTGCACCTCGGTGCCTCGCCGCACCGACGAGGTGACCGTCGCCGTCCCGCCGCGACGGCGTACCCGCCCCATGATGGACTCCCGCACCCCGAACCTGTCAGGACCCACCTGGTCGAGGTCGAAGCCCTCGCCACGGTCGCGGACGAACACCTCTAGCGCGTCGTCCCGCACCTCCAGGTACAGCGAGACCGGCGGGCGGCCGTGGGTGACCGCGTTCACCAACGCCTCGCGGGTGGCGGCCAGCAGCGCGTCCGACCCCTCGTCGGGCTCCCGGTCACCGACCACGACGACGTCCACGGCGACCACCCCGCCGTCCGGGCCGACGCGAGAGTCCTCGACCTCGGCCACGACCGCCCTCACCGCCGCGGCGACCGAGGTGCCCGGTGCGGGACGGTCGGCGTAGAGCCACTCGCGCAGCTCGCGTTCTTGAGCCCTCGCCATGCGAGCCACCTCGACCGGGTCGGCGGCGCGAGAGCGGATCAGCGCCAAGGTCTGGAGCACGGAGTCGTGCAGGTGGGCGGCGATGTCGGCGCGCTCCGCCTCACGCTCCCGCGCGACCCTCTCGTCACCGAGCTCGCGCACCAGGCGCAACCACCACGGCGCGAGCACCAGACCCACCCCGGCGAGGATGGCCAGGCCCGCGACCACCGACTGGACGAGCACCGCGGGTTCCAGGCCCTGCCCGCCCACCTGACCCACGAACAGCAGGGCACCAGCACCGGCGAGCAGCACCCCGCCGGCCACCGCGAGCAGCGGAGCGGGGGTCCGTCCTCCGACCACCTGGCTCGTCCGCCGCCGCTGCACCGCGTCGAGCTGAGACCAGGCCAGCCCCAGCCCGCCGGCCACGAGCACCAGGGGCAGCAGCCAGCTCGACTGCGGCCACCACCCGTTGCGGACCGCGAGAAGCAGCGCGGCACCCGCGACCAGCACCAGACCGATCCCGATGTCCGTGGCCGGCAAGCGCCGCCCTGAGGCCAGCTGCGGCAGACGACGGGCCAGCCGGGTCGCGGCGGGCGGGCTGGTCAGGGCCGGGTCGCGCGAGTCACCGAGCGGCACGGTGACCCACAAGAACACGTAGAGGAAGACCCCCGCGCCACCCGCCAGCGCGAGCGCCGCGAACAGCGCACGCACCGTGCCCACGCCCAGGCCCAGGTGCGCGGAGAGGCCCGCCGCGACCCCACCGACCCACCGCCCCCGGACAGGGCGCAGCAACGCCGGACGGGCAGACGCGGGAACCATGCCTCGATGGTCACACGTCTGCCGTCTCCTGGGTATGCCCACGGCGACGGTTCCGGGTCCACGACCGCAGACCTCAGGGTCCGTTCAGGGGTGCACCCTGATGCCCGGCGACGTCCTTCCCGTCAGT
This sequence comes from Micrococcales bacterium, assembly GCA_009785115.1. Lineage (GTDB taxonomy): Bacteria > Actinomycetota > Actinomycetes > Actinomycetales > Cellulomonadaceae > Cellulomonas. The sequence goes on from WQWY01000009.1 coordinate 31,900, forward strand.
ATCGACATATGAACAGCACCGAAGACCCGACCCCCGCCGGCACCGGTGACGCCCCGACACCCGGGCCGCAGCACCAGCCGCCGCCGCAGAGCACGTCCCCGGGCGACGGGTTCTTCTCGTCCGTGCGACGGCTCGGCGTCACCCGCTCCGAGGAGCGCTGGATCGGCGGGGTCTGCGGCGGTCTGGCTCAGCGTCTCGGGCTGGACCCCCTGCTCGTGCGCGGCATCCTCGCCGTGACCGTCCTCATCAGCGGGCTCGGGCTCGTCGCCTACGGCGTGGCCTGGGCTCTGCTGCCCGAGGCCCGCGACGGGCGCATCCACCTGCAAGAGACCATCGCCGGACGTTTCGACACCGCCCTCCTGGGCGCTCTCGGCTTCGCGGTCGCGGGGCTCGTGCGGGGCGAGGCGGTGTGGTGGTTCGGCCGCGCACCCGGCGACCTCGTCGGCCTGGCCTGGCTGCAAGGGCTGGGGTGGCTGCTCGTGGTCGGCACCGTCGTCGCCGTGGTGATCGTCGCGGTGAAGAGCTCCTCCGGACCCAAGGAACCCCCCATGTCTTCAGGAAACCCCCTGCCGTCAGAGAGCTCCGCTCCTTCGACGAGCTCTGCGCACCCCTCGGGGCCCGTACCCCCTCCTCCGGCTCCGGCGGCGGCCTCCATGGCAGCGTCGGCGCCCCCACCGGTCTGGACCCCTCCGCCACCCACGATGACACCTCCCCCTCCCCCACGCCGCCCGCACCCCTCGGGCCCGGGCGGCACGACGGTCGGCGTCGTCGCGGCCCTGGTGCTGCTCACCGTCGCGGGTCTGCTGCTCGCCAGGCGCACCGGCCACACCGACGCACCGGTGCTGCTGACCGCGGCCGGTGTCGGCGTGGTGCTGCTCGGGCTCGGCATCGTGGTCTCCGGGCTGCGCGGGCGCACCAGCGGGGTGCTCGGCTTCTTCGCCGTGGTCACGCTGCTGCTGAGCCTGCCCGCCGTCGGCTGGGCGCACTGGTCCACCTCTCCCCGCTGGGTCGCCGGCGACGTCGTGGTGGTCAGCGACACCATCGCCGCGAAGCACGGGTTCGAGGCCGGTGTGGGCAGCACCGTCCTCGACCTGCGCCCCCTCGAGCTCGAGGGGGCCACGGTCCAGGTGCCCGTGTCGATGGGTGTCGGTGACCTCGAGATCCTGCTGCCCGCCGGGGTCGAGGTGCGGGCCGAGGTCTCGGTCGGCATCGGCTCCGTGAGCTGGGACGTCGGCGACAACCCGCAGAGAGCCAGCGGCATCGGCCTGTCCCGCACCTACGTCGCCGCGGGAGACGACGGCACCATCAAGCTCGAGGTCTCGCTCGGCGTGGGCGAGCTGACCGTCTCTCAGAAGACAGCCCCAGCACCCACCCCCCAGGAGACAGACGCGACACGGCTGCCCGGCCCGTCACCGGCCCCGGCGCGACAGCCCTGACCGGACCACCCGTAGAAGGAGAACGGTGATGACCACCACACCCGAACCACGCGACGAGCACGTGCCACCTGCCGACAGCATCCCCGCCGACGGCTCGACCACGACCGAGACGCACGCCGACCCGGCACACACCTCCACCCTGCCGTACCCGCCGCCCACCACAGCACCAGCCGTGCCTGTCACCTCGCCACCCTCCTCGAGGGGGGTCCGGCTGCGCACGGTGATCTGGGGGCTGATCCTCGCGACGTGCGGCGCTGGCGTCATCGCTGCCGCGCTGGGGTACCGCTTCGACATGGGCCTGGCGGCGATCGCTCTGCTCGCAGCGGCAGGCGTCGTGCTCCTCGTCGGCTCTCTGGCCCGCGCCGCACGACGCAGGCCCTGAGCGACGCACGAGCCCTCGGGCAGACGAGCCCTGGTACGGACGAACCCCGTGCGGCAGACGCGGCGCCGGGCTGGTGGGACGCTCAGCCGACCAGCCTGGCGGCCCGCGCGTACTGAGCCCGGGCCGCCTCGAGCACGTCGGACCAGTCGAAGGCCGGACGGACCTGTCGGTTGTGGGCCAGCATCCGTCCCGTCAGCGCGGGGTCGCGCGCCAGGCGCACGATCGTGTCGACCATCTGCGCGTCGTCGTCGACCAGCCAGCCGTCGACCCCGTCGGTGACGAACTCAGCCATCCCGGTGCCACGGCGACCCAGGACGATCAGCCCTGACGCCCGCGCCTCCAGCGCGGCGATCCCGAACGCCTCCGACGCGGCCGGGGCGACGAACACGTCAGCATCGCGGTAGCGCTCGCGGACCGCCGGCCGGTCCAGCCGGCCGGCGAGCGTCACCTGCCGTTCCATGCCCAGACGGGTCACCGCGGCCCGCACCCGGCCCTCCGAGGGGCCCGAACCGATCACCGTCAGCCGCACCCGGTCCGGAGGCAGCCGCTCGGCGGCACGCGCGACCATCCTCACCAGCGGCAGCGTCCGTTTGCGCGGCACCAGGCGCATGGTCGCCACCAGGTGCAGCGGGCCTGACGAGCGACCCGGGTCTGGCCCGGCCGGCGCCCACGTGGCCATGTCCAGCCCGTTGGGCAGCACCTCGACCGGAGCCCCGAACACCGCCTCGACCCGTCGCGCTGCCGAGTCGCTCACCGCTGTCAGCGCCGCCGGGACGGTGCGCCACCGTGTGGTGCGCACCCCCAGGCGCAGCGCGGGCAGCACCCGGTCGAGCATGCAGTGCCAGGTGATGACCGTCGGCAGCCCGGCGGCGACGGCCAGGCGCGCCCCGTCGAACGCGAACGGCGAGACCATCCCGGCGTGCACGTGCACGACGTCGGGCCTGATCGTCCTCAGGGCCGCGCGCAGCAGGCGCGGGCCCTCGACCGGGTTGACCGGCAGCTCGAACGGCAGCCGGGTGCCCATCCGGTGCACCTGGACCCCGGAGACCTCCTCGACCACGCCGTGCCGGGCACCGTCGGCGGACGGTGTGGCGGTGAGCACGTGCACCTCGTCGCCGGTCACCGCCTGCCGCGCGGCCAGGTCGGAGACGTGGGACTCGATCCCGCCGGTGCGCGGCGGGTAGCAGTCGGAGACGTGGACGAGGCGCACAGTGCTCACTCCACCACGGTGCTCACACCAGGGCCAGCGCGGGCCGGGCCATGGTCACTCCCACTCGATGGTGGCCGGGGGCTTGCTGGTCACGTCGAGGACGACGCGGTTGATCGCGCGCACCTCGTTGGTGATCCGGGTCGATATCTGCGCGAGCACGTCGAACGGCACCCGGGCCCAGTCGGCGGTCATCGCGTCCTCGCTGAACACCGGCCGCAAGACGACGGGGTAGCCGTAGGTGCGCTCGTCGCCTTGGACACCGACGCTGCGCACGTCCGCGAGCAGCACCACCGGGCACTGCCAGATCTCACGGTCCAGGCCGGCGGCGGTCAGCTCGGCGCGGACGATCGCGTCGGCGGCGCGCAAGATCTCCAGCCGCTCAGCGGTGACCTCGCCGACGACGCGGATGCCCAGGCCAGGCCCGGGGAACGGCTGACGCCACACGATCACCTCAGGCACGCCCAGCTCCAGGCCGACCTGGCGCACCTCGTCCTTGAACAGGGCGCGCAGAGGTTCGACGAGCTCGAAGGCCAGGTCGTCAGGCAGCCCGCCCACGTTGTGGTGCGACTTGATGTTGGCCGCACCCTCGCCGACGCCGGACTCCACGACGTCGGGGTACACCGTGCCCTGCACCAAGAAGCGCACCGGGTGCTCCTCACCGGCCTCGGCCACGAGGGAGCGTGCCGCCTCCTCGAAGACCCTGATGAACTCCCGCCCGATGATCTTGCGCTTGGTCTCCGGCTCGCTCACCCCGGCCAGCGCGGTCAAGAAGCGCTCGCGGGCATCCACCGTGACGAGCCGCACCCCGGTGGCGGCGACGAAGTCCCGCTCCACCTGCTCGACCTCGCCGTCCCGCAGCAGGCCGTGGTCGACGAACACACAGGTCAGCTGGTCTCCGACGGCCCTCTGCACCAGGGCGGCCGCGACCGAGGAGTCCACCCCGCCGCTCAGACCGCAGATCACCTGGGCGTCGCCCACCTGGGCCTGGATCGACGTCACGAGGTCGGCGATCACGCTGCTCGGCAGCCAGTCTGGGGCCAGCCCCGCACCGCGGTACAAGAAGTTCTCCACGACGGTCTGGCCGAACGGGGTGTGACGCACCTCCGGGTGCCACTGGACGCCATAGAGGCGCCGGGTCTGGTCCTCGAACGCCGCGATCGGGGCGCCGGCGGTGCTCGCCAGCGCGGTGAAGCCGGGCGGCACCGTCGTCACCGCGACGCCGTGGCTCATCCAGACCTGCTGGGCCCGCGGGGTGCCGTCCAGCAGCGTCCCCGGCGCCGTCACCGTCGCCTCGGTGCTGCCGTACTCCCCCGTGGCCGCCGCGTCGACCTCCCCGCCCAGAGCCCAGGCCATCGCCTGGAACCCGTAGCAGATGCCCAGCACGGGCACGCCGGCGTCGAACAGCGCCGGGTCCACCGTCGGCGCACCAGGCTCGTAGACCGACGCGGGCCCACCAGACAGGATCACCGCCGCCGGGTTCTTGGCCAGCATCTGGGCCACCGACATGGTGTGCGGCACGATCTCGGAGTACACGTGCGCCTCGCGCACCCTCCGAGCGATGAGCTGGGCGTACTGGGCCCCGAGGTCGACGACGAGCACGGGCCGGTCAGCAGGAGACGTCACGCCCTCAAGGATAGTTCGCGCGGACGCCCGCCCGGCGAAGCGGTGCCGGGCGGGCGTCCGCCCCTGTCGCGGTGGCCCTCGAACCGCCTCACCGACACAACCCCGTCGGGAAGTTTGGGTGGTTCCGGGCACCGAAGCGCTCAGGAAGGGTCGTCTGGGCGTGCGTACGGCAACGATCCGCCAAGATTTCTCCTCGTATGGGCCTAGAACAGCCCCACTTCACTGGTTACTCTCCTTCCTACGCCGAGCCCGACCGCACCGGTCGACGCTCGGGAGCGCAGGTGCACGCCTGGGAGCGTGAGGGGGCACCCCCTCCACACGACCGGGATCTGGATCCGACGACAACGACGCCGCCGAGACCCACCGGTCTCGCCGGGGCGTACGCCCCGACAAGCCCCGACAAGGAGCCCCCGTGACCGAGAACACCCCCGTACCCCCCTTCCAGCTGGCCCTGGCCGAACGCGCCAGAGCCGACCGCCGACGCATCGTCCTGCCCGAGGGTGGCGACGACCGCGTGCTCCAGGCTGCCGCGACCGTCCTGGCCGAGGGGATCGCCGACCTGACGATCCTGGGCGACCCTGCCACCGTGCGGGCCAGGGCTGCTGAGCTAGGTCTGGACCTGAGCGGCGCCACCATCGACGACCCGGCCACCTCCGAGCTGATGGACGGGTTCGCCGAGGAGTACGCCAGGCTGCGCTCCCACAAGGGCGTGACGGTCGAGCAGGCCCGTGAGGTCATGAGCGACGTGTCGTACTTCGGGACCATGATGGTCCAGCTGGGCCTGGCTGGCGGGATGGTCTCCGGGGCCGCCCACACCACCGCCCACACCATCAAGCCGTCGTTCGAGATCATCAAGACCGCACCAGGGTGCTCGTCCGTCTCGTCGGTGTTCTTCATGTGCTGGCCCGACCAGGTGCTGGTGTACGGCGACTGCGCGGTGCTGCCCGAGCCGACCACCGAACAGCTGGCGGACATCGCGATCTCCTCGGCGGGAACCGCCGCCGGGTTCGGCATCGAGCCGCGAGTGGCGATGCTGTCGTACTCGACCGGGACGTCCGGGACCGGCGCGGCCGTGGAGAAGGTGGCCGAGGCGACCGCGATGGTCCGCGAGCGCCAGCCCGACCTGGCTGTCGAGGGCCCGATCCAGTACGACGCCGCCGTCGACCCGGGCGTCGCCGCCTCGAAGCTTCCCGGCTCTGAGGTCGCGGGCAAGGCGAACGTGTTCGTCTTCCCGGACCTGTGCTCCGGCAACATCACCTACAAGGCTGTGCAGCGCTCGTCTGGGGCGCTGGCCATCGGTCCCGTGCTGCAGGGCCTGCGCCTGCCGGTCAACGACCTGTCGCGCGGGGCTCTCGTCCAGGACATCGTCAACACCATCGCTATCACCGCCATCCAGGCTCAGGCGGTCGCAGCTCAGGAGGCCGCCAAGTGACCACCCAGGTTCTCGTCATCAACTCAGGCTCGTCGTCCATCAAGTACCAGCTGGTCGACGTGACCACCGGTGCGCCCCTCGCGGCCGGCCTGGTCGAGCGGATCGGGGCCGAGAAGGGCCGGATCAAGCACACCGGGCTCGACGGCGACACGGTCACCGAGATCGCCGTCCCCGACCACGAGATCGGCATGACGCTGGTGCTCGACCAGTTCGCCCAGCACGGCCCGCGGATCGACGCCGCGAACCTCGCCGCGATCGGCCACCGGGTGGTGCAGGGCGGGAGCCTGTTCTCCGGCCCTGCCCTGGTCGACGACGACGTGCTGGCCAAGATCAAGTCCCTCGTTCCGCTGGCGCCGCTGCACAACCCGGCGAACCTGTCCGGGATCGTCGCCGCCCAGCACGCGTTCCCGACGGTGCCGCACGTGGCGGTGTTCGACACCGCGTTCCACCAGACGCTGCCCCCGGAGGCGTACACCTACGCCATCGAGCGGAAGATCGCCGAGGCCTACGCGGTGCGCCGCTACGGGTTCCACGGCACCTCGCACCTGTACGTGTCACGTGCGGTCGCGGAGCTCCTGGGCAAGGACGTGGCCGAGATCAACCAGATCGTGCTGCACCTGGGCAACGGCGCGTCGGCCACGGCCGTGCGCGGCGGGCGCTCGGTGGAGACGTCGATGGGCCTGACCCCGCTCGAGGGCCTGGTCATGGGCACCCGCTCGGGCGACCTGGACCCGGCGGTGCTCGTGCACCTGTCACGCGCGGCGGGCTACACGCTCGACCAGCTCGACTCGATCCTCAACCGGCGCTCGGGGATGCTCGGGATGAGCGGCCACACCGACATGCGCGACGTGATGGGTGCGGCCGACGAGGGCGACGAGCACGCCAAGCTCGCCCTCGAGGTCTACTACCACCGCATCCGCGGGTACGTGGGGAGCTACTACGCCCAGCTGGGGCACCTGGACGTCATCGCGTTCACCGCCGGCGTCGGGGAGAACGACGCCCGCACCCGCGCCGGCTCCCTGCGCGGCCTGGCCGAGCTCGGCATCGAGATCGACCCCGACCGCAACGCCGGCCCGAAGTCCGAGCCGACGATCATCTCCACCGACTCCAGCCGTGTGACCGTCGTCGTCATGCCGACCAACGAGGAGCTGGAGATCGCCCGCCAGTCAGCGACGCTCGTCGGCGCCGCCTGAGCAGACTCCGCATCTGAACAGACTGCGCACCTGAACAGGTTGCCTACCTGAGCAGCCTCATCGGAAGAGGACGGGACCGACCCGTACGAGGTCGGTCCCGTCCTCTCTCCCCTCCTGGGCTGGTGGCACCTTGGACTGGTCGCGCCCTGGCTGGTAGTGCTCAGCGCCCGAACCCGAGGCTCCGCGGCCTCGTCGGACAGGCCCTCCGGGCGGGTCAGCGGTGGCCTTGGTCGGCGGCAGCGAAGCGAGGGTAGGTGGTGTAGCCCTCGGCGTCACCGGAGTAGACGCTGGTCAGGTCCGGCTCAGCGAGAGGCAGGCCGGCGATGAGCCTGGTCGGCAGGTCGGGGTTGGCGATGAAGGCCCGGCCGAAGGCGACGACGTCGACCAGGTCGTCACCCACCATGCGCAGCGCCTTGCTGAGCGTGTACTCGCCGGCGGCCAGGATGGTGCCGGGGAAACGCTCCCGCAGCCGCTCTCGGAACGTCTGCCCGATCTCGGGCGCGTCGGTCCAGTCGGCCTCGGCCAGGTGCAGGTAGGCCAGGCGACGGGCTCCCAGCTCGGCGGCCAGGTGCAGGATCGTCTCGACGATCTGCGGGCACCCCAGGGCTCGCGCCGCGATGTGCGGCGCCACCTGCACCCCCGTGCGGTCAGCACCGATCTCGCCGATCACCGCGTCGACCACCTCGAGGAGGAAGCGCACCCTGTTCGCCACGCCACCGCCGTAGGCGTCGGCGCGGTGGTTGGCGCTGGTCCGCAGGAACTCGTCGATCAACGAGCCGTTCGCGGCGTGGATCTCCACGGCGTCGAAACCCGCGGCCGTGGCGCGTGCCGCGGCGGCCCGGTACAGCTCGACGATCTCGGCGATCCGGACGACGCCGAGAAGGTCTGGGGTGGCGTCCATGGCGGCGACTGGCAGCCCGTGCGGGTGATGAGACAGCCGCCCTGGCTCCCACAGCTGCACCACGATGCGACCGCCCGCCTCGTGCACCGCGTCGGTGACCGTCCGCCACCCCTCCACCTGCGCGTCGTCGATCAGCCCGGGCACCCGAACGCACTGGCACCGAGGGTCGATCATCGTCCCCTCGGTGATGATCAGCGCGGCGTCGGCACGCTGCACGTAGTACCGCTGCATGAGGTTGGTCGCGACCCCGCGCTCGTCCGCGCGCTTGCGGGTCATCGGCGCCATGGCGATGCGGTGCGGAGCGCTCATCCGCCCGATCGTCACCGGACGCACGAGCGAGGTCATGCCTCGAGCCTCGCGAACGCCCGCGCCGGTATCAAGGGCCTCTCTCGGTTCACCCGCCCTGAGAGCGGGTGAACCTCGTGCGCGCGACCGTGCTCATGACTGCATTCCCCTACTGATGTCACAGGTTGAGTTTCGCACATACCTCCGGGTCTGCGAGCGCAACAGCTCGCGCACGCGCCTCCTCGTGCGACCCGGCCGCCAGGACGGCGTCAGCGATCTCGACGCACCGGGCCTTCGTGTGACGGCGGATCGCGAAGCGCACCGCGGGCAGCGCGGTCGGGGCTGTCGACAGGCTGGTGACCCCGAGCCCGACCAGCACCAGCGCCATGAGCGGGTCGGCGGCCGACTCTCCGCACACCCCCACCGGCTTGCCCGTCCGCAGCCCGGCCTGGGCGGCCGCGGCGACCATGTCCAGCACCGCGGGCTGCCAGGGCGAGAGCAGGTCAGCCAGCTCCCCGCGCATCCGGTCGGTCGCCATGGCGTACTGGGACAGGTCGTTGGTGCCCAGCGAGACGAAGTCGACCTCAGCCAGGATCTGCTCGGCCCTCAGCGCCGCCGCGGGGACCTCCACCATGACACCGACCTTCTCGATGCCGACGGCACGAGCGGCCTCGGCGAAGCCCCGTGCCTCCTGCGGCGTCGCGATCATCGGCGCCATCACCCACGGCGTCGTCCCTGTGGCCCTCTGAGCGTCCGCGACAGCTTCCAGCTGGGTCGCGAGCAGCTCGGGGTGGGTACGCACCAGCCTGTAGCCGCGCACACCCAGAGCCGGGTTCTCCTCGTGCTCTCCGGTGACAAACGCCAGCGGCGTGTCAGCGCCGGCGTCCAGGGTACGCACGACGACCCGACGCCCACCCATCGCACGCAGCACCCAGGCGTAGGTCTCGGTCTGCTCCGCGTGGCTCGGCGGCACCGCCCGGTCGTTGAACAGCATCTCGGTGCGGAACAGCCCGACACCCTCGGCGGCGCTGGCCGCGACGCGCTCGGCGTCCACGAGCGTCCCGATGTTGGCCAGCAGCACCACAGCCTGCCCGTCGGCGGTGGTCCCTGGCTCGGCGTCGACAGCCAGCGAGCGCAACGCCTCGGCCCGAGCCTCGAGCTCGGCCCGCAGAGCGTCGTCCGGGTCCACGGTGACCGCACCGACGAGGGCGTCGACAGCCACCACAGCCCCGTCGGGCAGGGTGGTGGCACCGGTGACCTGCACCAGGCACGGGATGCCGAGCTGCCTGGCGATGATCGCGGTGTGGGCGGTCGGGCCCCCGAGCTCGGTGACGATGGCCAGCACCTGGCTCAGGTCCAGCGCGGCGGTGTCGGCGGGGGCGAGGTCGCGAGCGACGACGACGCAGGCCTCGGTGAGATCAGGCACCCCCGGGGCGGGCATGCCCAGCATCGCGGCCACCACCCGGTCGCGCACCGACCTCAGGTCGGTGACACGCTCAGCGACCTGGCCCCCGGCCTGCTCGAAACGAGCGGCGAAGGTGGACACGGCGGCGTCGATCGCGGCGACCGGGGGCTCCCCCGCGTCGACCCGGGCCAGCACCTGGGCACGCAGGGCGGGGTCGGCCGCGATCTGGGCGGTCGCCGCGAGCATCTCGGCCAACGTGCCCGTGACCCGCCTGGCCTGCTCCACGAGCTGGTCAGCGATGCGGGTGAACGCCCGGTCGACCGCCACGTGCGCCGCCCGCGGCGTCGCGGGCAGGCCGTCGACGAGCAGCGGGGTGTCGACAGGGACCGCCACAGGCGGGCGCAGCTGACGCAGAGGTCCGACCACCCCGAGACGACCTACCCCGATCCCGTGCAGCGTCGTCCCCGACATGGCACCACTCCTGGGTCTCGTCCTCGCCCCGCCGTCAGCTAAACCTACGCGGCCCCACGAGACTCAGCGAGGCTGATACGGGGAGACGACGACCTCCACCCTCTGGAACTCCTTGAGGTCGGAGTAGCCGGTGGTGGCCATGGCCCGACGCAGGGCACCGATGAAGTTGACCGTGCCGTCGGCGGTGCTGCCCGGGCCGAACAGGATCTGCTCCATGGTGCCGGTGCTGCCGACCTCGACCCGCTCTCCACGGGGCAGCGCGGGGTGGTGGGCCTCCGAGCCCCAGTGCCAGCCCCGGCCGGGGGCCTCGCTGGCGCGGGCCAGCGCCGCACCGAGCATCACCGCGTCCGCGCCGCAGGCCAGCGCCTTGACCAGGTCTCCGGAGCGCCCGACGCTCCCGTCGGCGATGACGTGCACATAGCGCCCGCCAGACTCGTCCAGGTAGTCGCGCCGTGCGGCCGCCACGTCCGCGACGGCGGTGGCCATCGGAGCGTGGATGCCGAGCGCCACCCGCGTGGTGTGCGCGGCACCCCCGCCGAAGCCGACCAGCACCCCGGCCGCACCGGTACGCATCAGGTGCAGCGCGGCGGTATAGGTCGCGGCGCCGCCGACGATCACCGGCACGTCGAGCTCGTAGATGAACCGCTTGAGGTTCAGCGGCTCGGCCTGCCCCGACACGTGCTCGGCCGAGACGGTGGTGCCTCGGATGACGAACAGGTCGCAGCCCGCCTCCACGACGGTCCGCCAGTGCTCCTGGGTGCGCTGCGGAGACAGCGCGGCAGCCACGGTGACCCCGGCCTCCCTGATCTCCTTGAGCCGCTGGGCGATGAGCTCGGGACGGATCGGCGCGGAGTAGATCTCCTGCATCCGGGCCGTGGACCCCTCCCCGAGGTCGGCGATCCGCGCGAGCAGAGGTGTCGGGTCCTCGTAGCGGGTCCACAGGCCCTCGAGGTCGAGCACGCCGAGCCCACCGAGGCGTCCGAGCGCGACCGCCGTCGCCGGGCTCATCGCCGAGTCCATCGGCGCGGCCATGACAGGCAGGTCGAAGTGGTAGGCGTCGATCTGCCAGCCGACCGACACCTCCTCCGGGTCGCGGGTGCGCCGCGAGGGGACCACCGCGACGTCGTCGAAGGAATAGGCCCGACGGCCGCGCTTGCCACGGCCGATCTCGATCTCGGTCACCGCCCCAGGCTACCGGCGGACGACGGCCTCGCCCGCACCCTCGGCCCCACGAGGCGCAAGATCACGACGTGTGGGCTGGCCGTGGGATGCTCAGGAGACGAAGAGAGGCAGCGATGACGACGACGGAGAGACCGCCCGTGGCAGAGGAACCGACAAGACCTGGGGCCTCCGAGCCCTGGTGGCCGGGGCCCCTGCTCGGCTTCGACACCGAGACCACCGGCGTCGACGTGGAGAACGACAGGATCGTGACCATGGCCCTGGTCCACCGTGATCGCGACGGCACGCGGGTGCGCACCTGGCTCGTCGACCCTGGTGTGGACATCCCCGCGGCCGCCACCGCCATCCACGGGGTGTCGACCGCACAGGCTCGCGAGCACGGGACAGCACCACGGACGGCTCTCGACCAGGCCGCCGAGGGGCTGGCGACCGCGCTGCGCGACGGCGTCCCGGTCGTGGTGCTCAACGCCAGGTTCGACCTGCGGCTGCTCGACGCCGAGCTGCGCCGCCATCGCCTGGCGACGCTGCCGCAGCGGCTGGGCGGCCCGGTGCGGCCGGTGCTGGACCCGCTGGTGCTCGACCGTGCCCAGGACCGCTACCGCAAGGGCAAGCGCACCCTGGCCGACCTGTGCACGGTGTACGGCGTCGCACAGACCGGCGCGCTGCACTCCGCTGACGTCGACGCCGTCGCCACCCTGGACGTGCTGGAGCAGATCCTGACCCGGTTCGGCGACCTGACCACCACCGACCTGAGCACCCTCCACGACCAGCAGGTGACATGGCACCAGACCTGGGCGGAGAGCTTCAACGCCTACCAGCAGCGGTCAGGGCGCCCCACCTGCACCGACACCGACTGGCCCTGAGCCGCCCCGCGCACGACGAGCCTACGTCTCTGGATCGCAGCCCGAGCCGCTCGCACAGCGGGCGGCACCAGCCCTCAGAAGCGGCGGGAGTAGTTGGGCGCCTCGACGGTCATCTGGATGTCGTGCGGGTGGGACTCCTTCAGACCGGCCGCGGTGATCCGGACGAACCGGCCGCGCTCCTGGAGCTGAGGGAGGGTGCGAGCACCGACGTAGAACATCGACTGGTGCAGACCCCCGATCAGCTGGTGGGCCACCACCGACAGCGGACCTCGGTAGGGCACCTGGCCCTCGATGCCCTCAGGCACGATCTTCTCGTCCGACTCCACGTCGGCCTGGAAGTAGCGGTCCTTGGAGTACGAGACCCGGCCGCGCGAGACCATCGCGCCCAACGAGCCCATGCCCCGGTAGTGCTTGTACTGCTTGCCGTTGACCAGGACGAGCTCGCCCGGGGACTCCTCGCACCCGGCCAGCAGCGAGCCCAGCATCACCGTGTCTGCCCCCGCGACCAGCGCCTTGGCGATGTCACCAGAGTGCTGGAGCCCGCCGTCACCGATCACCGGCACCCCGGCGGGCTTGCACGCCTGGGCCGCCAGCCAGATCGCGGTGACCTGCGGCACGCCCACCCCGGCCACGACGCGCGTGGTACAGATCGAGCCCGGGCCCACACCCACCTTCACCGCGTCCACCCCGGCGTCCACCAGGGCCTGCGCACCCTCGCGGGTGGCCACGTTGCCGCCGACCACCTGCACGTCGCAGGTGGCCCGGTCGGACTTCAGCCTGCGCACCATGTCCAGCATCGCCCGGGCGTGCCCGTTCGCGGTGTCCACGACCAGCACGTCCACCCCGGCCTCGACCAGCGCGGTGGCCCGCTGCCAGGCGTCGCCGTAGAACCCGACCGCGGCACCGACACGCAGACGCCCGTCACCGTCCTTGGTGGCGTTCGGGTACTGCTCGGACTTCACGAAGTCCTTCACGGTGATGAGGCCGGCGAGCCGCCCCTCGGTGTCGATGAGCGGCAGCTTCTCCACCTTGTGCTTGGCCAGCAGGGCGGCAGCGGCGTCACGGGCGATCCCGACGGGCCCCGTGATGAGCGGCATCGGCGTCATCACGTCACGCACCGTGCGGGTGGCCCACTCGCCGGCCGGGACGAACCGCAGGTCGCGGTTGGTGATGATGCCCAGCAAGCGGCGATCGGCATCGACGACCGGCAGGCCAGAGACCCGATAGGCGCCGCACAGGCGGTCCAGCTCCTCGAGGGTCTCGTCAGGGCCGATCGTCACCGGGTCGGTGATCATGCCGGACTCCGACCGCTTGACGAGGTCCACCTGGTGGGCCTGGTCCTCGATGGACAGGTTGCGGTGCAGCACCCCGAGCCCACCCGTACGCGCCATGGCGATGGCCATGCGCCCCTCGGTCACGGTGTCCATCGCGGCCGAGACCAGCGGTGAGCGCACCTCGATCTCGCGGGTCAGCCGGCTCGTCGTGTCCACCTCAGAGGGCACGACATCCGTCTCACCAGGCAGCAGGAGGACGTCGTCGAAGGTCAGTCCGACGAGTCCGAACGGGTCCGAGGGCGCGTCGCTCAGGCTCACCTGGCCATCGTACGCGGACGGGCAGGGCCCCTCGACACGCCCTGTGGATCAGGCGCACCCGTGGACCAGACCTCAGTGGATCAGGCCTCAGTGGATCAGGCCTCAGTGGATCAGGCCGCGCCGCATCCCGATCGCCACGGCCTGGGCGCGGTCCGACGCCCCGAGCTTGCGGAACAGCCGCCGCGCGTGGGTCTTCACGGTGTCCTCGGACAGGTACAGGGTCTGCCCGATCTGCGCGTTGGACTGCCCGTTGCTCATCCCGACGAGAACCTCCAGCTCGCGACGGGTGAGCACGGTCGGAGCCCGCTCCGGCTCCTCGTCCACCTGGTCGTCCGGCACCGGGTGGTGCCGTCGCGGCTCGGCGTCGCGCGACGCCGGCGCGGACGACGACCCGTGGCTGACGGTCGACACCGCGTGCACGTGCGCGGCCACGGCCGCGAGCTCGGCGCGGTTCACCTCGGGAGTCAAGAAGCCGCGAGCGCCCAGCACGAGAGCCCGTTCCAACGCCTCGGCGTCGTCGGCGCCCGCCAGGATCACCACGGCCGCGTGAGGGGCCACCTGGGCCAGACGGCGCATCGCCTCGGCCGGGCCCGGGGCCGGGAGGTCGGCGTCCAGCAGCACCACGGTGGGGGCGAGCCGACGGGCGAGCACGACCAGCTCGTCGGCCGTGGCGGCTGCGCGGACCGGAGCGAGCAGAGGGACGCCCAGAGAGGTCACCACGATCCGTTCACGGACCGCGGCGCTGGCGTGGCACACGACCACTCACGCCATGGCTCCCCCTTCCGAGCGATACGGGACCCCGCTCGGGGTCACCGTCTCCCTATCGGAAGCAGAGGTCCCACTTGTGAGTGACGCCGACAACCCCAGCCCCAGGTCGTCTCCGACTTCGCCCGCACGGGACAGAGCCAACGCGGTCATTGCACCCCTTCGTCCTGGGCCGCCAGCACGGCCCGTAGCTCATGGACGAGCCCGGCCACCGACCGAGCTCGTTGGACCTGTGGGCCGGTGGGGATCTGGCCGAAGTCCTCGGTGGGGACCAAGACGAGCTGAGGCAGATCGGGCCGCTCTGCCGCGAGCGCCTCGATCAGCGACAGGTCGGCGTCGCGCTGGTCCGAGACCGTCACCACGGCGCGGGCTCTCGTCATCACCACCAGCTCCACCAGATGCCGGGCCGACATCGGACCGGACACCATCCTGGCATCGACCCCGCCAACAGCAGCGGCCACGGCGTGAAGCACGAGCGGCCGCGCCACCCCCGGCGGGGCGAGCAGCAGCACCACCCCACCGGTGGGGGGAGCCGCTACGGCGGACATTCTGTCACGTATCGCCACGCACACGGCCATCTGCACCGCGAGATCGGCCTCGTGCCCCGGCCTGTCCAGCACGGTGCGCCTCGCCAGCAGGCCGCGCGCGGGTGCGACCAGGTCGGTCCACCAGGCGATGACGTCCTGGGCGCCGTTCAGCTGGAGCAGGCTGGCCAGGCGCGACGAGTCCGCGTCCATCGCGGCCTCGACCACGGCCGACGGGGTGCGGGAGACGCCGGCGAGATGGTCCGCCGCACCGGGGTCGGTGTCCATCGCCGCGCGCGCGGCGTCGGCGGGGGCCACCCCGGCGAGCGTCAGGCGGCGCATCACCATCAGCCGTTCGACGTCGTTCGCGGTGTAGCGGCGGTGTGCGCCCGCGGTGTGCTCGGACGGCCCCAGGCCGTAGCGGCGGTCCCAGGTGCGCAGCGTCGCGGGGGCGACACCGAGCCGTCGGGCGACGGCGGCGACCGCGAGCAGCGGTACCTGCTCAGCGCCTCCTGCGCCCGAACGAGTGACCATGGGGTGATTCTGCCAGCCCCCACCACCATCGCGTCACGCTTGCGGAGCGCGAGATGTGTCCTGATCTGGGGGCCTATGTCCAGATCGCTCCAATTCGCTTCAGCGAAACAAGTAGTCGACATACCCTTGAACAACTTCTGGCGCGGTTGTACGTTGGAGAGAACCTGTTGCACCTATGGAGTGGAGTCCCTGATGGCGGAGATCTCACGGCTGCCCGGCCCCGTGATGGAGCTGTGGGAGTGGCAGTTCGAAGGCACCTGCCGGAGCGCTGACCCGATGCTGTTCTTCCACCCGGAGGGCGAGCGCGGCGCCGCTCGCCAGCGTCGCGCCGAGGCTGCCAAGGCCATCTGCGCGATCTGCCCGGTGCTCGACCAGTGCCGCGAGCAGTCCCTGAAGGTCCGTGAGCCCTACGGCGTGTGGGGCGGGCTGTCGGAGGACGAGCGGTACGAGATGCTCGCCGCGCGCCGGCGCGCCGAGGCCGCGAGCTAGCGCACCCACCTGACCGAGGTCTGGCCCGGACGAGCGTGCTCTCCGGGCCAGACCTGTCGAACAGCCCAGACGAGCCGGGCGGCGACAGGCACGCGAACGGCCCCCGTCCTACGAGGACGGGGGCCGTTCGCGTGAGCGAGGTCAGCGCCTCACTTGGTGACGATCGCGAGGATGTCGCGGGCCGAGAGGATCAGGTACTCCTCACCCGCGTACTTGACCTCGGTGCCGCCGTACTTGGAGTAGATGACCGTGTCACCGACGGCCACGTCGAGCGGCACCCGGTTGCCCTTGTCGTCGATCCGGCCAGGACCGATCGCCAGGACCTCGCCCTCCTGGGGCTTCTCCTTGGCGCTGTCCGGGATGACCAGACCAGAGGCGGTGGTCGTCTCCGCATCGAGGGTCTTGACCACGATGCGGTCCTCGAGCGGCTTGATGGAGACCGACACTACGGACCTCCCCTTCACATGTGAGCGGTACGGATGTCTGCGTCGTGCCGACGGCCGCCGTCGTCGCGGGTGCCGGAGCCGAGGCACGTGCCGAGGCTCTCGGTACGAGAGCTCCGACAGGTACACACTCTAGGAACCGGTTAGCACTCGGTCAAGGCGAGTGCCAGCACACACCCTCGAGGCGCACGTGGGAGGATCGTCAGGTGGAACCCGAGGCCCTGTCGGCCCTGCTCAGCCCCCGAGGCTGGTCGTTGCTCCAGACGCTGCCACCCTACGACCGCCAGCGCGCGCTGGCGATCTCGCAGCGTCTGCACCGCGAGGGGCTGGACCCGGGGCTCGTCGCCGCGGCGCTCACCCAGTCCCGGCTGCGCGCCAAGGCCCGGGACAAGCTCGGCGACTTCGCCGACGGGATGCTGTTCACGCCCGCGGGCCTGGAGCAGGCCACCCGTCTGGACGTCGCCGCCCACCACGCCCGCCGCTACCGGGACGCCGGCGTCACCACGGTCGCAGACCTGACCTGCGGCATCGGGGCCGACACGATGGCGTTCGCCGGGGTCGGCCTGCGGGTGCTGGCCGCCGACACCGACGAGGCCACGGCGGCCGTCGCGACGGTGAACCTGCGTCACTTCCCCGAGGTGACGATCCACCACACCGACGGGCTCAGCCTCGACCTGAGCCAGGTCGAGGCGGTCTGGGCGGACCCTTCCCGGCGTCGCCGCTCAGGTTCTCGGGTGTTCGACCCCGCCGCCTTCTCCCCGCCGCTGGACCAGGTGCTCGCGCTGCGCGACCGGGTGCCGGCCCTGGGGGTCAAGCTCGGCCCCGGGCTGGCGCACTCCCAGGTGCCGGCCGACGCGCTGGCACAGTGGGTGTCGGCCGACGGCGACGTGGTGGAGGTCGGGCTCTGGTTCGGCCCGCTCGCCCCCGAGGGTCCGGGTCGCTCGGCGCTGGTCCTGACCGCTGGCGCCGCTCACCAGGTCGCCGCGGGCCCCGACGGACCGCCGCGGGCTCTGGTCGGCCCGGTCGGGGCCTACCTGTACGAGCCCGACGGCGCCGTGATCCGCGCCGGCCTGGTCAGCCAGGTGGCCGCCGACGTCGGCGGGCGGCTGATCGACCCGACCATCGCCTACCTGACCACCGACCACCGCGCGCAGACCCCCGTGGCGACCGGGTACCGCGTGCTGGACGACCTGCCGTTCGGCGTCAAGACCCTGCGCGCCTACCTGCGCGAGCGCGGCGTCGGACGCCTCGAGGTCAAGAAGCGCGGCACCGCGGTCACCCCGGAGGCGCTGCGCGCCCAGCTGGCGCTGCGCGGTGACGGCGCGGCCACCGTCGTGCTCACCCGCGTCGCGGGCGCCCAGCGGGTGCTCGTCGTCGAACGGCTCTAGCCCGGTCGCGCGGCTCTGGTCGTCGAACAGCTCCAGGGGCGTGCCGCTCGAGAACCTCTGCGTCGGTCAGCCGGTGAAGCGGATCTCGACCCGGCGGTTCTTCGCTCGACCGTCCGGGTCGTCCGAGTCGTCGTGGTGCCGCTCCGAGGCGACAGGGTCTGACGAGCCCTTGCCCGCGGCCTCGACCACGAGGTCGGGACGCTCTCGCCTGATGACGTCCGCCACGGCCTCGGCCCGCTGCTGGGACAGCGGGAGGTTGACCTCGTCCCCACCGGTCGCGTCGGTGTGCCCGGTGACCTGGATCGTGGCGCCCCTGGGGGCAGGCCGCACCGCCTGGCGGATCGCGACGACCCCGGAAGGGTCGATCTCCGCCGAGGCGTAGGCGAACAGCAGGTCCGTCGAGATGGTGATCACCGACTGGTCGGCGTCACGGTCAGCCTGGATCCAGGGTCTGACGGAGCCCGTGAGGCTCAGGACGCTGACGGCGCCGCGCCTGTCGAGCACCTCGACGGCACGGCCGAGGCTCACCGGCTCCACCGAGCGCGTCAGGTCGGACGCCGACGGCTCGTCCAGCTCGTCCACCGTGATCTTGTCCACGAACGGCCCGACGGCGACCGGCGGCGTACCGCCCTCTCCTCCCCCGGAGGGCATCTGGAGCGCGACGACCACCGCTCCGGCGACGACGAGGAGCGCCGCGGCCGCGATCGAGGTGACCACCGGCCAACGTCGGCGCCTGGTCGCGGGCACCGGCTGCTGATACGACGCGTGCGGCTGCTGGTACGACGCGTGCGGTGCCGGGTGCCGATAGGGCACCGGCCCCGACGAGACCTCTCCTGACGGGGTGTCGGCGTGCTGACCGAGCACCGGTCCCGACGGCCGCTCGGCCGTCTGAGGAGTCTGGGCGGGCATCGACGCGGTCGGGCCGACCACGATGCCCAGGGTCGGGTCGGTGGTCGGCGTCCCGGCCCCGCCCGGCGGGGCAGCCGTGGGCGGGACCTGCCCGTGGATCACGGCCGTCAGGTCGGCGCGCATCTGGGCGGCGGTCTGGTAGCGGCCCTCGCGCTCCTTGACCAGCGCCTTGCCGACGATCCAGTCCAGCGACGCGGGCAGCTCCGCGTTCAGCGTGCTGGGCACCGGTGGCGTCTCGTAGATGTGCTGGACGGCGACGGCCACAGGGGTGTCACCGACGAACGGCGGGCGTCCTGTCAGCAGCTCGAGCAGCAGGCACCCGACGGAGTACAGGTCGCTGCGCGCGTCGACCCGCTCGCCGCGCGCGTGCTCGGGCGACAGGTACTGAGGGGTGGCGATCAGGGTCTGGGTCACGGCCGAGGTGTCCGCCACCGCCCGG
This sequence comes from Micrococcales bacterium, assembly GCA_009785115.1. Lineage (GTDB taxonomy): Bacteria > Actinomycetota > Actinomycetes > Actinomycetales > Cellulomonadaceae > Cellulomonas. The sequence continues at coordinate 51,363 of WQWY01000009.1, forward strand.
GCGATGCCGAAGTCCATGACCTTCACCGCACCGGTGTCGGTCACCATGACGTTGGCCGGCTTGATGTCACGGTGCACGATCCCGGCCTGGTGGGAGTGCTCCAGCGCCGTCAGCACACCGACCGCGACCTGGAGCGCCTGCCAGACCGGCAGCGGGCTCGTCTCGCGCAGCATCTGGCCCAGGGTCTGGCCTCTGACGTGCTCGGTGACGATGTACTGCACCGCCGTGGAGGCGTCGTCGGGACGCTCCTCGCCGGTGTCGTGGATCGCGACGATCGCCGGGTGGTTGAGCGCAGCCACAGACTGCGCCTCGCGCTGGAAACGGGCGACGAACGCCGGGTCGGCAGCCAGCTGCGGGAGCAAGATCTTGATGGCCACGGTCCGGCCCAGCCGCTGGTCGCGCCCGAGGTAGACCTCGGCCATCCCTCCACGGCCGATCAGCTCACCCAGCTCGTACCGGTCCGCCAGGACGGTCGGGCTGGCCCCAAGGCTCACCGTTCGACCGGGATGCTCGTGAAGACCGGCCAGGCGTCGTCGACCCGCACGTCGAAGAGCTCGTTGTCGTTCTCCGGCGCCGCGAACGTCGCCCAGACGTACATCGGGGTCCCGCTGACCGTCTTGGTGGAGTACGCGTTGGTCGCGGCGGAGCCGACCACGGAGTACACCTTCAGGTTCTCGGTGTCGACCAGCTCCGCACGGAGGCTGCGGCCCCCGAGCATGGTGGCCAGCGAGATCTCCTTGCCCTTGGCGACCGAGGAGAAGTCAGGGGTGAAGACCATGTGCAGGATCATCAGCTTGCCCCGGACCTCCAGAGACAGCACCCCGACGGTGACCGTGTCACCCTCGGAGCCCGGGACGGGCACCTCCTGGCTGACGAGAGGCGCACCCAGGTCGACCTGGTGCACCCCGGCGGTGGCCGAGGGCCCGGAGCCAGCCGCGCCCGTGCCGCCCTGGTCGGTGTCGGTGCAGGCGGTGAGCGACGTGACGCTGATCGCGACGACCGCGCCCAGCGTGACGGTCCGGCGGACGAAGGACGAGCGCACGAGTGCCTCCCGGGTCGGCGTGGTCAGGCCGAACGATAGCGGAACGAGAGGTCCGAGATGTCCGCTTCGACCAGGGCATGTCTCATGACCCCGCGCGCGCTGCGGCACGCCCAGCACGCACGTCTGCGCCGCGGGGTCCCGGTGCACCCGGTCGCCGGGCGCTCTGACCCGGTGCCGTGGGACGATGACGCTCGTGGATGCTTCTAGGGCGCACCTCCCGGGGCCACGCTGATGGCGGCGCCGGCATCGATCGCCTTCGCTCGCTCTGACCGTTCGACGGTCGGGCTGGAGTGGGAGCTCGCCCTGGTCGACACCGACTCTGGGGACCTGCGCCAGGCCGCCGACACGGTGCTCGCCGCCGTGGCGGACGAGACGAGGGTCAAGCAAGAGCTGTTGGCCAACACCGTCGAGGTGGCGTCCGGGGTGTGCCGCACGGTCGGTGAGGCGACCGCCGACCTGGCCGCCACGCTGGAGCGGGTGCGCGAGGCCGCCGCTCCCCTGCGCATCGACCTCATGGGATCGGGCACCCACCCGTTCGCCCACTGGGCGCACCAGAAGATCAGCGACAAGGCCCGGTACGCCAGGCTCATCGAGCGCACCCGGTGGTGGGGGCGGCAGATGCTCATCTTCGGCGTGCACGTGCACGTCGGCATCGAGGACCGCACGAAGGTGCTGCCGATCTCGCGGGCGATGATGACGATGTCCCCGCACCTGCAGTCGCTGTCGGCGTCGTCGCCCTTCTGGGCGGGGGAAGAGACCGGCTACGCCTCGAACAGGGCGCTGCTGTTCCAGCAGCTGCCCACGGCGGGCCTGCCGCCGGAGCTCGACCGCTGGGAGCAGCTGGAGCAGTATGTCGGGGACATGCTGCACGTCGGCGTCATCGACGAGTTCTCCGAGCTGCGCTGGGACGTCCGCCCCTCCCCACGGTTCGGGACCCTGGAGGTGCGGGTCGCCGACGGCGCGGCCAACCTGCTGGAGGTCGGCGCGATCTCAGCGCTGACGCACTGCCTGGTCGAGCACTTCTCGACGATGCTCGACCACGGTCAGGCGCTGCCCACGATGCCCTCGTGGTACCTGCACGAGAACAAGTGGCGCTCGGCCCGGTACGGCATGGACGCGATCGTCATCACCGACGCCGAGGGCAACGAGGCCCTGGTCACCGACTCCGTCACCCAGTGGTTGACCACGCTGGAACCCGTGGCCGAGCGCCTGGGCTGCGTCCCCGAGCTCGACGCGATCAGCACCATCCTTCGCAAGGGCGCCTCCTACCAGCGCCAGCGCGCGGTGGCGCGCCGCCACGACGGCGACCTGACCGCCGTCGTGCGCTCCCTGGTCGACGAGATGCGCGCCGGCCACCCTCTGTAGCCGCCTCTGGGACGACCCCGGCCAGCGCCCGCGGGCTCGTCGTGCTCCCGACGATGCGGGCAGAGTCTCAGGCGAGCACCTGGGTGAGCGGCATGGTCGAGTCGACGCCGAAGTCTGGGGGGCTGGGAGGCAGGTCGCGGGCGACGACGGCCGCACCCAGGGCGGCGATCATGGCGCCGTTGTCGGTGCAGTAGCGGATCGGGGGCACGCGCAGGTCGATGCCGACGTCCGCGCACCGCGCCGCAGCCATGTCGCGCAGCTGGGAGTTGGCCGAGAAGCCCCCGCCGACCACCAGGGTGCCCACCCCGTGCGCCTGGCAGGCGGCGATCGTCTTGGCGGTCAGCACGTCCGCCACGGCGGCGGAGAACGACGCGGCCACGTCGGCCAGCGGGATCGGCTCGCCGGCGTCCTGGCGGGCCTCGACCCAGCGGGCCACCGCGGTCTTCAGGCCGGAGAACGAGAAATCAGCGGCGTGCGCGGCCTGGTCCTTCGCGGCGGTCAGCCCCCGGGGGAAGCGGACCGCCTCGGGGTCGCCCTCACGGGCCAGCCGGTCGATGTGCGGGCCGCCCGGGTAGGGCAGGCCCAGCAGCCGGCCGATCTTGTCGAACGTCTCCCCCGCCGCGTCGTCCAACGTCGAGCCGAGCTCGGTGACGTCCACCGTGTCGTCGATCAGCAGCAGCGAGGAGTGCCCCCCGGAGACCACCAGGGCCATGACCCTCTCCGGGAACGGACCGTGCACCAAGGTGTCCACCACGGCGTGACCGATGATGTGGTTGACCCCGTACAGCGGCCGGTCGAGCGCGAGAGCGAGCGCCTTGGCCGCCGCGACGCCCACGGTCAGCGGGCCGACCAGCCCCGGGCCGGCGGTGACGGCGACCGCGTCCACGTCCGCCAGGCGGACCCCGGCCTCGCTCAGGGCCCGGTCCAGCGTCGGGACCATCGCCTCCAGATGAGCCCGAGAGGCGATCTCGGGGATGATCCCCCCGAAGCGCGCGTGCTCGTCGACCGACGACGCGACCGCGTCGAACAGCAGCTCTTCGCCACGGACCAGCCCGATGCCGGTCTCGTCGCACGACGTCTCCAGACCCAAGACCAGCGGTGCCACCCGCCCAGCATAAGAGGTCGCGGGGATGCCCTCGCCTGAGAGGCCCTCCACATCGTCGGGACGTGCGCCACATCGTCGGGTGTCCGCACCGAGGTCGCGGGTGCCCGACGAGCCGGTGGCGCTGGTCGCCGGGCGGCTCAGGGGTCGGACGTGGCTCGAGCGCGCAGGTCCAGGCGCATGGTCCAGGCGTCGATGCCCTGGTAGTAGCCGCGACGGCGCCCCATGTGCTCGAAACCCTCAGACTCGTACAGGTGGACGGCAGGGCCGTTGTCCACCCGGACCTCGAGGAACACCTGTCTGGCACCGACCTCGCGTGCCCGGTCCAGCAGCGCCCGCACCAGGGTGCGCCCGACCCCACGGCCTTGGAGCGCGGTCCGGGTGCCGACGGTCATCACGTCGGCGTCGTGACCGTCGGACCGCAGCCCGGCGTAACCGACCAGCTCCCCGTCCACCTCGGCCGCCAGGTAGGTACGCCCGGGTGCGCCCAGCTCTTCGACGAGGGTGGCCCGTGACCAGGCCTCCGGCCCGAACAGCTCTTTCTCCAGGTGCTCGACCACGTCGAGGTCCGCGACCACCAGCGGTCGCACGACAGCAGGGCTCACGCCAGCACCCGCTTGGTTCCCGTCGACGGCACCGCGTCGGGGCGACGCAGGTAGAGCGGCTCGGTAGGCGTGGGCTCGCCGTGGGAGCGCAGGGCCAGCGCGACGGCCACGAGCGCGACCGGGTCGGGGTCGAGGTTCGCCAGCTCGGAGGCCACCTCGGGGTCGAGCGGGTCGCCGGCCACGAGGTGCGCGGCACGCCCTGCGAGCGTGGCGCCCGTCGTCGGCACCTCGCCCGGGGCGCAGACGCCCGGCCCGTCCACCGCCCGCACCCCGAGGTCGGCGTCGCGGGCGTAGCGCGCCCAGTACACCTCGCGTCGACGGGCGTCGGTGACCACCACCACGTGCTGAGCGTCGTCGCTGCCTACCAGGTCGAGGGCTCGCGTCGCGACCGCGGCGAGGCTCGGCACGCCCAGCACCGGGATGTCCAGCGCGTACCCCAGCGTCCGCGCGGTGACCAGGCCAGCGCGCAGCCCGGTGAACGGCGCGGGGCCGGTACCGACGACGATGCCGGTGAGATCTCGAGCGGTCAGCCCGGCGTCAGCGAGCACCCCGGCGACGTGAGGCGTGAGCTGTTCGGCATGACGGCGCGGTTCGGGGTCGCCGGAACGGGCCAGCGCGGCCCCGTCGTCGCCGACGATCGCGACCGCGAGCCCGGCGGAGGTGTCCAGAGCGAGATACGGCACCCCACCAGCCTGCCATCTCGCGCCGCGTGCCGGAACCTCCCGGCCGGGTGCGGCGCGGACAACCCGTCGAAGGCGGCGCCTGTCGGCTATCTCCCGAATGATGCCGGTTGTTGTAGCGCGTGGTGCCTGCCGTCAGTCATGGAGGTGAGGCTTGTGAAGCTCGTGGCGAGGACCGACGCCCTGCCCGTGCCGGGTCATAGGAACGCGGCGCGCAGCGGGTCGCGCTGCAGCGCCGCGTCCTGCCCGGCGGTGCTCACCCTGGTGTACCCCAAGAGCCTCACCCGCCCACCATGCCTCACAAACCCCCGCGACACAACGTTCTGAGGCAGATCACGTCGAGACGAGTTCTCAAGACACGCTCTACCTGGTGAGACACCCCTGGCGGGACGGACGAGGCGGTGTCTCGTAAAACAAATGCTTGACGAGACGTCGACGTCACCCCGGCCCACGGCCCCCGCCGCGCGGTCGAGCGCGCCAGGGCCGTCGGTGTCGCCGCGTAGGCTTCTCGACGACGGCACCGACCAGGAAGGCTCTGCCCGTGGACCGCACCCCGCCTGACCACGTCGGCCAGCTCAGCCGCATGATCTACATCGACGACTCCGGGTCGGAGCGCTCTGGCCTGGTCGTCTACGGCTGGGTAGAGGTCCAACCAGCCTTCTGGGCACGCGCCCTGCGCCACTGGCTAGAGCACCGCAAGGCGCTCTACCGCGACTTCGGCGTCCTGATCACCAAGGAGCTGCACGCCACCAAGTTCATCAACGGTCGTGAGCAGATCTCGGGCGACCCTCCCGACCGGTACACCGACGGCGACGTCGTGCGCTGGAAAGACCTCGGCCGGGACGTCGCCCTGCGGTCCCTGGAGGCGTTGCGCGACTGCCCGCACATCCACGTCGGTGCCGTCTACACCCGTGAACCGGCGGGCGGAAAGGTCTACGCGCAGGCCAAGCACCAGGCGTACACCGACCTCGTCGCGAGGATCGACACCGAGCTGTGCGAGGCGGACACCTACGGTTTCATCACCATGGACGGTGACGACCCCCACTACCGTGCGGCCCACCGTACCTTGAAGCTCGACACTCGCCACCTGATCGAAGACCCCGCAGCGCACGACAGCCGCACCTCACAGTGGACCCAGATCGCCGACCTGGTCGCCTACACCGCCCACATGCACCTGAACCGCCACCACGGCAACCAGTTCGGGTGGGACTGGTACACCGACCACCTCGGGCCGCGAGACCCCGCCGACGGACCCGTCGCCCTGTAGACACAGCAAGACCCGCCTGGTCCACGAGAGTGGGGCGGGTCCGCACGTCGATACTACCACACCGTCGTCTTGCTCCCCCCGTTGGGCGCGAGCAAAACGAACGCCTCATGAGCGACGAGGCCCACCGGCGACCGCCGACGGGTCGGCCAGCACGGCCTGCGAGGACGGTCAACTGGGTGCTGATCGCCTGCTGGTCAGTCTCGCCTGACGCCATACAGCGCCGCAGATCTACCGCCACACAGCGCGAACACTCACAGATCCTGGGTATGGGCAGCCCTATCCCGAGCACGGTTCCTTGTACAGCGACCCTCCCGTGTCGGGGAGCGCGCACCCCGACACGGACCGCCTCGTCTCAGACCGTCGCGCACCCTACGGTTCAGACGCGGACGGTAGCCCGCTGACCAGAGAGCAGTACGAGCAGCGTTACGTCCGTCCCGACGGATGGCCGCGCTACCCGTCTAATGACGGTGCGACACCAGGCACCATCGTCGCCTACCACGACGTTGAGGCGCTCGTCCGCGACTACGGTTCCCATCTGGACCGCATCGGTCGTCCGACCGGTGAGTATCTCGGGCTGCGACCAGACGGTGTCCCGGCGACTTTCGAGCAGAGGTCCCTGCCTGTCACCTCTCTCGACCAGGCTTACCATCAGTACCAGCTCACCGGGCACTTGCCAGACGGCTGGCGCATCGAGGTCAGCGAGATCGCCCCGGGCTTCGGGCGGCCAGGCGGGGGGATCCAACTACAGGTGCTTGACGAAACCACGAAACCCGTCGCTGTGAGGCACAGCATTGCTGAGCGGAGTTCTGAGATGAATCAACCCCCATACACCCCTGAACTCGTTGAGTATGCAGAAAGGGCAGGCTACGATCTGCTCAAGATAGATGATGCGTGGATTCTTGCTAACTCTGGCGGCGAGACTCGCCTCTATCTTCGCCAAGACTCTGGGGCGTTCGTCCTGACTCGGGCCGATCGTGCTGAACCAGAAGGGTTCATCATGTCGGCTCTAGAAGTCGTCGACCTTGAACGATACCTGACGGCCTATATGGGCTCTACCATCCGTAGTGGAGAATACCTGAGTTTTATCTTCACGCCGTGGAAGGTGAGTGACTTGGCATCGGGATGGGTAGTTGTCGTTGGGTCAGACGACCGTTGGTACTTGTCCGACCCCGATGGACGTCTCCGCGCTGTCTTCTCTGGTGACGATGCGGTTGAGTTCTCATGGATCGGCGATGCACCCCTCGAAGGCATATGAAACTCCTACCTCGACCCGGACGGCGCTCCCCTGTTCGTTGACGAGCGTTGGCACTCGGTCTGGAAGTGATCTCGTTTGTCGACGATGTTCTGGGTGCTGCCGGCTCATGGGGTTCAGAACACACCCAGGGCCAGGTAGGCGCCGAAGGTTGACGAGCGGGCATGAACGGGGCCCGGCAGTCACCCCTCCGGGGCGGTCGGGAAGGGGTCGGACGACGAGTCGTCGGCCTCGGGGAGGTCGACGGCCGGCATCCCTCGTGAGGGCCGGGTGCCCTTCAAGGTCTGGATGACCACGGCGGCGCCGATCAGTGCGGCACCGGTGGGGACGAGGGCGAGCTGGAGGAAGCCGACGAGGACGTCGAACGCCCCGGTGACCCAGCCGTTGACGGTCCAGCCGTCAGCCAGCCTGTACAGGGTCGGGGCGGTGCCGGTCAGCGCCGCACCGGCCACCCAGAGGAGGACGGCCGCCCAGACGCATCGGCGAGCGGTCGGGTACATGCCACCTCCAGGTCTTGCCCTCTCGGGGCGAGACTAGCCTCCCGGCGGGCGGCGACGGAAGCACACGGGCCGGCCCCACCCGGACGCGCGGGCGTCACGCCGCGGGTTCGCCCGGCAGAGGTACCCCCGCCCACCGCTCACCGACGGCGCGCACCGTGATCTGGCGGCGAGCGGAGACCTCGTCGCTGGCGTCGGTGTCGGCATGGTCGCCCCGGGGCCGGTCGATCTGGACCTCCAGCCGGTCGGCGGTCAGGGACTCGACCCAGCCGGCACCCCACTCGACCACGGTGACCGACTCGTCCAGCGAGGCGTCCAGGTCCAGCGCCTCGACCTCGTCGAACGAGCCGAGCCGGTAGGCGTCGACGTGCACCAGGGCGGGGCCGTCGACGGTGGACGGCTGCACCCGGGCGATGGTGAACGTCGGGGAGACGACCTGGCCGCGCACCCGCAGGCCCGCCCCGATCCCCTGGGTCAGGGTCGTCTTGCCGGCGCCGAGCCCGCCGGTGAGCACCACCAGGTCCCCCGCGCGCAGCACGGCGGACAGCGCGGTGCCGAAGGCCCTGGTGGCGTCGGCGTCGTCGGCGACGATCTGCGTGCTCACACGTACTCCCGTGGAACTCTGGCGCCCAGGCGCGTGACGATCTCATAGCTGATGGTCCCGGCTGCCCGGGCCCAGTCCTCGGCGGTGGGCTCTCCGTGGTGGCCGGGGCCGAACAGGGTCACCGTGTCACCGGGCTGGTCGGTGGCACCGGGCCCGAGGTCCACCATCACCTGGTCCATGCTGACCCGCCCGGCCACGGCCAGGCGTCGCCCGCCGACCTGGAGCGGGCCACCGGGCGAGGCGTCGCTGCCGGACGCGTGGCGCGGTATCCCGTCGGCATACCCGAGCGGTACGACGCCGACCGTCGTCGCCCGGGCGGTCGTGTACTGGTGAGCGTAGGAGAGCCCCGTGCCCGCGGGCACGGGCTTGACCGTCGCCAGCCGGGCCTCGAGCGTCATCGCCGGGACCAGGCCGAGATCAGCCGGGCCGGCCTGGTCAGGGATCGGGGACAGCCCGTAGCAGGCCAGCCCGGGGCGCACCAGGTCGTAGCGCACGGACGGCCAGGTCAGCACGGCTGCCGAGTTCGCCAGGTGACGCACCTCCAGGTGCGCCCCGGCACGCTCGGCGGCGGCGACCGCCTGCTCGAACACCCCGGCCTGGGCGCGCACCGTGGAGTGCTCCGGGGCGTCGGCGAAGGCCAGGTGCGACCAGATGCCGACGACAGAGACGGTCTCGTCGGCCTGGGCTCGCATGAGCGCCGGGAGCAGGTCGTCCAGCTGTGGCGGGGTCAGGCCGTTGCGGCCCAGCCCGGTGTCGATCTTCAGGTGCACCCGCGCGGTGCGGCCGGTGGCCTGGGCCGCCTCGACCAGCGCGTCCAGCGCCCAGGGGGCGGCCACGGAGACGTCCACGTCGGCGGCGAGCAGGTCGGCCATCGGGGCCCCGGGCGCATACAGCCAGGTGACGATGCGCGGCTCGGTGATCCCGGCGGCGCGCAGCGCGAGCGCCTCCGACGTCTGCGCGACACCCAACCAGGTCGCCCCGCCAGCCAGCGCGGCCCGGGCGGCCGGGAGCAGCCCGTGGCCGTAGGCGTCGGCCTTGACGACGGCCATCACCTGCGCCTGCCCAGCCTTGTTCTTCAGGGTGGTCACGTTGTGGGTGATGGCAGACAGGTCGACGACCGCTCGAGCCGGGTACCAGGTCACCGCACCAGTCTCGCACCCGCACGGCCTCACGACGCTCAGGGCACGGTGTTCATCGGCGGTGCTGTTCAGGGGCGGTGCTCAGGGCGTGATGCCCGAGGCGTCTCGGAGACACGGCACCGTCCCGAGGTGGGGCGGTCTCGCGGCGCGGGCCCGCCGTCACCCGGCGAGCAGCGCGGCCACGGTGGTCGGCACCGCCCGGGCGACGTCCAGCGCGCCGACGGGCCCGCCCGGGTTGGCTCGGTGCGCGGCACGCCCGTGCACGAGGGCCGCGAGCGCGGCGAGCGTCGCCGGCAGGCTGGGGTCGTCACCGATGCGCTCGGCGCACCCGGAGAGCAGCGCGCCCAGCACCCCGGTCAGCACGTCTCCGGTACCCGCGGTGGCGAGCCAGGCGGAGGCGTCAGCCTGGGCGAACGTCGCACCAGGGCCGACGACGACCGTGCTCGAACCCTTGAGCGCGACGGTGGCGCCGGTGTGCCCGTGGGCGGCGCTGGCCGCGGCCAGGGGTGCCGCCTCGACCTGAGCCCGGGTGGTCGGGATGCCCCAGCGGGTGAGCAGGTCGGCGAGCTCTCCGGGGTGCGGGGTCAGCACGACGTGCGGGCCGAGCCGCTCGTCACGCGGCGCGCACAGCAGGGCACCTGCGTCCAGGACGACCGGGACGCCGTCGTGGGCGGCGGCGAGCACCCGAGCCAGATCGTCGCGACGGGACGGGTCGGCCGGGTCGATACCGGACCCTGCCGCCCACGCCTGGACCTGCCCAGCACCCACCACCACCTCGGGACGGGCAGCGAGCACGCTCGCGGCGAGCGGCCCGGGCCTGTCACGCACGTCGACGAACCGGACCATACCCACCCCAGCACCGACCGCGCCGTGGGCGGCGAGCACCGCCGCCCCGGGATAGCGGTCGCTGCCGGCGACCAGGCCGAGAACCCCACGGGTGTACTTGTGCGCGGCGTGGTCCGGCACCGGCCAGAGCGCGGCGACGTCGGCGTCGGTCAGCCGCCGTACGGCCGGTGGGGCCGCGCCGAGGTCGAGCCCGATGTCGACCAGCGCGACGCGGCCGGCGAGCCGGTCCGCCGGTGGCAGCAGCAGCCCGGGCTTCAGCGTCCCGAAGGTCACGGTGAGATCAGCCGGCAGCACCGTCCCGGTGTGCCTGCCGTCGTCCACACCCGTCCCTGAGGGCACGTCCACGGCGACGACGACCGGTCGGGCTCGCCGGCCAGCACCTGCCGCACCCCCTGTCTCGACCGCACCCCACGTCTGCGCCAGGGCGTCGAGCAGGCGGCCCGCTTGACCACGCACTCCTGACCCGTCGCTGCCGATCCCGACCAGCGCGTCGATCAGCAGGTCTGTGTCGGCCACCAGGTCGCGCACCGCGTCCGTCCCGGCGTCCGCGAGGCTGACCACGCGTGAGCCCGCGGCCGTCGCGGCGGCGAGACCGCCAGGGTGAGGGTTGTCGGTGGTGGTCACGACGAGGGTGCTCACCCCTCGACGGGCCAGCACCGCGGCGGCGTGCAGCCCGTCGCCGCCGTTGTTGCCGGCCCCGACGAGCGCGGCGACCCGCGACCCGGCGACCGACCCCCGTGCTGCTCGCAGCTCTGCCAGGACGTGCGTGGCCAGTGCGAAGGCGGCGTGCTCCATGAGCGGCAGCCCGGCCTCCAGCAGCGGGGCCTCAGCCTCTCGGACGTCGTCGGCCCGGTGTGCGACCTGCATGCGCCTATCGTGCTCCTCAGTCGTGCCTCGACGGCCTCGCCACCCCGAGACGCCAACGAGCCCGGCTGGACCCCGGAGCCGGCCCAGCCGGGCTCGCTGCCCGACGGTGCCGGTGGCCTCGGCCTCGACGGCACCTCGACTATCGGCTCTCGCACGCTCTCACACCCCGATAGTCCCGGCAACCGGAAGGGTGGCCAGAGGCTTGACGTCTGTGACGATCGCGAGCGACAAGCGTGCCGCTGTGGCAGGGTCCGTCGCATGAGATTCGGGCTCTTCATCCCCCAGGGCTGGCGCCAAGACCTCACCGGGATCGACCCGGCGCAGCACTGGGCGGTGATGCGGGACCTCGCCGTCGCCGCCGACGAGGGGCGCACCTGGGAGTCGATCTGGCTCTACGACCACCTGCACTCGAGCCCCGAGCCCAACGGCGAGGCCGTGCACGAGGTGTGGACGCTCATGGCCGCCTTCGCCGCGACCACCCGTCGGGTGCGCCTGGGCCAGATGGCCACCTGCACGGGCTATCGCAACCCGGCCTACCTGGCCAAGGTCGCCGCCACGGTGGACGTCGTGTCCGGCGGTCGCACCGAGATGGGCATCGGCGCGGGGTGGTACGAGCACGAGTGGCGCGCCTACGGCTACGGGTTCCCCCGGGCTGGTGAGCGGATCGCGATGCTCGACGAGGGCGTCCAGATCATGAAGCAGATGTGGACCCACGGGACGGCGACGCTCCACGGTCAGCACTACACGGTCGACGGGGCACAGCTGGCACCTCTGCCCCTCCAGGTCGACGGGCCCCCGGTGTGGATCGCGGGTGGCGGGGAGAAGAAGACCCTGCGGGTCGCCGCCGAGCACGCCGCGTACACCAACTTCGAGGGCTCCCCCGAGGGCTTCGCGCACAAGTCCCAGGTGCTACGCATGCACTGCGAGCAGATCGGCCGTCCGTTCGAGGAGATCGTCCGCACGGCGAGCTACAACGTCGTCATCGGCACCACCCAGGCCGAGGTGGACGACCGGGTCGCCTGGGCCGAGGACCACTACGCCCTCACCACCCCCGACCACGCCCCGCGGATGGCCGAAGACCTCCGTCACGGCCCCCTGGTCGGCACCCCCGAGCAGATCGTCGCGACGCTCGAGCACCTGCGCTCCCTGGGCCTGGCCTACACCCTGTGCTACTTCCCCGAGGCCGCCTACGACCGCTCCGGCATCGACCTGTTCGAGCGCGAGGTCGTCCCCGCCCTGCGCTGACCGACGCCTCCTGACCTGGGGCGACGCGGACGCGGCGTGCTGGCCGGGTGCGTGTCACGACCGCGTCTGTTCGACATGGACGCGTCTTCCGACATCATGGCCTACCGCAAGGTCGCGACAAGATGTAGCATTCCTGCTATGAGCGGTGGTGAGAGTACGACATCAGCCAGACCAGCGGCTGCGGACGGGGCTGCGGACGTGGTTCTCGACGTGCGGGACCTGCGGATGCGCTACGGCACCAAGGACGTGCTCGAGGGGGTGACGTTCACCGCCACCCGGGGCGAGGTGGTGGCGCTCCTCGGCCCCAACGGCGCCGGCAAGACGACGACGATCGAGATCCTCGAAGGGTTCCGGGCGCGTTCTGCCGGGGAGGTCAGCGTCCTGGGCGTCGACCCGGCCCACGCTGACGAGGACTGGCGGGCGCGGGTCGGCTTCGTCCTGCAGTCGTGGCGCGACCATGCCCGCTGGCGGGTCCGAGAGGTGCTCGACTACCTCAGCCGGTTCTACGCCCCGTACTCGACGCCGGGACGCACCCGGCCCTGGCCGACGGACGACCTGCTCGCGCTCGTCGGGCTGACCGACCACGCCCACCAGATGATCTCGACCCTCTCGGGCGGGCAGCGGCGTCGGCTCGACGTCGCGATCGGCATCGTGGGCCTGCCTGAGCTGATCTTCCTCGACGAGCCGACGGCCGGGTTCGACCCGCAGGCACGGCGCGACTTCCACGAGCTGGTGCACCGGCTCGCTGACTTCGAGTCGGCCACGATCTTGCTGACCACGCACGACCTCGCGGAGGCCGAGAAGCTCGCCGACCGCATCCTGATCCTCGCGGACGGGCGGATCATCGCTGACGGGTCGCCAGACGAGCTCGCGCAGCAGATGGCGACGGCCACGGAGGTGCGCTGGACGGCCGGGGGCGAGCGGCACGTCCACGCGGTGCACGACGAGGACGCCACGCGGTTCGTCCGCCGGCTGCTCGCCTCCGACGAGGAGGTCACCGACCTGGAGGTCCGCAGAGGAACGCTGGAAGACACCTACCTGGCCCTGGTCCACCGGATCGAGACCGGCCAGCACGAGCAGAAGGAGACCGTGCGATGACGACCACCGACACCGCCCGCACCCCTGGCGTCCAGGGGGTGGCGCTCCGGGCCGGCCTGTACCGGGGGGCGATCGAGACACGGATGGCGCTGACCAACCCTCTCGAGGCCATCGGGTTCGTCGGGGTCCCGGTGATCATGGCGGTCGTGCTGCTCTTCATGCGCGGCCACACGGTGCCCGGGACCGACTTCTCTCTCGGGGCCATGGTGCTGCCGGGCCTGATCGGGATGGCCGTCGCCTTCGGCGGCCTGACCGCCCCGGCGGAGCGCCTCGCCACCGAACGGGAGGACGGGACGCTGCTGCGCGCGAAGGCGACCCCTCACGGCATGACGGCCTACATGGTCGGCAAGATCGTGTACGTCCTGCTCACCACCGCGGTCAGCATGGTCGTGCTCCTCCTCCCCGCCCTGCTGGTCTGGGACGACCTGCGGCTCGGCGAGCCTCGCTCCTGGCTGCTGCTCGTGATGGTCTTCGTCCTGGGCATGGTGGCGACGACGCCCATGGGCCTCGCTCTCGGGGCGCTGTTCAAGAGCACCATGCAGGCCGGGTTGCTCACCCTCATGAGCATGGGGGTCATCGTGGTCTCGGGGATCTTCTACCCGATCACCGCGCTGCCGGGCTGGTTGCAGGTGGTCGGCCAGGCCCTGCCCTTCTACTGGCTCGGGCTGGGCGCACGCTCCGCCCTGCTGCCGCCGGAGATGGTCGCGGTGGAGATCGGAGAGAGCTGGCGCACCGTCGAGATGTTCGCGGTGCTGGGCGCCTGGGCGGTGCTCGGACTGGTGCTCGCGCCGATCCTGCTGCGGCGCATGGCCCGGCGCGAGTCCGGGTCGGCCGTGGCCGAACGCCGACAGAAGTTCCTCAGCCGTGGCTATTGAGACCCCCGCACAGCCCGGGGACGAACCACGCCAGAAGACCGGCGGGCGACACGAGCCCACGCCGGGCGAGGGCACCGGCCCCACCGAGCCCGGACGGGACGTCGTCTACAACCGGATCGCCATGCTGCGGGCCGAGCGCGGCATCTCGCGCCGAGAGCTCGCGGACGCCCTCGGCGTGCACTACCAGACCGTCGGCTACCTCGAGCGCGGCGAGTACAGCCCCTCCCTGCACCTGGCCCTGCGCATCGCCGACCACTTCACCGTCCCCGTCGAGGTGATCTTCTCCACCCACCCCTTCCCCCGCCTCGGCGACCCCACGACCTGAGGACGACGTGGAGCAGGCCCACAGGGAAGATATCGCCACGCTGGACGTGCAGCCGTGAGCCTGAACCCGGCCGAGCTGTACGACACAGCAGACCTGTCCGGCGTAGACCTCGACCAGCCCGACCGCTGAGCTACCACAGACGCGTCACGGCCGGAAAGGTGTCGAACACGGTGTCGGCGCTGACGACGGTGGCGCCCGTCGCGACGGCCTGGGCAGCGAGCATCCGGTCGAACGGGTCCTTGTGCGTCCAGTCCAGCCGCCCCGCCGCCAGCGCATGGTCGTCCACCATCGGGAGCGGGACGGCTGCCAGCGCCCGCACGACCTCTCTCCACGCGGTCAGCAACGGTGCCGCCTCGGGCAGCTTGCCAGCGTGCTCCTTGATGCTCAGCTCCCACGGCACCACCGCCGAGAGCAGCACGTCGTTGGACGGCTCAGCCAACAGGGTCCGCGCTGTCGAGCTCAGCCGGGCCGAGTCGCGCTGCGCCCACAGCACGACGTGGGTGTCGAGCAGCAGCTTCACTCCGCACCCCACAGGCGCAGGTCAGTCTCGTCCATCGCAGCCAACGACACCGCAGCGGCCTCGTCGCTCAGCCCGCCCGGGAACAGGTCGAAGCGTCGCGCGGCGCTCGCTACCACCGGGACCAGCCGGGCGACAGGCACTCCCTTGCGAGCGATGACCACGTCGTCACCGCGCTCCGCCGCGGCGAGCAGACGCGACAGGTTCGTCTTGGCGTCCTGGACGTTCACCATCGTCATGCATCAAGACTAGCAGACCAGGCTAGTTGGACCAGGTTGGTTCTCGATGCCTCACCGCTCGGCGATGACGACCGCCGAGGCGATGCCGGCGTCGTGGGAGAGGGACAGGTGCCAGGTGGTGATGCCCAGGGCTTCGGCTCGGGCGGCGACGGTGCCGGTGATCTGGAGCTCGGGAGGGCCGCCGGGGGTCCGGAGCACGGTGCAGTCGTGCCAGCGCAGGTCTCCGGGGGCGCCGAGGGCCTTGGCGACGGCCTCCTTGGCCGCGAAGCGGGCGGCCAGGGACTGGTCAGGCAGGTCGCGCTCCTCGGGGGTGAACAGGCGTGCTCGGAGCCTGGGCGCACGGGTCAGGGTGGAGACGAACCTGGCCACGTCGACCACGTCGATCCCGACACCGACGATCATGGCTACTCGACGGTGACGGACTTGGCGAGGTTGCGGGGCTGGTCGACGTCCAGGCCCTTGGCGTGGGCGAGCTCGCAGGCGAAGACCTGCAACGGGACGACGGTCAGCAGGGGAGCCAGGAGCGTCGGGCACCGGGGCACCCGGAACACCTCGTCGGCGAAGGGCACCACGGCCTCGTCGCCGTCCTCCGCGATCACCAGGGTGCGGGCGCCGCGAGCGCGGATCTCCTGGATGTTGGAGACCACCTTGGAGTGCAGCGAGTGGCGACCACGCGGCGAGGGCACCACGACGAACACCGGCTGACCCGGCTCGATCAGCGCGATCGGGCCGTGCTTGAGCTCGCCCGCCGCGAACCCCTCGGCATGGATGTAGGCGAGCTCCTTGAGCTTCAGCGCGCCCTCCATCGCGACCGGGTAGCCCACGTGCCGGCCCAGGAACAGGACCGTCGGGGTGTCGGCCATCCACCGGGCGATCTCCCGCACCCGCTCCGAGCGGTCCAGCACGGTCTGGAGCTTGTCGGGCATGACCCGCAGCTCGTCGAGCTTGCTGGCGATCTCGTCGGAGAACAGGGTGCCGCGCAGCTGGGCCAGGTACAGGCCCACCAGATAAGCAGCGGTGATCTGCGCCAGGAACGCCTTGGTCGACGCCACGGCGACCTCCGGCCCCGCGTGGGTGTACAGCACCGCGTCAGACTCGCGCGGGATGGTCGACCCGTGGGTGTTGACGATCGCCAGGGTGGTGCTGCCCTGCTCGCGGGCATGACGCACCGCCATGAGGGTGTCCATCGTCTCCCCCGACTGGGAGACCGCCACGACCAGCGTCCGCTCGTCCACGACCGGGTCGCGGTAGCGGAACTCGTGGGCGAGCTCGACCTCGACCGGGATGCGGCACCAGTGCTCGATCGCGTACTTGGCGACGTGCCCGGCGTAGGCGGCGGTGCCGCAGGCGACGACGACGATCTTGTTCACCGCGCGCAGCACCGACTCCTCGATGCGGATCTCGTCGAGCACCAGCTGTCCGTCAGCGTCGGTGCGGCCGAGCAGCGTGTCGGCCACCGCCTTCGGCTCGTCGGCGATCTCCTTGTCCATGAACGACCGGAAACCGCCCTTCTCCGCGGCGCTCGCGTCCCAGTCCACGGTGAACGGACGAGCCTGGACGGGCTTCCCGTCGAAGTCGGTCACCCGCACCGAGGTCGGCGTGATCGTGACGACCTCGTCCTGACCCAGCTCCAAGGCCTGACGGGTGCGGGCGATGAACGCCGCGACGTCCGAGCCGAGGAAGTTCTCGCCCTCCCCCAGGCCGACCACCAGCGGCGAGTCGTGCCGGGCACCCACCACCGTGTCGGGGTGGTGGGCGTGCACCGCGAGCAGGGTGAACGTGCCGTCCAGACGGCGCACGACCTGACGCATCGCCGAGGTCAGGTCCCCCGTGGCGTCATAGGCGCGGTCCAGCAGGTGCGCGACGACCTCGGTGTCGGTCTCGGAAGCGAACTCCACGCCCTCGGCCAGCAGCTCGGCCTTGAGCGTCGCGAAGTTCTCCACGATCCCGTTGTGGATCACGGCCGTCCTGCCCGACCGGTGCGGGTGCGCGTTGGTGTCGTTCGGTGCCCCGTGCGTGGCCCACCGCGTGTGCCCGATCGCCGCGGTCCCCAGGCCGAGCGGGGCGGCCTCGAGCGCCTCCACCAGGTTCGCCAGCTTGCCGGCCTTCTTGGTCGACTCCAGGCCCTCGGGCGTGACGACGACGACCCCGGCCGAGTCGTACCCCCGGTACTCCAGCCGGCGCAGCCCCTCGATGACGACCTCGAGAGGACGTCCGCTGGCGGGAGGGCTGCCGACGTATCCCACGATGCCGCACATGCCGCCCATCGTACGGCTCCGCACCCGCACCCCGTGATGCGTGCGAGCCGACAGGGTGACGCGCACGCGACGGGGACCGCCGCCGGGCTCGCGTCCGGCAGAATTCGCTCCGTGTCCGCCCCGATACCGTCCACCCCGTACGTCGACCTGGACCGGGCAGCCTGGGCGAGGTTGTCCTCGTCCACGCCGCTGCCGCTGACGGCCGACGACGTGCGCCGCCTGCGCGGCATCGGTGACCCGGTCGACCTGAGCGAGGTGGACGCGGTGTACCGGCCGCTGTCGCGTCTGCTGGACCTGTACATCGGGGCGACCCGCGGGCTGCACGCCGCGAGTGCCGCCTTCCTGCGCGAGAGCACCCCGCGCACGCCGTTCGTCATCGGTGTCGCGGGGTCGGTCGCTGTCGGCAAGTCCACCGTCGCCCGGCTGCTGCGCGAGCTGATCGCCCGCTGGCCAGACACCCCCAAGGTCGCCCTGGTCACCACCGACGGTTTCCTCTACCCCAACGCCGAGCTGACCCGCCGTGGGCTCATGGGCCGCAAAGGGTTCCCCGAGTCGTACGACCGTCGTGCGC
Source organism: Micrococcales bacterium (assembly GCA_009785115.1). Taxonomy (GTDB): domain Bacteria; phylum Actinomycetota; class Actinomycetes; order Actinomycetales; family Cellulomonadaceae; genus Cellulomonas. The sequence continues at coordinate 69,757 of WQWY01000009.1, forward strand.
TGCTGCGCTTCGTCTCCCAGGTCAAGGCCGGGGTGCCCGAGGTGCGCGCACCGGTGTACGACCACGCGAGGTACGACATCGTGCCTGGTGAGCAGGTCGTGGTCCGCTCCCCCGACGTGCTGATCGTCGAGGGCCTCAACGTGCTCCAGCCCGCGCGCAGCACGGCCAGGTCCAACATCGCTGTCAGCGACTTCTTCGACGTCTCGATCTATGTCGACGCGCGGGCCGCCGACGTGCGCCGCTGGTACATCGAACGCTTCCTGGCGATGCGTCGTACCGCGTTCTCCGAGCCCGGGGCCTACTTCGGCCGCTATGCCGGGCTGACCGACGACGAGGCGGTCGGGGTGGCCGGTCAGATCTGGGACGACATCAACGCCCCGAACCTGGTGGAGAACATCCAGCCCACCCGAGGCCGCGCCACCCTGGTGCTGCGCAAGGACTCCGACCACCGCATCCAGCAGATCCGCCTGCGCAAGCTCTAGCGGACCCTCGAGCGCTCAGCCGGGCGGTCTCGCGAGCCCAGGCTCGTCGTCCGGTCGTGAGGACGAGACCTCGAGCCGTTCCACGCCTTGCTCATCGCCGTCGGCCGGCTCGTGGCCGTCGGCCGAGGGGCGGCGCAAGGCTGTGATGCGCTGGATCACCTGGTCGACCCCCAGGCCCAGGATCAAGCCGCCGGCGACGCCGACAGCCACGGCCAGCAGCGGTTCCTCGCCGAGCGTCTTCCCGGCCACGATGCCGATCACCGCGGAGTACGACACCCACATGATCGAGGAGACGAGGTCGATCGCCATGAACCTGCGACGTGGGTACCGCAGCGCCCCGGCACTCATGTTCACCGCGACCCGGGCTATCGGGACGAAACGGGCTCCGAGGAGGAAGGCCGCGCCCCGGTGACGCAGCGCGTTCTCGGCCCAGTCGAGCACCGCCTGCCTGCGAGGCCCGGCGAACAGGCGCATCGACCGGACGTCGACGAACCTCCCGATCTGATAGGCGATCTGGTCCCCGAGGAAAGCGCCGGCCGCGGCCACGGCCAAGATCGCGACGAGGTGAGGGTGACCGGTCGAGGCCGCGAGCGCCGCCAGGGCGATCACCAGCGACTCGCTGGGGATCGGGGGGAAGAGGCTGTCACCGACGGCGAAGACGAACATGACCAGGTAGACCCGCGACGAGCCCTCGAACCCCTCGGCCCACAGGTCCATCTGCCCCACCGCCCCCGGTCTTCTCGTCCGCCGCCCGAAGGCACCCCTGCCACGGTACGCGAGACGCCCCCGCTCGGTGCCCCGTCCCAGGGCGAATCACGGACGAGCGTAGACCTCCACGAACCTGCGCAGCACCGGGGGCAGGGTCACGACCCCGGCCCGGGCCGCCATGGCCAGCAGGTCGTCGAGCTCGTCAGGAGCGAAGTATCCGTACTCGGCGTAGGTGCGCATCCGCAGCTCCAGCCCGGCGAGGTCCAGCTCGGGGTGGAACTGGGTGGCGTAGGCCCGCCCGACCCGGAACGCCTGGACCGGGGCCGGGCCAGAGGTCGCCAGCAGCACCGCTCCGGGCGGCAGCCGCGTGATCGCCTCCTTGTGCCCGGTGAAGGCCACGAAACCGTCCGCCAGGTCCGCGAACACCGGGTCAGCGGCACCCTCTGGCGTCACCCGCACCGAGACGCCGGACACCGCCTCCCCGTAGGTGGTGTCGACCACGGCGCCGGTGCGACGACCGAGCGTGCCGATGCCGTAGCAGCAGCCCATGAAGGGGATGTCGTCGGCGAGCACCTGGCCCAGCAACCGGTCGAGGTCAGCCTCGACCCGCAGCTGTTGTCCCGACTTCGACTCAGGAGGGTCGGAGACGCAGAACGGCCCGCCACCCAGCAGCACCCCGGAATAAGCAGCGAGGTCCACCTCGCCCAGCGGTTCGACGTCCAGACGCCGACGGTGCAGCTGGGTCTCGGTCAGCCTCGTCGCCCGCAGCATCGCGGCGTACTCGTCGTCGGCGGCGGCGTCCTCTGGCCGGACGCCGAGAAACAGGAACGGTCTCACAGCAGGATGATCGGCGAGCTGGCGAGGCTCACAAGGAGAGGCGCTCGCGCACCACGTCGGCCAGCTCGTGGGCCACCCGGTCCGCGTCGGTCTGGGTGCCGGCCTCCACCATGACCCGCACCAGCGGCTCGGTGCCCGACGAGCGCAGCAGCACGCGTCCGGTGGCGCCCAGCTCGTCCGTCGCCCTGTCCACGGCCTCGACGAGCACCGGGTCGGTCTTCACCCCGGCCCTGTCCACGCCCGAGACGTTGACCAGCGTCTGCGGCAGCCGCCGCACGACCGAGGCCAGGCTGGTCAGGGCACGGCTGGTGGACGCGACCCTCGAGGCCAGCTGGAGCGCGGTCAGCACCCCGTCACCGGTGGTGGAGTGCTTGGCGAAGATGATGTGCCCCGACTGCTCGCCTCCCAGGACGTAGCCACCGGTCCGCATCGCCTCCAGCACGTAGCGGTCGCCCACCGCGGTGTCGACGTAGGAGATCCCGGCCTCGGCCAGCGCCAGGCGCAGCCCGAGGTTGCTCATCACGGTGATGACGAGGGTGTTCTTGTCCAGCTCGCCGCGCTCGTGCATCGCCATCGCGAGCATGCCCATGATCTGGTCGCCGTCGACCACGACGCCGCGGTGGTCCACGGCGATGCAACGGTCGGCGTCACCGTCGAACGCGACCCCCAGGTCGGCGCCGGCGGCCACGGTGGTCACCTGGAGCTGCTCGGGGTGGGTCGACCCGCACTTCTCGTTGATGTTGCGCCCGTCGGGCGAGGCGTTGATGACCACGACGTCGGCCCCGGCCTCGCGCAGCGCCTCCGGGCCGACCTCGCTGGCCGCGCCGTTGGCGCAGTCCACAGCGATCCGCAGGCCGTCCAGCGGGTAGGGGATCGTGTCGACCAGGTGCTCGATGTACTGGGCACCTGCTCGGCCGGTGTCAGTCTTGATGCGGCCCACGTCCACGCCGACTGGCCGCTCCCACGGTTCGCGCAGGCGCGCCTCGATCGCGGCCTCGAGGTCGTCGTCGAGCTTGTTGCCACCACGGGAGAGGAACTTGATCCCGTTGTCCGGCATGGGGTTGTGCGAGGCGGACAGCATCACCCCGAGGTCGACACCGATGTGCTTGGTGAGGAAGGCGACCGCCGGGGTGGGAAGCACGCCGACGTCGATGACGTCGACCCCGGCCGAGGCCAGACCGGCGTTGACAGCCGCCGAGAGGAACTCGCCCGAGGCGCGGGAGTCACGGCCGACCACGGCACGCGGGCGGTGCCCCTCGAACGCGCCCTGCGTCGCCAGCACGTGCGCGGCGGCGACGGACAGGTCCAGCGCGAGCTCGGCCGTGACGTCGCGGTTGGCCAGGCCTCGTACTCCGTCTGTCCCGAACAGTGCAGCCATTCACCGACTCCCTCGAGCTCTGGCCGTCGGCCTCGGCTGATGTGTCTACAGCCACGCCCGCTCTCGCCAGCGATGAGCCGGCGAGAGCGGGGCGGGCACGCTTCTCAGCGCTTGGAGTACTGAGGAGCCTTCCGGGCCTTCTTCAGGCCCGCCTTCTTGCGCTCCACCACCCGCGCGTCACGGGTCAGGAAGCCGGCCTTCTTCAAGGCCGGACGGTTGTGCTCGGCGTCGATGGCATTCAGCGCCCGGGCGATGCCCAGCCGCAGCGCGCCGGCCTGGCCGGAGACACCGCCGCCGGAGATGCGGGCGATGACGTCGAAGCGACCCTCGACGTCCACCACCTTCAGCGGGGAGCCCACCAGCTGCTGGTGCACCTTGTTCGGGAAGTAGTCCTCCAGGCTGCGGCCGTTGATGGTCCACTGCCCGGAGCCCGGCACCAGCCGGACGCGGGCGATGGCCTCCTTGCGCCGACCCAGAGCCCGCCCGGGGGCGGTCAGGGACTGGCCACCACTGGTCGGAGCAGCGCTCTCGGAGGTGTAGCTGGTCAGGGTCTCGTCGTCGATGTCGACCGTGGTCTGTGCCACTGGGTTCCTCGTGTTCTCGTCGTTCGTCGCGCCGGCGCTCAGGCCTGCTGCGCGACCTGCGTCAGCTCGTAGGGCTGGGGCCGCTGCGCGGCGTGCGGGTGCTCCGGTCCGGCATACACCTTGAGCTTCTTCAGCTGCTGACGACCCAGCGTGGTCTTCGGCAGCATCCCGGCGATCGCCTTCTCGACGACCCGGGTGGGGTGGCGCTCCAGCACCTCCCCGATCGGGGTCGCTCGCAGGCCGCCCGGGTAGCCGGAGTGCCGGTAGGCGAGCTTGGTCTGCAGCTTGGTGCCGGTCAGGGCGATCTTCTCCGCGTTGACGACGATGACGAAGTCACCGGTGTCGACGTGGCGGGCGAAGCTCGCCTTGTGCTTGCCACGCAGCAGCGTGGCGGCCTGGCTGGCCAGCCGGCCCAGGACGACATCGGTTGCATCGATGACGTACCAGGTCCGCTCGACCTCGCCCGGCTTCGGGGTGTACGTGCGCACGTTCGTAGCCTTCTCGTTCGCGTGGTGGCCGACGGTGCACCACGAGCACACCTGTCGGTACGGCGCCGGTGCGTCCACGGCCCGGGAGTGGGACACCAGGACCTCTAGCGGCGCACGGTGGTGAGAAGCCACCAGCGCACGCTCGGACGCACGACTGAGGACTAAGGGTACCGGGCCAGGCCTGCGAGAGCAAAGGCGGCCAGCCGGGTGCCGACCGGACCCCCAGGCTGGCGCGTCCCCGCACCAGGTGACACCGTGGAGACATGGCAGAGACGCCCGGCACCAGCCCCGACCCCGAGCTCGGTTCCGAGGGTGACAGCGACCAGCTCACCCGTGAGGACACCCTGGTCGAGCGCGGGGTGGACGACCTGCTCGACGAGGGCTACAGCCCTCCCGAGCGCGAGCGCACCAACCACTGGGGCGAGACCGCCTGGGAAGAGGTGCACGGCGAGCCCATGGCCCAGCGCCTGGCCGAGGAGGAGCCGGAGGTCTGGGAGGCAGACCCGCGACCAGACCCCGCGCGGCAGCCCGACCGCGCGGGGCGGCTCGTCATGGACACCGACGCCGTCGAGGCGGGCGTCAACGACCAGTTCGCCACCGACGTCGGCCCCGCGGGAGGAGCCGCGTCAGCCGAGGAGGCGGCGGTCCACCTGATCGACGAGGACGGGCTCGACGGGCGCTTCGACAGCGACCCGTACTGAGGCGACCGGTCACCGAGCCAGACCGGCGCTCACGCGGGCGGCACGACCCTGCGCGCCCTGGTCGTCTCGGCCCGCACCGCGAGCTCGTCGTCGGGCGGGTACACCACCTGCTCCAGCGTCAGCCCGTGGGCCGGCACGACCGTCGAGGCCCGGCGCCGCTCGGCGAGCACCTCGGCCGGCCAGGAGGGGTCGCGCCGCCCCTCGCCCACCGCCAGGCACGCCCCGACCAGCGACCGCACCATGGAGTGGCAGAAGGCGTCGGCCTCGACGTCAGCGACGAGCAAGCCCTCGTCGGGGCCGCCCTCAGGACGACGCCAGTCGAAGCGGAGCAGGGTGCGCACGGTGGTAGCGTCAGGGCGGGCACGGCAGTAGGCGGCGAAGTCGTGCAGCCCGACCAGCGTGCGCGCCGCCTCGGCCATCGCGCCGAGGTCGAGCCGCTGACGGTGCCACAGCACGAAGGCGCGGGCCAGCGGGTCACGACGGGTGCTGGTGTCGCAGACTCGGTAGGCGTAGCGACGCGACAGCGCCGAGAAGCGTGCGTCGAACCCCGCGGGCGCCAGGCGGGCGGCGCGCACCACGAGATCACCGGGCAGCACCCCGGCCAGCCTGCGCACCAGCACCGTCGTCGCGTCAGCCCCGTCCCGGGCACGCAGCGCACCCAGGCGGTCGGTCTCGACGTCCAGGTGGACCACCTGACCGCGAGCGTGCACACCCGCGTCGGTGCGCCCGGCCACCACCAGGTGCGGCAGATCGCTCGACCGCAGCACCGTGGCCAGACCGTCCTCGAGGACGCCCTGCACGGTGCGGAGGCCAGGCTGACGCGCCCACCCGGAGAACCCCGTCCCGTCATAGGCCAGGTCCAGCCGCACCCGCACCGCCTGACCGTCCACGGCCCCACGGTAGTCCAGCGCCGCTCACCCTGGACCGAGACGATCACCCCGGGCTCGAGGGCGGGGTGGGTGGCACCCGTCCGCGCGATCTCTTAGGTTGAGGTGTGACGTCCGACCTGTTCACGCTCGTCGTCGACTGCGGCGGCAGCGGCATCAAGGCCTCGGTGCTGGACCTGTCCGGGACCTCGCACGCCTCGGTGGTGCGCGTGCCGACGCCCTACCCGCTGCCCCCCGACCGTCTCGCCGAGACCGTGTCCGAGCTGCGCGACCGGCTCCCCGCCGCACAGCGGGCCACGGTCGGGATGCCCGGGATGATCCGTCGCGGCGTCGTCGTGTCGACCCCGCACTACGTCAACCGCAGCGGGCCGCGCACGGCCGTGGTGCCCGAGCTCGTCGCCGAGTGGTCCGGCTGCGACGTCCGCGCCCTGCTCTCCGAGCGCCTGGGCCTGCCCACGCTCGTGCTCAACGACGCGCAGGTGCACGGCGCCGGCGTGATCTCGGGTGCTGGGGTCGAGCTCGTGCTCACCCTGGGCACGGGCCTGGGCTGGGCGCTGTTCGACGGGGGTCGGGTGGCCCCGCACCTGGAGATGTCGCACGCCCCGTTCACCAGGGCCACCACCTTCGACTCCTACGTCGGCGAACCCGAACGTGTGCGGCTCGGTGACGGGCTCTGGTCACGCAGGGTGCGACGGGTCGTGGAGCACCTGCGCCCGGTCGTGATGTGGGACCGCCTCTACCTGGGGGGCGGGAACGCTCGGCGGGTCAGCGCGGCCGTGCTCGACCGCCTCGGCGACGACGTGGTCGTCGTGCCCAACGCGGCGGGGATCGTCGGCGGGGTCCGCGCCTGGAACCTCCAGGGCCCCTGACGCCACCGGCCTGGGCGCACGGCCGGGCGAGCGCGCCGGGCGTGTCGCGAGAGCTCCTGCTTCCTTCGTCCGGGTGACGCTCGGCCCAGACGCGCGACCGGTCTGCCCGGTTCGTCCTACTCTTCCCCTGTGTCCATCTTCGACCGGTTCGTGCCGACCCCGCGCCTCGTCGCGCGGCTGGTCGCTGACCGGAGGCTGCCCGGGGTGCCGGCGAGCGACGGACCTGGGGACCTCCTCGCCCCTGGTCTTCGCCAGGTCGCCGTGCTCGCGGGCGACACGGGCGTCAGCGCACCGGTCGACCCCGCCGCCCACGGCGGCGAGGAGAGGTGCGTGCGCGCCGCGCTCGACGGTCTGCGGGCGCTGCCCCGGCCTCGCCACCAGACCCTGACCGCCGGGCGGGCCGAGGTCGAGACGTTCGTCTCCGAGGACGTGTTCGGTGCGTCGCGCCTGCTCATGCTGGACGAGCTCATGGCCGAGACCATGCTGGTCGAGCGCCCGTCTCACGGGATGCTGGTCATCGTGCCGAACCGGCACATGCTCGGGGTGCACGTCCTGGAGTCTGTGCTGGCGATACCGTCCGCGTTGCGCCTGCTCGGCGATCTCGCCCTCGCGGAGCACCGCATCGCCGGGCCTCTCAGCCCGTGGGTCTACTTCCGCTCCCCCGACAAGCGCCTGTCGCTGCTCGCCTCGCCTGACGGCCAGCCCACCCTGGGCCCCGACTTCGACGCCGCGCTGCGCGACCTGACCTCCACCGACTGACCCGGACGGCTCCACCCCCTCCCTCGGGCACGGCTCAGCCATGTCCTCCCCCGACCTCGTCGTGCCGTCAGAGGAGTCCGTGCTGTCGCAAGAGCCTCGGAGACGACGAGACGGGGCCGCACCTACGAGAGGTACGGCCCCGTCAGGGGTGTCGCGTCAGGCCTTCTCGGCCTCGTCGGCGGCAGCCTCGTCGGCCTTGGCCTCCGGCTCGGCGGGGGCCTCGTCGGCAGCGGGAACCTCAGGGGCCTCGTCGGCCACAGGGGTCTCCTCGACGGGGGCGCTGGCAACGGCTCGCTTCGCGGCCTTCGTCGCCTCGCGCACCACGGCCTGCTTGGGCGAGACCGGCTCGAGCACCAGCTCGATGACCGCCATCGGGGCGTTGTCGCCCTTGCGCGGGCCGACCTTGGTGATCCGGGTGTACCCGCCGTGGCGCTCGGCCATGGCGGGAGCGATCTCGGTGAAGAGCTCGTGCACCACGGACTTGTCTCGGATGACGGTCATCACCCGACGCCGAGAGTGCAGGTCACCCCGCTTGGCGAAGGTGACCATCCGCTCGGCCAGCGGACGCACCCGCCGGGCCTTGGTCTCGGTGGTGGTGATGGCACGGTGCTCGAAGAGCTGCGTGGCGAGGTTGGCGAGGATCGCGCGCTCGTGCGCCGGTCCCCCGCCGAGCCGTGGACCCTTGGTGGGCTTGGGCATCGTCGTCTCACTCCTTGGAAAGTGTCAGAAGATCAGAACTGCTCGTCGTCGATGAAGGTGGCCTCGTCGTCGGCGTAGTACTCCGCACCCGGCTCGAACTCCAGGGGCGAGTCCTTGAGGTTCAGGCCCAGCTCAGAGAGCTTCTCCTTGACCTCGACGATGGACTTGGCACCGAAGTTGCGGATGTCGAGCAGGTCAGCCTCGGAACGGGCGACCAGCTCGCCGACCGAGTGGATGCCCTCCCGCTTGAGGCAGTTGTACGACCGGATGGTCAGCTGCAGGTCCTCGATCGGCAGCGCCAGGTCGGCCGCCAGGGCGGCGTCGGTCGGCGAGGGGCCGATCTCGATGCCCTCGGCGTCGACGTTGAGCTCGTGAGCCAGGCCGAACAGCTCGACCAGGGTCTTGCCCGCCGAGGCCAGGGCGTCGCGCGGGCTGATCGCCGGCTTGGTCTCGACGTCCACGACGAGCTTGTCGAAGTCGGTGCGCTGCTCGACGCGGGTCGCCTCCACCTTGTAGGTGACCTTGAGCACCGGCGAGTAGATCGAGTCGACCGGGATACGGCCGATCTCGGCGTCGAAGGACTTGTTCTGCGCCGCGGAGACGTAGCCACGGCCGCGCTCGACGGTGAGCTCGATCTCGAGCTTGCCCTTGTCGTTGAGCGTGGCCAGGTGCAGGTCGGGGTTGTGCACCTCGACCCCGGCCGGCGGCACCACGTCAGCGGCGGTGACCGTGCCGGGACCCTGCTTGCGCAGGTACATCACGACGGGCTCGTCGTTCTCCGAGGAGACGACGAGGTTCTTGATGTTGAGGATGATCTCGGTGACGTCCTCCTTCACCCCGGGCACGGTGGAGAACTCGTGCAGCACCCCGTCGATGCGGATGCTGGTGACCGCGGCGCCGGGGATCGAGGACAGCAGGGTGCGGCGCAGGGAGTTGCCGAGGGTATAGCCAAAACCAGGCTCTAACGGCTCGATGGTGAACCGGGAGCGATGGTGCGAGACGACTTCTTCGGTCAGCGTGGGGCGCTGTGCGATGAGCACGGTGTGGTTCCTCTCAGCGGGCGTCCGCCATATGACGCTCCGCAGGTGTTGCTGCTGGTCGCCCGGTCTCCGTCCACCGGACGACGTGGTGCCGCTTCAGGCACCCGAGGTCAGACGCGGCGGCGCTTGGGGGGGCGACAGCCGTTGTGGGCCTGCGGGGTCACGTCCTGGATGGACCCGACCTCCAGACCGGCGGCGGTCAACGAGCGGATCGCGGTCTCCCGGCCGGAGCCAGGTCCCTTGACGAACACGTCGACCTTGCGCATCCCGTGCTCCTGAGCGCGGCGAGCCGCGGCCTCGGCGGCCAGCTGCGCGGCGAACGGGGTGGACTTGCGCGAACCCTTGAAGCCCACCTGGCCCGACGACGCCCAGGCGATGACCGCGCCGGACGGGTCGGTGATGGACACGATGGTGTTGTTGAACGTGCTCTTGATGTGAGCCTGCCCGTAGGCGACGTTCTTCTTCTCCTTGCGGCGCGTCTTCCGTGCGCCGGCGCGGGTCTTCGGGGGCATCTTCCGTCTCTCTCGCTAGGTCCCGCGGCGCTTACTTGCGCCCGGCCTTCTTCTTGCCGGCCACGGTGCGCTTCGGGCCCTTGCGGGTCCTCGCGTTGGTCTTGGTGCGCTGGCCGCGCACCGGGAGGCCACGACGGTGGCGCAGACCCTGGTAGCAGCCGATCTCGACCTTGCGGCGGATGTCGGCGGCGACCTCACGACGCAGGTCACCCTCGAGCTTGTAGCTCGCCTCGAGGTGGTCGCGCAGCGCGACCAGCTCGGCGTCGGTGAGGTTCTTCACGCGGGTGTCCGGGTTGACCCCGGTCGCGACGAGCGTCTCGCTCGCCCGGGTGCGACCCACCCCGTAGATGTAGGTGAGCGCGATCTCGACCCGCTTCTCGCGGGGGAGGTCGACGCCGATCAGACGTGCCATGTGCTTCTCAGGCTCCTTGGTCCTGCTCGGAGGTCGGTCGCTCCACCCTCCCGCCGGCTCGCGGGCCCCGGCCTCCGGACCGGGGGTTCGGCATCGTGAGCGTCAGGCTCGCGATGCCGTGGTGGCGCGCTGGTGGCCCCTCAGGGCCGCCGCCAGGGGGTCAGCCCTGACGCTGCTTGTGGCGCGGGTTGTCGCAGATCACGCGGACGCGGCCGTGGCGACGAATCACCCGGCACTTGTCGCAGATCGGCTTCACGCTCGGCTTGACCTTCATGAGATGTCCTTGCTGCTCACTTGTAGCGGTAGACGATGCGACCACGGGACAGGTCATAGGGCGTGAGCTCCACCATCACCCGATCCTCCGGGAGGATCCGGATGTAGTGCTGACGCATCTTGCCTGAGATCGTCGCGAGCACCCGGTGGCCGTTGAACAGCTCGACACGGAACATCGCGTTCGGCAGGGCTTCGATCACCGAGCCCTCCATCTCGATGACGCCGTCCTTCTTGGCCATGTCCTCCGCTTACTCTCTCGACGACGGGACGTTCGGTGACGGGCACGCACAGGTGCGCAGCACGACGACCGCGACGACCTGTCTGGCCTTGACGGGCAGAACACCCCAAGACACACGAACCCGACGGGTCATCCTACGGCACGAGAGGGGCGAGACGCGAACTGGCGGGAAGCCTCCCCCGGGCACGCCCATGACGCAGGGAGAGCGCGGGGCCTCAGAGCACCGTCAGCGAGCTCGCGCCGACGGCGAGAGCAGGGGTGGGGATCAGTCAGCGACGAAGGGCTCGACGGCGGAGACCAGACGGTCGGTCACCTCGTCGACCTCGCCCAGGCCGTCCACCTGCGCGAGGATGCCACGGCTGACGTAGACCTCGGCCAGCGGCTCGGTCTCTCGGGTGTAGATCGCGATCCGCTCCCGGATCACGTCCACCACGTCGTCAGCCCTGCCCTCGGCCGTGGCCCTCGCGAGCAGGCGTTCGAGGACGACCTCGGGGGCCACGTCCATCTCGATCACGACGTCCAGCTCGGTGTCTCGCGCGGCCAGCACCTCGTCCAGGGCATCGACCTGCGCCAGGTTGCGCGGGTAGCCGTCGAGGATGAACCCCTGGGCCGCGTCAGGCTGAGCCAGCCTCTCGGCGACAAGAGGGTCGGTGAGCTCGTCAGGGACCAGCCGCCCCTTGGAGGTGTACTCGGCCGCCTTCAGACCGAGGGCTTCCCCGGCTGCGGCGCTGGCACGGAAGAGGTCACCGGTCGAGATGGTCGGCACACCGAAGCGAGCCGCCAGGCGGAGGGCCTGAGTCCCCTTGCCCGCCCCGGGAGGACCCATCAGCACCATCCGCATGCTCATCGCAAGAACCCTTCGTAGTGCCGTTGCTCCAGCTGAGACTGGATCTGCTTGACCGTCTCCAGACCGACCCCGACGATGATGAGGACCGAAGCACCGCCGAGCGGGATGTTCGCGCCGACATCCAAGACGATAAACGCCACGGTCGGGATCAGCGCGACGAAAGCCAGGTAGAGCGAGCCGGGCGTGGTGATCCGGGTGACGACGTAGTCGAGGTACTCCGCGGTCGGCCGCCCTGCCCGGATGCCCGGGACGAAGCCGCCGTAGGACTTCATGTTCTCCGCGATCTCGTCCGGGTTGAACGTGATCGCCGTGTAGAAGAACGCGAAGAAGACGATGAGCACCACGTAGAGGGCGAGGTGGTACGGGGAGTCCGGTCTCGCGAGCCAGTGGCTCACCCACTTCACCCAGCCCGTGTCCGGGTCCCCGAACTGCCCGATGACCGCCGGCACCTGGAGCAGCGAGGCCGCGAAGATGATCGGGATCACGCCGGCGATGTTGATCTTGATCGGGATGTAGGTGCTCGTCCCGCCGTACATCCGCCGGCCGACCATGCGCTTGGCGTACTGCACCGGGACGCGGCGCTGGGACTGCTCGACGAACACGACCAGGCCGATCACGACGATGATGAGGGCGAGCACGACGAGGAAGCTCGGGATACCGCCCGAACCACCGGCGATGGACCACAGCGCGCCGGGGAAGCTGGCCGCGATCGAGGTGAAGATCAGCAGCGACATGCCGTTGCCGACGCCGCGCTCGGTGATGAGCTCGCCGAACCACATGATCAGGCCGGTGCCGGCGGTCATCACGATGATCATCACCGCGATCGTCCACGCGCTGTCGTCCGGGATGATCTGGTTGCCGACGGAGCAGCCCTGGAAGAAGTTGCCGCCGCGGACCATGACGATGATGCTCGTCGACTGCAGGACCGCCAGCCCGATGGTCATGTACCGGGTGTACTGGGTCAGCTTGGCCTGGCCAGACTGGCCTTCCTTGTGCAGCATCGCGAACCGCGGGATGACCACACGGAGCAGCTGGGTGATGATGCTCGCCGTGATGTACGGCATGATCCCCAGCGCGAACACGGCGAGGTTCAGCAGCGCGCCGCCCGAGAACAGGCTGATCGTGCTCAGCAGACCTGTGGAGCCCTCCTCCTCGACACAGGTCTGCACGTTCTGGTAGCTGACCCCGGGCGCGGGCAGGAAAGAGCCGATCCGGAACACGACCATGATCCCGATCGTGAAGAGCAGCTTGCGCCGCAGGTCGGGCGTCCGGAACGCCCTGCCGAATGCGCTGAGCACCTGTCCTCCTGTGCCTCGCCGGTCAGCGAGGTGTCTGGGTGGGGTGAGCTACCTGCCAGGGGTGCGGGCGACGACCCGCCCCGCGCAACCCTAGCCGATACGAGGGACGGGGCCGACGGTGACAGCACCGCCGGCCCCGCACCGCTCAGTCGTTCGCGACGGTCCCGCCGGCAGCGAGGATCTTCTCCCTCGCCGACGCCGACAGCGCGTCCACGCTCACCGTGAGCTTGACCGAGATCTCGCCGGTGCCCAGCACCTTGACCGGCGCGCCCTTGCGCACCGCGCCCTTGGCGACCAGGTCGGTGACGGTCACCTCACCGCCGGCCGGGTACAGCGCGGCGAGCTTGTCCAGGTTGACCACCTGGTACTCGACCCGGAAGGGGCTCCTGAAGCCGCGCAGCTTGGGCAGGCGCATGTGCAGCGGCGTCTGCCCGCCCTCGAAACGGGCCGGGATCTGGTTGCGGGCCTTGGAGCCCTTGGTGCCACGGCCGGCGGTCTTGCCCTTGGAGCCCTCACCACGACCGACCCGGATCTTGGGCTTGTGGGCACCGGGAGCCGGGCGCAGGTGGTGGACCCGCAGGGTGCCACCGTGCCCTTGGGTGGCGACGGCCTTCTCGGACGCCTCAGCCTTGGCCTTCGACGCGGCCGGCTTCTTGGCCTTCGCAGGCGCGGCCTTCGAGGCGGTCGCCTTGGCGGCGGCCGGCTCTGCCTTCTCAGACTCGGCCTTCTCAGGCGTGGCCTTCGCGGCCGCGGCCTTCGTAGAAGCCGCCTTCGTCGTAGCCTTCTTCGCCGGAGCGTCCGACGCCTCAGCCTTGGCCGGCGCGGCCTTCGGCGCCGCAGCCTTCTTGGGCTCGGCCTTCGCGGCCGTGGCCTTCTTCGGTGCGGCGGCCTTCGCCGGCGCGTCCGCCTTCGCCGGTGCCTCGGCCTTGGCAGCCTTGGGCGCGGGCTTGGTGGCCTCGTCCTTCTCCTCGGCCATCACTCCACCTCCTCGACCGCGACCAGGTGCGCCACGGTCGCTACCATGCCGCGAACCTCCGGACGGTCTTCCTTGATGACCGTCCGGCCGATCCGCTTCAGGCCGAGCGTGCGCAGCGTGTCGCGCTGGTTCTTCTTGCCGCCGATGGCGGACCTCTTCTGGGTGATCTTGAGCTTGCCCATCACGCACCTGTCTTCGCGGGCTCGGCCGCCGCGGCCTTGGCCGAGGCCTGAGCACGCAAGATCGCCGCGGGCACGACGTGGTCGGTCGGCAGCCCACGGCGGGCCGCGACCCGCTCCGGCTGCTCGAGCATCTTGAGCGCGGCCACGGTCGCGTGGACGATGTTGATCGAGTTGGACGAGCCGAGCGACTTGCTCAGCACGTCGTGGACCCCGGCGCACTCCAGCACCGCGCGCACCGGGCCACCGGCGATCACACCGGTACCCGGCGACGCCGGACGCAAGAACACGACACCAGCGGCGGCCTCGCCCTGGACGGGGTGCGGGATGGAGCCGAGGACGCGCGGGACGCGGAAGAAGTTCTTCTTCGCCTCCTCCACACCCTTGGCGATCGCCGCGGGCACCTCCTTGGCCTTGCCGTAGCCGACACCCACCGTGCCGTCGCCGTCGCCGACGACGACCAGCGCGGTGAAGCTGAAGCGGCGGCCACCCTTGACGACCTTGGCGACCCGGTTGATGGTCACCACGCGCTCCAGGTACTGGCTCTTCTCGGCGGCGTCACCACGCCGCCCGCCCTCACGACGTCCGCCGTCGCGACGGTCGCCGCCGGAGCCCTGGGCCCCGGTGCTGTTACGAGCAGGAGCAGCCATCAGATGGTCCTCACGTTCTTCGTGTCCTTAGCGATCACAGGGACAGCCCTCCCTCGCGGGCGCCGTCGGCCACCGCGGCCACCCGGCCGTGGTACTTGTTGCCGCCGCGGTCGAACACGACCGCCTCGATGCCCTTGGCCTTGGCACGCTCGGCGACGATCTCGCCGATCCGCTTCGCCTTGGCCGTCTTGTCGCCTTCCAGGTCCCGCAGGCCGGACTCGATGGTCGAGGCCGAGGCCAGCGTCTGGCCGATCCCGTCGTCGACGACCTGAGCGGTGATGTGCCGCGAGGAGCGGGAGACCACCAGCCGGGGCCGCTGAGCGGTGCCGACGATCTTCTTGCGCAGCCGCAGGTGGCGACGCTTGCGGGCGACCTGCTTGCCCTTGCCCATGATGGAGACGGCCATCACTTACCAGCCTTTCCGACCTTGCGGCGCACGACCTCGTCCGCGTAGCGCACGCCCTTGCCCTTGTACGGCTCCGGCTTGCGGATCTTGCGGATGTTGGCGGCGACCTCTCCCACCTGCTGCTTGTCGATGCCCGCCACGGTGATCTTCGTGGGCGACTCGACGGTGAACGTGATGCCCGCCGGTGCCTTGACAGCGACCGGGTGGCTGAAGCCCAGAGCGAGCTCGAGGTCCGAGCCCTTGGCCTGCACGCGGTACCCGGTGCCGACGATCTCGAGCTTCTTGGCGTAGCCCTCCGTCACCCCGACGACCATGTTGGCCAGCAGGGTGCGGGTCAGGCCGTGCAGCGAGCGCGAGGTGCGCTCGTCGTCAGGACGGGTGACCACGAGGGCACCCGCGTCGTCACGGGCGACCGCGATCGGTGCGGGCACCGTCTGCGTCAGGGTCCCCTTGGGGCCCTTCACCGTGACCAGGTCGTTGTCGATGGTGACGTCCACGCCCGCTGGCACCGGGACGGGGATCTTGCCGATTCGCGACATGTCAGATCTCCTTGTCTTGTCCGGTCACCAGACGTAGGCGAGGACTTCCCCGCCCACGCCCTGCTTGCCGGCCTGCTTGTCGGTGAGCAGCCCCGACGACGTGGACAGGATCGCCACGCCCAGGCCGCCGAGCACCTTCGGCAGGTTGGTGGACTTCGCGTAGACCCGGAGGCCCGGCTTGGACACACGCTTCACCCCGGCGAGCGCACGCTGCCGGTCCGCGCCGTACTTGAGGGTGATCACCAGCTCCTTGCCGACCGCCGCGTCCTGCGTGGTCCAGCCGGAGATGTAACCCTCGGCCAGCAGGATCTCGGTGATCCGGGCCTTGATCTTGGAATAGGGGATGACCACCGACTCGTGGTGGGCGGAGTTCGCGTTGCGGATCCGCGTCAGGTAGTCGGCGATCGGGTCGGTCATCGTCATCTCAGGCGTCTGCCTTTCCTGCCGGGGGTATCCCTCGTCGGGGACCTTCCGGCGTCGGGGGTCTGTCGGTTACCAGCTGCTCTTCGTCACGCCGGGCAGCTCGCCGCGGTGCGCCATCTCGCGCACGCACACCCGGCACAGGCCGAACTTCTTGTACACCGAGCGCGGCCGGCCGCACCGCTGGCAGCGGGTGTAGGCGCGCACCGCGAACTTGGCCTTGCGGGCCGCCTTGTTGACCAGAGCGGTCTTGGCCATCTCAGTTCTCCTTGAACGGGAACCCGAGGAGCTTGCAGAACGCACGCCCCTCCTCGTCCGTGGTCGCAGTGGTGACGATCGTGATGTCCATGCCCCGGACGTGGTCGATCTTGTCCTGGTCGATCTCGTGGAACACCGACTGCTCGGTGAGCCCGAAGGTGTAGTTGCCGTGACCGTCGAACTGCTGGTCCGACAGCCCGCGGAAGTCGCGGATGCGCGGCAGCGCGGTCGACAGCAACCGGTCCAGGAACTCCCAGGCCCGGTCCCCGCGCAGCGTGACGTGGGCGCCGATCGGCATCCCCTCGCGCAGCTTGAACTGGGCGATGGACCGACGAGCCTTGGTCACCGCCGGCTTCTGGCCGGTGATCTGGGTCAGGTCGCGGATCGCACCCTCGATGAGCTTGGAGTCCTTCGCGGCCTCCCCCACACCCATGTTGACGACGACCTTGACCAGCCTGGTGACCTGGTGGACGTTGGTGTGCCCGAACTGCTCCATGAGCGCGGGCTTGACCTCGTCGACGTACTTGGTCTTCAGGCGGGGAACCGCCGGGGCCTCTACGGTGGTGGCCATCACACGTCCTTCCCAGAGCGCTTGGCGACCCGGACCTTGACGGTCTTCGTGCGGCCGTCGCGCTCGACCTGCTCGTGGCGGTAGCCGACCCGGGTGCCCTTCTTGGTCTCCGGGTCGACCAGCATCACGTTGCTGATGTGGATCGGGGCCTCGATCGTCTCGATGCCGCCGGTGCGGGTGCCCCGTGCCGTCGTGCCCGCCTTGGTGTGCTTGGTCACCCGGTGGATGCCCTCGACGATCACGCGCTGGCGCTCGGTGAGCACCTCGAGGACCCGCCCCTGCTTGCCCCGGTCCTTACGAGGGCCGGAGATCACGACGACGAGGTCGCCCTTCTTGATCTTCGCCATCACAGCACCTCCGGAGCCAGCGAGATGATCTTCATGAACTTCTTCTCACGCAGCTCGCGGCCCACCGGGCCGAAGATGCGGGTGCCGCGCGGCTCCCCGTCGTTCTTGAGGATCACCGCGGCGTTCTCGTCGAACTTGATGTACGAGCCGTCCGGGCGGCGGCGCTCCTTGGCGGTGCGCACGATGACCGCCTTCACGACGTCGCCCTTCTTGACGTTGCCGCCCGGGATCGCGTCCTTGACGGTGGCGACGATGACGTCACCGATGCCGGCGTAGCGCCGCCCGGAGCCGCCGAGCACCCGGATGCACAAGATCTCCTTGGCACCGGTGTTGTCGGCGACCCGAAGCCGCGACTCCTGCTGGATCATTGCTTGCTCCTCGTCTGGCCGGTTCTCGTGCTACCGAGCCTGGCCGAACGGTTGGTGTGCGAAGCCGCTGCCCGTCGAGGGCAGCAGCGGTTTACTTGGCCTTCTCGAGAATCTCGACCAGGCGCCACCGCTTGGTCGCTGACAGCGGTCGGGTCTCCATGATGACCACGAGGTCACCGATGCCGGCGGTGTCGAGCTCGTCGTGCACCTTCACCTTGGAGGTGCGGCGCATGACCTTGCCGTACAGCGGGTGCTTCACCCGGTCTTCGACCTCGACCACGATCGTCTTCTGCATCTTGTCGCTGACGACGTAGCCACGGCGGGTCTTGCGGTAGGGACGCTGCTCGGTCTCAGCCGTGGTCGCGTCCGTGGCAGCAGCGGCCTTCGTGGCCGCGGCGGCCTTGGGCTCAGCCTTGGCGGCAGCGGCCTTCGTGGCCGTGGCCTTGGTCGCAGCCGTCTTGGTGGCGGCCGTCTTCTTGGTCGCGGCGGCCTTCGTCTCGGCCTCAGCCTTCACGGGCTTCGTGGCAGCCTTCTCGTCGTTCGCGCTCATCGTCCTCACTCGCTCGCGCTGGGGGCAGTACGGATGCCGAGCTCGCGCTCGCGCAGGACCGTGTAGATCCGCGCGATGTCGCGCTTGACCGCCCGGAGGCGACCGTGCGACTCCAGCTGGCCGGTGGCCGACTGGAAACGCAGGTTGAACAGCTCTTCCTTGGCCTTCTTGAGCTCGGCGACCAGCTTGTCGTCGTCGAAGGCGTCGAGCTCGGCAGGCATGAGCTCCTTGGACCCGATGGCCATCAGCCAGCACCTCCTTCACGCACGACGAAACGTGTCTTCATCGGGAGCTTGTGCTGCGCGCGGCGCATGGCCTCGCGAGCGAGCTCCTCAGGGACACCGGCCAGCTCGAACATGACCCGGCCGGGCTTGACGTTGGCGACCCACCACTCCGGAGAACCCTTACCTGAACCCATGCGGGTCTCGGCGGGCTTCTTGGTCAGCGGACGGTCGGGGTAGATGTTGATCCACACCTTCCCGCCACGCTTGATGTGGCGGGTCATCGCGATACGGGCGGCCTCGATCTGCCGGTTGGTGACGTAGGCGGGCTCCAGAGCCTGGATGCCGAAGTCACCGAAGGCGATCTGGGTGCCCCCCTTGGCGGCGCCGGAGCGGCCAGGGTGGTGCTGCTTGCGGTGCTTGACCCTGCGTGGGATCAGCATGGTCTCAGCCCTCCGTCCCGGTCTCGGCCGCGGGGGCCTCGGCTGCGGGGGCGGCGGCAGCAGGTGCCGTCTCCCGCTCGGTGGCGGGTGCGCCGCCCCGACCACGACCGCCGCCTCCGCCACGGCCGCCCCTCTCGGGACGGTCGCCACGCGGGCCGCGCGACGGACGCGGTGCGGCGGCCTGCTCACGGGCCCACTCGCGCTCGGTCACGTCGCCCTTGTAGACCCACACCTTCACGCCGATGCGGCCGAAGGTGGTGCGGGCCTCGAAGAAGCCGTAGTCGATGTTGGCGCGCAGGGTGTGCAGCGGCACGCGACCCTCGCGGTAGAACTCCGTGCGGCTCATCTCCGCGCCACCGAGGCGGCCAGAGACCTGCACCCGGATGCCCTTGGCGCCGGCCCGCTGCGCGGACTGGATGCCCTTGCGCATGGCGCGGCGGAAGGAGACGCGGCTCGCGAGCTGCTCGGCGATGCCCTGGGCGACCAGCTGAGCCTCGATCTCCGGGTTCTTCACCTCGAGGATGTTGAGCTGCACCTGCTTGCCCGTGAGCTTCTCGAGCTCGCCACGGATCCTGTCGGCCTCCGCGCCGCGACGGCCGATGACGATGCCCGGCCGGGCGGTGTGGATGTCGACCCGGACGCGGTCGCGGGTGCGCTCGATCTCGACCTTGGCGATGCCGGCGCGCTCCAGACCCGTGCTCATCAGCTTGCGGATCTGCACGTCCTCACGGACGTAGTCGCGGTAGCGCTGGCCCGGCTTGGTCGAGTCGGCGAACCACCGGCTGCGGTGGTCGGTGGTGATGCCCAGGCGGTACCCGAGCGGGTTGACCTTCTGTCCCACTAGCGGGCCCTTCCCTTCGAGGCAGCGGTCTCGCGCTCGGCGACGACCACCGTGATGTGGCTGGTGCGCTTGAAGACCCGACCGGCCCTGCCTTGGGCGCGAGGCCGGAAACGCTTGAGCGTCGGGCCCTCGTCGACGTAGATCTCGCTGATGTACAGCGCAGACTCGTCGAAGCGCTGGCTGTCGCGCCGCGCGCCCTCACGGGCGTTCGCGACCGCCGACTGGACCACCTTGAGCACCGGCTCGCTGGCGGCCTGCGGTGCGAACTTCAGCACCGCGACCGCCTCTTCGGTGTTCTTTCCGCGCACGAGGTCGACGACGCGCCGAGCCTTCATGGGCGTGACGCGGACGAACCGCGCCTTCGCCATGGCTTCCATCGCTGTCCTTTCTTCGGTGGGCCCGCGCCGCGTCAGCGGCGACGGCCCTTCCGGTCGTCCTTCTCGTGCCCGCGGAACATGCGAGTCGGGGCGAACTCGCCGAGCTTGTGGCCGACCATCGACTCGGTGACGAACACCGGGACGTGCTTGCGGCCGTCGTGCACGGCGAAGGTGTGGCCGAGGAAGTCCGGCGTGATGACCGAACGA